>JYOD01000176.1 GCA_000955785.1 Burkholderiaceae bacterium 16
CTCGGAGCAAATCTGATGAACGCCGGCCGCTCCCTGTTCTTTATCGCGCTAGGCCTGTTCGGCCTCTACACCATCGAGTTTGGCGTGGTTGGCATCCTGCCGGCGATTGTCGAACGCTATGGCATCACGGTGGCCCGGGCAGGCTGGCTGGTCGGCTTGTTCGCGCTGGTGGTGGCCGTGTGTGGGCCGTTCATGGTGCTGTGGCTGTCGCGCCATGCGCGGCGCAAGGTGCTGGCGGGCGCGCTGTTCATGTTCGCCGCGTGCAGCGTGCTGTCGGCCTGGGCACCGGACTTCGCCACGCTGATGGCGCTGCGCATCGTCCCCGCGCTGCTGCATCCGGTGTTTTTTTCGCTGGCGTTTGCGGCAGCCGTGTCGCTGTACCCGCGGGAGCGGGCTACGCATGCCACGGCCATGGCCTTCGTCGGCACCAGCATGGGCCTGGTGCTGGGCGTGCCCATCACGGCGTGGATCGCGGCGCGTTTTTCCTACGAGGCGTCCTTCCTGTTTTGCGCCGCCGTGAACGCCGCGGCAGGCATCGGCCTGCTGGCCGTGCTACCGGATGAGGCAAAGCGGCCAGCCCCGGCGCAGTGCGTGCCCACCATCCGGCCGTCGGCGATCCTGGGCAAGCTGCCCGTCTGGCTCAACCTGCTGGCCACCGTGCTCATCTTCGCCACCATGTTCTCGGTCTACAGCTACGCGGCCGAGTACCTCGCGCGCGAGGCCGGCATGGGCGGCGAAACAATCAGCGTGCTGCTGGTGGTCTTCGGCATCGGCGGCGTAGCGGGCACTCTGCTCGCCGGCAGGCTGCTGGGCAAGAGCCTGGCGCGGACCGCGCTGCTGCACCCGGTGGTGCTGGGCAGCGCCTATCTCGTGCTCTACGCCTGTGGCAGCGCCAGCTTCTTGCCGATGATCGCGGTCTGCCTTCTGTGGGGCGCGGCGCATACCAGTGGCCTGATCGTCAGCCAGATGTGGCTCGCCTCCGCGGCGCCGGAAGCGCCGGAGTTCGCCACCAGCCTCTATATTTCGGCAGCCAACCTGGGCGTGGTGTCCGGCGCGGCGGTGGCGGGCGGGTTCATTACCGCCATGGGCATGACGGGCGCGATGTGGAGCGGCTGGCTCTTTGCCGTGCTGGCTACGCTGTGCATAGCGCTGAAGGTGTTGCTGTCCGACCGTAAACCCGATGGCGCCGGGCAGCCGCCTGCACCGCGAGAATCGCCAGCAGTGGCAGCGCCAGCGCGGACAATTCCCACAGCCGCAGGATCATCAGCGCCATCGCCGGGAATATCGACAGGCTGACGTTGCCCAGCACGCCAGGATTTCGTATGTGTTGAGTTGCAGCAAAGTTTGGTCTCCCGCGGAATGCGCTAGTCTGCGCCACGGGAACACCGGCTGGATATTAAACGTTTGCCATCAGCCACTTTGCGGAGTCACGCGCCGGCGACAGCCGGGCATCAGGACGGGTCCCCCGCCGTGTCGCCCACACGCAGCATGTTCCACGTCAGGCCGAGTTGGACATCGGTCTTGAGCGACAGCAACTGGCGGGAGAGCCGCGCCAAGTGCGCCTGCTCCGCCAGGTTCTTGCCGATCACGCCTTTCTCCCCGGACGCGTTGGCCAGCACGGTCTCCAGGTCGCCATAGCGCTGCAGGAGCTTCACGGCGGTCTTCGCCCCGATCTTTTCGACGCCGGGAATGCCGTCCGTGCTGTCTCCCAGCATGGCGAGGTAATCCGCCAGCTGGTGGCTGCTGACACCGAACTTGTCCATGACGTAGCTTTCGTCGAACCAGGACGGCTCGCCGTTCTTCGCCGTCGCGAAATGGTTGCGTACGATCGCGCCGTCGGCGATCAGCTGGAGCACGTCCTTGTCCGTGCTCACCGGAATCGCCTGCCCCTCCTTGCTCGCGGTCCAGCGATAAAAGACGGTGGCGATGATGTCGTCCGCCTCGTAACCGTCGGCCGAGGCAGTCTGGAGCCCGAGCACCTCCGTCAGCGTCAGGCGGAAATCGGGAATGACGTCGGCCAGCTCCGGGTCCATGGGCTTGCGGTGCTGGCGATATTGCGGATACAGCGCGTGCCGCCAGGTCTTGCCGCCGGCATCGAATGCCGCCAGCGCGTGCGTGGGCCGGCACTCGGCCAGGGCGCGGCGGAACGAGGCCAGGGCCGAGAGCACGGCCCCTTCCACCTTGGCCGGAATGTCTTCCGATGGGTTGGCTTCGTAAACCCGGCGCAGGATGTTCAGGCCGTCAATCAGAAGTAGTGTCTGCGTCATTATTGTTGCGATGCTTGCCGTCAGACCCTCTATTCTGACTCGTGATGGCGATGGCGCAACTTTTTGGACTGATCTATCCGCGAGAATGCGGGGTTGCGCAGGCGGGCCACCTCGTCTAGTCTGAGCAGACTCAACCTACACCCGGAAATGAACAACAACCACGACACCCGCCAGGCAGTAATCGACGCCCTGAAGAAAACGGGCACCCCGATGGATGCATATCAGGTCGCAAAGGCCACGGGCGTCAGCCCGATCCAGGCCGTCCGGACACTGACCAAGCTCACCGCGAAGGGGCTTGTGCGGACCGATGGCCCGCTGGGTGACGATAACGACCTGTCCGCGCAGTTCAGTCTTGTGCCGGAGCCGAAGGAAGGCAGCGTGGGCTGAAAGCAGGCGTTTCGGGCTCTGGCGGAACTGGCTGTCCCGGGGCCGACTTCGGCGATCGTGGCATGAAGCTGGCGGGCTACTTCTGCCGCTCAAATTCAATCAAGGTGCGCCATCGATCTCACGCGAGCTCGCACATTCTCGCGCCAGTGGCCCCGTTCGCGCGCCGTCAATGCGTGCGTGGCCGGCCCCGCACTAACGTGATCGATAGACGATGCTGGCAAATAATTCCAATCAGGACTATCCATTGCCCGCCAACCCGCGTATATTTCGGCCCGCGGGGTGGAGCAGTTGGCAGCTCGTCGGGCTCATAACCCGAAGGTCGCAGGTTCAAGTCCTGCCCCCGCAACCAGATTCCAAAGCCCGTACGGTTCTCGCCGCACGGGCTTTTTGCATTGGCACGGCGCAGACAAGCAGCAGATGTAGGGGGCGGGGGCCGATCGATCCGGACTCTCTTGCCGACAAGGCGCCGTACGCGAATGCGTCGCGGCACATGCCGAGGGTAAGGCAAATGGGTCCGGGAGGCTGTCGGGCCGCGCCCTACACTTTCCGGCGCCTATTCAGGCTTGATGCTCCCGTCCTTGATGACCCGCGCCCATTTCACAGTTTCGCCATCGACGAAACGCTTGAACTCCGCCGGGGTGGAGCCGGCCGGCTCGGCGCCGATGGCAAGCAAGCGTTGCCTCACCTCTGGCGACTGGAGGATTTGCCGCACCAGGGTGCTAAGCCGGTCCACGATCGCCGGCGGCGTGCCGGCGGGTGCGAAGATCCCGTTCCATTCGTAGACCTGGTAGCCCGCCAGCCCAGACTCCGCCACCGTGGGCGTATCGGGCAGCGCGGGAGCGCGCTTGGTCCCCGTGGAGGCAAGCACCTTCAGCTTCTGGCCTTTGACGAGCGGGTACGAGGCCGCCATGTTGCTGAACATCAGGTCCACCTGACCGCCCATCAGGTCGCTCAGCGCCGGCGCGCCACCCTTGTACGGCACGTGCAGCAGGTTCAGCCCGGACTGCTGGCTGAACAAGGCCGCCGCGAGATGCTGGGCGGTTCCCGGGCCGGCGGACGCATAGCTCAGCTTGCCAGGTTTTGCCTTGGCGGCGGCAATCAGGTCCTGGGGATTGTTGAACGGCGAGTTCGGCGGCACGACGAGAAGATTCGGCACCAGCACGACGAGCGAAACCGGAACGAAGTCCTTGCTGGTGTCGTACGGTAGCCGGGGCTGCAGGCTGGGGTTGACCGAGTGGGCAGTAGCGTCGAGCAGCAGCGTGTAGCCGTCGGCCGCCGCCTTCGCTACCGCACCTGCGCCAATGACGCCGCTGGCGCCTGGACGATTGTCGACCACCACCGTCTGCCCAAGCTTCGCGCCAAGCGGGGCGGCCAGGATCCGCGCCACGGTGTCCGCCGCACCGCCGGCCGGGTAAGGCACCACCAGGCGAATGGGATGGTCCGGATAGCCAGCGGCGTTGGCCTTGGCATTGGCGGTGACCGTAGCCCCGAACAGGGGCAGGACCACTATCAGCCACTTGGCGACAAACTTCTTGTGCATGTCTTCGACCCCGTCGATTTGCAACGCGTTGAATTCGGTAAAGCGGCCGGCTAGACCGTGGCAATCGGCGTCGCCGGCGAGCCAACCGCGCCCGGCAGGCGCAGCGGCGGCGCGGTCAGCAGGAAGCGGCTGCGCCCGTGCGCGCGGAGCCAGCGCGCCAGCGGCGTCAGATACCACAGCTCGCCAAGATGGATGCCGTTCTTGAACAGGCAATGCGCGTGCAGCGGCAGGCGCGGCCCGCGGATCGGCGACGGGCTCAACGGCTTCGGCATCACCAGTTCCACCGCCGGGTTGTCGGCCAGCAGGCACGCCAGCCTGGTGTCGACGATCCAGTTCAGCAGCTTGCTGTCGTAGCCGTCGAGGCCGGTGCCGCTGTCATGCAGGTGCTTGACATCCGGGTTGCCGTTCATCGCCAGCAGCGTGTCGGCAAAACCGGTATGGATGCAGACCATGTCGCCGGTTTCCACCTGGACGTTGTCGGTCTCGAGGATGCGCATCAGCTCGTCGTACCCGACGGCATGGCGCTTGCGGCCGATATGGTGTTCGAGGTCCAGCATCACGCCGCGGCCTTGCGCCCCGTGCTCCGCCAGCACCGCGATGCTGAGCGCTTGCGCCACCGGATCCTGGTAGCGCGCCCAGGGCTCGGCGCCGCTGACTTCATGGCCGGGCCGGATGTGCTCTCCCGCCTTGAAGCCGTTGTAGAAGACCGCCTCCGGCTCGCCGTCGCCATCAGCATCGAAGTGACTGCCAACGTGTGCGAGGCTGTCCCACTGCGTCGAGTACTGCAGGCTCATCAGCACCACGTCATCGTTGACCACATCGGTGATGGTCGGATCCTCGGACGCGTACGACCAGCAGAAGCCCTGCTGCCCCGCGCTCTTGCCGTCGCGCAGGACCGCAAAGCGGCGCGGCGGCTGCCGGCGCGGATTCATCGCCGAGCCGCCCGGCACGTCCAGCGGCAGCGACAAGCAGAACGTCATCCCCTCCTTCACTTCGGCGATGCCCTGCAGTACCTTGGCCCTGTCCACCAAGTTCATCCGGCCGCGCTGGTCGTCGCCTCCGAACTCGCCCCAATGACTGCCCTCCGGGCTGTGCTTCCAGCGTTGCGTCATGCCGGGTCTCCCGTTGAATGCTTGCGTGGGACGATCGGCAGCCCGGCCACATCCATTTCGATGCACAGGATGCCTCCCGCGGAGGAGTCCGTCACGAACAGCGTCTTGCCGGCCGCGCCGCCAAAGGCGAGATTGGTCAGGGAATGCCCGGCGGGGCCACGCAGCACCTGCACCGGCTCGGCGCGGTGGTTCAGCACCCAGACGTAGCCCAGCCCCGGGTTCGCCACCAGCAACCGGCCGGAGGCATCCATGGCCAGCCCGTCCGGGCCGCTCGGGCCATATGACGTAAAGAACTGGCCGGTCTTGGATACGCTGCCATCGGCAAGGATCGGCATGCGCCAGACGCAGTTGCCACGGGTCACCGCCACGAACAGGAACTTCTCATCCGGGGACAGCACGATGCCGTTGGGGCTGGGCACGTTGGACAGCAGCAGGTCCAGCCTGCCCGCGGCGCTCAGGCGATAGACGCGGCCGGTAGGATCGTGCAGCCCGGTCTGCCCCTGGTCCGTGAAATAGATGTTCCCTTGCGAATCGATGGTGAGGTCGTTGACCCCTTTGAAGCTCTCGGTATTGCGGCGGCCAAGGTAAGGCGCCACGGTTCCGCTGCGCGTGTCGAGCAGCATCAGGCCATTGCGGTAGTCCGTCACCAGCAGTTCGGCCGCGCTGAGAAACTTCATGCCATTGGGCTCGCCGTCCCACTGGGCCACCAGTTCCCACCCGCCCTTTGGATCGATGCGAAAGACGCGGCCGTAGGGGATATCGGTGACATAGAGATTGCCGGCGCTGTCGAACACCGGCCCTTCCAGGAAGGCATCGATCTCTCGCCCGCCCTGGTTGGCATCGGCCCAGATCGTGCGCCTGGGCTGGCGGTATTTCGCCGGCATACGGGTAAAAAGGTCCAGCTCACGGACTTCCGGGGCATTCAGCAGGAACATGGCTTATTGCCTTTCAAAAGCGGTATTGGCCGCCACCTTGCCCCAGAACGCCGTGCGCTCGGCAAGCTGCCTGGAAAATGTCGACGCATCCCAGTAGCCCGGATTCGCGCCAATGCCTTCGGCAAAGGTCTTCATGCCCTGGGAGGCCATGGCCGCAGCCACTTCTTTCTGAAGGCGCTCCAGCACCTTCGGCGGCGTGCCCCTGGGCGCCCACAGGCCGGTAAAGTTGACTACACCATAGCCCTTGACCCCTGCCTCGGCAAACGTCGGCACATTGGGCAGCGCAGCAAGGCGCTTGTCGCCGCTCACTGCCAGCAGGCGCAGGCTGCCGCCCTTGACTTGCCCGATGACGCCGGGCGTGGATGCGATCTGGTAGTCCACCGTGCCGCCGAGCAGCGCCAGCGTGGCCTCGCCCGCGCCCTTGAACGGCACGTGCATGAAGTGCGCGCTGGTGGCCACGCCCAGGGCTTCGCTAGCGAAATGCGGCGTGGTGCCGGCGCCGCCTGAGCCGTAGCTCACTTTGCCGTCGCCCGCGCGCGCGGCAGCGATCAGATCGCTCATGGTCTTGAACCTGCTGTCGGCCTTGACCGCGACGGCCATCGGCGCGAACACGAAAGCGGCTACCGGCTGCAAGTCATTCGCGTAATCGAACGGCAGTTTCTTGAAAATGTGCGGCAGCAGGGAATACGTGGTGTCGTTGGCGAGCAGCGTGTAGCCGTCGGCTGGGGCGCGCGCGACTTGCACGGTACCGATGGTGCCGGTGGCGCCGGCCTTGTTTTCGACGACGAAGCTCTGGCCGGTTTGTTCGGTGAGGCATTGGGCCATTTTTCGGGTGACTGCGTCGACGGCGCCGCCTGGGGGGTATGGGACCACGATCCTGACGGGCTTGTCGGGCCAGGTTTGTGCGTGGGCGGATAGGGCGATGAAGCCGATCGCGCCCAGCGCGCAACGGCGCAGTGCCGATGCGCGGTTCGGTTTGGTTTTCATGGTGTCTCCTGCCTTGTATTTTCCCTGGCCCGGGCGGGGGCCGGCTTCGGTCTTCAGGCGTTGGCCAGAACCGGGGCTTGCGCGCGAGCCAGCACGCCGACCGTGTTCTGCGCGGCCGCCACGCCCATGTTCACATAGGCGGCGCTGGTCACGCCGCCTATGTGGGGGCTGAGCAGAAAACCGGGCTGGCCGTGGAAGATATGCGGCACCGTCATGGGCTCGACCGCGAAGCTGTCCAGCCCTGCGATGGCCACCTGTCCAGACTGCACCGCGGCCAGCAGTGCGGGTTCGTCGATCAGCCCACCGCGTGCGGTGTTGACCAGCATCACGCCGGGCTTGCAGCGTGCCAGCGTTTGCGCGTTGATCATCGCCTTGTTGTCGGCGGTCAGCGGGCAGTGCAGCGAGATAGCGTCCGACTCCTTCCAGATCGTTTCCAGGTCCACGGACTCGATATAGTCCGGCAGGTCGCGGGCGTATGGATCGAAGCCGATCACGCGCATGCCCATGGCATCGCATATCCTGGCGAAGCGCCGGCCGATGGCTCCCAGGCCGATCAGGCCAATGGTGCGGCCCGCCAGCTCGAAGCTCTTGTGCGTGGCCTTGTCCCAGTGGCCGGCATGCATGCGTTCGTTGAGCGTCACGACGGATTTGGCGCAGCCCAGCAGCAACGCCAGGGCCTGCTCCGCAACGGCTGCGGCATTGGCGCCAACCGCTGCCGTTACCTCGATGCCGCGCGCTGCGGCGGCGGGCTTGTCGATGGTGTCGGTGCCGCTGCCGTGCTTGGAGATGACCTTCAGCGCGGGTGCGGCATCCATGATTTCCGCCGTCACGGCGCCGTAGCGCACGATGATGCCGACCGGGTTGTGGC
This sequence comes from Burkholderiaceae bacterium 16, assembly GCA_000955785.1. GTDB lineage: Bacteria > Pseudomonadota > Gammaproteobacteria > Burkholderiales > Burkholderiaceae > Cupriavidus. The sequence continues at coordinate 8,097 of JYOD01000176.1, forward strand.
GCTGCGCCAGCGCCACCAGATCGGCGGGCTGGGGGGTCTTGCCAGCATAGACGATTTCGTAATCGCCGAGCAATGCCTCGGCTTGTGGTGCCAGGTCAGCCGCGGTGACGAGGATGGCAGGCTTGGCGCTCACAGCGTCTCTCCCTCTTTCAGCACGCCAGCGGTGATCAACGAGGCAACCAGCCACGGCGCGTTAGTCTTGCCTTCCTTGATCTGGGCGATGCGGCGCGTTTCGGCGGCTTCCTTGTGCTCGGCGAGCGGCAGCAGCGAGGCGATCTTTTCACGCTCCACCACGACCAGGCCATCGGCATCGCCGCAGATGAAGTCCCCGGGGTGGACCGTGACGCCGCCGACCGAGACCGGGTGGCCGATGCGCCCGCCCACTTCCTTGGTCGGGCCGTTGGGGTTGGTGCCCACCGAGAACACCGGGTAATCCATGTCGTCGATATCCAGGCTGTCGCGCACCGCGCCGTCGATCACCACGCCGGCAATGCCGCGCTGGCGGCATGCATTCATCATGATGGTACCCATCAGCGCGCTGCTCTGGTCGCCCTTGCCGTCGATCACCAGCACATCACCGGGCTGCGCCAGCGCCAGCGCGGCGTGGATCATCAGGTTGTCGCCGGGGCGCACTTCCACCGTGAAGGCGGTGCCGGCCAGCTTCATATGCGGGCGCAACGCCCTGATGCGGCCGTGCAGCGCGCCGCGGCGGCCGGCCACGTCGGCCAGGATCGCGGGCTGGAATTTCGCGGCCTGGGCGACGATGTCGGCGGGTACGCGGTCGAAGGATTTGATGATGTTGGGCAGGCTCATGGCATGGCTCCTTGGATTCGGGCATTCGGGGATTCGGGGATTCGGGGATTCGGGAATTCGGGGATTCGGGGATTCGGGGATGGCGACGGGGTAGCTGTGAATGCCGGAGATCAGTCAACCTGCGCGCCGGATGCCTTGACGGCGGCTGACCAGCGAACGGTGTCCTTCTTCAGCAGCGCGCCGAACTCCTCCGGGGTGCCGCCCAGTACATCAGCGCCCTGGTCGCTCAGCTTCTTCCTCAGGTCAGGCACCTGCAGCGCCTTGTTGAACTCGGCATTCAGGCGCGCCACGATGCCCCTGGGCGTGGCGGCGGGCGCCACGAAACCGAACCACGTCACGGCCTCGAACCCGCTGTAGCCGGACTCGGCAATGGTGGGCACGTTGGGCAGGTCGTCCATGCGCTTGCCCGAGGTGACGGCCAGCGCGCGCATCTTGCCGTTGCGGATATGGCCGATCAGCGTCGGCACCGACGACAGGTACAGCTGCACCTGCCCGCCAATCAGGTCATTGACGGCCTGGGCCGCGCCCTTGTACGGCACGTGGGTGAGCTTGATGCCGGCCGTCTTCTGGAACAGCTCGCTGGTCAGGTGCGCCACGGTGCCGTTGCCCGGCGAGGCCATGTTGATAGTGCCCGGATGCGCCTTGCTGGCAGCAATCACATCGGCCAGCGTCTTGTAGGGCGAATCCACGTTGGTCACCAGCACCAGCGGTGCGCTGGCGACCAGGCCCACCGGCGTAAGGTCCTTCGCCACGTCGTACGGCAGCTTGCGGTAGAGCGCGGGGTTGATGGCAAGGTTGCTGGTCTGGCCCAGCACGATGGTGTAGCCGTCGCCGCTGGCCTTGGCCGCGGCGTCCACGCCGAGGTTGCCGCCAGAGCCCGGCTTGTTGTCCACCACGAAGCGCCAGCCCATGGCCATCGCCACCTTGTTGGTGACCTCGCGGGCAATGATGTCCGTGCCGCCGCCGGCCGGGAACGGCACGATCACGCGGATGGGCTTGGCAGGATAGGTTTGGGTCTGTGCCAGGGCCGGGATGGCCAGGGCACAAAAGAGAGCGGTGGTCAGGCCGCGGCGCAGCAGGTGCATTGCTTGTCTCCATCTCGTTATTTGTTGGAACGGATTCTGGATGGTCGTTGCACACAGTACAATACCGTTTCACTCTACGCACCCCATTCCACACCATGGTCCGCTCCAATTCCCCCATTGCCAGTGAGGCGGCCGACGACGCAGGCGGCGGCGTGATCGCAGTACGGCGGGCGCTGCGCGTCCTGGAAGCCTTCGGCGTAAGCGACGCACAGCTCACACTGGCGGAACTCAGCCGGCGCACGGGCTTCCACAAGACCACGGTGCTGCGCCTGGCGCGCACGCTAGCGTCCGACAACTACCTGGTGCAGAAGGAAGACGGCAGCTGGCGGCTCGGGCGTGCTGCAGGCTGGCTGGGCGCGTGCTACCAGGCCACCTTCAATGTGTACGAAGTGGTGGAACCGGTGCTGCGGGAGCTGACGATCAAGACTGGGGAAAGCGCGTCGTTCTACGTGCGCGAGGGCCAGCAGCGCATGTGCCTGGTGCGCGTGGAGGGCCCGCAGGCCATCCGGCACCATGTACGCATCGGCTCGGCGCTGCCGCTGGACAGCGGCGCGCCCGGGCGGGTCATCCTGGCGTTCTCAGGGCAGCCGGGTGAGCCCTATGAATCGATCCGGCGGCGGGGATATCACCTGTCGATGGGCGAGCGCGAGCCGGAAGTCTCCAGCGTTTCGGCGCCTGTGTTCGGGCTGCATTGGCGGCTGCTCGGGTCCGCGTGCATCTCTGGGCCGACTTCGCGGCTCAACGAAGAGCGCTTGATTGCCCTGGCGCAGACGGTGGTGGACGCGGCCAACCAGCTTTCGTATGCGATGGCGGGGAGCCACCGGCCTGCGCCCGAGGCAGCTTCGGGCAGTCCGGCAACATGGCATCCTTGACGCCAATGCGTCACGCTGGCACAAACGTGGTCTGGCTGGCAGTATCCGAATGGCGTTCCTGATGGTCCGGCGACGGGTTTTTGCCCAATGCCGGATCTCACCCGACAACGCACTAACCGCAGCAGCAAAGGAGTGAAGCGCATGCCCCCGCTCGAGACACTATTGCCATTCTTCGGCATTGCCGTGGTGCTTGGCCTGACCCCCGGCCCGGACAATATCTTTGTGCTGCTGCAATCCGCCATGCGGGGGCCTCGCGCCGGCATGGTCGTGGTGCTTGGCCTTTGCACGGGCCTGCTGGTGCATACGGCCGCGGTGGCCTTCGGCCTGGCCGCGCTGTTTGCCACATCCCAGGTTGCATTCGCGGCGCTCAAGATCGCCGGCGCGCTGTACCTGGCCTACCTTGCGTGGCAGGCGTTCCGCGCACCGGTGGGCAAGATGGCCGAAGACGGCGGCGGCAACGTTGGCACCGGGCACATGTACCGGCGCGGCGTGGTGATGAACCTGACCAACCCCAAGGTCGTGATCTTCTTTCTCGCGTTCCTGCCCCAGTTCGTCGCAGCCGACCGTGGGCATATCGCGCTGCAGATCATGGTGCTGGGCGTGGTCTTTATCATCGCCACCCTGCTTGTTTTTTCCGTCATCGCCTACTTCTCGGCCATGTTCGGCGCCCTGCTGCTGCGCTCGGCTCGCGCGCAGCGTGCGCTGAACCGGTTTGCGGGGGTGGTGTTCCTGGGACTCGCCGCGCGGCTGGCGACGTCGCGGCTGTAAGCCTGCGCCCCCTGGCGATGTTCTCCTCCTTGCCCACAGGAAGCCCTGCAGCCGATTGCCGGCCGGGGACCGGATCACGCCGGAAGGAGGACGCATCATCGTGCCGGTCTCGGGCGGCGGGAAGGCAGGGATGCCGGAAGTGATGCGGCCGCCACCCTCTATCCCTGCCCCGGGGCCTTAATCCCGCCCAGCCCCAAACACCCGCTTCACCCTCTCCCAAAGCACTCCCAGCATCATCGACACCGGATTCATCTGCGTGACCTTGCTGCGTTCACTATCCGACAGCGACGGGTCCATCTTGCGAGTCACGTTCTTGCCGAAATCGGCCATCATGCGACGGACAAAATCGCGCACCAGCCCGGAGCGGGAGAACTGCGCCAGCGGACCTTGCAGGGAATACTGCAAGTCGATCAGCACTTCGGTCTCGCCCGCCGATACCGCCTGAAGCACGTAGGTGATATCGCCCGCGGCCTTGGAATTGCTCAGCGAGTCCTGGCCCGCGCCCTTGAGCACGCCGCGCCGGTTCTGGTCGTCCCGTTCCAGCCGCGCCGCGCCGTTGAAGCGCGCCGCCATCGGCCCGAACTTGATCGCGACGTGGCCCTTGACGCGGTCGCCGTCCTGCTCGGTCAGCGCGGCACCCGGCAGGCAACTGGCCACCGCGGGCAGGTCGGCCATGAAGCGCCAGACCTCATCGACCGGGAACGGCACGCTGAAGCCGCCATCGATGCGCGACCAGCCTTTCTTGTCGGCGCTGCGCTCGGTCTCGTCCGTGGCCGCGGCAACGGCTTGCGCCTCGCCGGCGCTATCGGCGGCGGGCGTGAAGCAGACGAACGCGCGCGGCGCCGGCATGGTTGCCTGCGCGGCGCCGCCGCCTTGCGGCCGCCGCTGCTCCAGCACCGAGCGGATCGCGGCCACGATGCCCATGTAGCCGGTGCAGCGGCAGAGGTTGCCGGAAAGCTCGTGGCGGATGGTGGCTTCGTCGGCATCCGGCAGCCGCAGCACGATGTCGCGCGCGGTGGCGAGCATGCCGGGCGTGCAATAGCCACATTGCAGCGCGTGGTGCTTGTTGAACGCGGCGCGCAACTCGCGCATCACGGCATCGTCGTCATAGCCTTCGATGGTCACCACCTTGCTGCCGGCGCAGGCGCTGGCGAACGTGATGCAGGAGCGTACGGGCTTGTCGTCGACCAGCACGGTGCAGGCACCGCAAACCCCGTGTTCGCAACCCAGGTGGGTACCGGTCAGTCCCTGCCCGTCGCGCAGGAAGTCTCCCAGGTGCGTGCGATGCGCGCAGGCACCCGCAGCGGCACGGCCATTGATCGTCAGTGCGATGGTTTCCACTGCGGCCCTCAGTTAAAGAGTTGTTCGATGCAGCGCGTCGCAGCGGTGCAATAAAGCTTGCGGTCGATCGCATCCTTGCCGGGCGTGGCTTGCGTCACGGCTGCCAGGACGGCTTGCGGGGTGAGCGCGGCGGGGCCGCGCGCCGCAATGCCGTTGGCCAGGCCGTGCAGCACCGCCGGTGCGCCGTCGAGCGCGCCCAGCACGATGCGGGCGAAGCGCGCGGACGGATCGAAGTAGGCGGCGCAGCTTGCCTCGGCGAATTCTCCGGTCTTGCGGCAGAGCTTGTGGTAGCCCCAGCGCACGGCGTCGTTGTGACGCGGTACATGGACGGCCGCGATCACTTCGCCCTCCGTCAGCGCCGTGGTATAGGCGCCCAGCATGAACTGCGTCATGAGTACCCGGCGCGTGCCGGCCTTCGACGCGAGTTCGATCTCGGCGCCGACGGCGGTCAGCGCCACTACCCAGTCCGCCGCGGGATCGGCATGCGCCAGGCTGCCGCCGATGGTGCCGCGGTTGCGGATGGCGCGGTAGGCGATACCGTGTGCCACGGACTGCAGCATGGTGCTGCGCAACACCGGGAATTCGCCGTCCTCGATCTGCGCGTGGGTGACGGCGGCGCCGATGCGCACGCGGTCCTGCTCGACGCTGACCGTGCGCAGCTCGGCCAGCTTCGACAAATCGTAGACGGTATCGGGCCGCGTCAGGCGCAGGTTGAGCATGGGGCCCAGCGACTGACCGCCGCCCATGACCTTGGCGTTGTCGGTGCGGTCCGCCAGCGCGGCGCAGGTCGCGGCCAGCGTAGGCGCGGCGCGATAGATGAATGCAGCTGCTTTCATGATGGTTCAGGCCGCCTCTCTGGTTTGCGTGGTCTGCGGCTCGCTTCGCGCTTGTTCAGCGCGGGCCAGTGCTTCGAGCACCTTGCGCGGCGTAAGGGGAGTCTCGAGCAACTCCACGCCGAACTGCCCCAGCGCATCGTTGACGGCGTTGAAGATGGCGGCCGGCGGCGCGATGGCGCCACCCTCGCCCATGCCCTTGGCGCCGAACTCGGTGTGCGGGGACGGCGTCTCGAAATGGTGGATGCGGATCGCGGGAATCTCGGTGGGCCCGGGCAGCATGTAGTCGGCCAGCGTGGAAGCCAGCGGCTGGCCGTTGCCGTCGTAGCGCATTTCCTCGAACATGGCGGTGCCGATGCCCTGCGCAACGCCGCCGTAGGTCTGCCCTTCCACCACCATGGGATTGACCATGGTGCCGCAGTCTTCCACCACCACGTAGTCGAGGATCTCGACGTGGCCGGAATCGGTGTCCACTTCCACCAGCGCGGCGTGGGTGGAGTACGTGAAGCTGCCGGTATCCACCTTTGGCTTGTAGCCCATCGTGGTTTCCAGCCCGGCGGGATCCACATCGGCGGGCAACTTCTGTGGATTGATATACCAAGCGTTAGCGATGTCGGCGATGGGCACGGCGGCGTCGCCCGCCTTTACCGCCCCGCCGTCCAGCGCGGCCTCGCCCTCCGGGCGCAGCAGCATATGCGCGCCGATCTTCAGCAGGCGCGGTACCAGCGCCTTGCAGGCGCGCGACACCGCACCGCCGGACATCACCAGCGAGCGCGAGGCGTAGGTGCCGGTGGAGAACGGCGTCACGCCGGTGTCGCCATGCACCACCTTGACCCGCGCCACGTCGATACCGAGGATCTCGTGCGCGATCTGCGCAAAGGTGGTTTCCATGCCCTGGCCATGCGAGTGCACGCCCACGCGCACCTCAAGTCCGCCGTCCGGCGTGATGCGCACGGTGGCGGAATCGAAGCCGGGAATCACCGGCGTGCCCCAGGCGGCGAACACCGAAGTGCCATGCGCCGATTGCTCCGTGTAAGTGCCAAAGCCCACGCCAAGGTAGCGCGATCCCGCCGAGGCATCGCTGTGCCGTTCACGCTGGCGCGCGCGGATGCGCGCCAGCCCGATCATCTCCGCTGCCTTGCGCACGCTGGCGGGATAGTCGCCGCCGTCGAAATGCTTGTTGGTGACGTTGACGTAGGGCATGGCCCCGGGTTGCACCAGGTTCTCGCAGCGGATCTCCCACGGCTCGCGCCTGACAGCGCGCGCCAGCGCGTCGATCAGCAGTTCCATGGCGAAGCACACGCCGGTGCGCGCCACGCCACGGTACGGCACGAAGCCGGGCTTGTTGGTGGCGACGCATTCCGTGATGCAGCGGTAGCCGTCGAAGGCATACGGCCCGGGCAGGTTGCCGATAGCCTGGCCGGGCTCGAGGCCGATGGTGAAGGGCCACACGGAATAGGCACCGCCATCGATGGCGATCTTTGCGTCGAGCGCCAGCAGCCGGCCGCGCGCGTCGGCATAGGCCGTGACCTCGTAGTGGTGCTCGCGCGAGTTGGCACCTGCGGTCAGGTGCTCGCGGCGGTCCTCGATAAAGCGGAACGGCTTGCGATACGTCATGGCCAGCCACGCGATGCACAACTCCTCTTGCTGCAGCACGCACTTGTAGCCGAAGGCGCCGCCCACGTCGGGCGAGATCACGCGGACCTTCTCCTGCTCCAGGCCCAGGCAGTGGCTCAGCACCGTGCGGATCATGTGCGGCACCTGGGTGGCGCTGTAGACGATCAGCTGGTCGAACTGGTGATCCCAGTAAGCCAGCACGGCCTTGCCCTCCATCGGCACCATGCACTGGCGAGCCAGGTCGATCTTGCGGGTGACCACCACCGCGGCGGTCTTGCTGAGCGTGTCGAAATTCTTGTCGGCGGTAAGCGTGAGGAAGTGGTTATCCTTCCAGTGCTCATGGACACGCGTGGTGCCGCTGGCCTGCCTTGCGCCGTCCACGTCGGTGAGCGCGGGCAGTTCGTCCAGGTCCGCGACGACGCGCTCGGCGATGTCCTCGGCTTCCGCGCGGGTCGGTGCGAAGGCCATGGCAATCGGCTCGCCGACAAAGCGGACCTTGCCGCTGGCCAGCGGCGGCTGCGCCGAGGGCTGGTAAGAAGGAAAGGCCGAGTCCGCCACGATGTCGAGCGCGCCAAGCATGTCGCCGCGCCCGATCACCGCGTGCTCCAGCCCTTCAGGTTTGTGCAGCGCCAGCAGCCGCGCATGCGCCATGGGGCTGCGCAGGAAGGCAACTTCCTGCAGGCCCGGCATGGCGATGTCGGCCACGAAGCGGCCCTTGCCATGCAGGTGGCGCGCGTCTTCCTTGCGCGCCACGCGGGCGCCTACGCCCTGCCCGCCTTCCTTCTCGATGTGGTCTTTGTCCATACATTTCTCCAGCCCGGGTTAGCCGCCGTCCGAGACTGCTTTGGGGGTTCGTGGATCGCGGTCATCTCGGCAACCGGCCGATCGATAAGCCATTTCCGTGCACTTGCGCGCCGCATATATTCAGTGCACTGACCTTATCGCCAGATTGGCGAAACGGGCGGCAACGGTCAATTGGGGCTTTAGCCAATACAGTGCGTGGTGCGGCGCGCAAGCGCGCTCAGAGGCGCCTCAATGCCGCGAGTGCCTGCTCGCGGGGCATCACAGCGGCGTATTTCTGCTCCATGTCGAACAGGTTGGCCTCGTGCGGCTGGATTGCGCGGTCGCCCACGCAGTCCGACACCACCAGCGGGCGGAAGCCGTGCGACATGGCATCGACCACGCTGGCGCGCACGCAGCCGCTGGTGACCGCGCCGGCCACCACCAGCGTGCGTACGCCGCGCTGCGTCAGCCAGGCCGCCAGCGACGTACCGAAAAAGGCGGACGGCACGGTCTTGCGCACCACCAGCTCGCCCTCGCGCGGCGCGAGCTGCGGCACGATCGCGCTGGCCGGTCCGTGCTCCTTCAGCGTCAGCATGCCGGGCACCTTCAGCGTGAAAATGTTGTGGTCGCCGTCGTCGTCGGCAAACACGATGCGGCTGTGCGCCACGGCCCAGCCTTGCTCACGGGCTGCTGCCAGCAGCGGCACGGTGTTGGCAATGGCCTGCGCGATATTGCCGCCGCCGAACATCGCCGGATCGGCGAATCCGTTGACGAAATCGACGATCAGCAGGCCCACGGGGGCTTGCAGCGGCAGCGGCGTGCCAAAGCCCTGGCGCTCGTAGGTGGGGAGTTCGCTATGTCTCGTCATTTGCTGTTCCAACCGTCCAGTACCTTGCCTTGCCTGACCACGTCCTCGCCATCCAGGCGCACCGTGCAGTTGCGCAGCGGGATATCGATATGGCAGGCGGTGGTGCGGCTGCCACCCGCTTCATTGTTGGGGCCGAGCGAGAACAGGAAATTGCCCTCGTAGGCGCGCGCGTCCATGCCGATGGAGGCTTCGCGGTCGTACAGGCCCAGCGTCGACCAGCGTGCGCGCGGCTGCAGGCCCCAGCCGATATGCGAGATGGCATAGGCTTCCGGGTCGTTGAAGGAGGCCATGTAGTCGTTCAGCAGCTCGGCATCCAGCCCGCCTTCGATGCGCGTGGCATAGCCGCCTTCCACCGTCAGCTCGACGCGGTCCGCCACGTAGCCCTTCTGCGGCAGCAGGATATCGCCGCGGTCCAGCACGATGCGCCCGCTGGCGCCGCCTTCGTCCGGCCACGTCAGGACAAAGCCGCTTGGCCAGTGGTCCCAGCGTCCCGGCTCGTCGACGAAACCGTACTCGCTGATGGCGGGAAACTCGCCGAGCGGGCAACGCAGGTCGGTGCCCGCATCGGATGTCACATGCATTTCCTTCGCCCGCGACAGCCGCGCGTTGGCGCTTGTCACGCGCTCGCGGTCGGCCTCGGTCGGCACCATGCGCACCAGTACTTCCGGTGGCTCCACCGCCAGCAGGATCCTGGTGCCGGTTTTCAGGATGTCGTGCTGTTCGGGCGAGAACAGCAACGTCATCAGGTCCAGCACCAGGTCGCTCTCCTTGAGCGCGGCGATGGCGGCGCGGTTGCCGGTGAGCGCCGTGGTACCGAGGTAAGCCAACGGATCGCGGCTCAGGGCCTTGTCGCCATTGACGGGCGGCAGGTCCAGGCGGTTGACGATGGCGCCCATCGCCTGCGTGGCGACCAGCGCGCACGACAGGGTCTGCGGATGGGTGGCGGCGCTGGTGAGGATGGTGACGGTCTGCCCGGGCGCGAGGCGGGACAGCGTGAGGACCTGTTTCCAGGCCTGGATCAGGGCGTGATCGCTGACTGGCATGTTCTCTCCTGGTGATCGGCGGCTCAGGCCGCGGCCTGTTGCCGTGGGCGTGGGACAACTTCAGCGCCGAGGAAGCCGCCCAGCGCGCGATAGAAGCCCGCCTCGTCATCCCAGGGGATCATGTGGCCGGCGCCCGGCACGTGGCTGACTTCTGTCTGCGGCAACAGACCACGGATCTCATCGATATCCTCGGGACGCACCACATCCCCGCGGCCGGCCACCATCAGCAAGGCCGGTACCGCGACATGCGGCAGGTCGGCATGCACGTCGTCGGTATGGAAGCCCTGGAAGCTGGCCAGCACGGCGCGTTCGTCGCAGGTGTGCAGCCATTCGGCACGCAGGGCCAGTTGCTCGTCGGTCCAGGTGGGACAGAAGCGCCGCATGGTCTCGAAATCCACGCCGTGCCGCGCCACCGCCATGGAATCCACATACCAGGCGAGTTGCGCGGGGTAGGCGCGGCGGCCCGGGCCGGAGACCGGCGGATCGACCATGACCAGCCGCGCCAGCCCCGACGGCCGGCTGCGCGCGGCACGGATGCCGATGCGCGCGCCCATCGAATGTCCGACCACGCTGTAGCGTTGCAGGCCCAGGGCCTGCGCGAAGGCCAGCACATCGGCGGCCTGCGCATCCAGGCTGTAGTCCAGCGTATCCGACGCGCAGGACAGGCCGCGCCCGCGCACGTCCAGCACATAGGTGTCGAACTGCTCGCCCAGGCGCTCGCCGACGAAGCCCCAGGTGATGGCGGGGCTGGTGATACCCGGCACCAGGATCACCGGATCGCGCGTGGCACGCGCACCGGCGTTGCCGCCATAGCGCAGGTAGTGCTGCCGAATGCCGTTGGCGTGGAGGTTGCCGCCGCAAACAAAGGTACTCATGTCATCGCTCCTTGGCCGGGGCACTCAGTAAGCGCCGGACAGCAAAGCCCCGGCGCCGGGCACGACCGGCT
>JYOD01000177.1 GCA_000955785.1 Burkholderiaceae bacterium 16
GGTCATCGCATCCCGGCAGAGGTTTCTCCCATAGCGGGCCAGCAACGCTTGACGCTCCACGCCACCCTCCGCACTCAATAATCAGGAACGACGACATGACGTTCAACGTGACCTTGCATCCGAGTGGACACAGCTATGAGGTGCCCGATGGTGTAACGGTGCTGACCGCCGGCCTTGAGGCCGGCTGGATCATGCCCTATAGCTGCCGCGCCGGAGGATGCCGAACCTGCCAGGGGCGCATCCTCGAGGGCAAGGTGGACTTTGGCCGTGCGCATGCGGCCTATCTCTCCGAGGCCCAGCGCGCCGAAGGTTACGCCTTGCTATGCCAGGCAAAGCCGCTCAGCGATCTGGTGATCGAAGTGAACGAGCTGTCGCTTAAGCAGGTCAAGCCGCGCAAGATCCCGTGCCGCGTGCGCGAGATCCACAAGGCGGCGCCCGACGTGGCGATCGTCGAGCTCAAACTGCCGATCAATGAGAATCTGCGGTTCGCCGCTGGACAGTATCTCGATTTCCTGCTCGAGAACGGTGTCCGGCGCAGCTACTCCATTGCCACGCCACCTGCTGCCGCGGGGTTGATCGCGCTTGAGCTGCACTTGCGGCATACGCCGGGTGGGGTCTTTACCGACCCGGTGTTCGAGGGCGAGATCCAGCCTGGCCAGATCCTGCAGTTTGAAGCGCCGCTTGGCACTTTCCATTTGCGCGAAGAGAGCGACAAACCGATCGTGTTTGTGGCAAGCGGCACTGGCTTCGCGCCGATCAAGGCGATCATCGGCTACATCATCCGCCGCAAAATCATGCGCCCCATGACCCTCTACTGGGGAGGCCGCCAGCGTCGCGACCTGTACATGGATGAACTGGCACGGGGCTGGGAATCCGAGTGGCCCGGCTTCAAGTATGTGCCGGTACTTTCCGAAGCCACGCCGCAAGACGCGTGGCAAGGCCGGACCGGCTTCGTGCATCGCGCCGTGATGC
>JYOD01000178.1 GCA_000955785.1 Burkholderiaceae bacterium 16
CCGGCCGGCGCGGCGCGCGGTGCGGGCTGCTCGCATGGCGCGGCTGCTGGACCGGCTGCCGGTGGCCATGCTGCAAGGCGTGGCCGACGACGGCTGGCTCGACGGCATCGGCTGCCGGACCGTGGGCGAGGTGCGGGGCCTGCCGCGTGCCGGCCTGCGGCGCCGGCTGGGGCCGGATCTGCGGGTGCGGCTGGACCAGGCCTATGGCGAGGTGCCGGTGCGCTTTACCTGGTTCAGCGCGCCGGCAACCTTCGCGCAGCGCATGGAGCTGCCGGGCCGCACCGAGTCCGTGCAGGGCGTGATGGCGGGCGCGCAGCGCCTGCTGCTGGCGCTGGCCGGCTGGCTGGCGGTACAGCAGGCGGGCGTGACGCGGCTGGTGCTGCGGCTCGAACACGAGCGCTACCGGCTCGGCACCGAGACCCCGTCTACGCCGGTGACGGTCAGCCTGGCGCAGCCCAGCCGCGATCCGGTCCATCTGTCCAGGCTGCTGCAGGAGCGGCTGGACAAGGTGCAGTTCGGCGTGCCGGCGGTGGGCCTGATGCTGGTGGTGGAGTCCATGGAGACCTGCCTGCCGCAGAGCGATTCGCTGTTTCCGGAACCGGGCGGCACGCCGGCCGAACTGGGCCGCCTGCTCGATACGCTGATGGCGCGGCTCGGCCGCGAAAACGTGTTGCAACCCCAGCCGCTGCCCGACCACCGGCCCGAGCGCGCCAATCGCTGGTGCCCCGTCGACGAAATGCCGGCGCGCGCGCCGCAGCCGGCCCCGGCAGGCGCCATGCCGGAGCGCCCGGCGTGGCTGCTGGACAAGCCGATGCCGCTCACCGTGCAGCGTCACCGGCCCTGTCATGGCGGCCCGCTGACCTTGCTCTCGCGGCCGGAGCGCATCGAGAGCGGCTGGTGGGATGGCGCGCTGGCCACGCGCGATTATTTCGTCGCCGAACGTGCGGATGGCCTGCGTTGCTGGGTCTATCGCCAGCGTCCCGGGCGCGAGGAGAGCGGTGAATACCGCTGGTTCCTGCACGGCCTGTTCGCCTGAGATTCGCCTGAGCCTTTGCCTCCCTGTCATGTCCAGCAAGCCCGCCATGCCCTCGTTTTCCGCTTTGCCGCCGGCGCTTTCCGCGTTGCTGCCGGTATTGCCGGATTATGTGGAGCTGCACTGCATTTCCAATTTCACGTTCCTGGACGGGGCGTCGCATCCGGTCGAACTGATCGAGCGCGCCTTTGCGCTGGGCTATCGCGGGCTGGCGCTGACCGATGAATGTTCGGTGGCCGGCACGGCGCGCGCGCATCATGCGCTGAAGGACCTGCGTGAGCGCATCGGCGACGCCGCGGCGCGCAGCGCGGCGCGATTGGCCGCGGGGCTGGATGAGGATGGCGACGATGACGATCTCATCGAGGACGACGGCGAAGAGGGCGACCAGCATGACGGCGAGCATGGGGTGGATGGTGAATCCCTCGCCGTGCCGGATGCCACGCCCGCCGCCTGCGACGCCTTGGCCCCTGGCGAAGCCACCCAGGCCCGCCTGCGCCGCCATGAACGACTGGACGCGCGGGCCCGCGCCGCGCAGGATTTCCGCCTGCTGGTCGGCAGCCGCTTCACGCTGACGGACTCCGCCGGCCAGCCGGTGCTGCGGCTGGTGCTGCTGGCGCAGGACCGGGAAGGCTTCGGCAACCTGAGCGAACTGATCACCCTGGGGCGCACGCGCTCGGAGAAGGGCAGCTACCGGCTCCACCCCGACGACCTGGCCGCGCCACCGCAGCCGGAACAGGCTCATCTGCGCGGCATGCCCAACTGCCTGGCGCTGCTGCTGCCGTCTTATTGCCCCGAGCCCGCGGCGCTGCTGCAGCAAGCGCAATGGATGCGGCAGACCTTTGGCGCGCGCGGCTGGATCGCGCTCGAACAGTTGCAGGGCCATGCCGATGCCTTGCACCGGCTGCGTCTCGCGGACGCATCGGCGCAATCCGGCGTGCCGCTGGCGGCGGCCGGCGCGGTGACCATGCATGTGCGTTCGCGCAAGCCGCTGTCCGATGTGCTGAGCGCGATTCGGGTGGGCCAGCCGCTGTCCGGGTGCGGCATGACGCTGGCGCCCAATGCCGAGCAGCACCTGCGCATGCGGCAGCGTTTGTCCCGGCTGTACCCGCGCGAGGCACTGGCGCAGACGGTGCGGATCGCCTCGCTGTGCGATTTCTCGCTCGATACGCTGCGCTACGAGTATCCGGAAGAGCTGGTGCCCCCCGGTGAGACCCCCTTCAGCTACCTGCGCCGCGAGACCATGAAGGGTGTGCTGCGGCGCTTCCCCGGCGGACTCAAGCCCGAGTGGCGCAAGCAGTTGAAGGAGGAGTTCGAACTGATCCGGGAGAAGCAATACGAGCCCTTCTTCCTCACCGTGCACGACATCGTGCGCTTTGCCCGCGGGCGCGGCATCCTGTGCCAGGGGCGCGGCTCGGCGGCCAATTCGCTGGTCTGCTATTGCCTGTTCATCACCGAGGTCGATCCCGGCGACGCCAACATGCTGTTCGGCCGCTTCCTGTCGCGCGAACGCGATGAGCCGCCCGATATCGATGTCGATTTCGAGCACCAGCGGCGCGAGGAAGTCATCCAGTACATCTACGGGAAATACGGCCGCCACCGCGCCGCGCTGGCGGCCTCGCTGATCACCTACCGCTCGCGCAGCGCGCTGCGCGACGTGGGCCGCGCGCTGGGCATCGACGCCAGCGTGATCGAGCAGGTGGTCAAGGGCCAGGCCTGGTGGGACGGCGGCAAGACCTTTCTCGACCGCATTGCCCAGTACGGGCTGGACCCGGAATCGCCGGCGGTGCGGCAATGGGCCAGCCTGACCGCGCAACTGCGCGGCTTTCCGCGGCATCTGTCGCAGCACGTGGGCGGTTTCGTGATCGCGCGGCACAAGCTGTCGCGGCTGGTGCCGATCGAGAACGCGGCCATGGAAGACCGCAGCGTGATCCAGTGGGACAAGGACGATCTGGAATCGCTCGGCCTGCTGAAAGTGGACGTGCTGGCGCTGGGCATGCTGTCGGCCATCCGCCGCGCGCTGGCGATGATCCCGAGCCGCTCGGGCGCGTCGTACCGCATGGAGGACATCCCCGGCAAGGACGCGCAGACCTACGACATGATCTGCGCCGCCGATACCATCGGCGTGTTTCAGGTGGAGTCGCGCGCGCAGCAGTCGATGCTGCCGCGGCTGCTGCCACGCACCTTCTACGACCTGGTGGTGGAGGTGGCCATCGTGCGGCCCGGGCCGATCCAGGGTGGCATGGTGCATCCCTACCTGAAACGGCGCGAGCAGGTGCGGCGCACCGGCAAGCCGCCGGTGTATCACAACGACGTCATCGAGAAGGTGCTGGGCCGGACCTTGGGCGTGCCGATCTTCCAGGAGCAGGTGATGCAGCTGGCCATCGACGCCGCCGGTTTCACTCCCGGCCAGGCCGACCAGCTGCGCCGCTCGATGGCGGCCTGGCGGCGCAAGGGCGACCTGAAGCAGCACCAGGATGCGCTGGTCAGCGCGCTGACCCGCAACAAGTATCCGGAAGCCTTCGCGCTGGCCATCTGCAAGCAGATCGAAGGCTTCGGCGAATATGGCTTCCCGGAAAGCCATGCCGCCAGCTTCGCCAAGCTGGTCTATGTGAGCGCGTGGATCAAGTGCCATCATCCGGCGGCTTTCCTGTGCGCCTTGCTCAACAGCCAGCCGATGGGTTTCTATTCACCTTCGCAACTGGTGCAGGATGCGCGGCGCCACCACGTGCGTACGTCGCCCGTGGATGTCACGGTGAGCTGCTGGGAAAGCACGCTGGAGCAGGAAGCGGACGGGCGGGCAGCGCGAGGGCGCGAGCGCACCCAACCCGCGGTGCGGCTCGGGCTCAACCGCGTGAGCGGCATGCGCGAGGCGGCTGCCGGGCGCATCGAGCAGGCACGCGCCAGGCAGCCTTTTGCCAGCGTCGAGGATCTTGTGCTGCGGGCGCGGCTCGATCGCCACGACATCGACGCGCTGGCCGCCGCCGATGCGCTTGCCAGCCTCGCCGGGCATCGGCGCCAGGCGCGCTGGCAAGCCCGCGCCGCCGCGCTGCAGGCCGCCCAACATGACCTGCTCTACGAGGCACCTCCGGCCGAGAGCAAGCTGTCGCTGCCGGCGCCGCGCCTGGGCGAGGACGTGGCCGCTGATTACGCCAGCATGGGCCTGTCGCTCAAGTCGCATCCGCTTGCGCTGCTGCGGCCGCGGCTGGCGGCCATGAAGTACGCCACCGCGCAGGATCTGGCCCATTGCGGCAACGGCCGGCGTGTGCGGGCCTGCGGCATCGTCACGGTGCGGCAGCGGCCGGCGACCGCCAGCGGCACGATCTTCACGTCGAT
Source organism: Burkholderiaceae bacterium 16 (assembly GCA_000955785.1). Taxonomy (GTDB): domain Bacteria; phylum Pseudomonadota; class Gammaproteobacteria; order Burkholderiales; family Burkholderiaceae; genus Cupriavidus. The sequence goes on from JYOD01000178.1 coordinate 4,367, forward strand.
CGAGGATGAGACGGGTGCCGTCAACGTGATTCTCTGGCCGGACCTGATCGAGCGCCAGCGCAAGGAAGTGCTGGGCGCCACGCTGCTGGGCGTGATCGGCATGTGGCAGCGCCAGGGCGAGGTGAGGCACCTGATGGCGCAGGAACTGGTGGACCTGAGTCCGCTGCTGGGCCGCCTGATGGTGTCCAGCCGCGACTTTCATTGAGGCGCGAGGAAGGCGTTACCGCGCGGATGCTTCCTGCCCGCGCGCCGCGCCCTGCCGCGCCCTGGCCATATCTCCCTGCCAGCCCATCGCCCTGAGCAAGGCGAAGCCATGCGGCGTGACATGCGGGCACCAATGGCCGGCCCCGCATTCCTCCAGCGACACAAGGCCGCGTTCCAGCAACGCTTCCAGATCCACGGGATCGAGTTCCAGCCGGTCCTGCGTATCGTGGACCAGCATCAAGGTAGCAAATTCGTGTGGACTCAGCATCGGCATCTCCTGGGTTGGGAATACTGGTCTCGCGGGCCAGCAGGGGCGCAAGTGCCCAAGAAGGACACCGCTTACGCGCATTGGCCTGTTTCCCACATCGGAATCCGCCCGGCGCGCTGACATCGCGAAGCCTACCGTTCTACGTTTGATTTGCGTCTGTTTTGTGTCGGCTCTCTTATCCGCTTTTTCGTGATCGTCTTGTGCCTGTTCTACACGCGGTTTGCGCCTATTTTTCGCCCGATTTACGGGCATTCTGCACCCGCCTTGTGCTGTTTCCGCCCCGCAGTTGTGCATGGAAAAATAGCTGGGAAACTGCGCTTCAGTACGCCTTGATGCGGCCGATACAAGGCACATGCGAGTGCTTTTTCTGGGGTCTTTCGTGGTGACTTTCCTTTCTCCTGCCATGCGCCTGATGGCGCGCCTGACGATCACGCGCAAGCTGCTCTTGCTTGCGATCCTGTTCCTGATCCCGCTGAGCGGCTCGCTTTATGCGGTGCTGAGCCTCTCGGCGCAGTCGATCCGCGCCAGCCAGGACGAACTGCGCGGCCTCGCCATCGTCGACCGCGCGCTCGACTTCATGCGCGAGACACAGGTCAGGCGCGGTGCGGCCAACGCCGTGCTGGCGGGTAACGCGGCATTTCGCGCCACGTTCGATGGCGCGGATGCGAAGGCTGCTGCACACCTTGACGGGCTGATGCAGCAAGCCGGGGCGGCGGCGGGCTTCGAAGTTATGCCCGACGCGAAAAAACTCGGGGAGTCGTGGCGACGCATGCATGAAACGGGCCTGAACACGACAGCCGGGCCGCTTTTCGACATGCACAGCGCGCTGGTCAAGCAGACCCGCTTGTTTATCGGCGATGTGGCGGATCGCTCGTCGCTCGCGCTCGACCCCGATAGCGGTTCGTACTACCTGGTCACGCTGATGGTCGGGCCGATGCCAAAGCTGGCCGAGCTGAGCGCGCTGGCGCGTGGCAGGGGGGCCGCCATCATCAGCCAGGGCGGCTATTCCGATGCGGCGCAACAGGCTGAACTGGCCGCGCTCGGGGAGCAGATCCAGGACGGACTGGAATCGGTGCGGCGCGATATCGGCCGCGTGACGCGCGGCGCGCCGGCGTATCGCGCACGGGTGGAAAGCGCGCAGGCGCAACTGGCCGCCGTGGACGCCTTCTACCGCACGCTGAAGGAGAGGCTGCTGGGCAGCAGCGGCATCAACATCGAGGCCAAGGCCTATTTCGACGAAGCGACCGCCGCCATCAACGCGGTCTCCTCGGTCAACAAGGAGTTCTCCGCGCTTGCCCGCGCCATGCTGGAGCAGCGCATCGCTGCCGACAAGCTGGAACTGGAAGTGCTCGGCGGCGTGGCCCTGCTGGCCGTGGGCGCGGCGTTCTACCTGTTCGCCGGTTTCAGCCGCGGCATGCGGGAGGACGTGCGGCAAGTGGCGGACATGGTGGGCCGGATCAACGCCGGCGACCTTGGCATCCGGCTGGAGGTCCATGGCAGCGACGAACTCAGCCATGTGAAGCGGCACCTGCTGTCGCTGGTGGATACCTGGCGCGCGCTGATCGGCGATACCAAGGAGGGCGCGCAGAACGTGCTGGTGGCCGCGGGCGAGATCGCGCAAGGCAACCTGGACCTGTCGCAGCGCACGGAAGAGCAGGCATCGTCGCTGCAGCAGACCGCCGCCAGCATGGAGCAGCTCACCGCGATCGTGCAGCAGAATGCCGGCTGCGCGGACCAGGCCAGCGCGCTGGCCAGCGAGGCTTCCGACATCGCGGTGGCCGGCGGCGCCTCGGTGGGGCGCGTGCTACAGACCATGGGCGAGATTGAGGCCGATTCGAAACGCATCGTCGACATCATCGCGGTGATCGACGGGATTGCCTTCCAGACCAATATCCTGGCGCTCAATGCGGCGGTGGAAGCGGCGCGTGCCGGCGAGTACGGGCGCGGGTTTGCCGTGGTGGCTGCCGAAGTGCGCAACCTGGCGCAGCGCGCCGGCAGTTCCGCCAAGGAGATCCGCACGCTGATCTCGCAATCGGTGCAGCGCGTGGAGGCGGGCTCGGCATTGGCTGGCGACGCTACCGCGACCATGGAGAGCATCGTGGGCGCGGTCAGGCGGGTGACGGTGATGATGGATGAGATCAGCCGGGCGTCGCGCGAGCAGAGCAGCGGGATTGCGCAGGTGAATCAGGCGGTGACGCAGATGGATCAGGTTACGCAGCAGAATGCGGGGTTGGTGGAGCAGGCGGCGGCTGCGGCCGATGCTTTGCGGGAGCAGGCGCAGAGGATGAAGAGGTCGGTTGCTGTTTTTCGGTTGGAGGTGGGGTGATTGGGGGTTGGTTGGGGGATCACGTCTCTCTTTGGTATGGTTTTAGCGTTTTTCGGCGGGGTTTTATTGCTTCTAGCTGCTGGCGCGGCTGTGCGGGGTTGGCCGTTTACGTCACTTTTCTTTACTCGTAAAGAGGGTGGAGACAAAACAA
>JYOD01000179.1 GCA_000955785.1 Burkholderiaceae bacterium 16
GACTTCTGTATAAGGAAATGGGTCTTCCCCCCGCGCTTCCGCACGTCGCCAACGCAGGCAACTCCTCGCATCATGGTTGGGCCTCCCAAATGCAGATGTGCTGTTTGTCTTCCTGCATACGATCTCCCTCAGGATGGGCTATGTGCGCAGATTCGCCCTCCATTTGCACGCAATTCCTCATCGAAATCAATCGAACACGTCCTAATCCGCAATGAATATTTTTGCGAAAATTCCACTGCAAGATACGGAATCTTCCGAACCCAATCACCTCGTCCGCCAGCTACTCTTTCCAGTTCGATATTCATTGCTGGGGGCGTAACGGTCGAGGTCGAAATCGCGAACTACCAGACCCCGCCTCACCACCCAATGCCGTCGCCGTTGCGATGCCTTGTCGCATTTGCGCAGCCACAACGGACGTGGATTTCGTGACCTGCGCCTTGATGCCCTGCGCGCGGTGAACGCATTCCGGCTCCGCCGGAATTTCCGTCCAACAAAGTCAACGAGAGAGCCGAATGCATGGGTCTCCGCCTTGCTCCGCTCCTGCGCCGTGCCGTTCCCGCTTCCGTCAGCCTGTTGACGGCTGTGGGCGCATTCGCACAGGTTTCGCCGGATATTGAAGGGGCTTTACGCCGCTCGCGGCAGGAACAGAATCAGCAACTGCAACGTGAGCGCAATATCGAGCAGGCCGACGAGCGCGCCCGGCAGATGAAGGCGCCCAGCGCCTTCCTGGACGGCGGGCAGGCGGCCAGGGAGGCGCTGTCCACCACGCTGCCGGTGGAGACACCGTGCTTCACCGCCGGCAGGGTCTTGCTGGAGATCCCTAGGGAACTGCCGGAAGGGGTTCGCAGGCATGGCGCCAGCGCGCTCCCGCTGGACGCATTCCGCTTCGCCCAGGAGTACCTGAACCAGTACGCAAATCAATGCGTTGGCCGCGAGGGTATCAACATCATCATGCGCCGCCTGGGCGCGCAGATCCTCTCGCGCGGCTATACGACGACACGCGTCGCCGTACCGCAGCAGGACCTGTCCAGCGGCACGCTTCGTCTGACGCTGATCCCCGGTGTCACCCGGCAGATCCGCTTCGCCGACGAGGCCCTGCGCGGTTCGCCAGCTCACGACCCTGGACGAGGTAGTAAGGCACTACGTGCGTTCGCCGGCAGCGGCTGTCGGTCATTCCGAGCTGGCACATGGTGGCACGGGGCACGCCGAGCGCAAGCCCATCCGATTGACGGAGGAGGAGATGCGAGATGTTGTCGCGTTCCTGCGCACCCTATCGGGTCCCATCATGGAGCATTCTTCTCGATAGGAACCGAGAGGGTTGCCCGGTTACCAGCGCACGCACTGCTGCGTTGGTACCTGGTGAGGAGCCTACCAGCATGTCGCCAACTTGCTGATAGACCAGCGTTGGAATTTAGGCACGAATTGGAATCAAGGGAGATTTAACGAGGTCAACGCCATAGCGATCAAATATCTTCTCGAGTTCCTGAGCGAATGCGGGGTTCAGACTGCTATCCCATTCGATATGATGGCGATTGATCAGATCAACGCATTTCTCCGTTCCATATATCTGTAGCTCCAACCAGTATCCTGGCTCAAGCTGCAAGGGCGGGCATGTTGCGAGTGACTCAAATAGGACTGTCAAGTTCTCTTCAATTTCCCCAACGCAAGTGATGTCCGCAAGCTCGCAAGTAATGAGGCGATAGATGAAGTCGAGGGCGGCCTGCCAACGGCCTCGAGCAGGCTCTGGGTACCGACTCTCGATAGAAGCCAACAAATTTGCCAGCGGGATGTCATCTATCGAGATGAATTTCATATCCCGTTGGTAGGTGTGAAGTAACCGCTCTTTGCTCGGGCTCATGGCATCGGTGGAAGTTCGAGTTTTAGCGGACGTCCTGCATTTGCAGCGTTTCCTCCTATGGCTGCGCATCAATCTGGCCGTCGAGGCGGTCATGTCGGGCGCATCCTGGACCGAAGCTGCGCATGAGGCAGGATTTGCGGACTCGGCTCACCTTACTCGCACGCACAAGCGCATGTTCGGCATCGAACCGACGGCACTGCGCCCTCAGGCGCCCGGTTAAGGCGCTGGAATGCCGACGCGTCAAAAGGTGCGCGGAACGCTTGGCCGGGGCTGAGTCCCACATCACCGACGGGAAAGCATGCCTGCTCGGCTGGACGGCCGGCAGGATCGATCTGGTGCCGGTGGTGGTTTGATGGCGTAGCGGGCGTGACTTTTTGTTGCGGCCGGGTTAGGCCGCATTGCCCCACGCTATACTTCGCTCGTCGCTGCAACCACAGCGGCCGGGTTTAGCAGCCCGGATGACAGAGGCGGACAGCCGCCACCAGGCGGCGTTTTTGCGTCCGTCGTGCCTCTGCACGTCCTTATGGGCGGGCCTAGGCGGGGGAGCCTTCGGGCTCGCCGGATCTCTGTCCCGGTCTGCTAACCTCGCCTTGCGCCCGCCCACCCCGATTAGCAGCGGGGAGCGGAGTCAAAATACGCTGACAGAGGAGGCACTCCCATGCCCCAGTCTTCGCTCGCCCGTTCCGGGCAAATCGCATCCCCCAAGCTCCCCCTCATCTGCTATCGCCTGTGCGCATCCCGACGGAGGGCACTCGATGCATAACTACTACCCGCGCTACAACATCACCGCCCAACGCGCGGGCCGCGATACGTTCCTGACCGCGCATGCCCCATCCGAAAGCCCGCTAAGCCTCGCCGCCGAAAAAACCGCGCAGCTCAATGCGCTGTTGTCGGTTGCCATCGAGAACGCGGCGGGCGGCACCTTCTGCAACCTCACCGAAGAGACCCAGAGCCATCTGCTTTCGCTGGTGACCGTGCTTGCGTACGAGACGCTGGTGTTGAGCGAACTGGCCGCGTTGGATGAGCAGGAGGGCGAGGGTAGCGATTGATGATCCCAGTGCGCTGCCGGTCTGTTGACAGGGACCGGTCGGGGCAGCCGGAGCGGCAATCCGCTGGCATCGTTTCTGATTCATCCGATTTTCGTGCGGGTCGATTCATCGCTGGGCTAATTCCAGCACTGCCGTAGCCCCGAGGGGTTGGGGGAAGGCGAGCCTGCGCAAGAGCGAGGCGCATCACCTTGAGCGAACGCCCGCCCTCTCCCCCGTCCCCTCTCCCATTTCATGGGAGAGGGGAGCAAACCAGCGTTTTGCTGCCGGCCACTCGCACCCGCATGCAGTACACACGCGAATGTCCGAAGCACCTCTTTTCTTAATGTCCTGATGTCCTGAACCTGAATTCGACGAATTTGGATCTAGGACACCCGGTGCGCCGTGGCGGCTTGAAGGATGCGGAATATTCCCAAATTCACTGCGAACCGGCTGAAAAGCACTGCACCATGCCGCTACGGGCCTGGCAAGAGCTAGAATCAGCCATCGGGCCGACCTTACCGCTGCCTTGCCGCGCCCCGCAGAATCGCACAGATCTCCGCGACAAGGGAGCCAATCCACACCTCGAATTCCGAATGCGTCTCACGTTCAAGTGCCTTTCCTGCCTGCTGGCCCTGACTTTCAGCGTAGCCGTACCTGCCGCCGCCCCGGCAGTCCCGGCGACCGCAGCCGGTGCCAGGCTGTCTTCCGCCGCGCCGGTCGAAGTGGCCAGCGTGGAGGGCATTACCGAGTACCGGCTCCCCAACGGCCTGCGCATACTGCTGGCGCCCGACGCGGCGCAGCCAGTCACCACCGTGAACATGACTTACCTGGTCGGCAGCCGCCATGAGAACTATGGCGAGACCGGCATGGCGCACTTGCTCGAGCACCTGCTGTTCAAGGGCACGCCGGCGCTGCCGGGCAACACCATCGCGCAGGAACTCACGCGCCGCGGCATGCAGTTCAACGGCACGACTGCCTTCGACCGCACCAACTACTATGAGAGCTTCACCGCCAGCGAGGAGAACCTCGACTGGGCGCTGAAGATGGAAGCGGACCGCATGGTCAACAGCTTCGTCGCCCGCGAGGCCCTCGACAGCGAGATGACGGTGGTGCGCAATGAGATGGAGCGCGCCGAGAACAACCCCGGCGGCGTACTGATGCAGCAGATGCGCTCGGCCGCCTATCGCTGGCACAACTACGGCAAGGCGCCAATCGGTGCGCGCAGCGACGTGGAGCATGTCGCCATCGGCAACCTGCAGGACTTCTACCGCCGCTATTACCAGCCCGACAACGCGGTGCTGGCGGTGGCCGGCAAGTTCGAGGTAGCCGCCACGCTGGCGCGCATCGGCAAGCACTTCGGCGCGATCCCGCGCCCGGCGCGCACGCTGCCGGCGCAGTACACCGTAGAGCCGCCGCAGGAAGGCGCGCGCGAGATCACGCTGCGCCGCGTCGGCGACTCGCAGGTAGTGGCCGTGCAGTACCACATCGCCCCCGGCGCCCATCCGGATGCGGTGGCCATGCAGTTGCTGGCCGACATCCTCTCGGATGGCTCCGGCGGCCGCCTGTACAAAGCGCTGGTGGAAAGCGGCAAGGCCAGCTGGCAGTTCGGCTCGGTGTCGTCAATGAAGGATCCCGGCTCGGTCCTGTTCGGCGCCGGGCTGAGCAAGTCGAAGGATCTCGAGGTGGCGCGGCAGACGCTGGAGGCGCAGGTCGAGGGTTTCGCCGAGCGGCCGGTCACCGAGGTGGAACTGGAGCGTGCCCGCACCCGCATGCTCAACGGCTACGAGCGCCTGCTGGAGAACCCCTCCGGCTATGCCGTGGCCTTGTCCGAGGCGATCGCCAAGGGCGACTGGCGCCTGTTGCTGATCGCGCGCCAGCAGGCCGAACGCGTGACGCTGGCCGACCTGCAGCGGGTGGCGCAGAACTACCTGCGCGCCAGCAACCGCACGCTGGGACGCTTCGTGCCGCTCGACATGCCCGGCGACAAGCCTGCCGAGGCGCCTGCGTCGGCCAGCGTGCCCGCCGCTCCGGATATCGCCGCGCTGGTGGCCGCCTACCAGGCTAAGCCAGCCAAGGCCGCCGTGCCGGCCTTCGACCCGAGCCCGGACAATATCGAGGCCCATACCTTGCGCGGCAAGCTGGCCAACGGCATGCAGTTCGCCTTGCTGCCCAAGCCCAGCCGCGGGCAGACCGTCAATGGCATGCTGATCCTGCGCATGGGCGACGTGAACAACCTGCAGGGCCTGGATGCGGCCGGCAGCCTGACCGCCGCCATGCTGATGCGCGGCACCCTTCGCCTGGAACGGCAGCAGATCGCCGACCGGCTGAACGCGCTCAGGGCAGTGGTGTCGATCCAGGGCGACGCCGAATCGGTCAACGTTCGTTTCGAGGCGCGACGGGAAACGCTTGCCGAGACGCTGGCGCTGCTGCGCGAGATCTTGCGCGAGCCCAGCCTGCCAGCCGCCGAGTTCGAGACGCTGCGTGCCAACGCCATTGCTGGCGTCGAAAGCGGGCTGAGCCAGCCCGAGACGGTTGCATCGAATGCGCTCGGCCGCCACAGCAATCCCTACGAGTTGGGGGACCCGCGTTATGTCCCCACGACACAAGAGAATATTGCGGCACTCAGGCAGCTGCGGCTGGCCGACTTGCGCTACTTTCACACGCGCTTCTACGGCGCCAGCCACGGACAGGCGGTGCTGGTCGGGGACTTCGACCGCGAGGCGGCTCAGGCGCAGCTGGCTACCCTGTTCGGCGACTGGCAGGCGCAGGCGCCCTATGCGCGTGTCGACCGCCCCTTCGTACCGCTCACGCCTGCCCGCCTGACCCGCGAGACACCTGGCAAGGCCAATGCCATCTACCTGGCCGCCCTGCCGATCGAGCTGACCAGCAATTCCCCGGATTATCCGGCCCTGGTCATTGCCAATCGCGTGTTCGGCGGCAACGCGCTCAAGGGCCGGCTTGCGGATCGGCTACGCCAACGCGATGGCATCAGTTACAGTGTCGGCAGTTTCGTGCAAGTGGGCGCGCTCGACACCAACGGCAGGTTTGGCATGCAAGCGCTTTATGCGCCGCAGAACCTGGATAAACTCAAGCGCGGCGTCGAAGAGGAACTGTCCCGCCTTACGGATACCGGGATTACTCCGGAGGAGTTGGCGCAAGCCAGGAGCGGCCTGCTGCAGCTAGGCACGCTTTCCCGCACCAGCGACTCGGCACTGGCCGGCGCGCTGGCCAACCAGCTGTTCCTGGGGCGCACGATGCGCTTTGTCACGGAACATGAGCAAGCTATCGCCACGGCGACCGTCGAACAGGTCAACGCGGTAATCCGCAGGTACCTGGACCCGGCGCGGGTGGTGCATGTCTATGCGGGCGACTTTTCTGTCACGGCAGCGCAAAATGCCGGAGCGACCATGAAGGCGGATAGTGCGGCCACCGAGGCCACGCCCGCCCCCTAAAAGGGCCAGACTGGAGGAAAATAGCGGTACTGCGGGGCGGCGGAAGACGCCGCCGGCGCGGTAGCCCAAGAGTAGTCCAAAGGGCCGGGGGGCAACCCCTTGCCGCAATGACGCGTTGACTGTATATTCGTACAGTATAAGACGATATAAGAGGTGTGGATGTCAATAGTGCGAGCTAGCAGCAAAGCAGAAGCGCTTCGGCTTCTCGCATCGAAAGATGTGCTGGCGCTTGAGCTGGACTATGAAACCGGATGGCAGGACGCCGTCGAACTCGGCCGGCTCGGAGAAAAGCGCGGCATCAAAGTGCAATACCGCGGACAGGAAAGCATTGCTGTCCATTCGCGCGAAGCCCTGATCGAGGGGCTGGCCAAAACCAAGACCACCTTCCGGCAGCGCAACCTGTATTGCCAGTTCGATCTCGGCACGCTGGCCGATCATGAACTGCTCGATCTCGAAGCCAAGGCGACCCGGCTGGGCGACTACATCCTGGCAGGCCATCTGCTAAGGGATGTGGACGGAGTCTGGCCGCAAGAAGCACAAGAAACGCAAGAACCCACGCAATAAGGCGGCAAGTGGTAGCAAGAGACGCTATCCACGTCGAACACAGCCGTCCTGGCCAGGCGCCTCGCAACTAACGCGGCTTAGCGGCGCTTGCCCAGCCGTGCGATGCGGCCAGCATCGTTTATGTGCGGCGATGCTCCCCGCGCACCGGATGCCTCCCGGTCCAATCCAGGCGATACGCCGTTCTTCACAGGCGTCGCACCCCTCCCCCGGCTCCCTCCACGCTTGGCCCCAGGCCGGTTGCCGATCGGCCGTCACGGACTGGGTTGCTGCGCACGCGGGCCGGCGAAAGCTTCAACCGCCTGCACGCCGAGCAATTGGTGTATCTGCCCAGCGTGCGGCGGATCTGTGACTTCCTGATGCTCAGGCAGGTGCTGTCCACCACGCAGTTCCCGGTCTGACGGCAGCCCGGCAGTTCGGCACAAGCGCACTACACTGGAATCCTGCGTGCCGATCTCGCACCACGGCTCTTCACGTGGGGCGGCATGCCGAAAGGAAGAGACAAATCATGACTGACCTGTCCGCCCCCCTTCTCGATGCACCGCCGAGCGCCGAGGAAAAGCGCAAGCGCATTTACGCCATCGTCGCCGCCTCATCCGGCAATCTCGTCGAGTGGTTCGACTTCTACGTCTACGCGTTCTGCGCCATTTATTTCGCGGGATCCTTCTTCCCCAAATCCGACCCGACCGCGCAGTTGCTGAATACGGCAGGCGTGTTTGCCGCGGGTTTCCTGATGCGGCCGATCGGCGGGTGGCTTTTTGGCCGTATCGCAGACAGGCATGGCCGCAAGAACTCGCTGCTGATCTCGGTGACGATGATGTGCTGCGGCTCGCTGATGATCGCCAGCCTGCCCACCTATAACAGCATCGGAGCCTGGGCGCCTGCACTCCTGCTGATGGCACGGCTGTTGCAGGGGCTCTCGGTGGGCGGCGAGTACGGGACCACCGCCACCTATATGAGCGAGGTGGCGCTCAAGGGCCAGCGCGGGTTTTTCTCGTCGTTCCAGTACGTCACGCTTATCGGCGGCCAGTTGCTGGCGGTGCTCGTGGTGGTGGTGCTGCAGCAGTTCCTCGACGAGCAGGAACTCAAGGCCTGGGGCTGGCGTATTCCGTTCGTGATCGGCGCCGTCACGGCAGTGGTGGCGCTCTTCCTGCGCCGCACCCTGCACGAAACCACCTCTGCCGCCACCCGCGCGAGCAAGGAGGCTGGCACCCTGACCGAGCTGTTCCGCAATCACAAGGCGGCCTTCTTCACGGTGCTCGGCTACACCGCGGGCGGCTCGCTGATCTTCTACACGTTCACCACGTATATGCAGAAGTACCTGGTGAACAGCGCCGGCATGTCGATCAAGACCGCCAGCTACGTGATGACCGGCTGCCTGTTTTTCTACATGTGCATGCAGCCGTTATTCGGCGCGCTCTCCGACCGCATCGGGCGGCGCAACAATATGCTGCTGTTCGGAGCGCTGGGAGCGCTGGCTACCGTACCGATCCTCACGGCGCTGGGCGGCGTCCACAGTCCCTTCGTCGCCTTCGTGCTGATTTCCCTGGCGCTGGCCATCGTCAGCCTGTACACATCCATCAGCGGCATCGTCAAGGCCGAGATGTTCCCGACGGAGATCCGGGCGCTGGGCGTGGGCCTGGCCTATGCCGTGGCGAACGCGGTCTTCGGCGGCTCCGCCGAATACGTCGCGCTGGACCTGAAATCCCTGGGCCACGAATCGAGCTTCTATTGGTACGTGACGGTGATGATGGTGATCGTGTTCATGGTCAGCTTCCGCCTGCCGCGGCAGGCCAAGTACCTGCATCACGAACACTGACGCCGGCGCCCGGCCGGGGTGGCCTGGGTTAGCGGGGAAAGGCTGCGCGCTGGTGCGCGCCGGTCCGCGCCGCGAGATACCTGGGGCCCACGGCCAGCTCGATGCTGGTGCCGTCGTCAAGCCGCAACGTCTGCGGCGCCGCGCGCAAGCCCTTCGCGCCGCCGACGTCCTCGCCCCACAGCCCGAACGCCGTCTCGCTGGCCCAGGTGCCGAGCGTGACGCCGTCGCGCCGCAGAGTCAGCCGGGCCTTGCGGGAGGTATAGGACAACCAGCGCCGCGCCACATGATGCACCGGCAGGCAGAGACGCTCGGCCAGCCCGGCCAGCACATCCAGGTCCACCGCGCCGGGCAATGCCAGGCGGAAGGCATTGAGCGGCATCAGCAGCCGGCTCGCAAAGGCATAGGCCAGGCCGCCCGCGGAGTCATCTTCCGGCACGGCCATCACGTCGGCGTTCGCGCACTCCACGTAGTCCATCTCGCTGCCGCCAAGAAGCTGGCGGCCCAGCAGGTAAGCGATCATGAAGCGCACATCCGGCGCGGCCAGGCGATCGCTGTGGAGGATGGTCCACGCGCCGGTGCCGGTGCGGTAGAGCGCGCCGTCGAAGCTTTGCAGGCGAGCCGGCTGGACCGAGGTCACCGGATCGGCACGGCCCAGCGCACCGGCCGCGTCCAGCGCCAGGCGGATACAGTCCAGCGGCGCGCCTGACCCACGCGCGGCGCAGGCCATCAGGGCTTCGATAATCGGGTAGCACGGTGCGCCATCGGTCCACGTGCCGTTGCCGGACGAGTGCGGCCGGCACAGGTGGTCAGTGCTGGGAACGGGAAAATTGAAAGCGGCAATTGCCATCGGAGCGGCCTCCGTTGAATACAACAGGACATCGCGTGCGCGCTTCGGTTGCCCCGCGGGCGCAGCGCCATCGCGGCACGAACGCTGCCTGGGCCCGGCACGGACACCGGCCGGCGCACCGGGCCGGGGGTCCGCACGCTAACGGCAAGGCTGCCCTTGCGCCCGCCTCGCTTCGCGTCTTCCGATCAGTCGCGCAGCAGCTGCTTGGCGATGATCAGTTGCTGGATCTGCGTGGTGCCCTCGTAGAGGCGCAGCAGGCGCACATCGCGATAGAAGCGCTCGGCCTTGTACTCGGCGATATAACCGGCGCCGCCGTGGATCTGCACGGCGCGGTCGGCCACGCGGCCCACCATCTCGGTGCAGAACATCTTGGTGCAGGAGGCCAGCATGCTGACTTCCGGATCGCTCTTGCCAGGCGTCTTGGCGTCGTAGCGCTGGGCGCAGTCGCGCACCATCGACAAGCCGGCATACAGCTCGGCCTGGCTATCGGCCAGCATGGCCTGGATCAGCTGGAAATCGCCGATTGGCTGGCCGAACTGCTTGCGCTCCTTGGCATAGGCCACGGCATCGGTAATCAGTCGGTGCGCCATGCCGCAGGCCAGCGCGGAGATATGCAGGCGGCCCCGGTCGAGCACCTTCATGGCGGTCTTGAAGCCCACGCCAGGCACGCCGCCGATGATGTTGGCGGCAGGCACGCGCACGTTTTCCAGCACCACGTCGCAGGTCTTGGTGCCGCGCTGGCCCATCTTCTTGTCCGGCTTGCCGAGCGAGATGCCCGGCGTATTCGCCGGCACGATGAACGAGGAAATGCCCGATGCCCCGGCGCCGCCGGTGCGTGCCATCAGCGTAAAGGCGCCGGCACGTGGGGCGTTGGTGATGAAGCGCTTGGTGCCGTTGATGATGTAGTGATCGCCGTCGAGCTCGGCCTTGCTCTGCAGCGAAGCCGCGTCGGAACCCGCGTTCGGCTCCGTCAGCGCGAACGAGATGACCAGCTCGCCGCTGGCGATCTTGGGCAGATATTCCTGTTTCTGCGCTTCGGTACCGTCCATCAGGATGCCCTGCGAGCCGATGCCCACATTGGTGCCAAATACCGAGCGGAAAGCGAAAGCAGTGTGACCGAGGTCGTACACCACGTCGCATTCCTGCGCCATCGACAAACCGATGCCGCCGTAGTTTTCCGGAATGGAGATCCCGAACAGGCCCATCTCCTTCATATCGGCAACGATATCGGCTGGTACGTCGTCGGTTTCCTCGAGCGTGTCTTCCGCCGGCTTCAGGCGTTCGTCGATGAAACGCTGCACCGACGCGCGCAGCAGCGAAAAGGATTCTGCATCCAGGCTCATGGGGGTCTCCGGTCAAAGCAAACAACGATGTGGCCCACATGGTACGCCGTCACCTGGCTTTGACAATCCCCCCGGTCTTGAACAGAATGGATAACAAATTTTGACAACAGAGGAATATGGCTAAAACGGCGCATTCCTCGCCGCACTGCCGATCGGACTGGTCAGCGCGCTCCCGCTTCGGCGGCGAGGTCGGCCAACTCCTTGGCCCGCTCCGCCGTCATCTGCATCACGCAGGCGGAAGCATTGACGCCGGCAAGCGTGCCGCCGTCGGGATCGGCCTGGAAATCGCAGTTGGCATCCCGGAACTTCAGCCACGCACGCTGGGCATCGAGCAGCCTGGGCTTCCTGGCGGGCGAGATCGCCTGCTGCAGACTCTTATAGATGGCATTCAGAGCCTTGTCCTGCCGCGCGGTCTCCGCCGCAATGCACTCGTGCATGCCGGCAGTAGTGACATCCGGGCGCTCCATGCAGGCCCCCCGAGTTCGACAGTTAGAAGCGTAAGTTATTGATTCTATTGGAGCCGACTGCAAAACG
>JYOD01000018.1 GCA_000955785.1 Burkholderiaceae bacterium 16
CCATCGCTGAGATAGGATCAAAAACCTGCCTGCCGGGCAGCCTGCCCGGCAGGCAGGTTTTTAGCCTTGCACACAAAAATCCTGACACCCCCACTTTGACGTTAAGCAGTTGCAGTTGCAGTTGCAGTTAAACCCCACCCCCTCCCCTAATCCAACAAATACGACCGAAGATACTCCGGCATCGTAACCGCCCAACGCAACTCCCGCTCAATCCGCTGCCGCAAGGCATCACTGGCCGCCGGCTCCCCGTGCACCACGAAAGTCCGCCGCGGCGCGCTGCCGAAGCCGCCCAGCCATGTCATCAGTTCGTTGGCATCGGCATGCGCCGAGAGCGAAGTAATCTGCGCCACCGAAGCCTGTATCACAACCTGCTTCCCGTGGATCCGCAACTCCCGCATCCCCGACGCCAGCGCCGCACCGCGCGTACCGGCAGCCTGGAACCCCGACAGCAATATCGTATTGCGCGCATCCTGCCCGTACGTCTCCAGGTGATGCACCACCCGCCCTCCGGTAGCCATGCCGCCGCCGGCCAGGATGATCTTGGGCGTATGGTCGCGGTTCAGCCAGACGGACTGCTGCATGCTCTGGATCAGGATCGCCATATTGCAGGCTGCCGCGCAGGCGGCGCGGTCGATCCGCAGTTCGTCCGGGTGCAACGCAAAGACCGTGGTGGCGTCGATGGCCATCGGGCTGTTGAGGTAGACCGGCACGTGCGGAATGCGGTTCTGTTGGCGTAGCTTGTAGAGGCAGTACAGCAGCGCCTGGGTGCGCCCGACGGCAAATGCGGGGATCACCACGCTGCCGCCGCGGCCAATGGTGCGGCTGACGATTTCGCCCAGTGCGTCGAACGGATCGTCCGCGGGATGGGCGCGGTCGCCATAGGTGGACTCCACCAGCAGGTGATCCGCCTCGCGAACGATCTCCGGGGCGCGCATCACGATGTCCTGCTGCCGCCCCAGGTCACCCGAGAATACGATCCGCTTGCCGTCCACATGCAACGTGACAATCGCCGAGCCGATGATGTGCCCTGCGCGATGGAACTCCGCCTCCACGTCGGGCGTCACCCTCACCCGCATATCGTAGTGAAACGGGTCGAGCCGGCGCAAGGCGCGCACGGCATCCGCGCCGTCGTAGAGCGGCAGCGCGGGCTGATGGCGCGAAAAACCCTTGCGGTTGGCGTAGTGCGCATCCTCCACCGCCAGATGCGCGCTGTCGGGCAGCAGGATGTTGCACAACTGGGCAGTGCCCATGGTGCAGAACACCCGCCCCCGAAAGCCGTTGCGCACCAGCAGCGGCAGGTACCCGCTATGGTCGATATGCGAGTGCGTGAGCACTACCGCATCGAGCGTGGCCGGATCGACCGGCAAGCAGTCCCAGTTGCGCAGGCGCAGCGCCTTGTAGCCCTGGAACAGTCCGCAGTCCACCATGACGCGGCTGTGGCCGGTGTCGAGCACATACTTGGAGCCCGTGACCGTGTCTGTGGCGCCGAGAAATTGCAGTTGCATGGCGGCGCCCCGTCAATGCGACAACAGCAATGGCACCGGCGCCTGATACATCAGGGTGCGCGTGGTGCCACCCATGACCAACTCGCGCAAGCGCGAGTGCCCGTAGCCGCCGGCCACCAGCATGTCGGCCCCCAGCGCGCTGGCCGCATCGAGAAGGTTGGCGCCTACCGGCCCCGCCTTCTGCACGTTGCGCACGCCGGCAACAATGCCATGGCGCTGCAGGTAATGCCGCAAGCCGGCCACCGGCTCCGAGTCTGCCTGCGGTTCGCCGCGATCGTCCCACACGCCCACGACGGTGACTTGGCTGGCGCGCAGCAGCAAAGGCATGGCATCGGCCACGGCGCGGGCCGCCTCGCGCTGCCCATCCCACGCGATGACCACGTGCCCGCCATGCAGCCGCCTGAACTCCGCCGGCGCCAGCAAGACCGGGCGGCCTGCGTTGAGCAGCACGTACTCGGCCACCCCGGCGCCTAGCAAGGACACATCCTGCGTTGCCACCGGCCGGGCCATCACCACCAGGTCGGCGACGCGGGCTTCCTGCGCCACGACCCAGCCGGTTTCCTCTTCCACCGCACGATGCGAGTACGGCACGCCCGGCGCGTACGCTTTCATGGTTTCGCTCAGCAACTCTCCCTGCAGCACCGCCTGGCACAGCAGCCGGCCACGGGAGGCCGCCAAATGCCGCGCAGCGTCTTCGCCGGCGTCACGGATCGGGTCCATGCGCAGGCCGGTGGCGCTGACGCCGGTGATATGCGCGCCAAAGGCGGCTGCCAGGTCGGCGGCCATCCTGATGCGAGACGCGCAGGCGGGATCCGCTCCGAGCGCGACCAGCATGGTCCGGTAGTCCATGATGTACTCCGTGTATTGGCGAGCGCGCCCGCGGGCGGACCCGGAAGACGGCGATATCAGCGGATGGTCACGCGCTGCTGCGGCGAGGCTTCCTTCTTGGGCAGTACCACCCGGAGCACGCCGTTCTCGTAGCTGGCATCGACCTTGCTCTCGTCCACCGTGCTGTCGAGCGTAAAGGCGCGTTGCATCGACCCGCTGTAGCGCTCGCGCCGGATCACGCGCTCGCCTTCCTTCTGTTCGGAAGACTTTTCCACCTTGGCCGAGATCATCACCGTGCCGCGATCGACGGATACTTCAATATCTTCCTTCCTTGCGCCGGGAATTTCCGCGACCAGTTTGTAGTCCTTGTCGGACTCGGTCACATCGACCTTGAACGCGAACCCGCCTTCATTGCTGCCGCGAAAAGCGCGCAACATGCCTTGCAGCATGTCACCCACCGGTTCGATCGATAGCGGGTCGTAGATTCGCACGTTGCTCATTGTCGCCTCCTTGCAGTGAAGAGCCCAAATCGGGATCGGGCCCTTACTTCATGGTGGCACAGCGCCCATATCGCACCTTGTTCCAGATCAAGCGCGGCGTCCTAGGTGCCAGGCGCTAGATATCCCCTTCGTCGAACAGGCGATGGTGGATCGCGTAGCGCACCAGCGCCGCCTCGCTGGGCAACTTCAGCTTCTCCATCAGCCGCATCTTGTAGGTGCTCACCGTCTTGGCGCTTACGCAGAGCCCGACGGCGATCTCCGTAAGCGGCTCGCCCAGTACAAGGCGGCGGTAGACCTCCATTTCGCGGTCCGACAGGCGCAGGTGGGGATCCTCGCGGTGCTCGTCCTGCAGGCTGTTGGCCAGTTTCTCGGCCATCGCGGGGCTCACGTAGATGCCACCGGCCGCGACCTTGCCGATGGCGCTGACCAGTTCCGTGGCCGCGCTTTCCTTGGTCAGATAGCCCGCCGCCCCCGCCCGGAACGCGCGCACCACGTATTGCTCCTCGGCATGCATGGTCAGTACCAGGATACGAAGCTCGGGCTGCTCCACGCGCAACTGCCTGATCAGTTCCAGCCCGCTGCGGCCTGGCATGGAGAGGTCGAGCAGGATGACGCGGGGCTTGCAGTCGCGCGCCATCTGGAGCACGGCGTTGCCATCCACCGCCTCGGCCACCACCTCGAAGCCGCCTGCGCGGCTCAGGATATGGCGCAGGCCGTCGCGTACCACGGCGTGGTCGTCGGCGATCATCACGGGAATCATGTGCTTGCCTCCGCGCTCGAGGTCAGGCCAAGCGGGAAGCGTACGGTCAGGCAGAAGCCACCGCCGGGCGCCTGCCTGGTCGCCACGGTGCCGCGAAGCAGGCGTGCGCGCTCCCGGATCCCGACCAGCCCCAGCGATATGCGCTCGCCGCCGGCTGGCTGCGTGGCGGCATTGCCGCGGCCATTGTCCCGCACTGTCAGTTCGTAGTGGTCGTCCTGGCGAACCAGTTCGATATCGACCCGGTCGGCGTGGGCATGCTGCACGACATTGCTGAGCGCCTCCTGCACGATACGGAATACCGCGGTGGCCGCGCGCTCGCCAACGTCTTCCTCCTCCGCGGCGTGGGTGATGACGGTGATGCCATAGCGCGCGGCGAACTCCTTCGCCAGCCATTCGATCGCCGGGATCAGGCCAAGCTCGTCCAGCAATGCCGGGCGCAGGTCGGCCGCGATGCGCCGCACCGAAGCCACGGTCTCGTCAATCACCAGGTGCATGGCGGCGGCCTGGTCCAGCAGGTCAGGGGGCGTTCCCGCGTCCTTGAGATCACTTGCAAGGATCGCCAGGTCCATCTTCAGCGCGCTCAGCCGCTGGCCGAGGTCGTCGTGCAGTTCGCGGGCAATGCGGCGCCGCTCGTCTTCCCGCGACGCCTGGACCCGGTCGGACAACTGCTGAAGCTCTTCCCGCGAGCGCCGCAAGGCCGCCTCCGCCCTCACCCGCTCCGTGGTGTCCCGCAGGATGACGGTAAACAGCGTGCCGCCACCGTCCTGGGTCTGGGAGATCGATGCTTCGATCGGGAACTCCGTTCCGTCCTGGCGCAACGCATGCAGCACACGCTGCTGACCCATCTGCCGGTCCGTGACGCCAGTCACGCCGAAGCGGCGCACGTGCGCCTCATGGGCGACACGGAAACGCGCCGGCATGAAATCCCCAAGCGGCTTGCCGATCGCCGCTGCGGCTTTGCAACCGAAAAGACGCTCCGCCGTGGGGTTGAACAGCACGATGTGCTGCCCTTCGTCCACCGTGATGATGGCCTCCATCGACGAACGGATGATCCCTGCCAGCCGGGCTTCGCTTCCCTGGGTACGCGCCAGGTTCTCTTGCGCGGCGCGCCGCAGCCGCCGCAGGCGTACCAGCAGCAAGGCTAGCATGACAGCCACCGCCAGGCCCCAGGCCCCAAGCATGGGCGCGGCAAGGCCGCTTGCCTCGGGAGCGAGCGCGGAGACGAACCAGAGCACCAGCAGCATGAACAGCAAAAGCATCGCGCCGGCTGCCGCCAACTCGCCAAGCGTGGCATACAGCGATGTCTTAGGGGAAGGCGGGTCCGGTGGTGGAGGCTGATTAGTCGCCATGGCTGGTCGCGAAATGCTCCCGGAGGCTCCCGGAGGGACAGCGAGCCCCACGAGGATCGCCGCGGACTCTCCCGTAAAGGTAGCCGATTTGTGCGAAATGCGCACACGCTAACTGTGATGTGCTCGCAATTCTGCGAGGCGGAAGCGGCTGGCGCTATCAGCCAGATAGCCGAAGGCCCTTGTCAGGCTTCCCTGACAAGGGCCTTCCATTTCCGGACGACACTTTCAGCCGTCCCTTCTTTCCGGCTGCCCCGCCATTCACCATACTCGGACGCATGAACCTCCCCGCCCGTCCTGCCCCCCTGACCGTGCTGTTGCTCGAGGACTCCACCCTCATCGGCTCGCGGCAGACCAGGATGCTGCGATCGATCAGGGAGCTGGAGCTGCTCGCCTTGGCCCGGGATCCGCGTGCGGCGCTGCTGGCAGCCCAGATCCTCCTGCCCGATGTCGTCATTCTCAGCCTGAGCCGGTACGAAGGATCCTGGCTGAAGGTGCTGGAGGAACTGAAGCGGATGCGCCGCCACGCAACGGTGGTAGTGCTGAGCAACTGCTCGGTGCCGCCGATGCGCAGCGCCTACCTGCAGGCGGGCGCATCGCTCTTTTTCGACAAGACCATGGAGTTCGACGCGCTGCGTAGCGCGCTGCTCCGCCTCGCGGCGGACAAAAGAGCCGCGAGAACAACAGAACCGGAAGACGCCACGGCATAGCCCGCGCCGTCCTTTGCACCGGCAAGACCCAGCGCCGGCGCCGACAGCAAGAGCGCACCACAACCGTGGCCAGCCGAACCGGCGGGGGCCAGAAGACAAAGGAAACTGCCATGTCAGAGTATCTGCAGCGGGAAGCACCGTCAGACACGCACATAGGGTTCCTCGACGCCGAGGTCCTCACGTCCCCGCACGGGGATAGTGCGCCACCTGCCGGCGTGGCCCACAGGGCAAACTGCTCAAGCTGCGCAATGCGCGCCATCTGCATGGGCGGCAACCTGAACGATGCGGATCGCTCCAGGCTCGATACCATGCTCCATAACTGGCGCATGGTCCGGCGCGGCGAGGCGCTTTACCGCGCCGGCGACGCGTTCCAGAGCATCTACGCCCTGCGCTCCGGATCGTTCAAGACGGTGGTGTCGCACCAGAACGGCTGCGAACAGGTGAGCGGCTTCTTCCTCACTGGCGAGACACTCGGGCTCGATGGCATCTGCACCGAGCGCCACGCCTGCGACGCCATTGCCCTGGAAGACAGCGCGGTATGCGTGATTCCCTTCCATCTGCTCGAAGCGCTCTGCCGGGAAATGCGCTCCCTGCAACAACACGTGCACCGGATGCTAAGCAGCGAAATCGTGCGCGAATCAGGCGTCATGCTGCTGCTCGCCAGCCTTTGCGCCGACCAGCGCGTGGCGGCATTCCTGCTCAATATCTCGGCCCGCCAGCATGCGCGCGGCTACTCCCGCAGCGAACTCACGCTGCGCATGACGCGCGAAGAAATCGGCAGCTACCTGGGCATGAAGCTCGAGACCGTCAGCCGCACCTTGTCGCGCTTCCAGCGCGACGGCCTCATCGATGTAAAAGGCAAGCGCGTGACACTGCTGGATCTTGACGCGCTGGACCGGATCTAGACCGGATCCAGAGGCCTGGCAACGCGCGCGGTCCCCGATATCCAGGTCGTGTAGCTGCGTGTGCGCCCGCCTGGGCCCAATGCCAGGAATCTTCAGCAACCCGGCCACTGAACCCTGCACCTCCCCGTGCAGACGCACCAGCATCGCCTGCACGCTTTCGCTCAGGCCGCGCGCCGCGCGTGCCGTGCCGGCGCAATCCACGACGCCTTGCGCCGGCTTGACGTCCATCAGGAAGATGTGTGGTTCGGCTTGCGGCTGCAACCGCAATGCCTAGACTGCAGAGAGTCGATGCGGCGTGCTCGCGGGCGGGCTCGCCGCTTTCGTCGTTTTCTTTTCTCTCGCCCCGGGGGCCATCCATGACCATCAAGCAGATCATTTTTCCCAAAGCCCGCCCCTCTTATTGCCCGGCCGCTCTCTCTCTGGAATGCCCTGTCAGCGTGAACGGTACGCCAGCCAGCTACGCGATCACGGCCGAGGCGCTGGAAGACCACTTCGGTGCGCGCTCGCACCGGGCGGAGGACCTGATCCAGGCCTTCGAAGGACACCGCGACGATATCGAAGGGGTGGCCCGGCAACTGTTCGAAATGACCGCGGCACACAATATTGTGCTGCACAGCGGTCATTTTCGCTTCGCGGTATAGCGCGCCTCCGCCGGCACGCCTGGGCGGATCGTGGCATTGCGTGAACTGACCAGCCGCCCCTTGGCCGACGGGGCGGAATGCCACTGCGCGGCCCGGGACATCGTGCGGGCCGGGCGCGCGCGGATGGTGGCACTCAGGCCCGGCGAGCGCCGCGCGCTGCGGATAAGGGGGGACCGGGAATTGCGGGTGCCAGCGTGAACGATGCCCCCGGACAAGCGGCTTGCGCTGGATCAAGTGCTGGCGCCGAGGCTGGCGGATACTCCGGTTAACACCGGCCAGGCGCACGGCAGAATACCGATCTGGCGCCCTCCCGTGCCCGCGCAAGCACGGATGCACCCCAACCACCCCGGCCACGATGAGCATCCGCAACCTGGAACACCTGTTCCGTCCGCGCTCGGTCGCAGTGATCGGCGCGTCCGGGCGACCGCACAGCGTAGGCGCCACCGTGTTCGCCAACCTCTGTGCCGGCGGCTTTGCCGGCCCGGTGTACGCGGTGAACCCGAAGTACCGAGGACTGAACGGCCAGCCTTGCTACCACCGCCTCGCCGCGCTGCCCGATGTGCCCGACCTCGCCGTGATCTGCACGCCGCCCGATACGGTGCCGGGCCTGATCGCCGAACTCGCCGGACGCGGCACCCTGGCCGCCGTGGTCCTGACCGCTGGACTGGCGCGTGCGGCCGGATCCAACAGGGAGACGCTGCAACAGGCGATGCTCGGCGCCGCCAGGCCGCACCTGCTGCGCATCCTCGGCCCCAACTGCGTGGGCCTGATGGTGCCGGGGCTGGGGTTGAACGCCAGCTTTGCGCATGCGCCCGCCCTGCCCGGCAAGCTGGCCTTCGTCTCGCAATCCGGCGCGCTGACCACCGCGGTGCTCGACTGGGCGCGATCGCGCCAGATCGGCTTTTCGCACTTCGTCTCGCTGGGCGACAGCGCCGACGTCGACCTGGCGGACGTCCTCGACTACCTCGGCAGCGAACCGGACACGCAGGCGATCCTGCTCTATGTGGAAGCGGTCAGGTCCGGCCGCAAGTTCATGTCCGCCGCGCGCGCGGCCGCGCGCAACAAGCCCGTGCTGATCATCAAGGCCGGCCGGGTTCCCGAAGGCGCGAAGGCGGCCACCTCGCACACGGGCGCGCTGGCGGGCGCCGACGATATCTATGACGCGGCGATACGCCGCGCCGGCATGCTGCGTGTGTATTCCACCGAGGAAATGTTCGATGCGGTGGAGACGCTTGCGCGTGCGCGGCCGCTGGCCGGCGATCGCCTGGCGATCATGACCAACGGCGGCGGCGCGGGCGTCATGGCCACCGATGCCCTGATCCTCGGCGGCGGCCGGCTGGCCAGGCTGGCGGACGGCACCCTCAAGCAACTGGACAAGGTGCTGCCGCCGACCTGGTCGCACGGCAATCCCGTCGACATCGTCGGGGATGCTCCCGTCGAACGCTATGTGGAAACCCTGCAGCTGCTTGCGGCGGACCCCGGCGGCGATGCCATCCTGATCATCCACGCGCCCACGGCGATCGTGCCCAGCAGCGATATCGCCGTGGCCCTGACAAGCACACTGGCATCGGCCACGCCGTTGACAGCATCGCGCCCCGTATTTGCGAGCTGGCTTGGCGGCGACTCGGTGGCGCACGCGCGCCAGCTCTGCCGGCACGCCGGGCTTCCCACCTACGACACGCCGGAGCAGGCGGTGCGCGGCTTCCTGCAGGCCGTGGCCTATCGCCATAACCAGGAACTCCTGATGGAGACGCCGCCATCGGTACCGGCCGGCCCCGAGCCGGACACCGAACGGGCGCGGCAGTGCATCCGCGATGCGCTTGCCGCCGGCCGGCCGATGCTGACGGAGCCCGAGGCCCGCACCGTCCTGGCAGCCTATGGCATCCCTGTAGTGGAGACCCGGACTGCCGGCGATATCGACACCGCCGTCGCCGCCGCCGAAACCCTCGGCTTTCCGGTTGCCGTGAAAATCCTGTCGCGGGACATTACGCATAAATCGGATGTGGGCGGCGTGGCGCTGAACCTGCAGTCGGCTGGCCAGCTACGGCAGGCCCTGGAGTGCATGCAGGCCCGCATTCGCGGCGACCAACCCCGGGCCCGGCTCGATGGCTTCACCGTGCAGCGTATGATCAGCCGGCCGGGGGCGTTCGAACTGATCGTGGGCGCCACCACCGATCCGGTGTTCGGCCCGGTGGTACTGTTCGGCCACGGCGGCACCGCCGCGGAGCGCATCGCCGACCGCGCCATCGCCCTGCCGCCGCTGAACGTCAGCCTGGCGAAAGATCTTGTCGGCCGCACGCGGATTGCGAAGCTGCTCGACGGCTACCGGGACCAGCCGCCGATCCGGCATGACGCCCTGTACCAGGTCCTGATGCAACTGTCGCAACTGCTGTGCGACCTGCCGGAGATCGTTGAGCTCGATATCAATCCGCTGCTGGCCGATAGCGCCGGCGTGCTGGCGCTGGACGCGCGAATCGGCGTGGCCCCCGCCGTGCAGCCTGGCGCCGCCCGCCTTGCCATCCGCCCCTATCCCAAGGAGCTCGAGGAAACGGTGACATGGCACGGCGCACCCTTGCTGCTGCGGCCGGTGCACCCCGAAGACGAGCCCGCTTACCAGGCATTCTTCGCCGCCCTGGCGCCGGAGGATATCCGCATGCGTTTTTTTTGCATGATCCGGCAGCCGCCGCACAGCCAGCTCGCACGCATGACCCAGATCGACTACGCACGCGAGATGGCGTTCGTCGCCGTCAGTCCGGCAGGCAGCGGGCCGGAGCCCATCCTGGGCGAAGTAAGGGCCGTGGCCGACCCCGACAACCTGCGTGCCGAGTTCGCCGTGACGGTGCGCTCCGACTGCAAGCACCAGGGCATCGGCGGCCTGCTGCTGCGCAAGATGGTGGCCTATTGCCGCGCACACGGCACGCGGGAACTGGTCGGGACCACGCTGGCGACCAATACGGCGATGCTCCGGCTCGCCGAAAGCAGCGGCATCCACGTTCTGCGCGGCGACCGGCCGGCCAGCGACGGCGTGGAACTCCGCCTTTTGCTGACGGAGCCAGCCGCGGCCGATGCGCCATGACCGGTCCGCCCCGCCACGGCCAGCTTCTTTGGCGAGCAGAATGCGCGAGTCGTCGTAGGCACCGAACACTTCTAGCGCAGCCGAATTGCGCGCGCCCTTGCTACAGCGCGCCATCGGCGTGATCTGCCTGCCCAAATCGGAGCGAGCCACTATTTCGCCGCCGCCGTTGCAGCGGCTGTATTGCGGACTCACCTTGCGGACGCACCTTGGCGAGTCCGAACGCGGGAAAGCCCGGCGAGGTTCATCGCCTGCCGCCCGGCGCCCCGAACATGTGCTCCTGCTTGCGCTGGCATGGCGTGCAGCGCCTGGCAGTGGGGTACGCTTGCAGGCGCGGAAAGGGAATGGGCTCGCCGCAGTCCAGGCACGCGCCATAGCGCAGCTTGCCGATGCGCGCCCGCGCCGCCGCAATGTCGGCCAGTTCCATGCGGTAGTGCTCGGTCATGGCATCGTCCATGCGCTCCCCGGCGGCCTGCCCGGCAAGCTCGGCGTTGCCGCCCGGCTCGCCGCCCGCGGACACCGTGCGGGTCACGGCCACCGCATCCATCTGGCCGCGGATCCTTTGCTCGATGCCGTCCAGCAAGGCAACCAGGCTGGAGAGTTGCTCTTTGGTCAATTCGGACATGGTGCACTCCCGGTGCGCGTCGAGGCGAGTCCACTCAATGATGCAATGACCTCGGGCAAGCGGCTTGCGCCAGATCAAATGTCGTGTTGCGGATCTTGTCGCCCCCAGCCGCATCGCGGATAGCGCCGGGGGCGGCGGGTACCATGGCGTCGGCCCTGGGCTTGGGCGGCCGCCACCATTCAGATCCCGCCGCGCAGCCCGCGCAAAGGATGGCCGCAAGGCAAACCGCGAGGCCGCGCAAACGCGCGGCGCCGCTGCCCAAGCCTTCATCGGAACGTTTCATCCTCATTGCCGCTCTCCCGTCGCCGGCGCATCGGCTGCCGGCATGAAGCATCCGCGGCGTTGCGCGCCAGACCCCTGTGCCGCTTCAATATAGGCGGGTAGCCGCCGCCCGGCTTGATCCCCGTCAAGCTAGCTTCCGGTGGCGCGCATAGCATGGAAGCATGACCTGTCCAAAGTGCAAACAGGGAGACAGCTACCCAGGGAGATCCCAGCATGGATTCGGCGGTACTCACGCAAGCCCTGATGTGCCCCGCGGCCTACCCGCACCCGGTAGACAAAGTCAGCCTCATCGAGACGCACATTTCGCAAGTCTTCCTGGCCGGCTCCTTTGCTTACAAGGTGCGCAAGCCCGTGCACCTCGACTTCGTCGATTTCTCCACGCTGGCCGCGCGTAAAGTGGATTGCGAGGCCGAACTGGAATTGAATCGCAGGATGGCGGCGGCGCTCTATCTCGGCGTGGTACCGATCGTGGCGGGGCCAGGCCAGCGCGATGTCCGGCTGGAAGGTACTGGCGAGGCGCTGGAGTTTGCGGTGAAAATGCGCCGCTTCCGGCAGCGAGACCTGTTTTCCGCCATGGCAGAGACAAATCGGCTGACCGGACTCCATATCGAAACGCTGGCCCGCCGGCTTGCAGCGATCCACCTGGCTGCGCCCGTAGCCGGCGACGGCACCGGCCACGGCAGGCCGGCGCGGATCGCGGCGGTGATGGAACAGGCCTTGGCCGGCGTCGCCGCTCTCGCTTCCGGCCCCGCCACGGTGGCACGCGTGGCGGCTCTCCTGCGCGAACGGGCCGCGGCCCTGCAGCCCGCCTTTGCCAAACGGCTGGCAAGCGGTCATGTGAGGGAGTGCCACGGCGATCTGCACCTTGGCAATATCGTCATGATCGATGGCGCGCCCACGCCCTTTGACTGCCTTGAGTTCGATGCCGGGCTGCGCTGGATCGACACGATCAGCGATACCGCTTTTCTCTTCATGGATCTGCTGCATGCTGGCCGGCAAGACCTTGCCTATTGCCTGATCAATACCTACCTGGAGTACAGCGGGGACTATGCCGGCCTGACCGTGCTGCCGTTCTACACCGCCGTGCGCGCCGTGGTTCGCGCGCGCGTGCTGCTTGAGCGGGCGCACCAGCGCAGCGCGGCGGGAACCAGCACCGCCGAACAAACGGCGGCGACGCAGGTGCGCTGCAACGATCTGCTTGCGCTGGCCTGTGGCGCCCTGACGCGCCGGCCGGGCGCGATCATCATCATGCATGGCCTCTCCGGCAGCGGCAAGAGCACCGTTTCCCAGCAACTGGCGCTGGCCGCAGCGATGGTCCGCGTACGCTCCGACGTGGAGCGCAAGCGTCTGCCGCGTGGCGGCCCCACGCTGCGTCATGATCATTACTCGCCCGGCGATACCGCCCGCGTCTACCGGCGGCTGCTGGGAATCTGCCGGCTTGGCAGCGGCGCGGGCGTTCCGATGATCGCCGACGCGACCTTCCTGGCGCGCGAGCAGCGGCTACGTTTCGCGTCGCTGGCCGCGCGCCGGGGCGTGCCTTTTTCCATCGTCGATTGCAATGCCGACCTGGCTACCCTGCGCGAACGCATTGCCACGCGCGCGCGCCAGGGCGGCGACCCGTCCGACGCGGACCTTCAGGTGCTGGAGTGGCAACGGCGCGCGCAAGAGCCATTGGGCAGCGACGAATGGGGCCATGTGGTGCGAATTGCCGGCGCCGGATCAACCGGCTGATGCAAGTCAAGCCGCGCGATCGATGCCGAGCCAAGCCCGAAGCGATGTCGCTGAACGAGGACCCGATGCCATTGCCGGCGCAGAACGCTGGGCTTTCCCGTCAGCGCCATAACGCAGTACGCGCAGCAAGCGCAGTCAGCAAGGGCGCTAAGGCAACAACGCGGTAGCGCGCCGGCGCGGCATTGCCGGTCCTGGTGAGATGGCGGCTCAGGCTTCTTTCGGCGAAAGCCACGCAGGTCGTTGCGCGGTCCCGGTACGTCCGTTCGCGGCTTCCACCTGGTCCGCGAAGGCGCGCAGGTCCTGCAGTGCCGCGCCCAGCTGGCCACCTCGCTCTGGCGCAGCGCCAGTACCGGTGACGACGGCGCCGCGGCCAGGCGGGAAACCTCCGCCGCCGCAGTGAAGGCGCCTTGCCGCGCCATCACGCAGATCACCGAGGTCTCGCAGGTCAGCGGCAGGTGGTCGCGCAGGAAGCTGCGCATGGGAGCGGCAAGGTGGCCGACCCAGACGGGCGCGACGATGACAAGCCGCCGGCACTCGTCCAGCGCCGGGCCGGCGTAGCGGTAGCCTACGTGCCGGTGCAGCAGGATATCGAACACGCAGCGCGCATCGCCCAGCAAGCCGGCGCGGCTGGTCTGGTCGCTGACCTCCGCGAGCGGCCAGCCCGAATACGCCGCCAGTGCTTCCGCGGCCTGCCGGGCCGTTCCGGTGCGCGAGTAATAGACGATCAGGACGTTTTCCATCAATGGCTCCTCAACGCTGGATCCGGGTAATCCGCGTGCCGGCCAGCGGCAGGTTGATCATGATGCTGGCGTACCGCATGACATTCCCGCGCCGCTGGTGTGCCTGCAACCAGTCCGGGAAGCGTCCGGAGGGGGCCATTGATTCAGGTCAAGCCAGCTGCCACGCTTTTGCCCGCCGACGCACCGTTACGCCGCGGCCGGGGGCGCATGCACCAGCAGTACCGGCTGGCGGCATTGCCGGACCAGCCCCTCCGCCACGCTGCCCATCAGCAGGCGCCGCATGCCGCGTCGCCCGTGCGTGCCCACCACGATCAGCTCGGCACGCGTTTGTTGCGCCGCCTGCTCGATCGCGCTGGCGACGTCGCCCAGCGCCAGCGGCTCGTCCACGATCAGCGTCTTGCATGCCACCTGCTGCGCAGCGGCCTTGGCCTTGGCCTCGTCCAGCAGAGACTGCCCGCCTTCGAGCAGGCTGGCGCGCAGGTCTGTCAGGTCGACATAGCCAACCTCGTACCTGAGGTAGCTGTTATCGATGACATGCACCACGGTGACTTCCGAGCCCATCGCGGCGGCCAGGTGGAGAGCCTCCGCCAGCGCCCGGTCGGCCGATTCGCTGCCATCCACGGCAACCAGGATCTTGCTGTACATCCTCTACCTCCCGCACCCGCGGCGAGCCCGCTTTCAACAATTCCAGTCTGGACGTCCGCGCGAAGTCCATGTTGATTTGGATCATGGCTTGCGCAGCTTTCCGGCAGCACGGCCTTGCGTGCCCCCTTGACGTGGATCAGGCGCCGGCGGCCGGCATGGCCTAGCATGAAATCCGGGCGCCTCATGGTGCGGCCGCGGAGGATGGCAATATGCAGGATTCAATGCGCGCGATGATCTTCGACGGCGCCGGACCGGTTCTGCGCTTGGCACGCGTGCCGGTACCGCGTCCCGGCCCTGGCGAGGTCCGTATCGCCGTAAGCACCTGTGGCGTGTGCCGCACCGACCTGCACATTCTCGACGGCGAACTCGCGCACCCCAAAAACGCGCTGATTCCCGGACACGAGATCGTCGGCAGGGTCGAGTCCTGCGGCGAAGGCGTGAGCGGTCTCGCCTCTGGCGACCGGGTCGGCGTGCCCTGGCTCGGGCAGACCTGCGGGCACTGCGGCTTCTGCGCGGCGCAGCGCGAAAACCTGTGCGACACGCCCCAGTTCACCGGCTATACGCGCGACGGCGGCTATGCCGAGTACGTCGTGGCAGACAGCCGCTATTGCTTCCCCATCCCGGAACGCTACGACGACGTGCATGCGGCGCCCCTGCTGTGCGCGGGCCTGATCGGCTACCGCACACTGCGCATGGCCGGAGACGCGCGGCGTATCGGCATCTACGGCTTCGGCGCGGCGGCCCACCTGGTGACGCAGATCGCGGTGGCGCAGCAGCGCGAAGTCTTCGCCTTCACGCGGCCCGGCGACGACGCCGCCTGCCAGCTCGCCCGCGACACCGGAGCCTGCTGGACGGGTCCCAGCGACCAGCCCGCGCCACGGCAGCTCGATGCCGCGCTGATTTTCGCGCCGGTCGGCGCGCTGGTGCCGATGGCGCTGCAGGCCGTCGCCAAGGGTGGCACGGTGGTCTGCGGCGGCATCCACATGAGCGACATCCCTGGCTTTCCGTATCGCCTGCTATGGGAGGAGCGGTCGATCGTGTCGGTGGCCAACCTCACGCGCGGAGACGGCCTCGAATTGATGGAGATCGCGCAGGCCACGCCGCTGCGCACCACCACCACCGTCTATCCGCTGGAGCAGGCGGGTGCCGCGCTGGACGACCTGCGCGCGGGCCGCCTGGCCGGCGCGGCGGTATTGCGCGTCGCCCAGGCTGCTTGACGTACGTCAATACGCCAACTGTGCCGCGCCTTATGCTGCTGGTGGACGCGCGCCCATGCGCGCCCGCCTTGCGACATCCAGCCCGGAGGCACGGATCATGTACCAGAAAATTCTGCTCGCGGTGGACGGCAGCCGTTCTTCGGAACTTGCCCTGAGCCAGGCCATCACGGTCGCCAAGGCGACCGGCAGCGAGGTAAAGGTGCTCTTCGTGGCGGACGACAGCGATATCCTCTTCTCCGTTGGCAGCTACGATCCCGACAAGCTGATGGAAGGCATCCTTGCCGTGGGGCGCGACGCGCTGGCGGCCGCCGCCACGCGCCTGGCGGAAGCCGGCGTCCCGCATACGACCAAAGTCCTCGAGACGCCCGTTTCCCCCGGGCAGGTCTCCGCTACCATCGTGGAGGAAGCCGATCGCTGGGATGCGGACCTGATCGTGGTCGGCACGCACGGCCGACGCGGCTTCCGGCGCCTGGTCATGGGCAGCGTGGCTGAAGGCGTGGTGCACAAGAGCAACAAGCCGGTGCTGATGGTCCGCAGCGAGATCCCGGAGTGAATCCGCAACGGGGACCGCGGGCTCCATGCCGGCGGCACCTGTCCGCCGTATGGACAATATGGATGGCTCGAATACAGGAACCGATCCTTTGACAAGCACGCCACAGTGACAAGCGCTCCACAGTTAAGGGGCCGACCACGCCCGACGTTTCCCCGACCGGCCATGCACGGGTTGATGCGTGGCACTTCCTTTTTCCGCCGCAACGGCGAGGCCGTGCGCGGAATCGTGGCCGGCTTGCTGGGCGCGTGGGCCTTGAGCTGCCATGCGGGCACGCTGGCCGCGGATGCCACGCTCTGGTTCTCGCAGGGCCGCCCCTCCACCGAAGCACGGCAGGCGGCCGAGTTCCTCGCCGCCGCCGCGGCCGACGGGCTGGAACCCCGCGACTATGACGCCGGGGACCTGCGCCGCGCGCTTGGCCAGGCGGCGGACGGCCCGCCGCTGGCGCCTGAAGCCGTGAACTTGCTTGACGACAGGCTGACGGCGGCGATGGAACACTATCTCGCCGACCTGCACGGCGGCCGGGTCGATCCCCGCAAGATCCACGAGAATTTTGCCGCGGCGCCGGACGGCCAGTTCAATCCGTCGGCCTACCTGCGCGCAGCCGTCGCCGGGCACGATCTGCCCGAGGCAGTCCGGCGGGCGGCGCCGGCGTTCCCGCTCTATGGCACGCTGCGCGGGGCGCTTGCCCGCTATCGCGCGCTGGCTGGCCATACGGCCTGGCAGGCACCGCTGCCGCCGCTGCCGGGCAAGAAGCTGGTGAACGGCCAGGCCTACGCTGGCGTGCCGGCGCTGACGCAGCGCCTGATCGCCCTCGGCGACCTGCCCGTGGGCACGCCGGCCCCGGAACGCTACGAAGGCGCGATGGTGGATGGCGTCAAGGCGTTCCAGGCCCGCCACGGGCTGGACGCGGACGGCGAGATCGGCGCGGGAACGTTCGCCCAGCTGAATGCGCCGGTCGCCGGCCGCGTACGGCAGATCGAGCTGACGCTGGAGCGCCTGCGCTGGACGCCCTTGCTGGAAGGCCCGCGCATGATCGTGGTCAACGTGCCGGAGTTCGTGTTGCGTGCCTACGAGGTCCACGACGCCCATGTCCAGGTCAAGGCGGAGATGAAGGTCATCGTCGGCAAGGCGCTCGACACGCGGACACCGCTCTTCAAGGAGGACATGCGGTTTATCGAGTTCAGCCCATACTGGAACGTCCCGCCCTCCATTGCGCGCGCGGAGACCGTGCCCAGGCTGCGCCGCGACCCCGGCTATTTCGAGCGGCAAGGCTTCGAGTTCGTCGGTGGCGACGGCAAGGCGGTGACCACGCTGTCGGCGGCCAGCCTGGACGCCGTCCAGCGCGGGCAACTGCGCATCCGGCAGCGGCCGGGACCGATGAATGCGCTTGGCGACATCAAGTTCATCTTCCCCAACAACGACAATATCTACCTGCACCACACGCCCGCGCCCGGCCTGTTCACGCGCGGCCGGCGCGACCTGAGCCATGGCTGCATCCGTGTCGAGGAGCCGGTGGCGCTGGCCAGCTTTGTGCTGCAGGACACACCCGGCTGGACCGAAGCGCGCATCCGCGAGGCCATGGAGCGGGGACAGTCCAGCACGCTGCGGCTGCAACAGCCGCTGCCGGTGGTGCTCGCGTACGGCACTGCCATCGTCAAGGCCGACGGGCGCGTCTATTTCTTCCCCGATATCTACGGGCTCGACAAGGTGCTGGACGAGGCGCTGCGGCAACGGTCCGCCAGCCGGCGGACTCTTGTCTCGGCCCCAATGCGCCCACAATCGTCTTACTAGTCGAGGGAAAAGCGTCCGATGACCAAACCGCCGAGCAAACCCCGCCGCCTGTTCCTGAGCCACACCGGCAAGCTGGCCCTGGCCGGCGCCGTGCTGCCGCTGGCGCCTTTGCCTGCCCTGGCGACGCTGCCGGACGCCCGCAGCCTCGCCTTCGACCATACCCACACCGGCGAGCGCATCGCCGTGGTCTACGCCGTGGGCGAACAGTTCGTGCCCGAGTCGCTGGCCGCGCTCAACCGGTTCCTGCGCGATCACTACTCCGGCGAGGTCGGCGTGATCGACCCGCAACTGTTCGCGCTGCTTTACCGCCTGAAACAAACACTGTGCTGCGAGGCACCCTTCCAGGTCATCTCCGGCTATCGCAGTCCGGCCACCAACGCGCGCCTTCGCAAGACGCGCGGCGGCGGCGTGGCCAGCCATAGCCTGCATATGGACGGCAAGGCCATCGATATCCGCCTGCCCGGCGTGCCACTGGCCGACCTGCGCGATGCCGCCCTGTCGCTGCGCGGCGGCGGCGTGGGCTTCTATCCGCAGGAGCAGTTCGTGCATGCGGACACGGGGCGCGTGCGCGACTGGTAATCAGGCGGCCACCCTCGCGCCACCGTGGTGCACGGGGCCGGATATTGGGGGGATTTAAAACAGGTAGCGAAGTGCGCGATGGCTTGCAGGATGACGGCGGTGGCGATCGCTCACCAGCGCCATCCGGACGACTGCCGCATCGGCCTGCCACCGTCGCTGGCAGCAGGCCCTGATGCGGCACACAACCTACTTGGTCGCGGGCTCCACCGCGATGGCCACGGCCTCCGTATAGACCGCCTGCACCTGGTCGCCCTTCTTGATGTTCTTCAACTGGTCCGGATCCTGCACATTCAGGTTGACCTTTCCTTTGGGGCCCTGCAGCGTGACATGCTGCTTTTTCATGTCCACGGCGACGACGTTCGCAACGACCGTCACCTGCCTGCCTGCCGCCGCGCCCGGCTTCGCGCCCGCGGCGGTGCGGTCCCCGGCTTCGCGTTCGGTGCGTTCGGTAATCCCGTTCCCGCCCTTCTTCAGTTCCAGCGTCAGGGCCTGCTTGTACTCGGCGACGACCTTGTCGCCTACCTTGATCTGATCGAAGTTGCGCACTTCGTCCCCCACCGCGAGATCGAACACCCGGCCCTTGGGGCCCTTCAACGTGACAGTGCGGCTTGCCGCGTCGATCTTCATAACGGTAGCCGCCACTTTCGTTGTTTCGGAAAACGCGGCCTTTCCTGGCGCGGTCATCATCTCGCCCTTGGTTTCCGGCTGCGCAAACACCGGCTGCGCAAGCCCGGCCAGAGCGGCCGTGGTGGCCATGGTCAAAAGCAACTTTCGCTTCATTTTCTTCTCCTTGAATGACCCCAGGCTTGTGCCGTGCCTTTTGCCGCCAATGTGGGCGACAGGCACAGGCGATCCCTCACGGAGGGCATCAGGTAGGCTTATCACAACTCCCGGCCAACACTTTGCCCTGCCTCAACCATAGACGCAAAGCGCGCCGGGCGGGATGTTTGCGCGAGGCGCCCCGTGCGCGCCCGATGGCGCGCGGCATGTCGGCACGCGCTACGCCTGCGGGCGCCTGCGCAACGCAGCGGTGACACGCTTCACAACGAACAGGCGCAGGTAGTCATGGATGCGCGCATCCGTACTTAAATCCCGCAGCGCCTCAAGATACACTTGCCGCACGGCCTCCAGAGGGGCGTCCAGCTCCTCCGCGATGCGCTGAATCCATTCTTCGTCGCTGTGGGTATGCATCGGTTACGTCTCTCTCGCGAGGCCGCAGTACCTGGCGCCCGGATGCGGATGGGCATCGGTGAAAGGCCATGCCCGCCAGCGGACAGAAATCCCAGCGCTTCTGCATTGAGTGTCGGCGAGCCCGGCAGGCGAGCGTTGATCCATGTCAACCGCGCCCGTCTCTTCGAAGGGAGCGCCTATGGTTTGCGCCTTTTGCAGAATAGCCCTTGAGGGCCTTTATCGCGCATGGCTTCCTGAATCCTGTGGCACCAGGAATTAGAACCCCTCCTCAGGAATGTGTCGTCGCCGCCACTAACTTGCGCTAGATCAAGTCACGGCGTCGACGCGACGGATAGCATTTCACCCACACCGTCGCCCCACGGTTCAAGGCTTGTCTTCATCGTCCTCCCTCTCTCTTCTCCTGACGCCCTGAAACCCTGGAGCCCTTTGGCGGCATTCCCTTATTCAGCGCACAGGTAGCCGATGAAAATAAAACCAGGCTGGGGTATCGCGGCACTGTTCCTTGCCGCCGTCACTGGCACCGCACTGTGGTGGTTCGCCGGCCAACGCGATCCATGGCCGGCCTATGTCGTCCACAGCAACGGGCGCATGGAAATCGGCCGGCTCGACGTGGCCGTGAAGTATGGCGGCCGCGTGATCGACCTGCCGGTGCGCGAGGGCGAGGCCCTCTCCGCCGGTGCCGTGGTGGCCCGCCAGGACGACGCCGAACTGCTGGCCCAGCTGGACCTCGCCACCGCCGCGCGGGAGCGCGCCGTGCAGGCCGCATCGCGCGCGCAGGCCGAAATCGATGCCCGCGCGAGCCGCCAGCGCCTTGCACGGCTGGAACTGACCGAAGCCGTCAAGCTGTACCAGGACCGCCAGATTTCTTCCGTCGAACGGGATCGCCGGCAGCTTGGCCTGGATGGCGAAAGCGCGAGCGTGACCGGCGCGCGGGCCGCCCTTGGCGAAGCCCGGGCGGCGGTCGTGGAAGCCGACGCGCAAATCGCCCGCCTGAGGATCCTGCGGGACGAAGCCACCGTCCGCGCGCCCGTGGCCGGCCGCGTGGAGTATCGCGTGATCGAGGTCGGCACGGTGCTGCCGGCGGGCGGCCGCGTGGTGTCCCTGCTCAACCTGGCCGACATGTACTTCACTGTGTTCCTGCCGGCCGGCGCGGCCGGCAAGCTGGCCATCGGCGACGAGGCCCGCATCGTGC
Source organism: Burkholderiaceae bacterium 16 (assembly GCA_000955785.1). GTDB lineage: Bacteria > Pseudomonadota > Gammaproteobacteria > Burkholderiales > Burkholderiaceae > Cupriavidus. Next base: position 20,815 of record JYOD01000018.1, read on the forward strand.
TGGACGCCATGCAGGGCGAACCCATCCCGGCCCGGATCAGCTTCGTGGCCAGCGAGGCGCAGTTCACGCCCAAGTATGTCGAGACCGATGCCGAGCGGGCCAAGCTAATGTATCGCGTCAAGCTGCAACTGACGCCGGAAGTGGCGCAGCGCTACGCGGCAAAGCTGAAGGCCGGCATGACGGGCGATGGCTTCGTGCGCCTGGATGCCACCCGGCCCTGGCCAGCCGGGCTGACGCTGCGCCAGCAGCCGGCCTGACGTCATGCCGGACCCGCACTCCGACCGCGCCGCGGCCATCCGGATCGATGGCCTGTCGCATCGCTATGGCGCCAGCGTGGCGCTGGACCACGTATCGCTCACGCTGCCCGGCAACGCCACCATCGGCCTGGTCGGCCCCGACGGCGTCGGCAAGTCGACCCTGCTCGGCGTGATCGCCGGCGTCAAGCGCATCCAGCAAGGCCGCGCGTCTGTCCTTGGCGCGGACTTGCGCGACCGGCAGGCCCGGGAGGCGCTGTTGCCGCGCGTGGCCTTCATGCCGCAGGGACTGGGGCGCAACCTGTACCCGACGCTCTCCGTCTACGAGAACGTCGACTTCTTCGCCCGGCTGTTCGGCCTGGGCGCCGCCGAGCGGCGCCAGCGCATCGGGCGCCTGCTCGCGGCCACCGGCCTGGCGCCCTTCCCGGACCGCCCGGCGGGCAAACTCTCGGGCGGCATGAAACAGAAGCTGGGGTTGTGCTGCGCGCTGGTCCACAACCCGGACCTGCTGATCCTCGACGAGCCCACCACGGGCGTGGATCCGCTCTCGCGGCGCCAGTTCTGGACCCTGGTGGAAGCCCTGCGCGCCGAGCACAGCAACATGACGGTCATTGTCGCCACCGCGTATATCGAGGAAGCGCAGCGCTTCGAGCACCTGGTGGCCATGGATGCAGGCAAGGTGCTGATGTGCGACCGCACCGCCGATGTGCTGGCCCGCGCCGGCACCACCGATCTGGAACAAGCCTATATCTCGCTGCTGCCGTCGGCGCGGCGCGGCGAGGCGACGGGCCTGCTGATCCCGCCCCGCCCGCCCGACGACGGCGAACCCGCCATCGAAGCCGAGGGACTGACGCGGCGCTTCGGCGCCTTTACCGCCGTGGACAACGTGAGCTTTCGCATCGAGCGCAGCGAGATCTTCGGCTTTCTCGGCTCCAACGGCTGCGGCAAGACCACCACCATGAAGATGCTGACCGGACTGCTCGATGCCACCAGCGGCACCGCGCGCCTGCTCGGCCAGACCATCGACGCCGGCGATATGCGCACGCGCATGCGGGTGGGCTATATGTCGCAGGCGTTCTCGCTTTACGAAGAGCTCACGGTACGGCAGAACCTGGACCTGCACGCCCGGCTCTACCGGATGGAAGGCGACACCGCGCGGCAGGCGGTCGGGCGAGCCCTGCAAGATTTCGAACTGGACCAGCACGCCGAGGCGCAGCCCGCTTCCTTGTCGCTCGGCATCCGCCAGCGCCTGCAGTTGGCCGCCGCATGCCTGCACCATCCGGAAGTGCTGATCCTCGACGAGCCCACCTCCGGCGTGGATCCCGGCGCGCGCGACATGTTCTGGCGCCACCTGGTCCAGCTCTCGCGCCAGCAGCGCGTGACGATCTTCGTTTCCACGCACTTCATGAACGAGGCCGCGCGCTGCGACCGCATCTCCTTCATGCATCGCGGCCGCGTGCTGGCCGTGGGTAGCCCGGAGGCCCTGCGGGAGCGCTGCCACGCGCAGACGCTGGAGGACGCCTTCGTCACCTATCTGGAGCAAGCGGAGAACCCGGACAACGGCGCTGCTGCCGCTACCGTATCCGCGCAACCGGCCCCGCCCTGCGCGCCGGACGACAAACCCGCGGGCCATCCGGGCGGCTCGGCCCTGGCGCGCACCTGGGCCTTTGCCCGGCGCGAGGCGATGGAACTGGCGCGCGACAAGCTCAGGCTGGCATTCGCCATCCTCGGCCCTATCGTGCTGCTGTGCGCCGCGGCATGGAGCGTTTCCTTCGACGTCGAAAACGTGCGCTTCGCCGTGCTGGACCGCGACCAGAGCCGCGCCAGCCGGGAACTGGTGGAGCAGTTCTCCGGCTCGCGCTACTTCGTGCAGACCAACGACGTGCGCAGCGAGGCCGACGCGGACCGGCGCCTGCGTGCCGCGAACGATATGCTGGTCGTCGATATCCCGCCCGGTTTCGAGCGCGACCTGCTGGCCGGCCGGCAACCGCAACTCGCCTTCCGCGTGGACGGGTCCAGCCCGTTCCCCGGCGCGACCACGCGCGCCTATGTCACCGGCGTGCTGCTGGCCTACGCCAACACGCAGATGCGCGCGCTGCCGGCCCGCCCCGCCGCGCTGCCGGTGTCGATCGAGTCGCGCTTTATCTATAACCAGGAATTTCGCAGCATCTATGCCATCACGCCGGGCATCATCATGCTGGCGCTGATCCTGATCCCGACCATGCTGACCGCGCTCGGTGTGGTGCGCGAGAAGGAAATGGGATCCATCACCAACCTCTATGCCTCCCCCGCGAGCGTGGGCGAATACCTGATCGGCAAGCAGCTTCCCTACGTGGGACTGGCCATGGTCAGCTACCTCACGCTGGTGGCCCTGGCGATCGTGCTGCTGCAGGTGCCGCTGAAGGGCTCCTTCCTCGCCTTGTCGCTGGGCGCCGCGCTGTTCGTGCTGGCTGCCACCGCGCTCGGCCTGCTGGTGTCCACCTTCGTGCGCTCGCAGGTGGCCGCCATCTTCGGCACCGCCATCCTGTGCCTGATTCCATCGGTGAACTTCTCCGGCCTGCTCTATCCCGTTTCCACACTGACCGGCAGCAGCTACTGGATCGGCCTGGGCTTTCCGTCGTCGTGGTTCCAGCTGGTCAGCCTGGGCAGCTTCACCAAGGGCCTGGGCGCCGGCAGCTTTGGCGCCATGTACCTGGCGTTGCTGGGCTTTGCGCTGCTGTACCTGGCCGGCGCGCGCCTGCTCCTGCGCAAGCAGGAAGCGTAGCCGGGAGATGCCGCGATGAACCAATGGTGCAAGAACGTGGCCCGGCTGTGCGGCAAGGAGCTGCGCAGCCTGTTCAGCGATATCACGCTGATGGTGCTGATCGTGTTCGCCTTTACCCTGGCCGTGCACTCGGTGGCCAAGGGCATCAAGGCCGAGGTGTCGAACGCGTCGGTGGCGATTGTGGACGGCGACCACTCCGAGCTGTCGCGCCGCCTGCGCGACGCGGTCCGCCCGCCGTATTTCAAGACGCCGGTCGATGTCGACCGGCACGAAGTCGATGCGGAGATGGACCGTGGCCGCTATATCTTCGCCATCGAGATCCCGCCGCGCTTCGAAGCCGATGTGCTGGCGGGCCGGACGCCGGCGGTGCAGGTGCTGGTCGATGCCACGGCGATGACGCAGGCGGGGCTGGGAGCCACCTACCTGCAGCAGATCTTCACGCGCGAGGTGCTTGAGTTCCTGCACGCGCGGGGCATCGAGGCGCAACTCCCCGTGCGCGCGGAGAGCACGGTGATGTTCAATCCCAACACGGAATCGCACTGGTTCACATCCACCATGCAGATCGTGGTCAACATCACCGTGCTGGCCATCATCCTGGTGGGCGCGGCGGTGATCCGCGAGCGCGAGCACGGCACCATCGAGCACTTGCTGGTGATGCCGGTACGCGCCAGCGAGATCGCCGTGGCGAAGATCCTCGCCAACGGCGCGGTGATCTTCCTGGCATCGCTGCTGTCGCTGTGGCTGGTGGTGCATCTGTGGCTGGCGGTGCCGGTCACGGGATCGCTGGGACTCTTCGCGCTGAGCACGGCGCTCTACCTGTTTTCCGTCACGGCGCTCGGCATGTGGCTCGCCACCATCGCGCCGGCCATGCCGCAGTTCGGCCTGCTGGCGGTGCCGACCTATGCCGTTGCCTACCTGCTGTCCGGCGCCGCCACGCCGGTGCAGAGCATGCCGCAGGCCATGCAGCACGCGGTCCAGTTCCTGCCGACGACCCAGTTCGTCAACCTCACCCAGGCCATCCTGTTCCGCGGCGCGGGCGTGGACGTGGTGTGGCCGCAGTTGCTGGGCGTGACGGCCGCGGGCGGGATCTTCCTCGCCCTTGCGCTGACGCGGTTCCGCTCCATGCTGGCACAGCAGGGTTAGACGCCATGCCTGATTGCTCCTCCCGCCCGCTCAACAAACGGACTTCTGCCTTGAGTACTTATCCAGCACGCGGCATCCTCACCGGCCTCATCGCATGTATCGCCGCGGGCCTGGCCGGCTGCACCACGGTCGACGTGACCGTGCCCGGCGGTATCGCGGCCCCGGCCGCGTTCAGCGAGGCCCCCGCCCAGGGCACGCCAGCCGCGGAACAGGACCTGGCACAGTGGTGGCAAAACTGGGGCGACCCGGAACTGACGCAGCGCGTCACCCAGGCGCTGCAAGCCAGTATCGACCTGCGCGTCGCGCAGGCGCGCTTGGCGGAAGCGCGCGCCATCGGGCGGGTGGCCGATTCGGCGCTCTACCCCACGCTCTCGGCGCAGGCGCTGGCCGCGCGGGGCGTGGCCGACCTGCGCAGCCCCGCAGGGTTGCCCGACATGTCTCCCGGACTGGACGGCCACCTTGCCGGCGTGACCGTGGCCTGGGAGATCGACATCTTCGGCGGCCGGCGCAGCGACGCGCAAGCCGCGGCAGCCGTCGCGCTCAGCGCCGAGGAGCGCCTGCGCGGCACGCGTCTGGCGATTGCCGCCGACGTGGCCGAGAACTATGTCGCGGCGCGTGGCCTGCAGCGCCGTCTGCAACTGCTTGACCGCAGCATGGAAACCATCGGCGAACTGCTGCGCTACACCCGCGCACGCTATGCAGCCGGCCAGGCGCTTCCCTATGACATCGATCGCGTGAGCGAACAGCTTGGCGCGCTGCAGGCGCAGCGGCCGGTGCTGGTCAACCTGATCTCGATCCGGGAGCGCCGGCTGGCGGTGCTCGCCGGCCAGGTACCGCAGAGCGCAACGGCATTGTCCCCGCCGCCGCCGTTCTTCGTGCCGGCCCCGCCGGCGGGGCAGCTGCCGTCCCAGGTAATCGAGCGGCGCCCGGATGTCCGTGCCTCGGCCGCGCTGGTGCGCGCGCAGGCCGCCAGGCTCGGCAGCGCAAAAGCGGAGTTGTTCCCGCGCTTCTACCTGACCTTCCTCGGCCAGGATGGGCGCCTGCACGTGGACGGGCTGCCCGCGCTGAGCGGCACGGGCGGCTTGCTGGGTGTCGGCGTGCAGTTGCCGATCTTCACCGCCGGGCGCATCAAGGCCAATATCGATGCCGGCGACGCCCGCCTGCAGGCCGCGCAGGCGAACTACGACCAGGCCGTGCTGCGCACGCTGGAGGAAGTGGACAACGCCTACGGCCTGCGTCATGGCCTGGACCAGCGCGGCGCCCGGCTGGATGCGGTCGTCGCTACCGCGCAGCGCAACAGCCAGAGCGCCACGCGCCTCTATGAAGGCGGCCGGCGCACGCTGCAGGACATGCTGGACGCGCGCATCGACGCGCTGCGGCGCGAGGAGGAGCAGATCCAGACGCAGACGGCACAAGCCGTGGCGGCCGTGCAGCTATACCGCGCGCTGGGCGGTTCGTGGTCGCCTGGAGATAAAAGCTAGGCCTTATCCGGTGCCCCGTCCAGGCGTGGACATCGTCGGCGGCATCGTGATCAACCGGCGGACACATGACGGTCCACGCGGCTCATCGCACGAAGGTGCCCACCTTGTCCGCATCGTAGTACTCAAGCGTGACGCGATCGCTGGAAAAGCTGGCTTTCGAAATCGTCCCCGGCGTGGCATTCTCGTTGCGCAGCGTGAACGTGAATACGTCTCCGTCCCAATGCTTCAGCGGCAGCACCATGGGCACCGGCCCGATCGCCAGCGCCAGCGATCCGCCCTGGTCGCTGACTTGCAGCGGGCCGTAGTAGTCGTTGCGATAGGTCCCGGTATAGGTCGACAAGGCGCGCGCCGGCAATGGCGCGGCAGGTGGCGAAACGCCGGCCAGCGAGCCTTCGGGCGCGAGCAGCAGCGCCAGTGCCTGCGCGAACAGCGCGCCCCAGTCGCGCTGGATGGCGCCAAACTGCACGAGATCGAAGAACTGGGCGTTCAACGTTTCCGGCAGGCCGATCGGATAGCCGTTGGTCAGCGTCACGATGGCCAGGCCGGTCGACGGCACCACGGTGAAGCTTGTCGCCGCACCCAGCACGAACGCGCCCGAATGGCTCCAGGAAGTACGGCCGGCGGGCGTGGTGCCCACATTGAAGCCATGGCCATAAAAACCCGCCGGCCGGCCGTTTCCCGGCGGCGAGGATTGCACCTGCGGGGACACGGCGGCGGCGAGCGCTGCCGCATCGACCACGCGCGTGCCGGCAAACACGCCCTGCCCAAGCAGCATCGCCAGCCACTTTGCCAAGTCGTTGACCGACGAACTCACGCCACCGGCCGGCGACTGCGCGTCCGGCATGGTGCCGGTGCCTTGCACCCAGTTGCCGTTCACCTTGACGTGCCCGAGGGCGCGATTGGTTCGCGCGGCAAAGTCGGCAAAGCGCGAACTGGTGCTGCCCATGCCGAGCGGCTGGTAGATCGCGCGCTCGGATAGCGTCGCCCAGTCGAGGCCGGCCGCCGCCGCGACCGATTCGGCGGCGGCGGTCAGTCCGAAATTCGTGTATTCATACGACGCCCGGAATGCGCCCAGCGGCAGGAAGCGCAGGCGTTCGAGCACTTCCCGCTGGCCGTAGCCCATATCCTCCAGCCGGTCGCCCGCGTGATCGGGCAAGCCCGAACGGTGTGCGTAAAGGTCGGCGATGGTGACCAGTTCGCTCACCTCGGGGTCGGACAGCGTGAACCAGGGCAGATGCGTGCGCACCGGCGTGTCCCATGCCAGGCCACCCTGCCCCACCTGGCGCGCCACCACGGTCGCGCCGATCGGCTTGGACACGGAGGCGAGCTGGAACACGGTATCGGCATCCACGGCGGCCGCCGAACCGACGACGCGCCTGCCGAAGCCTTTCGCGTACACGGTCTGGTTGTCCCGCACCACGGCCACCGCCATGCCCGGCAACCCGGAACTCGCCATCAGGCCGGCCGCGAGCTTGTCCAGCTGGCCGATCGCGTTGGCAACCTGCGCCTCTGGCACCGGGCCCGGCGGGCCGTTTTCCGCGCCGGAGCCATCGCCTCCGCCGCAAGCCGCAAGCGCGCCACCCAGCGCGGCACCCAGGAAACGACGACGCTCTTGCAATCGAGTCATGACAGTTCTCTCACGATGCCGAAGACCCACGGGGGGCCGTTCCGGAGGGGGGGCGCAAGCAGACTGCATGCCGCCTGGCGGCTCTGTACGCCGCCGCGCATCCGGGGACGGATGCCGGAACCGGCACCCACCCGACGTTATACTCTAGCCCCCCTGGCCCCTCAAGCCGCATCCAGCCGAAACCATCATGTCCACGATCCCCGCCTGCCCCCAATGCACCCTGGAAAACACCTACCCTGACGGCGACAATTTCGTCTGCGCCGACTGCGGCCACGAGTGGGCGATGGTGGCCGCCCCGCAAGCGGACGACAGCGCGGACGCGGTGGTGAAGGATGCCAACGGCACCGTGCTGAATGACGGCGACGCCGTGGTGCTGATCAAGGATCTGAAGGTCAAGGGCTCGTCCATCACGCTGAAGATGGGCACCAAGGTCAAGAGCATCCGCCTGGTGGGCGGCGACCATGAGGTCGACTGCAAGATGGACGGCGGCAGCTTCATGCTCAAGGCCTGCTTCCTGCGCAAGGCCTGAGCCCGCCAGCACGTCACAGCCCCTGCCGTCGCGCGGCGAACCGGGCTTCCAGCAGCGCGGCGAATTCCTCCATGACCGCCGCCGCCTTTGCCGGCGGCGCGTCCTCGCCCAGTCAGCCTATCCCGACGGGACTATCCGCATCATCGTGCGGTCCAGCGCCAGCGGCCTCATTGGTGGCAAGGCGGTGATGGACACGCCGGTCGACGGCTACACCCTGCTGCTCGGCGCCGTCCTCCTGCACGCCACCTGCAACACCTACAAGAAGCTTAACTACATCCGGCCACCGACCTCAAGGTCGCCGCGGTGCTGCCCGGATACGATTACGTTCGGCTTGGCGGGCGTGGGATCATCGGTCCATATGATGTGCGCACTGTTCAAGCTCAATGCCTGAGCACCACTGGTCCACGCGCTCTTCAACGCCCTGCACGGGAGACATACTGCCTTTCGAATTTATCCAATTGAGAAAAAAGTAAAAAATTGCTAAATTTAAAAATAATTAAGACTATTCCTAAATACATTCCGGTGTGCTTCTGGTAAAGATTTACTCTTTCCACTGCCTCTGAAGGAATGGCGCTGTTCAGATTAAGCGTGGATAGCTGCTAGACTTTGGTCGTTGATTTGACGAGAGCAGTCGATGAACG
>JYOD01000180.1 GCA_000955785.1 Burkholderiaceae bacterium 16
TGGGTGCGCCCGGCAGGGCGCACCCACTTGGAGGTGAAAGTCCTCTACACGCCCGGCAAGGGGAAGTGTTAGCCGAACGGCAAGGGTGTCGCGGGCGACTGCGAATCTGGAGGAAGCCGAAGGCAAAGCGCTGGCCTGACGAACAGGAAGCGGATACGAGGCGGCGTGGCGGGGTGAGGTGGCCCATATCACTGAAGCCCAGTACTTGCACGGAACGCTACGACGTAAATCCGACAGGCATAAGCGTGAAGGTGGGTGCGCTATACCCGGGGAGATCTGCATGCGTGCCCAGTGCTACCGGCATCGAGAGGTGTCGGGATGCGCATGCAGAAGTCAGCAGACGGCATATTAGGTTGGGAGCAAGGCGGCGAGCCAACGAGAATCCTGACTGAAGGCCGGAACATTGAGCAACGCAATTAGGACATCCGACCTCGATGCAGGGCGACGACGCGACAAGGCAGGCAACTGCGCCTGAGACGGAGGAAGGCGAGCGGATCTCGCCGAGGGCCGTCTCGGGTGCCGAGCGCTGTACGGCGGCGGATGGGCAAACGAAAGCGGAAGGGCCACGGCAGATGGAGGCCGTGGTTGAACGGGCAAACCTATGGCGAGCGTATGAGCGAGTGATGCAGAACAAGGGTGCGGCGGGAGTCGATGGACTCACCGTGCTCGAGTTCAAGGCATGGCTGCAACAGCACTGGCCGAGCGTCAAGGCAGCGCTACTGGCGGGCGACTATGTGCCGGCGGCGATCCGTAAAGTGGACATACCGAAGCCCAACGGCGGGGTACGGACACTTGGGATACCGACGGTGCTCGATCGGCTCATTCAGCAAGCGCTGCTGCAAGTGCTGCAACCGGAGTTCGAACCCGGGTTCTCGGAGCACAGCTATGGGTTTCGGCCGGGCCGCAATGCCTGGCAAGCGGTGCAACGAGCCCAAGGCTATCTCAAGGAAGGCTACCGCTGGGTGGTCGACCTCGACTTGGAGAAATTCTTTGACAGGGTGAACCACGACATTCTGATGTCGCGGATCGCCCGCCGGGTCAAGGACGCACGGGTTCTGAAACTGATCCGACGCTACCTGGAGGCGGGCATGATGTCGGCGGGTATGGTCAGCGCGAGGACAGAGGGCACGCCGCAGGGTGGCCCACTGTCGCCGCTGCTGTCGAATATCTTGCTGACGGACTTGGATCGCGAACTGGAGCGCCGAGGTCACCGGTTCTGCCGTTACGCCGACGACTGTAACATCTACGTCAAAAGTGAAGCGGCAGGACACCACGCGATGGCAGCGCTCACCCGTTATCTGGAGCAGAAGCTCAAGCTCCGGGTGAACCGGGAGAAAAGCGCTGTCGCGCGGCCGTGGGCGCGGAAATTCCTGGGCTACAGTTTTACGTGGCACAAACAGGCTCGTCTGAAGATCGCGGAAAGCAGTCTGACGCGACTCAAAGACCGGGTGCGGGAAATCGTGGTGGGGAACGCCTCGCGCAACCTTAACGCCACGATTGCCGCGCTGAACCCGGTGCTGCGCGGCTGGACCTCGTACTTCCGGCTGACGGAAGTACGAGGGGTGTTGCAGGACTTGGACGGGTGGATACGACGCAAACTGCGCTGCCTGCTATGGCGGCAATGGAAGCGTCCGGCCACGCGTAACAGGAAGCTTCAGGCTCGCGGGCTGGACCCGACGCGGGCCTGGAAGTCGGCCAGCAATGGCCGGGGCCCTTGGTGGAATGCTGGCGCGAGTCACATGGGCGTGGCATACCCCAAGAGCTACTTCGATGCATCAGGGTTGGTCTCGCTGCTGGACACCCAGCGACGCTTCCAGTGTGCTCAGTGAACCGCCGTATGCGGAACCGCACGTACGGTGGTGTGAGAGGGCGACGGGGGCAACCCCGTCCCCTACTCGATT
>JYOD01000181.1 GCA_000955785.1 Burkholderiaceae bacterium 16
CTTATCTTGGGTGGATTGGATGTCTACCCCGGTATTCACATCATCAAGAGGGCAGCATGAGGGAAGCAGTCATTGTCTCGACGGCACGGACCGGGATCGGTCGCGCCTATAAGGGTTCGTTGAACAACACAAAGTCGCCGACCCTCATGGGGCACGTCATATCGCATGCGGTTCAGCGTGCCGGAATCGCCGCGGAAGAGATTGAGGATGTAGTGATCGGTACCTCGATGCCGGGAGGCACGGCCGGCATGAACATTGGCCGTCTTAGCGCGCTAGCCGGCGGACTTCCGGTCAGCGTCGCGGGTCAGTCCATCGACCGGCAATGCGCCTCTGGCTTGATGGCGATGGCCACCGCAGCAAAGCAAATCATTGTGGACGAGATGGACGTGGTGGTGGCAGGGGGGCAAGAGAGCATCTCGTTGGTTCAGGACCGTTTTGTCGAATGGATGACGAGTGCGGCCGACACGGAATTGATTGAGAGGGTTCCACATGCCTATATGCCGATGCTGCAGACCGCTGAACTCGTCGCGGGGCGGTATGGCATTTCCCGAGAGGCGCAGGATTTTTACGCGGCGGAATCACAGCGCCGTACGGCGCTTGCCCAGGAGAGGGGCCGCTTTGCAGCCGAAATTGTACCCTTCCAAACCTCCATGGCTATCCAGGATAGGGAGACAGGGGAGATCAGTTTCCGTGACGTGCTACTGGACCGCGACGAAGGGAACCGTCCCGACACAACGGTGGAGGGGTTGGCAAAGCTCAGGACAGTCATCGACCGCGGCGTTGTCACCGGAGGAAACGCAAGTCAGCTTTCGGATGGTGCCTCGGCCTCGGTCCTGATGGATCGCCGCTTGGCCGAGCGGCGCGGATTGCAGCCTCTTGGTATCTACCGCGGCATCGCGGTGGCGGGCTGTGCGCCCGAGGAAATGGGTATTGGCCCGGTTTTTGCGGTCCCGAAACTCCTGGAGCGGCATGGGTTGAAGGTTAGCGATATCGGTCTGTGGGAACTGAATGAAGCGTTCGCGTGCCAGGTTCTTTACTGTCGCGATCGCCTTGGAATCGATCCGGACCGATTGAATGTGAACGGTGGCGGGATTTCCATCGGGCACCCGTATGGCATGACGGGTGCAAGGCTTGTGGGTCACGCCCTGATCGAGGGCAAACGCCGTGGAGAGAAATACGTTGTCGTCACGATGTGTGTCGGTGGCGGAATGGGGGCGGCGGGGTTGTTCGAGGTAGCGTAAATCGCCATTGGGGTATCGCGGCGATTGCGATGCCACCATACAGAGGATCCAACCGAGGATAGCAATGAAAGACACGGCGTTTGGAAATGATCACGTTTCGCAGAAGGCAGCACAGATATTCTCCCTTTTTGTATTAAACGCTGAAATTGAGCTGGCAGGTGTCATCACGGTAGCGGCGGAATCGGTAGACGATGCGCGAGGAAAATTCGAAGCTGCCCGATCTGCTCACCAGCACTTGTTGTCGGTGAGTCCCGTACCTGGGCAGGCTGTATGACCGCGCTTGCGGAGCGTGGGCCGATTTCGACAGGGATCGTGGAGCATCCGTCGTCAGATCTGCAGCAGGTAAGCGGGCTTTGCTAAACGTTCCACACAAATTTCACCACGTCATATATTAGGAGACACCATGAGCGGCGTACGAGTTCAGTTCCACTTTGATTTCGGCAGCCCGAATTCATACCTTAGCCACAAAGTCATTCCGAGTATTGAGGCGCGGCAGGACGTCCAGTTCGAATATATTCCGGTGCTTCTTGGGGGGCTGTTCAGGCTAACGGGGAATCGTTCTCCCGCGGAGGCTTTTGCGGGTATCAAGAACAAGCCGGAGTTTGGGCGTTTAGAGATCCAGCGCTTCATCACCAAGCACGGACTGACCGCCTATCGGGACAATCCATTTTGGCCCGTCAATACATTGCAGATCATGCGCGGGGCTGTGGCTGCCCAGAAGAACGGCACCTTTATGCACTACGTAAATTCCGTGTTCGCAAACATGTGGGAACAAGGTTTGAAGATGGATGATCCCGCCGTCATCTCGGCAGCCCTGGATGCCGCTGGTTTGGACGGAAAAGGCTTCGAAGCCGGCATTGCGGATCCCGAGGTCAAGCAGATCTTGCTGGCGAATACCCAGAACTCATTCGAACGCGGTGCGTTTGGCTCTCCGACCTTCTTTGTCGGCGACGAGATGTTTTTTGGGAAGGATCAGTTGCGGGATTTGGAGGAAGAGATTGAGAATGCGAAAGCACGACTAAGGTAAGCGAACCGTTGCCCACGGCGCATCAAGATGGTGGGGAAGCGTGCACGCACGGTGAGCGACAACCATGGCTCTCAAGAGGGCAGCAAAATCTAGAATGGAAGGCTGGCCCCGCCGGGTACCACTCCAGGAATGAACATCATAAGGAGACGAGATGCAAATCGGTATCCCGCAGGAGACGCGGGCCGGCGAGACCCGTGTTGCCGCCACGCCCGAGACGGTCAAGACATACGTCGCGCAAGGTTACGAAGTCATTGTCCAAGCGGGCGCCGGAGTCAGGGCAAGCCAGCCGGACTCGGCCTATGAGGCCGCGGGCGCCCGCATCGGCACCGCCGCGCAGGCACTCGGCGTCGAACTGGTGCTAAAGGTGCGCGCGCCGGACGAGGCCGAACTCGGCCAGATAAAGCCCGGTGCCACCCTGGTCGGCATGCTCAATCCCTTCGACGCCGAAAACAACGCGCGTATGGCTGCGGCCGGCATCGTCGCCTTCGCGCTCGAGGCGGCACCCCGCACCACGCGCGCGCAGAGCATGGACGTACTTTCGTCGCAGGCCAACATCGCCGGCTACAAGGCAGTGCTCGAAGCCGCCAACCACTACCAGCGCTTCATGCCGATGCTGATGACCGCGGCCGGCACCGTCAAGGCCGCGCGCGTGCTGATTCTCGGCGCCGGCGTTGCTGGCCTGCAGGCGATTGCCACGGCCAAGCGCCTGGGCGCGGTGATCGAGGCCTCCGACGTGCGCCCAGCGGTCAAGGAACAGATCGAGTCGCTCGGCGCCAAGTTTCTCGACGTGCCCTTCGAGACCGAGGAGGAGCGCGAGATCGCGCAGGGCGCGGGAGGCTATGCCCGCCCCATGCCGGCCAACTGGATGCGCCGCCAGGCGGAGCTGGTGCACCAGCGTGCCAGCCAAGCCGACATCGTGATCACCACCGCGCTGATTCCGGGCCGCCCGGCGCCGGTGTTGCTCAAGGAAGAGACCGTGATGGCGATGAAACCCGGCTCAGTGGTAGTCGACCTGGCCGCCGCGCAAGGCGGCAATTGCCCGCTGACGGTGGCCGACCAGGTGGTCGAGCGGCATGGCGTGGTGCTGGTTGGCCATAGCAACCTAGCCAGCATGGTGGCGGCCGACGCCTCGGCGCTATACGCGCGCAACGTGCTCGACTTCCTTAAGCTCATCATCGACAAGGAAGGCAAGCTCTCCATCAACCTCGAAGATGACATTGTCGAGGCCTGCCTGATGACCCGGCGCGACAAGATGGCATTGGCCAGTTAAGGAGATATTAATGGAAATGGTAAACCACACGGTAATCAACCTGATCATCTTCGTGCTCGCGATCTATGTGGGCTACCACGTGGTCTGGACGGTCACGCCCGCTCTGCATACGCCTCTGATGGCCGTGACCAATGCAATCTCGGCCATCATCATCGTCGGCGCGATGCTGGCCGCAGGCCTTACCGAAGGCCCCACCGGCCGCATCATGGGCACGCTGGCCGTGGCGCTGGCCGCGGTCAATGTGTTCGGCGGATTCATGGTGACCCAGCGGATGCTGGAGATGTTCCGGAAGAAGGCACCCAAGGCTGCGCCGCAGGCTAGTACCAAGTCCGTGGCCGATGACTTTGTGGCGGAGGCGGCGCGATGAACTTTCTGTCCATGAACTCGGTAACGCTGTTTTACCTGTCCGCCTCGGTCTGCTTCATCCAGGCGCTCAAGGGCCTGTCGCACCCGGCCTCGGCCCGCAAGGGTAATGCTTTTGGTATGGCCGGCATGGCGATCGCCGCAGCGACCACCGTGGCGCTGATCGTCAAGCTTAAGCAGGAATTCCTTCCCGCCGGCGCTGGCCAGTCATCGGTCGGCACGGGCCTGGCGCTGATTCTCGGCGCGCTGGTGGTAGGCGGCGGTATCGGCGCCTACGTGGCGAAGAAGGTCGAGATGACCAAGATGCCTGAGCTGGTCGCGGCGATGCACTCGCTGATCGGCCTGGCGGCGGTGTTCATCGCGGTGGCGGCAGTCGCCGAGCCAGCGGCCTTCGGCATCAGCACGCCGGGCTCGCATGCGATCCCGATGGGCAACCGCGTCGAGTTGTTCATCGGCTGCTTCGTCGGTGCCATCACGTTCTCGGGCTCGGTCATCGCGTTCGGCAAGCTCGCCGGGCGCTACAAGTTCCGCCTGTTCCAAGGCGCGCCGGTGGTCTTCGCCGGCCAGCACATGCTGAATCTGGCGCTGGCCGTGGCGATGTTCGGCTTTGGCGTGGCGTTCTTCCTCACGCAGAACTGGCAGCCGTTCCTGCTGATGCTGGCGATCGCCTTCGTGCTCGGTGTCCTGATCATCATCCCGATCGGCGGCGCGGACATGCCGGTGGTGGTGTCGATGCTGAACTCGTACTCGGGCTGGGCGGCGGCCGGCATCGGCTTCTCCCTGAACAACCCGATGCTGATCATCGCCGGATCGCTGGTGGGATCGAGCGGTGCGATTCTGTCGTACATCATGTGCAAGGCCATGAACCGCTCGTTCTTCAACGTGATCCTGGGCGGCTTCGGCGGTGCGGCGACGGCCGCGGCCAGCGGCAGCGCCGAGCAGCGCAACGTCAAGTCGGGGTCGGCGGATGACGCGTCTTTCCTGATGAGCAATGCCGAGACGGTGGTCATCGTGCCGGGCTATGGCCTGGCGGTGGCGCGCGCCCAGCATGCACTCAAGGAACTTACCGAGAAGCTGACGGAGCACGGCGTGACGGTAAAGTATGCGATCCATCCGGTGGCAGGCCGCATGCCGGGCCACATGAACGTGCTGTTGGCCGAGGCCGAGGTGCCTTACGACCAGGTGTTCGAGATGGAAGACATCAACAGCGAGTTCGGCCAGGCTGACGTGGTGCTGGTGCTGGGCGCCAACGACGTGGTTAACCCGGCGGCCAAGACCGACCCGAACTCTCCGATCGCCGGCATGCCGATCCTGGAGGCGTACAAGGCCAAGACCATCATCGTGAACAAACGCTCGATGGCGGCCGGCTACGCGGGCCTCGATAACGAGCTGTTCTACATGGACAAGACCATGATGGTATTCGGCGACGCCAAGAAGGTGGTCGAGGACATGGTCAAGGCCGCGGGATAGCCGCATGTGCTGACGGTCGACGAACCGGCCTCAGCCCGCCCAGGTGGCCGCCCCCTTCGATTGCGCCATGCCGTCAAGACGTAGCGGCAGGGCTCGATGTGGTGCTGCTCGAACATCGGCGCAGCCGCCATCCAGAAAGGACTGGCTACGGTGAGCAGCACCGTCGACCGCCTGGTCAATAGCGGCAAAGCGAGTGAGGCCGAGCCCGTATGGACGGCTCGGTTTCCATCGTGCAATACCCATCGTCGCCTATAACGGGTTGGCGACCTTCTCAAGTCGATGCAAATCGGCGCGGTGTTTAGGAGACCGCAATGAAGCACATAGAAGTTGTAGCAGACCGTGGCATCATGCTCATTGGCCTTAACAGACCAGACCGGAAGAATGCCATCACTTTCGATAGGCACGGAGCCCTTGCTGAGTCAATCAGAGACGCAGGCAGGCGCGGCGAAGTTCGCGCTGTGGTGATACACGACAGCGAAGAAGCATTCACGAGCGGAAATGACGATGCCTCAGAGGCAACATCGAGCTTGGGACTTCGCCCGAAGTTCGGGTCAAGTCAATTGCCGCCGAACAACGTCGGGACGCCTAAGGCGACTGAGTTGCTTCTGCTTAGCGAGCCCTGCACCATGCAAGACGACGCTGAATGCGGCCTGATCAACATTCTCGCGGGAACAGCGTTAGAGCACACGATGGACCCTGGCGCGATTCGGGCAATGCGTTCCCTCATTCGCAGAAGTGAAGATGAGGGAACGCTCGATCCTATCGACCTCAAACTGCCAGAGTTTGCCATCCGTCTCAGGTCCGCCGAACGCAAGAATGCTTTCGCGGCCTTTTTCGAGCGTCGTGCGCCTGGCTTCTCCCTTTTCTCTTGAGAGGCGACATGGCGCATCCATCGCACTACGCGCAGACCATGCCTAAGAAGATTGCGGCGGTCTTCATACCTGGCGGGCGCGAAATCACGTATTTCCAACTGGAAGAGGGGGCCAATCGGGTTGCCAATCTTCTCCGCAGTGCCGGGATAAAGACCGGAGACGCTGTGCTCTTCTGCATCGAGAATTGCCCCGAGTTCCTGTATCTGGGATGGGGGTGTCAGCGCGCTGGCGTCGTTTTTACGCCGGCGTCAACCAAGTTAAGCGCCGACGACCTGCGCTATATCGCGCGCGATTGTGGAGCGCGCGCCGTGTTCGTTTCAGTGGCCGCCGTCAACAGCGCGGGTCTCTTAGCGGCCGATTTTGGTTCCGCAGCATGTTTCGCCCTTGGGGGCGATATTCCCGGTTTTGAGCGATTCGAGGACGCGCTTGGTGCGTGCCCAGTCACATCAATCCATGTTCCCGCTCGTGGCAGGGAGATGATGTACTCGTCCGGGACGACCGGGCGGCCAAAAGGTGTGCGCAAGCCGATTCCTCCCATATCGTTCCGTGACATGGACCCGCGCGATGCTTCGTTTGCCAGCAAGCCGGGCGTCGATACGTCCATGGTCCATCTCTGTACATCACCTCTGTATCATGCCGCGCCGCACCGAAACGTCTCGGCGACCCTGGCGCTCGGCGGTACCGCTGTGGTCATGGAGCACTTTGATGCAGTTCAGGCTCTCCATGCCATGGAAAAATTCCGGGTTACCCACAGCTTATGGGTTCCGACGATGTTCCATCGATTGCTGCGCCTTGACCCAGGCATGCGCATGCAGTTTGACCTTTCCAGTCATCGTTTAGCGATGCACGGCGCCGCACCTTGCCCCATTCATATCAAAGAGGCAATGATCGAATGGTGGGGGCCGATCCTGGAGGAATATTACGCGGGAACAGAAGGGATCGGCGCCTGTGCGATCAGTTCGCTTGAATGGCTCGCTCACAAGGGGTCAGTGGGTCGTGCCGTCGAGGGAATCGTTCATATCCTTGCCGACGATGAGAACGAAGTGGCTTCTGGCTCGACAGGAACGGTGTACTTTGAGTCGGACGCCAGGTTTGCCTACTGGAACGATACCGACAAGACTGCGGCGAGCAGAAGCAAACAGGGGTGGTGGACCTACGGTGATATAGGCCATCTCGACGAAGAGGGATACTTATACCTCTCGGACCGCCGCGATTTCACGATCATATCCGGCGGCGTGAACATCTATCCACAAGAGATAGAGAACATTCTCGTAACAGATGATCGCGTGCTCGACGTGGCTGTCTTCGGCCTGCCCGATGACGAGTACGGGGAAGCGGTACACGCAGTGGTTCAGGTCGAGCGGCAACCGGGCACCCCTCACGCGTTAGCTGAGGAGTTGAGAGCCCTTTGCCGCAGCAAGCTCGGTCCGGTACGGGTTCCGCGGTCCTTCTCGTTTGTACTCGATTTTCCGCGCCTTCCCACGGGAAAGCTTCAGAAGAAGCTGCTGCGGGACACATTAATTCGCTCGATGAAACCTTCGTCCGTGGGCATTTGAGCCGCATATCACCAAGACCGGCAACAGCTACGCAAGGAAGTTGTTCGTCGAGGCAGTCTTGAGCCACCCGCACCCCGGCACGCGTGAGCCTCGAGATCCAGCGTCGGCACGAAGGCATCCCGAAGGCCATCATCGATCGCGCCGGGGACGCGCAGCTGCGGCTATGTTGCCGCTATCGCAAGCTGGCGGCGCGCGGCATGAGCAGGAAGATCGCGGTAGTCGCGTTGGCGCGCGAGCTGGCCGGGCTCATCTGGAACATCAGCCATGTCGTTGGCCGTGCCGCGAGAGGCGCGCACGGCGTAACACAGCGCTTCGACGACTCAGGCACTGTGGCTGCACCCACAACGCATGGAAGACGCTGTGCAGGAAATCCTGGAACCGGTCGGGCATTCTCATCTGTACGCCGGTGGCGGCTCGCATTAGCGTGAGCGTGATGAAGGGAAAGTGCGGGTTGCACTGATAGGGAACGCCGTAAGCCTTGCGTCCCGGGCGTAATCGATGTTGGTGTATGCGCCCTTGGCGGGAATTGTCGCGGGCGAGGCATTGCCAATGGCCTGGAATACCCCGCCGAGCAATATGGGCTTGTAGACAAGCGTGCCACCGGTTTCTTCGCAGATCGTCGGCAATTGCGTCTATGCGAGGTACGATGCCGGACTGCCGAGGTCGAAATAGAACTCCGCAGTCTTGGACATGAGTTTTCTCCTGAGTCTGATGGATTTCCGATGTGTACGTCGAGTTTCCTCAGGCGGCAACGCTTTCCTCGGGCATCTGTTCGGACCCGAGAATCCGGGCGAGGCGCTGCCCGATCAGGTGGCTGGCATCCGCCATGATGCGATCGATGAGCTCGCGTACGCTCGGAATGTCGTCGATGAGGCCGGCGACCAACCCGCAACTCCAGGCCCCTGCATCCATCTCACCGTCGAGCATCACTTTCGGATAGACGCCTGCGACCTGCTCAAGGATGTCGGAGATCTGGATCTGCTCACCCTTGTCGCGCTCGATTTCCAGGATCTTCTCGACGCCAGCGTTCTTCAGCACACGCTCCGTGTTGCGCAATGGGCGCATCACGAGTCGCGTGTCGAGCTCGGTGGCCGCGACGATGGCGCGCTTCACGTTCTCGTGAACAGGCGCTTCCTTGGTCGCCACGAATCGCGTGCCCATGTTGATGCCGTCGGCGCCGAGGGCGAGGGCGGCCACCAGGCTACGGGCGTCGGCCATACCGCCGGAAGCCACAAACGGGATCTTGAGCTCATTGGCGGCTCGGGGCAGCAGGATCATGTTCGGGATATCATCCTCGCCGGGATGGCCACCGCACTCGAAGCCGTCCACGCTCACCGCATCACACCCGATCCTCTCGGCCTTCAGAGCATGCCGGACTGACGTACACTTGTGGATCACCTTAACTCCGGCCGCCTTCATCGCCGGCATGTATTCCTCAGGGCTGCGCCCTGCTGTTTCGACGATGCGCACGCCTCCCTCCACGATCGCCTGGATGTACTCGGGATAGGGCGGGGCGGAAAAAGTCGGCAGGAATGTGAGGTTGACGCCGAAAGGCTGGTCCGTCATCTCGCGACATCTGGCGATCTCCTTCGCCAGCAGTTCTGGTGTGCGCTGCGTCAGCGCGGTGATGACGCCCAGCCCGCCGGCGTTCGAGACTGCGGCCGCCAGCTCGGCCAGGCCAACGAAGTGCATGCCGCCTTGCACGATGGGGTGTCGAATGCCGAACAGCTCGGTGATCCGTGTCTTCATGGGATTGAGTCGTATTGGTTGTGGAGTGGGTCCGTCTCAGAAGCGTCCCATGTAGGGCCTGAGATCGAGTTCGTGGGTCCAGGCATCACGCGGCTGCGTGTGCAGGTACCAGTAGTTGTCCGCGATTTGCTCGGGATTGAGGATGCCGTCCTGGTCCTTGAGCGCATAGCGCTGGGGGAAATTGTTGCGGATGAATTCGGTGTCGATGGCTCCGTCGACGACAACATGGGCCACGTGGATGTTCTTCGGACCCAGTTCGCGAGCCATGCTTTGTGCCAGCGCGCGCAGCGCATGCTTGCCACCTGCAAAGGCGGCGAAGTTTGCGGAGCCGCGAATGCCGGCCGTCGCGCCGGTGAACAGGATTGCGCCGCGGCCGCGTGCCACCATTCTGCGAGCCACTTCGCGGCCATTCAAGAAGCCCGAGAAACACGCCATCTCCCAGATCTTGAAGTACTTGCGACTTGCGCCCGGTCTCTTCCAGGATGCTGCACGGCACATTGGCGCCGAAGTTGAACACGAGCACCTCGATGGGACCGATCTCCGACTCGATCTTCTCGATGAGTGCGAAAATTTCTTCTTCCTTGCGGGCATCGGAACCAAAGCCGTCGGCCTTGCCATCCTGGTCGCGGATCTTTTCGAGCAGCGGCGTAAGCTTCGCGGCATCGCGGCGGGTGGCGCAGACAACGAACCCTTCACGAGCAAACCGGCGTGCGATGGCTCCGCCGGTCGAATTACCTGCGCCGATGACCAGCGCGACTTTCAGGCTAGTGGGTTCCATGAACTCGCTTTCCTTTGATAAACGATCGTTATGTAAAATTGCGTGCTTGCGCACCAGGTGTCAGGACTTCTCTCATGTAAGAAACTCTAGTTGCATTCGTAAGGCCCGGACCGCCCTCAGGCGGCGTCCAGCAGACCAGCAGACCAGCGTATCGGCGTCCGACCACCCAGCGGTTCAGGCGTATCGCGGGCATTCGGATGAATTTCAAGTATTCGCGCACGGTGGAATACCGCATGGCCTACCATGTCCATGGCCGGCGGTTGCGCCAGCACTAGGCCGGCATGGGGGTGTTGCATCTCCTAGGCATGTACGTCTTGCGGACGGTGTGTGCTATCCCTTGCCGTGCGACGACGGGCTGCTAGCGCCCGCGAGCCGCGCGATCTGAAAGACATTCTCTGGCGAGACCTGGACATAGTCATTCAGTCCGCCGGACCGCATGATCGGATATGCCTCGGCTGTCTGATACACGCCGTCTTTCAGGAGTGTCTTGTCGATGTACACGGCCACCACTTCGCCCAAGACGAGCCAGCCACCTACCTTTTCGCCTTCGGTGTTTCGGAATTGCACGATGTCGATCACCTTGCATTCCATAGCCGCGCGGCTTTCGCCCACCCGCGGGACGTTGACCTTGCGACCCGCCACGGCCGTGAGGCCGGCGAACCGGAACTCGTCCTCGCCGCGCGGAAGCGGTGATGAGGTCTGGTTCATCTGATCACCGAGTTCGCGGGTGACCAGGTTCCAGGTGAACTCACGCGTTTCCGATGCGTTTTGAACGCTATCCTTCCAGGCGATCGAAGAAAATCCGATGATCGGTGGGTCGTAGTTGAACGCGTTGAAGAAACTGTAGGGCGCGAGATTGACCCGCCCCTGCGCGTCGCGTGACGAGATCCAGCCGATGGGTCGCGGTGCCACCAGCGCATTGAGCGGGTTGTGGCTCAGCCCGTGGCCCTCGGCGGGCTCGTAGTAGTGAAAGTCTCGAACGGTCATAGTATGGGCCTTTCCGGCGCGGCAGCGTTATTGCGCCACCAGATTAAGGGTCTTTGCGATGTTGACAAACTTTTCGTTCTCTACGCGCAAGAAGGCCGCTGCCTGCTGCGGCGTCATTGAGTCCAGCTTGCGAAAGCCCTGCGCAGTAGCGAGCGCAAGGAATTCCGGGCTGTCGTTCCACTGCTGGAAGGCCCTGCTCAGGCGCGCGACCACGGCATCGGTTGTGCGCGCGGGCGCGAACAAGCCCGTCCAGATGCCGAATTCGAAGTTCTTGAATCGAGCGTGCTCGCTCAGCGTCGCGACATCCGGCATGAGCGGATGTCGCTTGGCGCTCGCGAAGGCGATGGCCTTGATCCGCCCGGTCTGAACCATTCCTAGGATTGGCCCCGCAAGAGGAACAAACGCGAGGTCCACCTCGCCACCTGCGACGGCCGTGGCCATGGGAGCGATGCCTTTGTACGGCACCTCCAGCAACTTGGCGCCGACCCGCTCCTGGAATTCAGCGGCTGCGAGATGAGCGAGCGTGCCCTGGCCCCAGTGGGCAATGGAAAGCTCCTTCGCGCCACGCTTTTGCATGTGTTCGAGGAGCGCGGTGAGGTTGTTGAAAGGACGATCGGGATGACTGACGAGGACCATGTCCGAAATCCCGAACGAACCGATGAGCTTGAAGCTGTCGAACGTGTACTTAGCCGAAGCGACCGTGAGCGGCGCCACCAGTAAATCCGGACCCGCCGTCGCGAGCAGCGTGTATCCGTCTGGCGACGCCTTCAACACATTCATCGCCGCGATGGAGCCGTTCGCACCGGGCATATTGTCGATCACGAGAATCTGCCCAAGGGCCCGCTCCAGCACGGGTGCGGATGGACGCACTGAAGCGTCCACCCCGAACCCGGGCGGGTAAGCGACCTTGATCAGGATGGATTTGTTTGGATAGGGCTGCGCCATCGCGGCGGCGGCGCAGCAAAGCGCGACTACAACAGCGGCATCAAAGAGTCTGCGAGTCAGTGTTTTCATGTTTGTCTCCGTGCGCCGGTCAAACCGGTAAATTGTTGTGAAGGAAGGAGTCATGTCATAGACCCTGCGCCCTCGATCCTGAAGGGCGGTGACCGCCCTTCAGGCATCAGTTCAGCGAGGCGTAAACGCTCTTTTCAAAACCGTAGAACACGTCCACGGTTCTCGGGTCCACGGACGGCAGCGACTGCATCATGGCCAGGCCTGCGATGTTCAGGGTGGGGTCGATCCAGAAGTACGTATTGGCCAGCCCCGCCCAGGCCAAGCTGCCGGCACTGCGGCCGGTGGGCGCCGCACTCTCGTTGATCATGAAGCCCAGGCCTCAGGTCTTGGGCACACCGGGGAAGAATTCCACGTCGCGCGAGAGAAAAGGAATCTGCGTCGGTAGCTTGCTCACGCGAAGCGGCCCCATGGCATTGCGCGACATCAGGGCCACCGTCTCCGGCTTGAGGATCTGGTTGCCGTTGCCCCGCCCCGCATTGAGGATCATGCGCATGAACTTCAGGTAGTCGTTGGCGGTCGAGTACAGGCCTGCGCCGCCCGACTCGAACTCGGGATCCTGCACTGTTCCCAGATCGATCACGGATAATTTTCCGTCGTCTCCGCGCAAATGCATGCCGGCCAGTCGGGTGCGCATGGCCGTGGTGATCTTAAACGCCGTGCTGTCCATGCCCAGCGGTCCTGTGATGTTGCGCTGGAGGTAGTCACCCAGGCGCAGGCCGCTGGCGGCTTCGATCAGCTGGCCCACCCAATCGATGCCGATGCCATAATTCCAGCGCGTGCCGGGGTCGAAGCACAGAGGCACCCGCAGCGCCGCTTTCTGCCCCGTTAGGATGCCGGGGACGTTCTGCGTGCGGTAGTAGCGCTCCAGGTCCGCGTTCCAGATCTCGTAGGTAAAGCCGGACGTATGGGTGAGCAGATGTCGCAGGGTGAGCTGGCCCTCGGCATCTCGCAGTTCGGGCGCGCCATTCGTGTCCCAGCCCTCCAGAACCTTGAGAACGCCCAGCTCGGGGATCACCGCGGACGCTGGACCGTCCAGGCTCAACTTGCCCTGCTCGACCAGCTGCATGGCTGCGGCGCTGGTGATCGGCTTGGTCATGGAGGCGATGAGCATCACCGTGTCCATGTCCATCGCTGCGGAGGCGCCGAGCGCGCGCGCTCCCTGCGCCGCGGAGTAGAGGGTCTCATCGCGCGTGATCACCGCGGCGGCTACGCCGGCTGTGTCGCCGGATGCGACGGCACGGGTCAGCACGGAATCGGCGTTGGCTTTCAGTGCGGCGGTGTCATCCGACGACGAGCGGCAACCGGCGACCGGCAACGCTGCCAGCGCGACGGAGGACTTGAGAAATGTGCTGCGACCTTGTGCCAAGGTTTGTCTCCGTACACCGGTCAAAACCGGCAAAGATTGATACGTTGAAGGCTTAGCCAGCTACGGTGGCCCCGAGTCATGCGTGCAAATTCGTGAGGGTGTGGGCGAAGCGCTGACAGGGGTACGCGCGGGCCGGGTTTTGAGCCGCGAAATACATGCCCAGCGGTTGTGGGAGGTCTGGGGAGCCATCGCATCAAGTGCCTCGAACTCGTCAAGTTGGCTCCGATTCGCACTGCGGCGCGACAATGATTTGCGGTGGGGCATAGAACCGGGCGACCGTGGCGCGGGCAAAGAGCTAGCTGCTACGGGGACGCTCGACCAATGCGTCCAGGACGACGTGGCCGCTGGCGTTGCAAGGGAAGACGAACGCTTCTCCGTCAGTAAAGAGGGAGCGGAAGCGCAGCTGGATATCTGCGGTTGGCACCGTCCGGGTCTCAGAACGTTTCCATCCAGGGCCGCAGTTCCATCTCGTCGTCCAGGCATCGCGGACTGCTGATGCAAATTCCAGTAAGCATTTGCCATCGAGCTGGGTTGAACGATTCCATCCTGGTCCTTCAGCGCATAACGCTCGGGGAAGTTGTCGCGGATGAACGCCGTGTCGTTCGCGGCGTCGATTACGGGATGCGCGACGTGGATTCCCTTGCGGCCCAGTCCGCAGGCCATGCTTTGCGCCGGCGAATGCAGCAAGACCTTCGCGTCCGTGCAAGCTGGCCGGCGCGCCCGTAAAGATGATGCTGCCGCGACCCGCGGCAGCATGACCTTCGCCGTTTCGCGACCCATCAGGAAGCCGCCGAGGCAGGCCATCTCCCAGACCTTGGTGTAGACGCGAGTGGCGGTCTCGGTGGTGCCGAAGCGAACATTGGCGCCGATGTTGAAGACCGCCACTTCGATCGGCGCGATGTCCTTCTCGATCTGCTGCACCAGCGAGATCATGTCATCCTCCTTGCGTGTGTTGGAGCCGAAGCCGTGCGCCTCGCCGCCTTCGGCCCTGATCTCGTCACCAGGGGCTGGAGCTTGTCAAGAGTTAGGCAGGTAACGCATGCGATGGAGTCCTCTTTGGCAAAGCGCTTGGCGATGGCGCCGCCGGTAGCGTCGCCGGCTCCAATCGCCAGAATGGCTTTCTTGTCTGCCATGTGAATTGCTCCATGGATGAGTAAGAGGGCGCGGGGCCGCACCTGAGGTGCGTTTAATAAACGTACGTTTAGTAAAAGAAGCGTATGTTATCGTCAACCCCCTGTCAACAAGGGTTTCCTCCATCCATTCTTGAGTGTGAGTCGCTGCGCTTTCCGGTCGATGCTTTCCGCGACCCCGGGGATCGGGGTCAGGCAGTGCTCGCTGAAAGACTTTTCTGCACGAAAGGCCAAATCGGCCGCGCATGTCTTGCCGAGCAGGTAGCTTTTTTCGTCGACCGATATGACTTCGCTGGCCTGACGTCTCCACCGATACCGCCCCTTACCTGAACTGCATCAAGGTGGCGCCGGCCTTCACGCGTCTGATCGGCGCGTCACTGTGGCTGACTTGAGGACATGACGTCGCCGGCCGCAGTTGTGGGGCCATCTGTCTATTACGCCATGAATAGCGCGATGTTCAGCCACTGCGTCAGCGCACCGGGCGCGTGGCCTGTGAGTTGCTCGACCGTGGAGGTTGACTCCGCCCGACTCTCTCAACGTGCAATCTGGCAGGTGCCAAACGCGTGGGCAATGTTTGCGACACTACATACGTCGCACAGGGGCACCGGCCCACCGATAACGAGCTTGGCCTGGATTGGCAGGCCACGACGCCATGTCATGGCACTTCCAAGCAAGTGGTGGCGCCCCGTTGCAATCACCGGCGGCGGCGTTCCGAGAGACTGAGGCCTCAGCAGCCCTAACTTCACGGAGACATAACATGCCTATCATTGTTTGCGAATGTAAGGTCGGAATCGAAGCTGGCGTCAAGGCCAAGATCGCCAGCGAGTTCACGAGCGCGATCAGGGAGATCATCCTTTCGCCGCTCGACTTGATTAGCGTCGTATTCCATGAAGCCACGCCCGACAACCTCTACCGTTCGGGAGAGCCCACTTCCGAAACGCTGATCTTCTGCCACATACGTGATGGGCGCAGCGACGGCGCCATACTATCGCTGGCCAAAAAAGTGAGCTCGATCTGGAGCGCGTGCACGGGGGCAACGGAGGACGAAGTCGAGGTTCTCGTCACACTGTATCCCGCCAAATACGTCGTGCGCGGCGGTGAACGCCTGCCCGAAGCCCCTCGCGTGTGAGG
>JYOD01000182.1 GCA_000955785.1 Burkholderiaceae bacterium 16
TGCGCCCTGCCGGGCGCACCCAATAAAAAGGGCGCATGGATTGTCCATGCGCCCTCCTTGCACCTCTGTGCACCTATGCCGGCAGTCTTACTTGGTCTGCAGCTTCCACTTGCCGTCGACGATCTCCACCATCACGCGCGAGCGCTGGTCCAGACCGAGGTGGTCCGTCGGCGTCATGTTCATGATGCCGTGGGAGATCGGCAGTTCCTTGGTCTGCTCCATCGCATCGCGCAGCGCCTTGCGGAATTCCTTGGTACCCGGCTGGCCCTTCTTCAGCGCCTCGGGAATGGCTCGCTGCAGCAGCAGGCCGGCATCCCAGGCGTGGCCGCCGAAGGTCGAGACCTGCCCGCCATAAGTCTTTTCGTACGCGGTCTTGTAGGTGATGGCGGGCTTCTTGACCGGGTTGCTGTCAGGCAGTTGCTCAGCCACCAGCAGCGGGCCGGCCGGCAGGAAGGTGCCTTCGCAATCCTTGCCGCACACACGCAGGAAGTCGGGGTTGGCCACGCCGTGCGTCTGGTAGATCTTGCCCTTCCAGCCGCGCTCCTTGAGCGCCTTGGCCGGCAACGCGGCGGGCGTACCCGAACCAGCGATCAGCACCGCATCGGCATTGCTCCCCATCATCTTGAGCACCTGGCCGGTCACAGAGGTATCGGTGCGGGCGAAGCGTTCGTTGGCCACCACCTTGATCTTGCGCATCTCGCCAACCTTGGCGAATTCCTGCGCCCAGCTATCGCCGTAGGCATCCGCGAAGCCGATAAAGGCCACCGTCTTCACGTTGTGGTTGGTCATGTGCTCGGCAATGGCGGTTGCCATGTGCGAGTCGTTCTGCGGCGTCTTGAAGACCCAGTAGCGCTTGGCGTCCATCGGCTCGATGATGCGGGCCGAGGCGGCCAGCGTGATCATCGGCGTCTCGTTCTCGGCGACGACGTCTACAATGGCCAGCGAGTTGGGCGTGACGGTGGAGCCCACCACCACGTCGACCTTGTCCTCGCTGATCAGCTTGCGCGTGTTCTTGACCGCCGTGGTGGTGTCCGATGCATCGTCGAGCACGATGTACTCGACCTTCTTGCCGGCGATCTCCTTCGGCAGCAGCGCGATGGTGTTCTTCTCGGGGATGCCCAGTGAAGCCGCGGGTCCCGTGGCCGATAGCGTTACCCCGACCTTGACCTGTGCGCTGGCGGTGCCGGCGCACAGGCCGGCGGCAGCGAGAGCCAGCAGGCTGGCGCGCTTGAATGTCATCGTGTCTCCTTCCATTGCGGCAAACGGAAAAGGCATCCGTCCCGGCCTCCGGCCGGTCGGATGCCCCAATCTGGTGTTCTTGTCTTTCTATTTTTTATTGTGCCGGTCCCTCGCGGGACCGTCTCCAGGCGCAACGCCGGCGCCTGCCTGCTACCCCGGGGCACATGGCGAATGCAAATTCGCCGCACTCCGTCTCCCGCCCAGCGCTTGATCCCCGGCGGCGCTCGGCACGAACTCGCCATGCTAAGCCATGGCGCGCCGGACCGGCCGCGCATTCGCCGACCGCCCGGTCGGGAATGCGTAGCGAGTCTAGCAACAGCCATATCGGCCGGGTAGCCGGATTAACCCGCATCGCAGCATGCAAGCGACCCGGCGTCTCGCGGACGTCGCGCCAAGCGGTGTTCGCTCAGCGGCCGAACGCATCCCACGCGGTCTTCACAATCAGCGCGGCCACCACCACGATGAACACCCGCCGCACGAAAGCGCTGCCATGCTTGAGCGCGAGGCGGCTGCCCACCTGGCTGCCCGCCACATTCGCCACGGCCATGACCAGCCCGAGCTGCCACCAGACGTGCCCCTTCGCCGCCAGCAGCAGCAGCGCTGCCAGGTTGGTGGCGAGGTTGACCACCTTGGTCGACGCCGATGCGTGCAGGAAATCGTAGCCGAACACCCGCACGAACACGATCATCAGGAAGCTGCCGGTTCCTGGCCCGAAAACGCCATCGTAGAAGCCAATGGCCGCCCCCGCCACCAATGCAGCCACGCGCTCCTTGCCGCCCGACAACGACGGCGCATGCTCGGTGCCCAGGTTCTTCTTGGCCACTGTGTACACCAGCAGGATGACCAGGATAAAGGGCAGCGACTTGCGCAGCGGCTCCGCGGGAATCAGCGTGAGCGCGTAGGCCCCCGCCATCGAAAAGGCGAAAGCCGACAGCATCGTCGGCAGGGTCGCCCCCCAATAGATATGAACGCTGCGTCCGTAGCGAAGCGCGGCATTCGTGGTCCCGGCCAGCGAGGCCACCTTGCTGGTACCCAGCAGCGTGGCCGGCGACATATTGGGATAAGCGGAGAACAGGGCCGGGATCTGCACCAGGCCGCCGCCGCCGGCGACGGCATCGATCAGGCCGGCAAGAAATGCGGCAACAGCGAGAAACGCGAATTCCATGGAATGCGAGAAAAATAAAGAGGGGGAAACGAAGCAGCAGAGACGGCCGCGCCAGTCAGGCGCGACGCCTGTCAGCCCAGGGTCTTGGGCGCCGGAGAGAGATTGCGATGCCACAGGCCCCCGGCATGCGCGACAAAGCCCGCCGAAGCGGCCTGTGACGCGCTCAGCAGCGCCGGCGCCAGGAGCAGGTGCCGCACGCCGTGCGCACGGCACCAGTCGGCCAGCAGGTCGCAACAGGCCTGCAGGATGGCGGGGTCCTCTTGCGCGGCTTCAGCGCCGGCCCACCACTCCGCGGCTAACGCCGCCAGGCCGGACAGTTGGAGATGTGGCACCAGCGTCACGGGGAGGCATCCCATCATCCGCGGCGCGGGAGCGCCCCCGGCCACCGCCAGCACGCAGGTCCCGCGCTCGGGCCGGGCCAGCAGGTTCTCCACCAGCGCATCCCGGGCGCGCGCCGCCGCTACGGGCAACGCCTGCCGTGACTGCAACCAGGCGCACAGGGGCCCGGCATCGGCCGGGGTGGCGAGACGTACCAATGCCTGCGGACCGGCGGGAAGGGCCGGGGCACTAGCGGGATCGGGCTGGGAAGGAAATGGGGAAGGGAAATCTGAAGGCATGGCTGGCCCGATGGCAAGGCAGCATTGTCTCATGCGCTTCTGGCTGCCCTTATGCCGATTCCGCATGGCGGGGGCATTACGCACCACAAATGGGCGTTCACGGGTATCGAGCGGGCATTAAAAAAGGCGTTGCCAGGGATCACCCGGCAACGCCCTCATCTTATATTGGCACTCCAGCCTAGTGACTGCGCGCCTGTCGTCTCCTCGCTTCCGCCTCCATTTAACCTGCGAAAACCGTATATGGAATGTAACGAAGCGGTGCGTTTCCAGCAAGCTAGAAGAAACCCTAGCCCCAAAATCGGGCATGTAGCCCGGCGATCACTCCCGGGACTTTCCGACGAAGCGCGCCATCACTTCACCCATGATGCCGCGGCGGAACGTCAGCACGCAGATCACGAAGATCACGCCGGTGACCATTGTGACGGACTCGCCTAGCGTGCCGAACCACTCGATGCCCGTCGCCGACGCCAGGAAGTTGCCGATATCGCCGAGCTTGTTCTCAAGAGCCACCACCACAAATGCGCCGACCAGCGGGCCGGACAGTGTACCCAGCCCGCCCACCAGCGTCATCAGGATCACCGAGCCCGACATCGACCAGTGCACGTCGGTCAGGGTGGCAAAGCCCAGCACCAGCGCCTTGATCGAGCCTGCCAGCCCGGACAGCGCGGCAGACAGCACGAACGCCATCAGCTTGAAGCGGTCGGTATCGTAGCCCAGCGAGATGGTACGCGGCTCGTTCTCCTTGATCGCCTTGAGGATCTGCCCGAACGGGGAATGCACGACGCGCACGATCAGCGCGAAGGCCGCCACGATGATGGCCAGCGCCACATAGTAGAGCGTCAGGTCGTTGGCCAGCGGCAGCAGGCCGAACAGCTTGCCTCGCGGAATGCCCTGCAGCCCGTCCTCGCCGCCGGTGTATGGCACCTGCAGGCAAAAGAAGAACAGCATCTGCGCCAGCGCCAGCGTGATCATCGAAAAGTAAATGCCCTGGCGCCGGATCGCGATATATCCCACCACATACCCGATCAGGGCACCAGCCAGCGTGCCCAGCACCAGCCCGACCTCGGGCGTGACGCCCCACGCCTTCATGGCATGGCCGGCCGTGTAAGCCGCGCCGCCGAAGAAGGCGGCATGGCCGAACGACAACAGGCCCGTGTAGCCGATCAGCAGGTTGAAGGCGCACGCAAACAGCGCGAAGCACAGCACCTTCAGAACGAACACCGGATACGCCCCGGCCATCGGCGCCAGGATCAGCGCCAGCAGCAACAATCCGTACAACAGTTTCTTCTGCACGCCCCGCCCCTGTCTTGTCTGCCCTGCGGCCACCGCCGCGCCGGTTGGTTGGTTCATCACTTCTCCCTCCCGAACAGTCCGGCCGGGCGCAGCATCAGCACGATCACCATGATGAAGAACACGACCGTGGATGAGGCCTCGGGATAGAACACCTTGGTCAGGCCTTCGATCACGCCCAGGCCAAGGCCGGTCAGGATCGAACCCATGATCGAGCCCATGCCGCCGATCACCACCACGGCGAACACGATGATGATCAGGTTCTGCCCCATCAGCGGCGAAATCTGGATCACCGGCGCCGCCAGCACACCGGCGAACGCCGCCAGCGCGACGCCGAAGCCGTAGGTCAGCGTCACCATCAGCGGCACGTTGACGCCGAAGGCCTCGACCAGCTTGGGGTTCTCGGTGCCCGCGCGCAGGTAGGCACCCAGCTTGGTCTTCTCGATCAGGTACCAGGTGGAGAAGCACACCACCAGCGAAGCAGCCACCACCCAGGCCCGGTAGTTGGGCAGGATCATGAAGCCGAGGTCGGTGGCGCCGCTGAGCGCCTCGGGCGCCGAGTACGGCAACCCGGACACACCGTAGATCGACCGGAAGATGCCCTCGATCACCAGTGTGATGCCCAGCGTCAGCAGCAGGCCGTAGATATGGTCGAGCTTGTAGATCCAGCGCAGCATCGTGCGCTCGATCACGATCCCGATCAGCGCCACCGCCAGCGGCGACAGCACGAGCATCACCCAGTAGTTGAGCTCGAAGTAATTCATGCCCATCCAGGCCAGCACCGCGCCGAGCATGAACAGCGCCCCGTGGGCGAAATTGATGACGTTGAGCAGCCCGAAGATGACCGCAAGGCCGAGGCTCAACATCGCGTAGAAAGCACCGTTGACCAGTCCCAGCAGTAGCTGGGACAGCATGGCGGGCAGAGGAATACCGAAGATGTCCATCGCAGGCGTTACCGTTTGCGCACCAGCCGGGGTCCGTCGTTCCCCGCCAGCAAGGCGCAGTCAAAATGAAGCGTAGCGAATCTGCCCTGACACAATGCCTGAGGCAGTATCACCACGCCGGAATCATCTTGCTCGTGCCTCCAGGCGGGAACCCAGCGCCGTTGCTGGCCCGGTGCAAAGAAAGACACTGGACCCCCGCTCCGGTCCCCGTAGAGGGCACCGGGCGCGGGGGCGACATACGTCATGCATTCACATCACGTTATTACTTCTTCAGCAGCGCACACTTCGATTCCGCCAGCGTAGTGAAGGCCTGGTCGCCCGGAATGGTGGCCACCACCTTCAGGTAATCCCAAGGCTTCTTGGATTCCGCCGGCGCCTTCACTTGCATCAGGTACATATCGTGGATGCCGCGGCCGTCCTGGCGAATGTAGCCCTTGGTGTAGAAGTCGTTGATCTTGGCCTTCTTCAGTTCGGCCATGACCTTGTCCGGGTCATCGGTCTTCGCTGCCTCGACCGCCTTCAGGTAGGTATGCGCCGCGGAGTAGTCGGCCGCCTGCAAGCTGCTCGGCATCTTCTTCATCTTGGCGAAGAAGCGCGTGGCGAACTTGCGGGTATCGTCGTTCATGTCCCAGTACCAGCTGTCGGTCATCAGCAGGCCTTCGGTGTTCTTCAACCCCAGGCTGTGGATATCGTTGATGAACATCAGCAGGCCGGCGATCTTCATATTCTTGGTGATGCCGAATTCCTTGGCCGCCTTGATCGAATTGATGGTGTCGCCACCGGCATTGGCCAGGCCCAGGATCTGGGCCTTCGACGACTGCGCCTGCAGCAGGAAGGACGAGAAATCGGAGGCGTTCAGCGGATGGCGCACCGAACCCGCCACGGTGCCGCCATTGGCCTTCACCACGGCGGCGGTGTCGGTCTCGAGCGAGTGGCCGAATGCATAGTCGGCGGTCAGGAAGAACCACGACTTGCCGCCCTGCTTGACCACCGCGCTGCCCGTGCCCTTGGCCAGCGCCACCGTGTCATACGCATAGTGCACGGTGTATGGCGAGCATTCCTCGTTGGTCAGGCGCGCAGTGCCGGCGCCGATATTGATGTAGACCCTCTTCTTCTCCGACGCCACCTTGTTCATGGCCAGCGCGGTGCCGGAATTGGTGCCGCCGATCAGCACGTCGAGGCCCTGCTGGTCCATCCACTCGCGCGCCTTCGAGGCGGCGATATCGGCCTTGTTCTGGTGATCCGCCGAGACCAGTTCGATCGGCTTGCCCAGCACCTTGCCGCCGTTGTCTTCAATCGCCATCTTGATGGCCTCGAGGCCGCCCGGGCCGTCGATGTCGGCGTACAGGCCCGACAAGTCGGTGATATAGCCGATCTTGACGGTATCGCCCGAGACCTGTGCCGATGCCGTACCCGTTGCCACGCCCGCTACGACAGCCGCCAGAGCGACCGCCACCCGAGTCATCTTCATTACTTGTCTCCTTAGTTTCGGCGGCACGTGACGCCACCCGTTCCCGTTCTAAAACAATGCCTGCGACGCAGGCCGGCGATGCGCGCCGGCGTGAATCAGACCCCAAGCAGTTCGTTCAGCACCGGCATCTTGGCCTGCAACTCGGCGGCCGCGAAGCGCTCGACGATGGTGCCGTGTTCCATCACATAAAAGCGATCGGCCAGCGGCGCGGCGAAGCGGAAGTTCTGCTCCACCATCACCACCGTGTAGCCCTTCTTCTTGAGCATCAGGATCATGCGCGCCAGCGCCTGCACGATCACCGGCGCCAGGCCCTCGGAGATCTCGTCGAGCAGCAGCAGGTTGGCCCCGGTGCGCAGGATGCGGCCAACGGCCAGCATCTGCTGCTCGCCGCCCGACAGGCGCGTGCCCTGGCTCTGGCGGCGCTCCTTCAGGTTCGGGAACATGTCATAGATCTCGGCCTCGCTCATGCCGGTGACCGCGCTGCCGCCCTGCCCTTTCAGCAGCGGCGGCAGCAGCAGGTTTTCCTCGCACGACAGGCTGGCGAAGATGCCCCGCTCTTCCGGGCAGTAACCGATGCCGCAATGCGCGATCTTGTGCGTCGGCATGCCGATGGTCTCGGTGCCGTTGACGCGGATCGAACCCTTGCGCTGACCGGTCAGGCCCATGATCGCGC
>JYOD01000183.1 GCA_000955785.1 Burkholderiaceae bacterium 16
CAGCATGCCAACCGCCAGCCGGTCCAGCACCCGCGCCATGCGAGCACCCCGCACCGCGCGCCGCGCCGGCCGCACCATCGCGCCACGGCGGTCCCGCCGCAGCGGCTGCGCCGCCAGCCACGCCGCCCCGAAGGCCGTGGGCCCGCAGCCAAGCTGCGGAAACACACCCAGCCGGCGCACCCGCGCATACACCGCGCGGCACAGCGCCAGATGGCCGCCGAACAGCCGCAGGCTGGCGCCGGCATCGATCATCACGGTAGCCGCATCGGGATCGGGATGGCGCGTCACATGCGGTGTGAAGTGCAGCAGCGCCAGCGCCAGCGCCGTCATCAGCTGCGCCTCGGCGGCCGGCTCGCGCTCCAGTTGCACCACCTGCGCCGACAAGGCCTGCACGCCGCCACGCCGCATCCCGGCCTGCACCCCCAGTGCCACCGCCGGCCCATTGGCCAGCACCACCCGCTCGCGCTCCATCACCGCCACCGGCACCCGGTGGTGCAGCAGGCCGGAGGAAGCCGGGAGCGCGGCGGGCTCAGGCCAGTTCGGCTGCAACGCGTCCAGCGACAGGCGCGGCAGATGCACCGCGATCCAGTACGACATGGGCTTGCTCTCCCGCAACGGCTTGGGGAACCGGGAAATTGAAGGGAACCGGCGGCGGCGCGGACGGCGAAGCGGTCCTGGCCGGCACCGCCATCATCTCGCCCAGCGGCAGCACCAGCGGCGCATCGCGCACCGGGCCGCGCCGCTTGTGAAAAGCGATCGACAAGGCATTATCCGGTGCCGGCGACAGCAGCAGCCGCAGCACCGCCGGCGATGACTCGCGCAGCACACTGGCCGGGCGGCACGCCCAGACCACCGCGTCGCTCGCCTGCGCCAGCACCTGCAGGCGCCGCAGCGCCTCGGGACGCGCCGTGGGCAGCCACACCATCACCCCGCCAAAGGCCTGGCTGCGCAGCACCTGCTCCGCCGCCCACAGCACATCCGCCTGGGCCGCGGCCCGGCCCGCGCCGGCGGGCGGGCGCACCCAGAACAGCTGGCTTGCCGGCAAACCCCATTCGGCCAGGCACATCGCATTGGGCAAGTACGGCGGCCCCACCAGCGCCACCCGACGCTGTGCCGCCGCCAGCGCCAGCAACGCCGGGCGCAGCAGGCGCAATTCGCCCACGCCGGCGTCGGCCAGCAGCAGCTCCGTCAGCGCCCCCACCGGCCAGCCGCCGCCGGGCAGCTCGGCAGAGAGCGCCGCATGGCCGGTGGACAAGGCCGGCACGCTGCCCGCCCGCCCCAGATGGCCGAGCTGCCCCGCCCGCCACAGGCCGGGATAGCGTCGTTCCAGTGCGTCCAGGGCACCCTGCCGGTCGGCGGCGGGCGCCTGCGCCAACGGCGCAACGCCCGACACGTCGGGCGAGGCTGGGGAGAGATGGGTGGTCATGTGATGCTTGCGCCTCGGCTTGGGGACCGGGTGGAAATTTTCGATTACTGTATATTCATAAGGGGTATCCACTTAGCTCCAGCAACGCCGAGACAACTGGATGGATATACAGTGCCAGTATGCTACACCTACTGCCCGTTGCGCACTACTTCCTTGTAAGTCACAGGCCCGGTGGCGACGGCCTGTTGGAGCAATCGATAGAACAGCAAGCCGCGCGAGCCCGAAGTGCGCCGATTGAAACGGAACACGAATTCATCCAGGTAAGCATCAAGGTGTTCCGGCTGGACCGAGCCGTGGTGCGTGCCCAAGATCCACCGCTTGACCAATGAGGCAACCCGGTGCACGCCGGCCATCGAGAGATGGGCCGGCACTTCGGAGCCGAGCATGACATGGCGCTGGTGGTCATAGCCCAACTTGCTCAAGGAGCGGTAGGCCGCCGATCCATCGGTTCGGACTTGGGTGCCAGGTTCAATCGACGCCTGCACAAACGGCACGACACATTCTTCTGCGTCGTTGTGGACCCGCTGCAAGCGAATCCGACCGAATCCCTTGGGCTGGAGCACCTCCACCGCGAGCATCACCAGCACTTTACTGGTGCGGTTCTTGCAGCTTACCGACAAAATCGGCGCCTCACGATCCGTGATGGCCAGGTAGGTTTCGTCAACCTCAACGCACCCCCTCAAGCGCTCGCGATCAGGCCGCACCATCGCCCGGCGAAACCGGTGCAGCATAGTCCAGGCGGTCTGGTAGCTACCCAGGCCCAGCACGCGTTGCAATCCGAGGGCGCTGACACCTTGCTTTTGATTGGTTAGGTACCAGGCTCCGGCCAGCCACACACGCAGCGACGTGCGGGTTTTATCGAAGATCGTGCCTGCGGTCACCGTGCTTTGATAACCGCAACTCCGGCACATCAGGCGGGTGCGGCTCGATCGATAGGGTTCCTCTGCAGCACCACAGTCAGGACAAACAAATCCCTGCGGCCACCGCAGCCCCTCCAAGTACGACAGGCAGGATTCCTCAGTCGCGAAACGGTCCAGAAACTCGTTCCAATTGCGCGGGTAGTCCTTGCCTGCCTCTGGAGGTAACATCTGTATATCCATCCAGTGATTCTGGCACGACTGGAGCTAAGTGGATACCCCTTATATTCATACAGTATCACGGAAGCACGCAAGGAGGCAAAGCCGGGGTGAAATCCTGTTCTCGAGCGGCACTGACCCTGATGGCAATGCCGCTCTTCACCGAGATGCTTCGCCTCGTCAAGGTCCCGGGCCAAGCCACGCTCCTTGCGTACCTCATCCGAGAAGGCGCACATCCAGCTCCGTTGCGTCGATCCACTCGCTCCATCGAAACGGACCTCGCCACATGGCGCCTCGTTAAGAGACAGGTAGCAGCGCAGTTGAAGCGCTCGCTTTCGCTGTGTCGCCGGTTGTTTGCAGTTTTGCTCTACGCGATTATCAAACAGTCGCCGTGAGACTGGCGCGTCCGGAGTCGACGGCACCGGAAGTCGCGTTACTCTCGCCGCACTGCGCTTCAGGCTCGACCTGATCCGGGATCTGGATCAGGCATACTCCGAAACCCACCAGCAACCGGATCCCTATCCGGTTGCTGCGGCGCCGACAGCGCGCGTCGGCTTCAAACAGTCTCGTCGAGCAAAGGATAGTCGTTGTAGCCGGTTTCGTCGTCCGAGTAGATCGTTTCCGGATTGATCGTATTGAGCGGCGCACCGCGTCGAAAGCGCTCCACCAGGTCAGGATTGGCGATAAAGGGACGTCCAAACGCCGCCGCGTCCGCCTCGCCGCGTTCGATGGCCAGCTCCGCGCTCTCCCTCGTCAGCCCTTCATTGAGGATGTAGGCCCCTTTGAAGATACGCCGCACGTCACGGCCGATGCGATCCTCGCCGCGATCCAGCGCCTCGCGCGCAAAAATGAAAGCGATGTTGCGCGCGTTGAGTTGCTCGGCGATATACGTGAAGAGCGCGCGCGGATTCGAATCGCGCATCGAGTATGAACTCGACATCAGGTTCAGATGCACGCCGATGCGGCCCGCCGGCCAAACCGTGAGCAACGCGTCGACTGCCTCCAGCAAGAAGCGCGCGCGATTCTCGATCGGACCGCCATAACGGTCGGTCCGCTGGTTAGATCCGTCGTGCAGAAACTGATCAAACAGGTAGCCATTTGCCGCGTGAAGCTCGACGCCATCAAAACCAGCGCGTTTTGCGTTTACGGCGCCGGCCCGGAAATCCTCGACGATGCCTGGAAGTTCTTCGGTCTCCAGCGCACGCGGCACGGTGTACGGGCGATGAGGCCGCACACGCGTGACATGGCCTTCAGGCGCAATTGCGCTGGGGGCGACCGGAAGTTGGCCGTCATGGTAGACCGGATCGGAAACTCGCCCGACGTGCCACAACTGGGAGACGATCAGGCCGCCCGCATCGTGTACCGCGGAGGTCACCTCCGTCCAGCCGGCAATCTGCTTCTCGGTCCATATGCCCGGCGTGTTGGGATAGCCAACGCCCTGAGGCGTGACCGAAGTGGCTTCGGTAATGACGAGTCCTGCGCTCGCACGCAGCACATAGTGCCGTGCATTAAGGGGGCCCGGACTGCGCTCAGAGAACGCGCGCATGCGCGTGAGCGGTGCCATGACAATGCGGTTCGACAGCTTCAGCGCGCCAATCTGGATAGGATCGAAGAGTGTGGACATCTGCGGGTTTCTCGTTTCGGTATTGAAGATGAAATGGACGGCAGCTTCGTTTCCGTTGACTGTGGAAACGTCGTAAGACCTACGCCTATCTTCACAGTACATATGATGTAACTACATTTGTTACAACATAAACCATCAGCGCCATCAACACAAGTCTTTCGTCTTGAACGTTCGACATCGACGAGACAAAAATGGCATGGTTTGGCGGCTTTGGCACGTCTTTGGGACCCGTGCATGTAGCCAGTTGTCGCCGTCTTACAAGGCTGCGAACACGCGAGGTCGCCGGGATTCATCAAGCTTGTCAAGTTGACAATCCATGCTGTAATGAATATGGTTACAACTAAATTGACTAATACAGGCTTTCCATGAGCGCTAACAGCCGCTTGACCGTGGCGACCCACATCCTGGCGTGGATGGCGCTCGTCACGCGAGACAATCCTGACCCGGTCACGTCCGACAGGATCGCTGCGAGCGTCAACACTAATCCGGTGGTGATTCGTCGTACGCTCGGGCTGCTTGCAAAAGGCGGCCTTGTCGAAAGTTATCGCGGCGTCAATGCGGGATGGCGCCTGACCAGGAGTGCGGACGCAATCAGCCTGCTCGACGTCTTTGATGCACTTGAAGAGGGTGCGCACTTTGCGCTGCACCCTTCGAAGCCCAGCCAGGCGTGCCCCATCGGGCGAGGCATCGGGTCGACGCTGAGCCACGTCTATGAGTCGATCGACGATGGCGTTCGAAAGACGCTTGCCGCCACGACGATCGAAGAGGTACTTGCAGACACCCTTGCATCGCGATCGTCGAAAAAACGCGGCTGAACCCAGGTCGGTTAACTCGGGACACATCGGCCCAAAAGAATGATGGAACGAATCGTCGCTAAAGAAGCAACGGTGAGGCAGCCGTCGCCAGATCAAGCTGAGCGGGGCGTCCGCGATACAGTGCCATGTGACAATGCGACAGAACGCCCCCAAAGGATGGCGGTCAACGCAACGCCAACCAAGACAGGCCCGCCCGAGGATTCGCAGCCAGGAACCGCGCATGCGGTTGCTTCACTTCCACCTGGCAAAAAGATTGGGCGACAGAGCGACGAAGCGCGGCAGGTGCAGCTCGTTCACTGCTTGGGGGTATCGGCTGGCGACCCGCTACCGCTCCATGGAATGACAGCCCGGGCTGCGGCTACAGTCAGCGCCAGATGCCCGCGGCCCAACCGGCCATGGGGATATGAGCCCAAGTCGCTGCGAGCCAGACGACGAGGCCGCCCAAAAGCGCGTGCAAGCTGAACCCGCCGAGCCGCGCACGGCCAGCGGCGATCGCCGCGAACGGCAGATAACTCGTCTTCGACTCCCATGCGGGCCAGAGATCGGGCTGGAGCCGCTCCTTTTTCCGGTCCTGCAGCGCGGCGCCGACGAGCGCGAGGATGACCATGGCCGCTGCGACTATGATGTTCTTGGCCACCGGGAACACCGCGACGTGGCACAGCCCCCAAAGTGCGAACGACCACATCATCGGGTGGCGCGTCACCGCGTACACGCCGCGCGCTGCTTCCGGGATCGAGCCGGGCCGACCGCCGGTGGGAAGCGCCGGGTTGCGGATCAGCGAGCCCATCAGGAAGACAGACGCGATCAGCATGACCGCGGTCACAACCGCCCAGAGGCCGTTTCCTACCGGCCATAGTGGTGCCGTCAGGGGCGCCTTTCGGTATGCCAGGATCAGCCAGCCGAGCGTCAAGACCGCAACCAGCGAATAGACGCCCTGGAACCCCGCTTCGCCAATTGCGCGGACCAAACCCCTGCGCAGCGGATGGGACAAGAGAAAGTGGCTGCCCACGAAGGCGACTGCCGCCGCCGCAACTGCGTTGGTGCTTCCCATTGGCCCGGCTCCTCAAGTCATATCGTTGGCTGACCGCATTGCCCCCCCCAATTCGCGAAGAGGCGTGGCCGGACTGGTTCGACGCTGCCGGCATAGACCGTACTTCGGTATGAAGGGGTCTTCATTTGGACATTTTTCGTCATGGCAATTCAAGCCGCCATAGAGTGTCTGGCATTTGCCTTTGTTCCGTATCCAGTACTGAAGATTACTACTTGAGCGCCGCAAAAGCCAACTTGACCATCCCACCATTAGCTGCTTCCCACTTCTATTTACGGTTATTGACTAACAGTGCTGGAGGGGAAAGCGTGGCGAACTTGCTTGCTGCCTTCTCCACCGCATCTTTCGCTTTCCCTTCCTTGCCGACTTCGTCCACCTTGGCATGCGTGTGCTGAACGGCCGCTTTGGATCGTTACGGCCGTTCGTCGATCCAAAAGCACAGTACGGCAATTGATGCGGCAGATGTCCTTGCCACTCGATCCCGACGACTAACAGGACATGCAATACGGCAGCGCCGACGAGGCCTGGCTGTGGCTGTCCGCCTGCCGGCAGAAATATGCGACACCGGGGAGGCAGAGCAAGCGGCTCAGATTACGCAGTCGGAACAGTTCCGCCGTCGATGACGTACTCGGTGCCGGTGATGGCGCTGGCCCGCGCGGAGACGAGGAAACCAATGAGTTCTGCCACTTCTCGGGGATAGCATGGCCGGCCGAGAGGAATGCCCCCAAGCGAATCCATGATGATCTTGCGGGCGCCTTCCGTGTCGATGCCGCGCTGCCGGGCGATCTCAGCAACGAGACCCGCGGCGGCATCTGTCTCGACCCAGCCGGGGGAGACACGCACGACGCGAACGCCTTTCGGACTGACTTCCCTGGACAAGGCTTTGCTGTAGTTCGACAGGGCAGCTTTGGCGGCGGCATAGGCCATCGTGGCCTCCGGCAACGGTAACTGCCGCTGGATCGACGTGACGTGGATGATGACGCCCGAGCGCTGCTCGACCATCAAGGGCAACAGCGCGCGATCGATGCGCACTGCCGGGAACAAGTTCAGGCTCAATGCCTTGCTCCATTCGTCGTCGTCGAGCACACTGAAGCCACCCGCCGGCGCAGATGAGCCACCCGCCACGTGCACGATTATATCGACGCCGCCGAGCCGTTCGAGTACGGCGTCGACAATGGTTTTACAGCCCTCTGCAGTCGTGATGTCCGCACCGATGAACCTTTCTTCGGAAAGGTCACCGGGGCGCGAACGTGCCGTCGCGATGACGTTCGCACCTGCCTCGAAAAGGTGTGCGACAACGGCTTTACCGACTCCTTTGGTCCCGCCTGTGACAAGCGCCCGAAGGCCCTGAAGTTCGGGTGCGGCGCTCATCAGTGAATCCCCAGAGACGCGATCTTGCCGCCAGCCAGGACAAACGTGTACGTCAGCTCGACCGGGCTACCGGGGAAGGCGCCCGTGATCCTGGCGCGCATCGTGACGGCGGCGCCATTCTGGGACAGGTCCAACGGCTCGACGTTGTACTGGTACCTGGCTTTGGCGTCTTTCTTCCAGGCCTGGATGGCTTCGAGCCCCTCGATAGTGCGGCCCTCGTCGCGCACCACGGCGTCGGCAGCGAAGCAGTTCGCAAGAGAGGCCGTGTCGCTGGTGGTTTCTGCGTTCAGATAGGCATCCAGTGGCGGCGGCAGGGTCATGTTCATCGGACTTTTCCTGAATGTCACGTTTGCACGTCCCAATGATGGCGCTATAGTTACCACATCGCAAGAACGCACTAAAAAGTAAGTGAGCCGTGCCCAACCGAAGAGCCTACACTCCTGCGACTGCCGCGGTCGACGTCGAAGCCGCATTCAAGCTACTGGAAGGTCGTTGGAAGCTGGTGATCCTATTTCACCTTTTCGGCGGCCAGGTGCGGCGTTTTTCGGACCTCGAGAGGCTGATCCCCGGCATCACGCAAAAGATGCTTGCCCAGCAGTTACGCCGCCTCGAACAAGCCGGCATTGTGACGCGCACGGTCTATCACCAGGTGCCGCCGAAGGTGGACTACCGCCTGACCGATTGGGGCCAAGCACTTTGCCCGGCACTGGATGCGATCCTGAAATGGGCGGAGCGCCGTAAAGACTTTCCATCGTCGGCGTCGAGCATGCGTGCCTAAGGCTGACAGACCTGTTTTCCAGAATACGAATTCTGTGGGTGGTCGACGAGGTGTCTGCTGTAAGTCAACGGATGCGTTTGCATCGGTTTGGGTTTCTTTGGAATCACACGGTCGGGTCGCGCTATGGTCGGACCGCGTCAGCGATCCGCTATTTTCCGTGACGGCCG
Organism: Burkholderiaceae bacterium 16; assembly: GCA_000955785.1. GTDB lineage: Bacteria > Pseudomonadota > Gammaproteobacteria > Burkholderiales > Burkholderiaceae > Cupriavidus. Next base: position 8,306 of record JYOD01000183.1, read on the forward strand.
ACGAGATGAAGGCCGGCACGTTATCCGCGGCCGTCTCATGTTGCTCCCGGAACGGACGGTCGTAGAGCTTTTCCGACCGGCTCAATCGGGTCAACGGACGATCGCACAGCGAGGATGATGCCGATTCCACGAACTCGCTTGGCGGCACTCCGCGCAGGAAGAACGACGTAGATCGCTCACCTTCCGCTGAATAGCGCCTTGCGTTTCTCAACAAATGCCCGCACGCCAAGTTCGAAATCCGCTTCCACGGTGCATTCGACAAAGCTTTCCTGCTCCGCCAGTAACTGCTCGGGAAGGGTGCGATTCAGCGACTCGTTGAGCAGTCTCTTGGTCCGGCCAAGAGCGCGCGTCGGCCCTGCGGCGAGACGTACCGCCAGCATGCGGGCGACCTCGGCCAGATCCGTCTTGGGCACGACGCGATTGACCAGGCCCAGTTCGAGGGCGCGGCGCGCGTCGAACCGCTCTCCCAACAGCGCCATTTCCATGGCCTGCTTGAGGCCAACCACGCGCGGCAGGCCATAGGTGCCGTACCGTCCGGGCTGACTCCGATATTGCAATAGGCCATCGTGAAATAGGCATCGCTGGCCGCGATGACCAGATCGCAACTGTTCATCAACGAAAGTCCGAATCCGGCAACCGCACCGCGTACGCTGGCAATCACCGGTTTCTCCATGCGTCGGATCCGGATGATCGAATCATGCGCGTCTGCGATAAGGCGTTCGAACACCTGGCGACGCTCGTCGTGGGAGTTGTCAACGCTAGCGTGAAAGAACTTGATGTCGCCGCCGGCCATGAAGTGCTCGCCGGCACCCTGCAGCACGACGGCGCGCACCTCATTATCAAGTTCGACCCGGCCCACTGCTTGGCGCAAGCAGGTGGCCAGTGTGTAGTCCAGCGCATTGAGGCCCTCAGGCCGATTGAGCGTGAGGGTTGCGACGCCGGTGGCAGCGTTGAAGTCTAGCAGGACTGTATTCTGGCTCATCTAGTGAATTCCCTCGTTTCAACATCGTGACGGGGGTTTCGCTGGACCCTCTCGAAACCCGCAGCACGTACCCATCCTGCCGGAGCGGCATTGCCGGAACGAAACATCGGCGCGGATGTGGCGACTTGACATCGCGCATGGCGACGACGACCTGCCACGCGGCCGACGGCCCGCGAGCAGGTCTGCAAACTAGGCGACGATACGGGCCAGACGGCCGACGATAATCCCTGTCGCTTCGCGCACGATGCGATCGATGAGTTCCTTGACCGTCGGGACATCGCGGATCAAGCCGACGACCATGCCGCATGACCATGCCCCCGCATCGAGGGCGCCTTCCTTCATGACTCGTGGATACACACCGGCTACTTCGTCGACGACATCTTCGAACCTGATGTTGGCGCCGAGCGCAGCTTCTTTCTCGATAATACGGTCGACCGCTGCGTTGCGCAGCACGCGCTCGGTATTGCGCAGCGGACGCATGACCAGACGTGTGTCCAGCTCGGTGGCGCCGATCAGGGCCTGCTTCACGTTCTCATGCACGGGCGCCTCCCGAGTGGCAATGAAGCGCGTACCCATATTGATGCCATCCGCACCAAGCGAGAGTGCCGCAGCCAGCGACCTTCCGTCAGCCATGCCGCCGGATGCCACGAACGGAATCTGGAGCTCGTCGGCAGCACGTGGCAGCAAAATGAAATTGGGAACGTCGTCCTCGCCCGGATGGCCGCCGCATTCGAACCCATCCACACTGACAGCATCGCAACCGATGGACTCCGCCTTCAGCGCATGACGAACCGACGTGCACTTGTGGATCACCTTGACGCCAGCCTCCTTGAGTGCCGCCACGTATTGCTGCGGGTTGTTTCCAGCTGTTTCCACCACCTTAACCTCGCCTTCTACGATGGCCCGAACATAGCCCGGATAGTCGGGATGATTGACGGTCGGCAGGAAGGTCAGGTTCACGCCGAACGCCTTGTCGGTCATCTCGCGGCAGCGCCGAATTTCTGCAGCCAGATCGTCCGGCGTTCGCTGGGTGAGCCCCGTGATGACACCGAGGCCACCAGCGTTGGAGACGGCCGCTGCCAGCTCGGCGAGTCCGACGTGGTGCATGCCGCCCTGAATGATCGGGTATTCGATGCCGAAGAGCTCGGTGATCTTGGTTTTCATGGTGTTTACCGTTTGCGTTGATTAGCTTTCCGTGGTTTCCAGGGCGGATGCACTTCGGGCAGCTCTCCTTGCGGGAAGGACCTGGACCGGTGTGACCAGATTGCGACCCTGCCCCCCAAGACATGCAGTTCCACGTTCTTCCCTGGAACTGCCCTAACCTGGACATACCTGGCGATTCCCGCGGCTCGTAGCTCAGGCCAGCGTCACGCCGTCGTCGACGGTCAGGGTCTGCCCGACCATATAGGACGCCAGCGGAGAGGCCAGGAAAACGGCCGCCCCCGCTATCTCGTGGGGCTGGCCCATACGATGAAGGGGGACGCGGGATAGGGTCGCATCGAGCCGCGTCGGCGAAGCGGTGGTGACCTTGGTGAGCTTGGTGTCCACCAGCCCAGGGGCAACACCGTTGACGCGGATGCCGTCAGCCGCCCAGGCTTCACCCAGCGTGCGGGTCAGACCCACCACGCCGGACTTGGATGAGGCGTAGGCCGGATTTCCTCGCACGGAGCGAAAGCCAGCGATCGAACTGAGCGTGATCAGAGAACCGCGGCTCTCGCGGAGCATTGCCTGGAATTTGACCGAACAGGCCATCATGCTGGACAAATTCACACGCAGCACCTGGTCGAACGCAGCCATCTCGAACTCGGCTCGCTTGTACAGGATCGTGCCTTGCGCAAGCACTAGCACGTCAAGGCGTTCGAAGGCGGGGTGGGCGGCGTTGACGGCTGCCTGATCGAAGACATCCACCTGCGGGTAGTGCAGGCCGGAAAGATCCGAGCCTTCGTCGGCGCTGTAGTCGGAAGCCCGGGCACGCATGCCCCAGGCATGAACCTGCGCACCGAGTTGCCGGAATGCCTGCGCGATGCCATTGCCAATGCCGCTGGAGCCGCCCACGACAAGTACGGTCTTGCCGGTGAAATCGAAGCCAGGTGCTCGCCGTGATCGACGCATCGGACATCCTGGCAGCAAAAATCCTGGTCGTTGACGATCTGGAGGCCAATGTCCTGCTGCTCGAACAGATGCTACGCGGGGCCGGCTACGTTTGCATCGAGCCAACCACCGATCCGCGCGCGGTGTTTGAGCTTCACAGCAAGAACCACTATGACCTGATCCTGCTTGATCTGCAGATGCCCGGCATGGACGGGTTCGAGGTCATGGAACGCCTCAAGGAAATCCAGGCGGACAGCTACCTTCCGGTGATCGTCATCACCGCCCAGCCTGATCACAAACTGCGCGCACTGCAAGCCGGTGCGAAAGACTTCGTCAGCAAGCCATTTGATCTGGCGGAGGTGCTGATGCGGGTTCGCAATATGCTGGAAATGCGTCTGCTGCACGGGGAATCGTTGAAGTACGGCAAGGAACTTGAGCGGAAAGTGCATGAACTGGAAACGAGCCGAGAGACGATCGTTCACCAGAGTCATGAACTTAGGCGCATTTACGAGAAGCTCGTTCGCGAGCAACAGGTAACCGATCGGCTGCTCCTCAACGTGCTGCCCGCCCCCATCGCCGAGCGTTTGAAGCTGCGCGCCGATCTCATCGCCGCCGGGCCCCCCGGAGGTCATCGCCGACAAGTTCCAGGATGTGTCGGTGTTGTTCGCGGACCTCGTGCAGTTCACCCGCTTTTCTCCCAGCATGAGCCCCGAACGACTGGTGGCAGTCCTGAACGAGATATTTGCCGACTTTGACAATATCGCCGACAGCCGGCGACTCGAGAAAATCAAGACAATCGGCGACGCTTACATGGCAGCCGCAGGCCTGCCTGTGCCGGCGGCCGATCACGCCGCCCGGGCCGCTCATATGGCATTGGACATGCTTGAGTCACTGGACCAGTTCAATCAGCGAAGCGGCTACAACCTGCAATTGCGAGTTGGCATCCACAGTGGAGCTGTGGTAGCCGGCGTGATCGGGAGGAGAAAGTTCATCTATGACTTGTGGGGTGATACCGTCAATATCGCCAGCCGGATGGAGTCGCAGGGCGTAGTCGGTCGCGTTCAGGTAACTGATGCCACGCGGCAGCAACTTGGGGAGCCATTCTTGCTCGAAGAGCGCGGTTTGATTGCAGCAAAGGGCATCGGTGACCTGCATACATGGCTTCTGGTTGGGAGAACCTAGCCCCGGCGGCGGGTCAGCATACGGAAGCGGTCGTTCACGATCAGAGCGACGGCTGTCGCCAAATCGGCCGATTCGTCTGATCAACGCAGAGCGGTCGAATGGCTGCGAAGGGCTGTGGATTCAACCGGCCGATGAGCGCCGGCGACCAGTCATTCAGGACGCCGCTGGAGCTTGTCGCTTCATCGGCCGGGTTCAGGTCATTCACCTTCCTGTCCGGGAACAGCCCGGGTGGCCAAGAAAATCAGCCTGGTATTCTCCGTCTACATCACCGCGTCATGAAGGCCAGGACCCCGTCGATCAACTTGCCATACGGTGGCATCAAAAATTTCAGCGTGCTAAATGGCGCTTGGTAGAAGACCGGTCGCATCTTTGAAAAAGTCTCGAACCCTTCCCGGCCGTGATAGTGCCCCATGCCAGATTCACCTACCCCACCAAATGGCAGATCGTGTTGCCCCACGTGGAAGAGCGCATCGTTGACGGAAACACCGCCGGAGAGCACATGCTCCAATAGCATCCGTACTGTCCGCGCATCGTTGCTGAATGGATACAACGCGAGTGGACGCGGCCCGGCATTGACAGTGGTCACCACCTCCCCAAGCGACCGATAGCTGCGGATTGGCAGAATGGGACCAAAGATTTCCTGTTGCAGAAGATCGGTGTCCTGTGGCGCATTGATGACAAGATGCGGGTTGATCCAGGCCGGCCCGGGCAAAAGAGGGATCAACACGGCGCCGCGCTCATGTGCGTGGATCAGTGCCAAAACTAGTCGCGTGAACGCACAATCGTCAATGATCGAGGTGTAGTCGGCCGTATCCATCCCCGGATATCGCGCCGGCACGATCTGCCTGGCGAGTTCGACGAAAGCATCGACTTTTGCTTCAGGCAACCATACGTGATCCACCGTCGTGCATATCTGCCCACTATTGAGCAGTTTGACGTACAGGATGCGTTCCGCGGCTTTGCGCAGTGGGAAGTCGGCACACAATCGCGGGGGCCTTGCCCCCCAGTTCCAACGTTACCGGACACAGGTTCCGTGCAGCCGCTGCCATTACGGCGCGTCCCGTCTGGCCGGATCCGGTGAATAGCAGGTGATCGAATGGCAATCTGGAAAACGCAATGCCAACGTCACCGGTCTCGTCAAAGAATGCCAGTTTTTCAGGTGGAAAGTAGGCAGGTATGCGATCGACCAGCAGTCGTGGCAGCGCCCGCGAGTTCTCCGACATCTTCACCATCGCGCGATTGCCGGCAGCGAAGATGTAAACCAAAGGCATCAGGCTGAGATTGACCGGGAAGTTCCATGGCACGATCACCCCAACTACGCCAAGCGGCTGTGGAATAACCCGGTTGCGTGCGCCGAAGAACAGGCGCCGATCGATGCCGCGGTATTGGGGGCGCATCCACCGTGCGAGGTCCTTCAGCGCATGATCGATGGCATCGATGACGGGGGAAATCTCCAGTAGCAGCGTCTCGTGGAATGAGCTCCTGAAGCAACTGGAGAAGCGCGGGCTAATCGAGATCGCGTTCCGGAGCATTCGCGTGATGGATCCGGAGCGCTTGCGGGATGAGGACGACATCTGACACGGACATTTCAGTGCGGGTTGTTTGGCTGGATGGCAGGGATCGGGTTCGACGCCACGGTCAAAGCGGACCTACATGCTCCATCCACAGCAGCCGTCGGTGGAGGGCAACCTGAGGAGCAGGGCGTAAGAGCGGCGCCCTGCCCTCTCCTCGCGTTTTCTCGGTGATTGCACATCACGTCTTATGTAACCAACGAAATTGTTTCCGGGTCGGCGTGCAATGGAATTCCTAGCTGCGGCTCAGCGCGCCATTTCGTGACTATGCGTGTGGTGGCTGGTTGGCATCCGGCTGAGATGGCGGGGCGGCATCAGGCTGAGCAGCACAGCCACACAGATCAGAGTCCCGATCATCAATAGACCTTCCAGTCGTGCCCTTCGCACAAATTGCACGAGGGGATCGTGCCTTTCCCGTCTGCTCCTCTCCTGCGTCAGCAAGGACAACACGATCGCCCGCAGGCCCGAGGGCTTGCCGTCACCAGGCGACCCGCTCGCCCAGGCCTGCAAGGACGGGATGCCGACATAGCGATTCACGGCGCCCAGCACGACAATGATTAGCACCAGTGACAACTTGATCAGCAGAACCCTGCCGTAAGCCGTTTCCCAAAACGCCGCAATACGCTGTAACTCGAGCCAGGCGTTGTAGATACCAGTCAGCGCAACCACCGCCAGCGCGGCGCCAGCGAGTGCCGACCAGCGGCGCGCCATAGCGGCGACAAGCTGGCGCCGCTCGTGCGAGCCGGCAGTGAAGGTACTGAATCCGGTGAGCGTCAGGCCGATCAGGCTTCCGCCCCAGAAAGAGACGGCCAACAAGTGCGACCAGTCCATCAGTTCATGCAGCGTGATGTCACCCCAGTCGGCTGCATGGCCGGACAAGCTTCTGCTGGCTGCGATCAGGCAAGCGGCCGCCAGCATCGCGACCGAGATGGCTGGTGAACCGAGGCGAGGCCTGGTTCGCCAACCCAGCCAAAGCACCAGCAACGCAACAGGACGAAGCAGCCACACCCGCCCGAAATGGGTTTTGAACAAGACCGTCGGCAACATCGGGGCGACTTCCGCGAGCGGCCGTGCGCTCATTTCCATGGCGCGCCGGATCAGTTCACCGAGGCTGCTCAGCGTGAGCATGGCTAGGCAGATACCAAGGAGCCACCAGAGTGGCTGAAGAAAGGCGGCGGAAGGTTGGAGCATCTCGCCCCTGAACGAGACAACCCAGATACGGAACCCCAGCACGCCGATACATATGGCGAGCGCCAGCAGGTCGGCTGCGGTGACGATCATGCTGCCAACACTTGCCACTGACATTGAATGGTCCATGGTCGCCTATCGCCCCACCGTGAACGTGTAGTCCCCTTCCGTGGCGTGCCCGTCGCGCGCGATCACGCGCCAGAAGACATGGTAGACGCCGGGAGGAAGGGGCGGTAGCCGTGCTTCGAGCAGGCGCTCCTGCTCGGCATTGACCTGCCCAGGGTCTCGATTGACTTGCCGTCCCTGGGCATCCAGGACGCGCAGGGTGCTGAATGCCGGCTCCAGGTCGGCGTCAAACCAGATGCGAACCTGGCTGGGGAGACCGTCGGTCACCGCACCGACACGCGGCTCGGCTTGCTCGGGGAATGCGTGCGGCACTGCTGCTTGAGACCCAAGCAGCCCCAGGAGCGCGGCAATCGCCAGACTGGTTCTCATTTGTCCGGGTTTCGTTCAGGTCAGGGGAAGATCGGTTTCCCGATACCCTTGGGAAACATGTCATCCAGAAACCAGTGGAATTGAAGGAACGCGCCGACATCGCGACCGGACCGCCTGTTGAGCGGAATGGCCGCTTCGAGGGCGACCTGCATGTATTTGCCAAACCACATGACACCTGGATTCACGGTACCGGTCGTCTGGCCGGAACAAGCACCGCTCAGGCAGGTTTTCACCGGAACCTCGATCAGCACGATCATACGGTTGAACGGCGCGCCCAAGCCGACATCTCTTACGTAGGTCTGGAGATATTGCAGACTGTACTGAACGGTAAAGCCCCAGTTCAGCCGATCGGGCTCCGAGCGTCGCGTGGGCAGCTCGGGCGCGACAATTCCGGTGATTGCCAGGGGACGCAAATATTTCATCCCGTCCGGCAGATCGCCAAAGCCCTTGCCATAGAAGATGGCCGGCGAAATGGTGGAGAAGGACTCCGCTCCGACCCGGCTGCTGCCGGTGCCACCGAGGTCGGCATCGACGCCCACGGAGACAATCGCTTCATGCTCAGCATTCTTGATCACCTGGTACTTGATTCCAAGTCCAAGGTTATCGAATCCATATTGCGCCACTGTCCCGTCATCAGGCCTGACGCGCTTGTAGGCAGCGCCTAGCGATATACCGAGATCAGGTGTGATGCGCTTGCTCAGTTCGGTGGCAAACGTTGTCGTATGGGCCCCGGACGTCGCCGCGGGCGCTCCAGCTTCGTCACCGCCTCCCGCTCCGCCGGCGCTTTCCTCTTGTGGGAGCTTGCGGTGGCCGACCACAAAGCTCGCTTCGTCGGCCACAAAGGGATCGTCAACCGTGATGGTGGCGGGTAAAAAGCGCTTGCCGATGACACCGTGAGCATGGATGTGGGAGCTGAACAATCCGAGGGCGGTGCCTGCAGCGATCAACAAGGCAAGGGCCAGGTCTTGGCTTGCAATAGTCTTCATATTGGACTGGCCTCGATGTTTAGAAGAGTCAGTGCGCGCTGCCTCTTGACACTGTAGGCGAGCCGCTACAGCGCGCAAGCTCGATGTGCGGCCGCCGATCGCAAGTAAGGTTTGGGACTCGGGTCGTGGGTAAGCGAGCCCAGCGCCGGGACGGGAAAGAATGCAGATGGATTCGTCAGCAAAGTGATTTTGGCTGCCCTCGCGTGCTGACTTGCAGATCATGCCCTGCCGATGGCGGTAGTCGCCCCAAATCCGCGCGCCGCGGTGCTATGTCGCAGCCGCCGGCGGCGGGCCGGCGCCTAGAATGGCGGCGCTCGTTCTTGGCGCTGCGCGGCCAATACCGGAGGGCGCACGCCGCGCGAGCCACAAAAAAGGCAACAGGGTTTTACAGTGAGGAGAAATCGCATTGCGCTGTCCGCCTCGGCAGCGCTGATGGGGCCAGGCTTTTCCGGCGCGCAGGTCACTGCTCCCGAGCCGCTTCAGGAGGTGGTGGTCTCCGCCAAATCCGACCGCGGCGAAGCGTCGGCCGTGCCGCCGAATACGCCGTCGCCGTCCTATGGCATCAGCAGCGCCCGGATGGCGGGCTTCAATGTGGTGAACCCAGAGGACGCGCTGAAACACGCGCCCAATCTCGCGGTGCGCAAGCGCTTCATTGGCGATATCAATTCGATCATCTCGGTGCGCAGCACCAGTTCGCGCCAGCCGGCCCGAGGCCTGGTCTATGCGGACGGGCTGCTCCTGTCCAATCTGCTGGGTTCGGATTTCACGTTTCCGCCGCGCCGGTCGCTGGTCAACGCCGCCGAGATCGAGCGCGTCGACGTGCTGTATGGCCCGTACTCGGCGTTGTATCCAGGCAATTCGCTGGGTGCGACGGTACTGACTTCCACCCGCACCCCTGAAAAATTCGAGGGCGACGCCAGTGTCCAGCTATTTACCCAGCGCTTCCGCCTGTAGAAGGGCTATCACACGAACGCTCACCTCGGTCGACGCACACTGCGACCAGTGCAGCGTGAATCGGCTATGCCCAATCAGCTGTCGTAGCGAGATCAAGTGCGAGTAGGCGCAATGGGCATCGGCGTATACCCAACCGGGCCAAAGGCCTGCGCCGCGCTCATCTGACTGGCACCCGAGCCGGGCGCAGAACGACAACGCCCCGGCGAGCCGGGGCGTCGTCTCTTGGCTACGGTACCGGCGGGTCGCTCCGGGACCGACACACTGCGATCAACGCTTGCCGATATCCGGCACGTTGCGGCTTGCCGCACCGTTGAACAGCTGGC
>JYOD01000184.1 GCA_000955785.1 Burkholderiaceae bacterium 16
TGAATTTGTCATCACCCTCTTTACGAGTAAAGAAAAGTGACACCTCCGTGTGCGTAAACGGCCAACCCCGCACAGCCGCGCCAGCAGCTAGAAGCAATAAAACCCCGCCAAAAAACGCCCACTCTGCGCCAGCAGCCAGAAACCTAAAACCCCAACCCAACCCCGTCACCGCCGATTGGCAATCCAAATCCCCGCCACAATAGCCGCCAGCCCGGCAGCATGAAACCACCGCGGCCAGTCCCTCAGCAAAGCAGTCGACATCAGCGCGGCAAACACAGGCGTAAGCGTAAAGAAAAACACCGGCAACTGCGCCCCCGCTCGCGCAATCGCCCGGTCCCACGCAAAGTAGGCCAGCAGCGACGGAATCGTCGCCACATACAGCAAGATGCCGGCCGCCTTCCCATTCCATTGAATCGCCGCCGGCGTGGCCAGCAACTCCCACGCCACGAACGGCACGCTGGCCAATACACCCGCCACGATCTGCGCGAACAACAGCACTGCCAGCGGCAAGTCCGGACGCTTCTTGCGCAGCAGCCACGTATATGCGCTCCAGGTAATCGTGCCCGCCAGCATGAACAGGTCGCCGGCCACGAAGTCCAGCTGCGCCAGCCGCCCGAGATCCCCGCGCAGCATCACCACGCCCACGCCTGCCAGGCAGAGCAGGGCGCCCGCCACATGCCAGCCGCGCACACGTTCGTGAAAGAAGAGCGCGCCGATGATCAGCAGGAAGATGGGCGCGGAGGCGCCGATCAGCGTGACATTGATTGGCGAGGACGTGGTCAGCGCCAGGTACTGCATGGCGTTGTATACGGAGACGGAGAGCATGCCCATGGCGGCGATCACGCCGGCGTGCCGCTTCAGTGTCGCGGCATGCTCGCGCACGCTCCGCCATACGTAGGGCGCCAGCAGCAGCCCGGCCAGCGCCCAGCGGGCAAAGTTCAGCGTGATCGGCGGGATGGCGCCGGCGGCGTAGTGGCCGACGATGGCATTGCCGGCCCAGCTCAGTGGCGGAAATGTCAGCAGGCCAAGCGTGGTCCAGTTGAGCCTGGTCTTGGCGGATGCGATAGCGGTCATCAGAGGGTTGTCGTCCTGTTTGTGTTCTTGTTGTTTTTCGCGATGCTATTACATTTTCTGCCCGCATTATGCCGCAGGCGCCGATTGCAAACGATTGTCACTGCCATGCTTTTTGCTGAGCCCTTGCGCTAGTCTCCCTACCTGTCGGGCCGGGCGCCAGCCCTTGCCCGCCAATCTTTTTGATTCGCTCGGAGAACACAATGGGTGTGCTGGATTTCACCAAGGACGCAGGCGAGAAGCTGCTGGGCATCGGCGCGGCCAAGGCGGCGCCGGCAGCGGATACGGCAAGCATTGCCGACGACGCCAACCGCGCCGCCGCAGCAGCGGTCGAGCACTATATCGCCAGCATGGGCTTGTCGGCCGAGGGCCTGGCGGTGCAGGTGGACGGCGCGCTGGGCCTGGTGACGGTTTCCGGACAGGCGCCAGACCAGGCCACGCGCGAGAAAATCGTGCTGTGCTGCGGCAATGTACAGGGTGTGGTGAAGGTGCGGGACGACATGACCGTCAGCGCCGGGTCGGCGCCATCGCAGTGGCATACGGTGGCCAGGGGCGACACGCTCTGGGCCATCGCGCAGCAGTGCTATGGCAATGGTTCGCGCTACCCGGAAATCTTCGAGGCCAACCGTCCCATGCTGAGCGATCCCGACAAGATCTATCCGGGGCAGACCCTGCGCATTCCGGCGCAAGTATCCTGAGTAAGCCGGCACGAGTACGCCGGCGCATGCGCCGGATACGAACTGTTACACGGCGCTGCGTACCGGCTGTCAACAAGCGCAGGCCCCGGCCCGTTTTTACAGGCAACGCGCAACGAAGCGCGCCTCACCTGGAGATAGACATGAAGAAGGTTCTCGCCATCCTGACCCTTGGACTCTTCGCTGCCGGTGCCTTCGCCCAGGCCCCGGCTGCCGACGCGCCCAAGGCGCCCACCAAGGTGGAAAAGAGCGCGCACAAGAGCAACAAGACACAAGCCACCAAGCACACCAAGGCCGCCACGCCGGCCAAGTCCGCCGCACAGTAATGCGGCGTTTCAGGGCGCGCTCTTCCGGGGGCGCGCCCTTTTCCTATTTCTCCTGACGCCATGCACCTGATCTGGACTATTCTCATCGGCTTCCTGGCCGGGCTTGTGGCGCGCGCCATCACCCCCGGCAATGGCCCTAGCGGGTTCTTCCTGACCTCCGCGCTGGGTATCGGCGGCGCGCTGGCCGCTACCTTTCTCGGGCAGGCCCTGCACTGGTATCGCCCAGGGCAATCCGCCGGCTTTATCGGCGCCGTGGTGGGCGCGGTGATCCTGTTGCTGGGCTATCACCTGATCAGCAAGCGCTGAGCCGCAACGCCAGGCCCCTAAAGCCAGATACCACGAAGCATCACCCGCAACGGAACACGGAACCTGACCATGAGCCTGATGGATTTTTTGCAGTCTGCAGCCACCGCCCTGGGCGGCAATCCCGAGCAGCAGGTAGACCACATCGCGCAGAACGCGCCTGAGGGCGCGCTCGGCCAGTTGCTGGCCGGCGCCTTCCGCTCCGACCAGACTCCGGCCTTCGGCAATATGGTGGGCGAACTGTTCGGCCAGTCCAACGGTGCGCAGCAGGCGGGCCTGCTCAACCAGTTGCTGGCCACACTGGGCCCGGCGGCGCTGGCCGGCGCGGCGGGCGGTGCGCTGGGCAATCTGCTGCAGCCTGGCGCGACCCAGGTCACTCCGGCGCAGGCCAGCCAGCTCACCCCGGCACAGGTGCAGGAGATCGCCGCCCATGCCGAGCAGGCCCATCCGGGCGTGATCGACCAGATCGCCGGTTTCTACGCGCAGCATCCCACGCTGGTCAAGACCATCGGCAGCGCCGCGCTGGCCATTGCGCTGGCCAGGTTCAAGGAACACCAGCAGGGCTGAGCCGCAGGCGGCAGCCCCGACGCCGCGTGGCGCGCGGGCGGCCGCCGCCAGTGTGCAGCCGTTACGGCAATTCCACCTCTAGCCGCGCCAGCGTGCGCAGCAGCTTCTCGTCGTCCGGGGCCAGCTCGTGCGCCGCGACAAAGGCGGCGCGCGCTTCTTCTTGCCGCTGCAATCGCATCAGCACCTCGCCCTTGTGCGCCAGGCCTTCCACCCGGGCGCCCAGGTTGCTCTCGGTGCCTTCGCCGTACGCGGCCAGGGATTGCTCGAGGTAGGGCAGCGCCTGCGCGGGCTGGCCCAGGCGGAACAGCGCCCAGCCCTTGCTGTCCAGCACGTAAGGGTTGTCCGGCGTGTGGGCGAGGGCCTCGTCGATCATCGCCATGCCGCGCCCGACCATCCAGTTGGCATCGACCAGCGCGTAGCCGACCTCGTTCAGGCTGTCTTTTGGCAGGGGCGCCAGGCCGAGCGCGATGTCCAGTTGCTTGTCGTCCCGGCTCGCGATCGACAGGTCGATCAGCTTGCGGCGGATGCGCGCCTGGAAGTCCGCGCCGATTTCGTTCTTGCCGGCCTCGTAGCTTGCCAGCATCTGCCGGAAGACGGCCGCCGGCCCGGCGCCGGCCGGCAGCGCAGTGATGGCGTCGGACTCACGCCTGCACCACGCGTATTCGCCCGCTTGCAGTCCGGCAAACGTGTAGTCGAGGCTGATCGTCTGTGCCTTGTGGCTTTGCGCATAGTAGGTGTAGCCGCGGCTATCCGTCCGGTTGCAGAACAGGTACCCGTCGTTGAGGTCGAGTACGTAGGCCATGCCTGTCACGGGATGGTTGCTGCTCTCGCCGCGCATCGAAAACGCTTCGCCGAAATCGCCTTCGCCGACGATCGGGTTGAGGATCCATTTTTCCTTGGCATGCCGCCTGGGCATCCGTACGGATACGGTGTTGCCCTGCTTGTCGGTGACGCCGAAGATCACGCTGTCCTGCTCGCTCGACTTGGGGGAGACGCCGGCGATCCGCTGGCCCGGCAGGAACAGCCGGTAGCGGGCTCCGGGCATGGCCTGGCCGGTAGCCGGATCGCGCAGCACGAACCGGTGCACCTGCGTGCCTTCGCCGAGCGTGCCCGGCTGGCGGTAGTCGCGCGCCAGAGTCATGGCGGGAATGGATGCCACAGCAAACAGCACTGCGCCCTTCAGGTAAAACGATTTGCTTCTCATTGCCTTGGTATTCAGGTTGAATTGGGTTTGGGCGCCTTCGCCGGCGTCAGGTGGCCATGCCGCCGGCACGGATGCTGCCCAGCATGCCGTGCAGGTCATGGGTCATGACCGCCAGGAACGCCACCAGCCCGAGGTAGTACAGCGTATAGGTCAGGCGCATTTCCGCGCTGATGGTGTAATAGGCGCGGTTCTCCGGGGCCTGCGGATCGTAGCGCCAGGCCTTGAGCAACTGCGGGGCCGCCAGCAGCGCCACCAGGATCAGGATCGGGCTGGGACGCCACAGGAACATCGCCACCAGCACCGGCACGCCAAGGAACCAGATGCGCGGCGATAGCACCGCGGTGACGCGGCCGCCATCGAACGGCGAAAGCGGGATCAGGTTGAACAGATTGATAAAGAAGCCGGCATAGGCCAGCGCGAGCATCAGTCCGCTTCCGGTGCTGCGGCCGATGTAATAGCAGGCCAGGGCGCCCAGGGTGCCGACCACCGGCCCCGCCAGCCCGATATAGGCCTCGGTCTCGACGTCGGCCGGCTGGTCCTTGAGTTCGACCCAGGCCCCGACGAATGGAATGAAAGTGGGTGCGCCCACGGCCAGCCCGCGGCGGCGCGCGGCCAGGAAATGGCCCATCTCATGGATAAAGATCAGCAGCACGAAGCCGACGGCATAGCGCCAGCCGAAGATCAGCGCGTAGGCCCCGACCGACAGCAGCATGGTGCCGCCCGTCGTCAGCAGCTTGCCCATCTTCAGGCCGCCCAGGAGCAGCAGCTTGGTCATCGGTACAACTCCGTAGCCGGGGAGGAGGAATACGCCTTCACTTCGGCTGTGCGGGACTGGACGGCTTGCGCCTGAACCACTTGGTGGCGGAATAGCCGATGCCCGCCACTGCCAGCATGATCACCTTGGCGAACTTGGCGAAGAACGCCGCCAGGACGGCCAGCAGGCCCAGCTTCTTCGCCGCTACCCCGCCGATCAGCGCGGCCAGCCCGTATTCCGCCACCTTGTCGGTGCTGGAATTGAAATCCGCATAGGCCTTGCCCTCGGCGAAGTCGAGATTGGACAGCAGCGTGCGCACCACGGGCTTGTTGGCGTCGACCTGGTCGCGCGCGGTGATCAGGTTCAGGCTGACGTAGCCTTCCCGCCCGAGCGCATAGGTGTTGTAGTTGACGGACTGGGGGGCATCGGCCGGCTGGCCTTTCTCGCGTGCCGACATCGACCAGATCAGCCGATGGCTGTCCGCCTCATAGTGGGGCCGCTCCACCCAGCCGACGATCTCAAGCCCGCGGATGCCGCGCTTCTCGCGCTCCTCGTTGGCCGCTTCCGTGCCTTCCTTGAGCGATTTGAAGAGGTCGTCGACATTCCAGTCCTTGGCGTCGTCGTCGCGGATGTAGCCTGAAGGCTCGTACTTGGCTACCACCATCCAGTCGTCGTCGCCGGTGGGCAGCACCAGGCCAAGCAGGCGCTCGTCGGTAAGGTTGCCCATGGCGTGCATGAGCTTGCCGGCGGCCGGCTGGGGAATGAAGACTTCCCTGGCAGGCAGCTTCAGCGTGGCCTGTTCGCCCAGTTTTACCGTGGCCGGACCTGCCTGGGCGCTGGACTGCGCTGCCTGCCAGGCCGCCTCCATCTCCTTTTCCTTGCTGTCGCTGCCCTGCGCCAGCAGGCTGCCGGACGCAAGGAGGCTCATCCCGCATGCCAGGCTTGCCAGCATGCTACGCAATTCATGACCCGTTATTCCCACAATGACCGCTCCCTTCGCTAGATTGTTCGTTCTTTCGGCACTGCCGGTGATGGCCGGGGGGAAGGGGTGCTTCCAGCGGCCTCGCATGCAGTGCGATCGCCTGATGGTTTGGCGATTGGTGATTTTAGCGTTTTTTTTATTTGCGGCAGTGTGACGGAAGGGGGAATGGGAAGAGGCGGATGATGGAAGCTGTTAAAGATTGCAGCCTCGGTCGCTTGCCGTGAATCCGATCGCACCAGCGCGCGTTGCCAGGCCTGGAGCCCCGGCCTGGCAACGCTGCGCTTTTACTCAGTCCTCAAGCGTTCAGTGTGGGGAAGCGCGCAAGGTTTGGTTCTGGCTGGGGGAGGCATCCGCATGGGTACTTCTCCGGGCAGGGTATCCGCCTCCGGGAAGCCCGCTGGCTGCGGGCCCAACCTGCAATGCGTTATGGCTCTCCAGGAATCGTTCCGGGCCGCTGGCAGGCGCCGGAAAGCTATCGAAGTCGCTAGCCTCAAGACTCGCGCCAAGCAGCTTGCCGAACGCATTAAGCTGCACGTCCGAAGTCATTCCGGCGCTGCCGGCCAGGGCGGGGCACAGGATCCACGTAGTGCCATCCCTGACGAAGACATGCAGGAGTCTTACCTGGTCTGCCGGCTGTAGCTGCCGGACCTCCCCAGCAGCTTCGTCGAGCCCGAAAGCCCGCACGAAGTCGTCGGTCTGGCGATGGCCGATGCAGATGACCACCTTTGGCCGCCAGTACGTGCAGAGTGTCCGCAGGAAGCGGAATCGCCCGCCATGCCGGCACAGTTCCAGGTAGCGTTCCTTGGGCACGAGTTCAGCCTGGCCGCGAAATACCTTGGACCAGGGCGTCAGCCCATCGAGTTGCATCGGCAGGGGAAACAGGTTCAGCTTGAACTCCGCGCCGTCCGGTGCGTAGAGCTGGTCCCGGAAGTATTCTTTCCAGTCGTTGTCGTCCAGCCGGATACCCAGCGCCTCGGCGCGGGCCGCGGCCATGATGCGCGCAATGCGCTGGTGGTTGAGCCACTTGCCCATATCGACCCGGTGTTTAGCCCGAAACGCGTCATCCCATGCACAGGGTTCCGTGCGCGGCCGCAATGGCCCGGCAAGGCGCTCGAACCACGGATGCGGGCTCCTGTCGCAGATCCACACGCTGGCTCTCGGGTTTCCGCCCTCCATGCCTACGTACGACGCAAAGTAATTGTCCAGTTCATCGCGTGTGAATATCCCTGAGTGCTGCATTGCTGCCCCTTATCCCTTGGTGGGACCCCATTCACCCATTCCCGCAGCGTGCCGCCCGGTTCTGCCGACCGTGCGTGCCGCTGGGGTTATCCAATGTGTCCCGCATGCCGCCTGTGGGGCATGGCGGGGCAACCCTCCCGCGTGGGTTGCGTGTATTTGCTTATGTTATTTTTTAAACAGGAAATAGCAGGTCAAAGCCATTCGACCTGGTATTTATGCATATTTGATACGCGTCAATATCGAATGTATCCGGTGCGCGGATGGAGCTTCAGGTGTCAGCCAATGACGCTTTGAAGAGATTCCAGCCGGCACGAACGGTACCGGCGTGAATGAGATGAAGGCTGCCCGGAAATGGCTCGCCGGCGCACTGGAGAGGTGGAGTCCAAGGATATTGCCCCCGCTGGATAAACGAAAAATGTCAAAAATGTTCAAAATGAATTGCTGCACTGCACTGCACTTTAGCGCAGATTGTATGGGTCATACACTACAATATTTTAATTTCTGACATAAAAAGCGTAGAGAGCCGGGCATTCACGGGGGCGGATTTATTTTTTATCCCCTCTGATGGGGGGATATTTTTTGTGCGCCCAGCATGGGCGCACTCTTGTGGGTGCAAGTGGCGGTGGTGGAGGGCGCGGCCATGGGCGGCGGCATGGGCCTGAGCCGCGCGGCCGATATCGTGCTGGCCACGCCCGACGCGCGCTTCGCCTTGTCTGAGACCTCGCTGGGCATCATTGCCGCGCAGATCGCGCCCTTCGTGGTGGCGCGCATCGGGGCGGCCGCCACGCGGCGCCTCGGTTTGTCCGGCGAGCGCGTGAGCGGCGACACGGCGGTGGCACTGGGACTGGTGGATCAGCTTGCCGGGGACGGCGCCGCGCTGGATGCGCTGCTCGCCGAATGGCTGACGCGCATCTGCCGTTGCGGCCCGCAGGCCAACCGCGCTTTCAAGACGCTGGTGGCGCGCACCGGACAGGTGGAGCAGGGCGAGCAGCTGGACGAGGCCTCGCACCTGTTCGCGCAATGCATGCGCAGCGAAGGCGCCGAAGGCATCCAGGCCTTTCGCGGCAAGCGCGACGCCGCCTGGGTGGTGCGCTTCGATGCAGCCGACGTACGCGCCGCGCAGGCCACGCAAGATTGACTACACGGGCAATCCGCACAGCAACGGCCCACTTCGACACTCCGCATCCCGAGACGTACCATGCCCGCTACCAGCCGACCCTTCCACACCTTGCTCGTCGCCAACCGCGGCGAGATCGCCATGCGCATCATGCGCACGGCGCGCCGCCTCGGCCTTGCCATCGTGGCGGTCTATTCCGAGGCCGACCGCCATAGCCCGCACGTGGCCTTCGCCGACCGCGCGGTGCGCATCGGCGACGCCGCGCCGCGCGCGTCCTACCTGAATATCGGCGCCATCGTCGAGGCGGCGCGCAGCAGCGGCGCCGATGCGGTGCACCCCGGATACGGCTTCCTGGCCGAGAATGCCGAATTTGCCGAAGCGGTGACGCAGGCCGGGCTGGTCTTCGTCGGCCCGCCGGCAGAGGCGATCCGCGCCATGGGCAACAAGGCGGAGGCCAAGCGCCTGATGCTTGATGCGGACATGCCCTGCATCCCTGGCTACCAGGGCGAGGCGCAGGACGACGCTGCGCTGCTGCGCGCCGCGGCGCAGATCGGTTTTCCGCTGATGGTCAAGGCCGCGGCCGGCGGCGGCGGGCGCGGCATGCGCCTGGTGCATGAGGCGGATGCCTTGCCCGGCGCGCTGGCCAGCGCACGCTCCGAGGCCAGCGCCGCCTTCGGCTCCGGGCAACTGATCCTGGAACGCGCGGTGATCGCGCCGCGCCATGTGGAGATCCAGGTCTTCGCGGATACGCAGGGCCATGTGATCCACCTTGGCGAGCGCGACTGCTCGGTGCAGCGGCGCCACCAGAAGGTGGTTGAGGAGGCGCCGTCGCCAGCGGTATCGCCGGCGCTGCGCGCCCGCATGGGCGAAGCGGCAGTGCGCGCCGCCCAGGCCATCGGCTACGCCGGCGCCGGCACCATGGAGTTCCTGCTCGACGGCGGCGGCAATTTCTACTTCATGGAAATGAACACCCGCCTGCAGGTGGAGCATGCGGTGACCGAAGCCATCACCGGTTTCGACCTGGTCGAATGGCAGTTGCGCGTGGCCGCCGGCGAGCCGTTGCCGGTCACGCAGGACCAGGTGGCGCTAAGCGGCCACGCCATCGAGGTCAGGCTGACCGCCGAGGACGTGGCCGCAGGCTTCCTGCCGCAGGGCGGGCCGGTGCTGCGCTGGCGCGCGCCGGGCGCCGGGCGCCGGGCACGATGTGCGGGTCGACCACGCGCTGCAGGAAGGCGGCGAAATCCCCGTTCACTACGATTCGATGGTGGCCAAGCTGGTCGCCCACGGCGCCACCCGCGAAGAAGCACGCCGCAAGCTGCTGCGCGCGGTGGAGCAGACCGTGCTGCTGGGCGTGGCCAGCAACCAGGGCTTCCTGGCCGACTGCCTGGCGCACGAAGCCTTCGCCGCCAGCCAGGTGCATACCGGCTTTGTCGACGCGCATATGCAGTCCGCGCTGCGCGCGGCGCAGCCCGCCGTGACGCAGGTGGCCTGCGCGGCGCTGGCCGCCTCCGGCTTGCTGGTGGCAACGGCACGCCCGGAACTGGTGGCGCACGGCAGCAGCCTTGGCCTGCGCGCCGGGGAGCGCCAATGGCGCGTGGATCTGCGCGCTGTGGCCGACGGCTGGGAGGCAGCCGTGTGCGAAAGCGGCGGCACGGCCGCGGAGATCGTCCGGGCGCGCGTGCTGCGCGCCGATGCGGAGCAGGGCAGTGCGCTGGTCGAGTGCAACGGTGCCGCGCTGCCGCTGGTATTCGCCACCGAAGGCGACGCCGTGCACCTGTTCAGCGCCGGCCGCGCATGGCGCTTCGCGCGCCTGGACCCGCGCCGGAAGAAACGCGAGGCGGCCGGCGCCGAAAGCGCCGGCGAGTTGCTGGCGCCGCTGGCCGCACGCATCGTGGCTGTGAAGACGGTGGCCGGCGAGCCGGTGCGGGCCGGCCGGGTGCTGGTGGTGCTAGAGGCGATGAAGATGGCGCACGCCATCGTCGCGCCATTTGACGGCGTGGTGGCGGAACTGCACGCCCGCGAAGGCGGCCAGGCTCGGGCCGGTGCCTTGCTGGCGCGCGTCGAAGCGGAGCCCGAGGGCAACCCGACGGAGTCCAGGACATGAGCGCCGCTCCCGCAACATCGAACCCGGCACGCACCATCCGCATCGGCGGCGCCTCCGGCTTCTGGGGCGATTCGGCCATCGCCACGCCGAAACTGCTGGAGGTCCCCGGCCTGCAATACCTCGTCTACGACTACCTGGCCGAAACCACCATGTCGATCCTGGCGCGTGCCCGCGCCAGGGATGCGGCACTGGGCTACGCGACCGATTTCGTCCATGCGGCGATGGCGCCGCATCTCGGCCAGATCCTGGCGCGCGGCATCCGCGTGATCGCCAATGCCGGCGGCCTCAACCCGCAGGCTTGCCGAGATGCCTTGATGGAAGCCGCCGCGCGGCAAGGGCTCACGCCCAGGGTGGCGGTGGTCAGTGGTGATGATGTGCTGCCTGCCTTCGAGGGCTGGCGCGCAGCGGGACTTACCGACCTGTACACCGGCGCCGCGCCGCCGGCCGAGCTGATGTCGGCCAACGCCTATACCGGCGCGCAGGGCATTGCCCGCGCGCTGGCGATGGGCGCCGATATCGTCATCACCGGCCGCTGCGTCGACAGCGCCGTGGTGGTCGGTGCGCTGGCCCACGAGTTCGGCTGGCAATGGAACGACTGGGACCGGCTCGCCGCCGGCACGCTGGCCGGCCATGTGATCGAGTGCGGGGCGCAGGCCACCGGCGGGCTGTTCACCGACTGGCAGCGCGTGCCGGACTGGGACCGCATCGGCTACCCGGTGATCGACTGCGCGGAGGACGGCAGCTTTGTGTTGACCAAGCCCGAACACACGGGCGGCCTGGTCGATCCCGCCGCCGTGGCGGAGCAGGTCTTGTATGAGGTGGGCGACCCCGGCAACTACCTGATGCCCGACGTTGTTTGCGACTTCCGCATGGTGCGCGCCGAACTGCTGGCTCCCGGCCAGGTGCGCGTGCACGGCGCGCGGGGCCGTGCACCCGGGGCGCCAGCTACAAGGCCAACGGCACCTGGCAGGACGGCTACCAGATCAGCCTGATGATGGCGATTCGCGGCATCGACGCACCCGCCAAGGCCCACCGCACGGCAGACGCGCTGCTTGCCCGCACCCGCGCCATGCTGGCCGCCAGCGGCTTCGTGGACTACAGCGATACCGTGGTGGAACTGCTCGGCAGCGAATCGCAATACGGGCCGCATGCGCGCGCGCTGCCGACCCGCGAAGTGGTGCTGCGCATCGGCGCGCGCCATGCGCAGGCCCGGGCGCTGCGTTTCCTACAACGCGAATGCTCGTCGGCGGGGACCTCGATGGCCGCCGGCACCCGCTCGTCCTTCGCCGGCCGCGTGGATATCCAGCCGGTTGTCAAGGTGTTCTCCTTCCTGGTGCCCAAGGCGGAAGTGCCAATGCGGATCGCACTGGATGGCCGGGCGGAGACGCTTGCCTGCGCCGCCCTCGTCGGCGAGCCGTCGGTACCGGCTTCGCTGGCGCCCCGGCCGGACTTTGCGGTGCCCGAAGGGCCACGCGTAACCGTTCCCCTCGTCACGCTGGCCTATGCAGGCAGCGGCGATAAGGGCGACGACGAGAACATCGGCGTGATCGCGCGCCAGCCGGCTTACCTGCCGCTGCTGCGGGAGCAACTGACGCCGGCCGCGGTGCGCGCGTATTTCGCCCACCTGGTTGAAGGCGAAGTCGAATGCTTCGAGGTGCCGGGCCTGCACGCCCTCAACTTCCTGCTGCATCGCGCCCTGGGCGGCGGAGGCGCGGCCAGCCTGCGCTCCGATCCGCTGGGCAAGAGCTACGCGCAGATGCTGCTCGATTTCCCGCTGGCCGTGCCACAAGGCTGGGCGTAGACGCCGGCCTGCCATTGCATAACGTCGGCCGCCAGACCCAGGCGCGCCGATGCGATCCTGACGGAGGAGACATGAGAAGAACCACGATAACGAACCGGTCCCGCGGCCTGCGGTTAACAGCGTGCCTGATGGCCGCGGCACTGGCATGCGGCATAGCCGGCGCGGCGCGCGCCGATGCGCCTTACCCGTCCAAGCCATTGCGCGTAGTGGTGCCCTACACGCCGGGTGGCGTGTCCGACGCGGTGACGCGCCTTGTCATGCAGAAGCTGGCCGAACGCCTGGGCCAGCCTGTGGTGGTGGAAAACCGCCCCGGCGCCAACGGCATGATCGGCTCCGACAACGTGGCCAAGTCCGCGCCCGATGGTTACTCGCTGGTGGTGGTGGTGGTGGCCGCCCATGCCATCAATCCCAGCCTCTATCCCAAGATGAGCTTCGACCCCGTCAGGGACCTGACCGGCGTCAGCCAGATCGGCCGCATCCCGCTGCTGCTGGTCTCAAGCGTGCAGCTGCCGCCCGGCAGCGTGAAGGAACTGGTGAGCTGGGGCAAGGCCCATCCGGACAAGATGACCTTTGCCTCCAGTGGCAACGGCTCCGGCGCGCACCTGGCCGGCGAGCTGTTCTCGCAGGCCGTCGGCATGAGGATGACCCATGTGCCCTACAAGGGCGTGTCGCCGGCGTTGCCCGATCTGTTCACCGGGCAGGTGGCGATGATCTTCGATTCCGTGCAGACCATGATGCCGCAGGTGAAAGCGGGAAAGCTCAAGGCCCTGGCGATTACCAGTCCCTCGCGCTGGCCGGCTGCGCCCGATGTGCCAACGATGGCGGAGGCGGGCTATCCGGCAGTCACGGCCAGCAGCTGGATCGGGCTGCTGGCGCCGGCAAAGACGCCAAAGGCAGTGCTGGACAAGCTGTCGGGCGAAATGGATGCGGTGTTGCACCAGCCGGACGTCAAGGCGCGGCTGATCGAATATGGGATCGATCCGGTTGGCGGGACACCGGACCAGTTCCAGGCATTCATCAAGGATGAAGCGGTGAGATGGGCCGGCGTGGTCAGGAAGGGCGGGATCAAGGTGGAGTAACCAGATCCGGATCACATCTCCGGAGGCTGCGGTTCCAGCGGGTCGAAATCCAGTTCGATCTTCGCGCCGTTGGGATCGTGCAGGAACAACTGCCAGACGCCGGAGCCCGCCTGCCGACCGAGGTGGAATGGAATGCCCCGGCGCCGCAGGTGGCTGGTGACGTGCCGGAGGTCCGTGGCGCTGAAGGCCATGTGATCCAGCACGCCCGCGGCCGGTGCCGGCAGTGCATCGACCGCGACGAGATGAATGATGGGCGCGCCGGCGGCATAGAGCCAGGCCCCGGGGAAGGCAAACGGCGGGCGGGCGCCGGTTTCGAAGCCAAGCACCTCGGTGTAGAACCGGACGGTGTCTTCCAGCGCGGCGGTCAGTACCGTGAAGTGGTTCATCCCGACAATCGTCATGCTTCGCTCCTTGTTGCAGGAGCGTTGCGCTCCCCGGGTGATTCAGGCCTCAGGCCTCAGACCAGGCCAGGCATCGGCACGTCGGGATTCACGTCGGCCTCGTAATCCACTCCGTCCATCTCGAATCCGAACAGGCGCAGGAATTCCTTTTTGTAGCCGGTGAAGTCCGTCAGCGCGTAGATGTTGTCGCTGGTGACCTGGGGCCAGAGTTGCTGGACGCGGGACTGAACCTCCGCGTCGAGTTCCTTGTAGTCGGCGCGCAGGCGGCCTTCCTGGTCAAGGCACGGTGCATTGCCGTACAGGCTGTCCTTGTAAAGCCCGTAGACCTGCTCGATGCAGCCTTCATGCGTGCCCTGTTCCTTCATGACCTTGAACAGTAGCGACAGGTACAGCGGCATCATGGGGATGGCGGAACTTGCCTGCGTGACCACGGCCTTCAGCACCGAGACGCGCGCGTCGCCACCCTTGGCGGCCAGCTTGTCGCGCAGGCCAAGCACCTTCTGGTCCAGGTCCTTCTTGGCGGCGCCGATGGAACCGTTCCAGTAGATGTCGTGCGTGATCTTCTCGCCCAGGTAGGTGAAGGCGGTCGTCTTCGCGCCGTCGGCCAGCACGCCCGCGGCCTGTAGCGCGTCGATCCACATCTGCCAGTCTTCGCCGCCCATCACGGCCACGGTGTTGTCGATCTCGCTTTGTGTCGCGGGCTCCAGGATGGTCTCCCTAACCACTTCCTTGTCGGTGTCGAGGCCGCGCAGGCTGACCGCTTTTCCAACCGGTTTCAGCGTCGAGTTGAACACTTCGCCGGTCTTCGGGTGCGTCCGTTTCGGCGAGGCGAGGCTGTAGACCACCAGGTCGACCTGGCCGAGATCGCGCTTGATGGCATCAATCGTCTTCTGTTTGATCTCGTCGGAGAAAGCATCGCCATTGATGCCCTTCGCGTACAGGCCCTTGTCAGCGGCAAACCGATGGAAGGCCGCGGTGTTGTACCAGCCGGCCGTGCCCGGCTTGCTGTCGGTGCCGGGACGTTCGAAGAAGACACCGAGCGTATCGGCGCCGGAACCGAATGCGGCGGTGATCCGGGCTGCGAGACCGTATCCGGTCGACGCGCCGATCACCAGCACTTTCTTCGGGCCGCCGGCGATGGGGCCTTTTGCCGTGACGTAGTCGATCTGTTCCCTGACGTTGGCTTCGCAGCCTGTGGGGTGGGTGGTAACGCAGATAAAGCCACGCACGCGCGGTTTGATGATCATGAAGACCTCGCTTGTTAGATGCCGAGCCTGATTTAGAAGGCGAAAAACTTCGCGCATTGTAAATGAGGAGGCAAAAGGCGAGGCCGCCAGCCCGGCGAGGTGGTGGGGGCGGTGGGCGCGGGTCTCCTAAAGTTGCTGCCGGTACGCAACCTGAAGCCAGCTTTGAGAGGCGTTGCTCGTGTTCCGCCCGGCGGGATCGCCAGCGTCCG
This sequence comes from Burkholderiaceae bacterium 16, assembly GCA_000955785.1. GTDB lineage: Bacteria > Pseudomonadota > Gammaproteobacteria > Burkholderiales > Burkholderiaceae > Cupriavidus. The sequence continues at coordinate 15,100 of JYOD01000184.1, forward strand.
CGGCTGCGCCCAGCAGGCAAGTCATCAGCTCATCGCGTTTCGTGAAGGTCGGCGTGGCGAGCCAGCCGACGAACTCGTCGTGCCAGTTCTCCCAGGCGTTCTCGTCGAATTCGAACGGCTCGTCCAGCCGCCCGCCGTCGCGCAGGTAGGTGCCGACTATACGCGTGCCGTCCCAGTATGCAACGGCCACCTCGGTCAGGTCCGCCGTGGTTCCCATCGGCAGGTCGCGCAACAACATGGTCAAATGTGCCTTGAACGATGCGAATCCGTCTGAGGTCATCGCTTGCTCCGCTTCTGGGTACGCATACTTTGCCGGTTGAAAGCATGCACCCGTTCCGATGGCGCGTCGATATTCAGCGTCGTCCGGCACGCGCAAGACCGGCTGCTTGGTGGCGCGATGCGCCAGGGATTCAACGCCGTTTCACCCGAACGTACCCCGTGTCAGGTCTTTCTCGAATTCGACGGTCCAAGCCGTGCCATGTCCGATCCGGTATTCCCTCTCCTTGAGCGTCGATCTGCGCACGATGCTGATCTGGCCCTGGAGCGGGTAGACCTCGTCCACAACGTCGGTCGTGCCGGCTTCCTGCAGCAGGAAATCGGCTTCGTCAAGCCGGTGGCGCTGCAGGATGGCAACGAAATCCGCTTTCTCGTCCGGTGAAATCACTGACATTTCGCGTCCTCCCCAATACTGAACGCTCGACTTTTCCAAGATAGCACAAGCTTCAACGCTGTGGCGGCGAGGTGCCTTACCCCATGGAAGACGGTAGCATCGGCATCGGGGTTCATGCCCGCCCGTCCGCGGTCTGCCGGGGGCATTCATTCCGTCTACGGCTAGCAGGTGAGGTGCAGGATCGCATTGGCGTCGCGGGGATGCTTCGCTAGCTTTGCGATGGCTTCCGCGGTCGGCAGAATGACCAGTTCGACGTGGCGGCGCCTGGCCTCGCGCTTCACGTCTTCCATGACCGGCAGGGCGCCGGTACCGGTGCCGATAACCAGGCGGCTACAATTCCAGGGTATGTCTTCCATGGTCGACAGCGGCGTGTGCCCAAAGGCCTCGCGGAATTGCCGGGATTGCCTCTTCTTGCGTTTGCGCACCTTCCCCTGATCGATGACCACGTCATGCTGGTATGTCTCTCCATCGATACAGATGGATCCGAAAGAAAATGCTTCAAAGCGCATACTTACCTCCGCTGGGACGCGGGCGGCGTCAGTGGCTCATGGCGCGTCTCTGTGCGGCTTGCTGGCCGTGACAGAAATCACGTCCAGGTCGAAGAAGGGGCTGTCCTGGGGCGGCGGCGGTAATCCTGCGCCCCAGGCGCCGATGGCCAGCTTGATGTACTCCGCCATCTGCTCGTCGGAGACGTCCTTGGGTTGGTCGATGATGACCACATACCGACGATTGCTCATGGTGCGTCCTTACCGGCTGGCAGCGAAGCGGTTCCATTTCGCCGAGGTGCCGCGCTCTCGTCCCGCATGGCACCGCGATTGTCCTTCAAGACCTGTGCCGGACTTACGTCGGGCATTGCCGTGGGCCACGGCTCTCCCCGTCCACGCTTTGAGTATAGGAGGCGCGACCGAAGGCACGCACCGGGGCGCTCGCCCTTGGGCAGCGTGTTGGCGGTGACTTGCGATCGGGTCTCCTAGCGCTTGCGCGGCGTCACGGCGCGCGGCAAGTCGTCGGCCGGATCGGGTATCAGGTCCTTGTCCAACACATCGTCGATGCTGGGCGGCATAGGGGGGTGTTCTTCCCGTTCCGCGCTCCGGTCTGCCCGGTCCGCGGGGGTGTCCGCGGGAATGCTCTCGGCGGCGCGCGTAATCTCGTTCATGCTTTCATCCGGCGTGTCATCGTCGTCCGGCTCGTGCCCGTGGCGGAAGTCGATCGGTTCTGGCGCCTCTTCAGCAAAGATGTCGACGGCCTCGTCGAGGTTCTCCCACGTGTCATCCAGTTCAGTGGGATCGAGGATGCTGGGAATGGTGCGATCCGTGTGTAGCCGATCCGGCGGTCCGGTTCGCCGCGTCTTGCCAGAATCCGCCTTGTGCGGCTTGTTCATGGTCAACTCCTGAGCGACGATGGTGGTCATGCCTGATGCAGGCATGCGCTTGTTTCCATAATAAGCACGCAAAGCGCGCAAGGGGCGCGATGTGAAGCACAGGTGCCTGATGCGCTACTGGTCATGCGAAACGAACGGCCTGATTGCCCGCGATGGTGTCCTAGAATGAACTACCGGACTGCCGGAAGTCACAGGCAGACCAGATGCAGCGAGTCCCTGCACCATGCAGGATGGAGACGCGTCATGCCCACCTATTCGTACCGTTGTGAGAAGTGCGGTCAGGTTTTCGACCACGCGGAACATCTCGCGGAACATGCAACGGCCCATCCGCCTTGCCCCAAATGCGGCAGCGAAACGGTCCAGCACGTGCCAACGCCGTTTGTTGCGAAGACGGCCAGGAAGAGTTGAAGCCTGCCGCGCCTTCGATGGCGAGGGAAGAAGCGGGGCGGTAAGGGACGCTAAAGCGAAGCCTGGCCCGCTGCGTGGTCGGCTTCTCCGAAGCCGCCTCGTCGGCACGAGTCGCCACGCACCTGCGGTGCAAAGGAGGCCGGCGACATCATCGTCTTCTTGAAACGGCCTGCCCGATTGTGCTGCTTGCAACGCGGCGGCGCCGGGCGCAGGCCTGCCTTCCAGCCAATTTCGGATCGAGAGTGACTCGCGCGCGCCATTGAGATGGGAACCGCCGCCGCATTGGCAAGGTGCGCCGCGCATCGGAGCAAAGAGGACTAAACTGGTTCTAGATGGCACGTACTGGTGGGGACGATGCTCAGGCTAAGCAAGCTGACCGACTACGGCACGGTAATCATGACGCACATGGCGCGGGATCCCGACCGGATCTGCAGTGCCGCCGATGTTGCGGCCGAGATCGGCGTGTCGGCACCGACGGCGAGCAAGATCCTGAAGATGCTCGCGCGGCAACACCTGCTGCATTCGTTGCGCGGCGCCAAGGGCGGCTATCTGCTGGCGCGGCCGCCGCAGGAGATCTCGATCGCGCAGGTGATCGACGCCATGGAAGGTCCTGCCGGCATGACCGAATGCAGTATTGCAGCCGGCTTGTGCGCCCAGGAGCGAACGTGTCGCATTCGCGCGAACTGGCAGCGAATCAGCCTGGCGATCTTTCGTGCCCTGGATGGCGTCACGCTGGCGGATATGACGCAACCGATGTTGCATCCGGTGGATATCGGCACACTGCACGCCTGGAAGGCGGCAGGCCATAAGCCGGCCCTCGAGTGACATTCGAGGGACTCAAGGCAATCGAAGGCAGAACATGGCAACCCCGGCGCACAAGCTCAACGAACTGATCAGCCAAGGCTATCAGCATGGCTTCTACACGTCCGTGGCAACGGACACGGTGCCGTGCGGGCTGAACGAGGACGTGATCCGCATGATCTCTGCCATGAAAGACGAGCCGGAATTCATGCTGGCGTGGCGTCTCAAGGCCTATCGTCACTGGCTGACGGTGTCCGAGCCGCATTGGGCGACCGTCAGGCACCCGCCCATCGACTACCAGGCTATCGCCTACTATTCCGCGCCGCACTCCCAGAAGACCGGGCCCAAGACGCTGGATGAGGTCGATCCCGAGTTGCTGCGCACCTACGAGAAGCTGGGCGTGCCCCTGCGGGAGCGCGAGTTGCTCGCGGGGGTCGCCGTGGATGCGGTATTCGACAGCGTCTCGGTAGCCACCACCTTCAAGGCGAAACTGGGCGAACTGGGCATCATTTTCTGTTCGTTCTCGGAGGCGGTGCGGGAGCATCCCGGGCTGGTGCAGCAGTACCTCGGCACGGTCGTACCCTACACCGACAACTACTTCGCCACGCTCAACTCGGCTGTGTTCAGCGACGGGTCGTTCTGCTATATCCCCCCCGGAGTCCGCTGCCCGATGGAGTTGTCCACTTACTTTCGCATCAATGCCCAGAAGACCGGACAGTTCGAGCGCACCCTGATCATTGCCGACGAGGGCGCTTACGTCAGCTATCTGGAAGGCTGCACCGCGCCGATGCGCGACGAGAACCAACTGCATGCCGCGGTGGTGGAACTGATCGCGCTGGAAGGTGCGCAGATCCGCTACGCGACGGTGCAGAACTGGTATCCGGGCGACAAGGAAGGCAAGGGCGGCATCTATAACTTCGTGACCAAGCGCGGCGACTGCCGCGGCGCCCGCGCGAAGATCTCGTGGACCCAGGTCGAGACCGGATCGGCCATTACCTGGAAGTATCCAAGCGTGATCTTGCAGGGCGACGACTCGGTTGGGGAGTTCTATTCCGTGGCGCTGACCAACCACTATCAGCAGGCCGACACTGGCACCAAGATGACCCACCTCGGCAAGCATACCCGGAGCACGATTCTCTCCAAGGGCATCTCGGCCGGCCACGGCCAGAACGCATACCGCGGGCTGGTGAAGATGGCAAAGAGCGCCAGCGGCGCGCGCAACTACTCGCAGTGCGACTCGCTGTTGCTGGGCGACAAATGCGCGGCCCACACCTTTCCCTATATCGAGGTGAAGAATGCCACGGCCCGCGTCGAACACGAGGCCTCCACCTCGCGCATCGGCGAGGATCAGCTGTTCTATTGCCAAAGCCGCGGCATCGGCCCAGAGGACGCGGTATCGATGATCGTGAACGGCTTTTGCAAGGAAGTGTTCAAGGAGCTGCCGATGGAGTTCGCGGTGGAGGCGCAGAAGCTGCTGGGCGTCAGCCTGGAGGGAAGCATCGGTTAGTGGGCGCGCGGGACGCGCTGCCTCGGAGCCGCATTGGAACCACATTGCAACCACATCGGAACCATATCGGAACCACATTGGAGCAAGAGGCCAGCCATGCTTGAAATCCGCGACCTGCACGTCTCGGTCGACGACAAGCCCATCCTGCGCGGCATAGACCTTAGCGTGAAGGCCGGCGAAGTGCATGCCATCATGGGCCCCAACGGCTCTGGCAAGAGCACCCTTGCCCACGTGCTGGCCGGACGGGACCGTTACGTCGTGACCGCAGGCGAAGTCCTCTACGACGGCGCGAACCTGCTCGGCATGCCGCCCGAAGAACGCGCGCGCGCGGGCGTCTTCCTGGCCTTCCAGTATCCGGTGGAAATCCCGGGCGTCTCGAACATCTATCTGCTCAAGGCGGGGCTCAACGCGATCCGCAAGCATCGCGGCGAGCCGGAACTGGATGCCATGGACTTTCTCGCGCTGGTCAAGGACAAGCTCAGGCTCATGGAGATGGACCCAAGCTTGCTTTACCGCGCCGTGAACGAGGGCTTTTCCGGTGGCGAAAAGAAACGCAACGAGATCCTGCAAATGGCGGTGCTGGAGCCCCGGCTTGCCATTCTCGACGAGACCGACTCCGGCCTCGACATCGACGCGCTCAAGGTCGTCGCCAGCGGCATCGGTGCCATGCGCGGTCCGCAGCGCGCCATCGTGCTGGTTACCCACTACCAGCGGCTGCTTAATTACATCGAGCCGGATCGCGTGCACGTGCTGGCGCAGGGCCGCATTGCCAGGTCTGGCGGGCCCGAACTGGCGCTGGAACTTGAGCGTCATGGCTATGTGGGAATGGAGGCGCCGGCCTTCACCGGCGCGGAGGCCTCGGCATGAGCGCAACCGGTGTGGAACACTATCTTGCAGAGTTCGCCCGCGTCGAGGCCGTATTGCCCGGCCGGCGGCTGCCCTGGCTCGCGCGCGCGCGCCAACAGGCGCTGGAACACTTCGCGCAATCCGGGTTTCCGACGCTTCGCCACGAGGACTGGAAATACACCAGCGTGGCCGCGATCGAGAGAAGCCGCTTTGCCGCGGGGCCGGCGCAGTCCGGCGACCAGCCGGACGCCGCCCTGGCCGCGCGGATCGAGACGCTCGCCCTGCCCGGCGCGCACCTGATGGTATTCGTCGATGGCCGCCTCCAGCCGCAATGGTCGCGCATCGGGGTGCTGCCGGCAGGGGTTGAACTCGTCAGCCTCGCCGCCATGCTGGAGCGCGCACCGGAGCCTGTGGAAGCGCTGCTTTGCCGCCGCATGAGCGACTACCCGTCCGGTTTCGCTGCCTTGAACACCGCATTCATGACCGATGGCGCCTATATCCGCCTGGCCGCCGGCACTGCTCCCGACCAGCCGATCCACTTGCTGTTCATTGCCACTGAGCCGGAACTGGTCACCCATACGCGTAATCTCGTGATGGCGGAAGCAGGCAGCCATGTCTGCATCGTGGAACACCACGTGGGGGTGGACGGCCTCGGTTATTTCACTAATAGCGTCACCGACATCGTCGCCGCGCGTGACGCGCAGGTCGAACATGACAAGGTGCAGCAAGAGAGCCTCAAGGCGTTTCACATCGCCGGCGTGAATATGGACCAGCGGCACGGCAGCCGCTTCACCTCCAGTGCATTCGCCCTGGGCGGCGCTCTGGCGCGGGCCGACATCCAGGTCGGGCTGAATGGCGAGCGCGCCGAATGCTCGCTCGATGGGCTGTACATGACCGGCGGCCGGCAGCATATCGACCACCACACCCGCATCGACCACGCCAGGCCGGATGGCAAGAGCCGCGAATTCTATAAAGGCGTGCTGGCCGGCGCCTCGCGCGCCGTGTTCAACGGCAAGGTGGTGGTGCATCCCGATGCCCAACATACCGATGCGCACCAGTCCAACCGCAACCTGCTCTTGTCGGAGAACGCCGAAGTCGACACCAAGCCACAGCTGGAGATCTACGCCGACGACGTCAAATGCAGCCACGGCGCCACCGTAGGCCAGCTTGATCCCGACCAGATCTACTACCTGCGTTCGCGCGGGGTCGACGATGCTTCGGCGCGGGCCCTGCTGACCTTCGCCTTCGCCGCGGAGATGGTCAACCGGCTAGGCCTGGCCTGCTTGCGCGCGCGGCTGGAAACGCTGTTGCGCGGCCATTTGCCGGAACCGGTGGAGGCGCTGACATGAACACTGCCGCGCATGAACTCAGGGCCCTGGAGCGCGCGGTGCCGGCCGCCGGCCTGGACGTCATGCGGCTGCGCCGGGATTTCCCCATCCTGCGGCAGACGGTCAACGGCAAGCCGCTGGTTTACCTGGACAACGCCGCCACCAGCCAGAAGCCACAGAGCGTGATCGACTGCGAGGCGCGTTACTACGCCGCGCTCAATGCCAATATCCACCGCGGCGTGCATACCCTGAGCCAACTCGCGACCGATGCCTACGAGGCAGCGCGCGACGCCGTGCAAGGCCTGATCAACGCGGCCCGGCGCGAGGAGATCGTGTTCGTGCGTGGTGCCACGGAGGCGATCAACCTGGTGGCGGCGAGTTACGGGCAGCGCCTGCGGCCCGGGGACGAGATCCTGATCAGCGCGATGGAGCACCATTCCAATATCGTGCCGTGGCAACTGGCGTGCGAGCGCACCGGTGCCATCCTGCGGGTGGCGCCGATCAACGACGCGGGCGAACTGCTGCTGGAGGCATTCGAGCGCTTGCTTGGCCCTCGCACCAGGCTGGTTGCCGTGACCCATCTCTCCAATGCCCTTGGCACGGTCAACCCGGTGCGGTACCTCATCGAACTGGCGCACGCCAGGGGGATTCCGGTGCTGGTCGACGGGGCTCAGGCCGTGCCGCACCTCAACGTTGACGTGCAGGCGCTGGATTGCGATTTCTACGCATTCTCCGGGCACAAACTCTATGGCCCCACCGGCATTGGCGTGCTCTATGGCAAGGCCGCGCTACTCGATGCCATGCCGCCTTACCAGGGCGGGGGCGACATGATTCGCGAGGTCACCTTCCGCAAGACCACTTACAACGAACTGCCCTTCAAGTTCGAGGCCGGCACGCCCAATATTGCCGGCGTGATCGGCCTGGGCGCCGCGATCGGCTATGTGAGCGCAATAGGCCTGGATGCCATCGCGGCCCACGAGCACGCGCTGCTCGCCTACGCCACCGGGCAGGCGGCGCAGATTGCCGGCCTGCGCATTATCGGCACGGCCGCGGACAAGGCGAGCATTCTCTCGTTCGTCCTGGATGGTGTGCATCCCCATGATGCCGGCACCATCCTCGACCTGGAAGGCGTGGCGGTCCGCGCCGGCCACCACTGCGCGATGCCCGTGATGGAGCGGTTCGGCGTGCCTGCCACGGTGCGGGCGTCCTTTGCGCTATACAACACGCGGGACGAAGTGGATGCGCTGTTCCGTGCCGTGCGCAAGTCACGGGAGGTATTTGCCTGATGTCCGATCTGCTCGATCTTTACCGGGAAGTCGTGATCGACCACAGCCGTTCTCCGCGCAATTGCAGGCGGCTGACGGGTGCGAACCGCAGCGCCGAGGGGTTCAACCCCCTGTGCGGTGACCGGCTGACGCTGTACCTGAAGATCAGTCATGGCGTGATCGAGGATGCGAGCTTCGAGGGATCCGGCTGCGCCATCTCCACCGCTTCGGCGTCGCTGATGACCGACGCGATCAAGGGTAAGACCGAGGCGCAGGCGCAGGCGTTGTTTTCCGGCTTCCATGCGCTCGTGACCGGATCCGGCCCGGCGCAGGCCAGCGCACCGTTGGGCAAGCTGGAGGTGCTGGGCGGCGTACGGGCGTTTCCGGCGCGTGTGAAGTGCGCGACGCTGGCCTGGCATACCATGCAGGCCGCCTTGCGCGGCCGCACCCAGCCGGTATCAACGGAGTGACGCAATGAGCATGATCGATTGGCTGCGCAAGGCCGAGGCACAGGAAGACCAGTTCGAGCCTGACCCCGATACGATGGAGGGGCGGGTGATAGAGGCGTTGCGCACCGTTTATGACCCCGAGATTCCGGTCAATATCTACGACCTGGGCCTGGTCTATGCCCTGTCCGTGGACGAAGCCGCCGGCAAGGTGGGCATCCGCATGACGCTGACCGCGCCGGGCTGCCCGGTGGCGCAGACCTTCCCCGGCGTGGTCGAGAGTGCCATCATGGAAATTGGCGGTGTGGACGAAGTCGAAGTTGAACTGGTATGGGATCCGCCCTGGTCGCGAGAGCGGATGAGCGAGGCGGCGCGGCTGGAACTGGGATTGCTCTGAGATGAGCGAATGGATCGATGTCGCTCCGGCCGACGAATTCAAGCCCGGGACGTGCCGCACCGTTGACGTCGACGGCGTGCAGGTCGCGGTATTCAATGTGGGCGGCAGCTACTACGCTGTAGAGGACATGTGTTCCCACGAGTCGGAGCCTTTGTGTGGCGGCGACGTCGAAGGCGAGGAAGTCGTCTGCCCGCGCCACGGCGCGCATTTCTCCCTCACCACGGGGGCGGCGCTGTCCCCGCCGGCGTACGACCCGGTGGCGATTTTCCCGGTCCGGGTCGCAGGCGGCAGGGTGCAGGTCAAGGATGACCGCTGGGAATAGGGGAAATAGGGGGCACCGTGCATCTTCTCCAATCCCGGATCCCTCTTCAGCGCTCCGGGCAGCACCACATCCATGCCTTACTTCGCCGGCAGCATCTCCCGTTGACAGTCCCGCGCCACGCTACGCCAGCGCGAGCGGATGTCGTGCACTAACCATCATGCGGAGGCCGTCCATGTCGCGCATGCTTATCGTCCTTGGCCTGATCCTGGTAGCTGGAGGACTCCTCTGGCCCTTGCTGTCCGGGCTCGGTCACTTGCCCGGGGATATCGTTATCCATCGGCATCACTTTCACTTATATCTTCCGATCACCACCTCGCTGCTTGTCAGCGCGGCGGTGTCGTTCATTCTTTGGCTGATCGGCCGGTGAAGCGGGGCGCCGTCTTGGGCTGTGGTGCGGTTCGGCCTTGTGCATGCGCTGGTCCGGCATATATTGAAAGACCTTCCCGCGCATTCTTCCTCGAGCCCATACCTCTATGCTGTACAAGTTCATCGAGTACCAGCGTTCGCTGATCGAGCCGTGGACAGCGTGGGCCGCGCAGGCCACGAACGCATTCACTGACCCCGGCAGCCCGTTCGCCCATGTCCCTGGGGCGTCTTGCTATGCTGCGGGCTATGAGTATCTCTACCGGCTGGGCAAGACCTATGGGAAGCCCGCCTTCGGCGTCACCGCGTTCGACGCGGACGGCCGCGTCTTGGCAGTGGACGAGCAGGTCGTGCTGGAACGGCCATTTTGCCGTCTGCTGCGTTTCGCCCACGAGGCGGCCGCCGCGCCGGAGCGCCGGCCGGCGGTGCTGGTGTGCGCGCCGCTGGCCGGCCATCACGCCGTGCTGCTGCGAGAAGTCGTTGAAATGCTGCTGCCCGCTCATGAGGTCTATGTGACGGACTGGCGCGATGCGCGTCACGTGCCCGCGGCCGAGGGGCCGTTCCGCCTGGACGACTGCGTCGGCGAGATACAGGCGTTCATCCGGCATATCGGCGGGCAGCGCCTGCACGTGCTTGCCGTCTGCCAGGCAACCGTGCCGGCACTGGCGGCGACATCGCTGCTGGCCAGTGCCGGCGAGCCGGTGCCAAGAAGCCTGGTGCTGATGGGCGGCCCGATCGACGCCCGCCGCAACCCGACCGCCGTGGACCGCCTGGCCGCCCGCCAGCCGCTGGCGTGGTTCGAGAGCAACCTGATCTGCACGGTGCCGGCCCGCTATCCTGGTGCGGGCCGCAGGGTGTACCCCAGCTTCCTGCAGCATGCCGGCCTGGTGATGGCGCATCCGGCGCGCATGGTCGGTGCGCAATGGGACTACTACCTTGACCTGGTGCACGGCGATGCCGAGCACGCGCCGGCGCACCGGCGCATTTGCGATGAGTACAACTCGGTGCTCGACATAGCGGCGGAGTTCTACCTGGATACCATCCGCATCGTGTTCCAGGAGTTCCGGCTAGCCCGCGGCAACTGGAGCGTGCAGGGCCATGCCGTGCGTCCCCGGGACATTCGCGACATCGGCCTGCTCACCGTGGAGGGCGGGCGGGACGACATCTCCGGCCGCGGCCAGACCCACGCGGCGCAAGACTTGTGCAGCGGCCTCGCGCCAAACCACAGGCGGCAGCTCACGGCGGCGCAGTGCGGCCACTATGAGCTGTTCTCCGGGCAATTGTGGCGGACCGAGGTGTATCCCGTGGTCCGCGACCTGATCCGGGAGTACGCCTAGCGTCCTTGTACCGGAGCAGCGTTCGCGCCGCTTGTTTCCATACTTGTTTCTGGTCACAGCCCACTATACTGGGCTAGACGCCTGCAACGCTCAGCGTGGCGTCGGAATGCAGCCGCTAACGTCGGCCTTCCGTAGATTTGCACCCACCCATCACATGGAGACTGAATATGTCGATTCGCATCGGTGACGAAGCCCCCGATTTCACGGCAGATACCACGGAAGGCAAGATAAATTTCCATGAATGGATCGGGGACAAATGGGCGATCCTGTTTTCCCATCCCAAGGACTTTACGCCGGTCTGTACTACCGAACTGGGTTATATGGCCGGCCTCAAGCCGGAATTCGACCGGCGCAATACCAAGATCATCGGGCTCAGCGTGGACCCCGTCAGCGACCACCAGAACTGGGTCAAGGACATCGCGGAAACGCAGGGCCACGCCGTCAACTATCCCATGATTGGCGACGTCGACCTCACGGTCGCCAAGCTCTACGACATGATTCACCCGAACGCGAGTGGTGGCCCGCGCACTGCCGTGGACAACGCCACGGTGCGCTCGGTCTTCCTCATCGGGCCCGACAAGAAGGTCAAGGCAATGCTGGTTTACCCGATGAGCGCGGGCCGCAATTTCGACGAAGTGCTGCGCCTGCTGGATTCCCTGCAGCTCAACGCAAAGCACACGGTAGCCACGCCGGTCAACTGGAAGCCGGGCGACGACGTGATCATCCCCACCTCCGTATCCGACGAAGACGCAAAGAAGAAGTACCCGCAAGGATTCAAGACGCTCAAGCCGTACCTGCGGGTAGTGGCGCAGCCGAAGTAAGGCAAGGCACCCACCACGTGGGTGGGTAGGCCCGCCGGGGCCTCCCCACCCACGTGATGCGAAGTGGGCCGTCAGGGTGTACCAGCCTATCTACAAAATCCCCCTTTCCCTCAATCCCTCCAACTCAGCCTCACCCAGCCCCAACTCCGCCCGAAGGGCCCCCTCCGTATGCTCCCCCAGCATAGGCGGGCACCGCATCTCCACCGGCGTGGCCGAAAACCGCAGCGGACTGCGCAAGCTGGGCGCATCCACCCCCCGCCCATGCGGCAACCGCACCAGCAACCCGCGATGCCTGACCTGCGCATCCTCGAACACCTCGTCGAGCTCATTGATGGGCCCGCCAGGCACGCCGGCACGCTCCAGCGTTTCCAGCAATTCAGCCGAACCCCGCCCGACAACGCGCGCGGCAATCGCTTCGCGCAAGGTCTCCCGGTTGGCGACCCGGTCAACGTTCTGCGCGAAGCGCGGATCGGCGGCGAGCTCCGGACACCCAAGCAGCTTGCACAGCGCGGCAAACTGCCCGTTGTTGCCGGAGGCGATGATCAGGTGCCCGTCGCGGCACGCGAACACTTCGGAGGGCGCGGCCACCGGGTTGGTGTTGCCGGCGCGCCGGGGCAGCTTGCCGGTCATCTGGTAGCCCAGCGCCAGGTGTCCATTGACCGCCACCGAGGCATCGAGCATGGCGGCGTCGATGTACTGGCCTTCGCCGGTGGCCTGGCGGTGATAGAGCGCGCCCATCAGGGCGACGGTGGCGTAAAGGCCGGTGAGGATGTCGGTGATGGGGATGGCGGTGCGCATCGGTTCGCCGCCGGGGGTGCCGTCCGGCTGGCCGCAGGTGCTCATCAGCCCGGCCATGCCCTGCAGGATGAAGTCGTAGGCCGGGCGGGCGGCGTAGGGGCCATCGGGGCCGAAACCGGTGACTGAGCAATAGATCACATCGGGGCGCAGCGCGCGGATGGACTCATAGTCGAGCCCGTATTTCTTCAGGCTGCCGGCCTTGTAGTTTTCCACCACTACATCGCAGCGCGCGGCCAGTTGCCGTACCAGCTCGGCGCCTTCGGGCCTGGAGATATCGATGGTGAGCGACTGCTTGCCGCGGTTGCAGGCGAGGTAGAAGGCGGAGTCGTTGGTGGCCGCGCCTTGCGCGTCGGTGAGGAACGGGCCCATTTTACGGGTGTCGTCGCCGTCGCCGGGTTTCTCGATCTTGTAGACGGTGGCGCCCATGTCGGCCAGGTTCTGCGTGGCCCACGGGCCCGCTACCACGCGCGTCAGGTCGAGTACCTTGATGCCTTCGAGAATTGCGCTCATGTGCCTGCCATCCGGGAAGTAGAGATTCCGCATCATTCGCGGGATTTGCCGTGCACGCAATTCGCCAATGTGGAAGCCGGCTTACGGCGAGGCGGAAGCGTGGGTGTGGCCGGCGTGGGACTTGTGCTGGCCGTGCTCGTGCTGCGCCGCCTGGTTCGGATCGAAGTCGCAACTCGGGTTGGCTTCGTCGTGCGAATGCGGGTGCAGCGCGCCGGGGATATGCCGGCTGCTGAGCCCGTCGGCGTTGAGCCATGCCAGCGTGGCGGCGGCCGCGCGGTCGATAAGCGTGCCGCACTGCGTGTAGTCGTACGGGGAGACGTCGAGCGGGCACAAGGGCGGGACCACCGCGATATGCGCATGGTCCGCCCAGCGCTCCAGGTCCTGTACCAGCTGGCGCGCGACCAGCAGCGACAGCGCATTGAAGGCATGGTCGATGGGGCCGCGCGGCTCGCGCCGCGCCGCGCAGGCAAAGCCCGCGGGCAGCACCACCACGCGCGTGGCGCCCAGGCGGATGGCGGTGGAGACCGGTGTGTTATTGGCCACGCCGCCGTCGATCAGTTGCCGCCCGCCCAGCGCCACCGGCGGGAACACGCCGGGGATGGCGGCGCTGGCCAGCACCGACTGGACCAGGCTGCCGGAGGACAACACTACTTCCGCGCCGGTCTGCATGTCGGTGGCGACCACATAAAGCGGCAGTTCGGCGCGCTCCAGCGGTATGTCGCCGAAATGGCGGGACAGCAGGCGCTTCAGCGCGGTGGAGTCGACCAGATGGGCGCGCTGCCCGCGCAACATGCCGAACAGGCTGCGCCACGACCAGGGCATGACCTCGGCGCGGCGCAAGCCGCGCCAGAGCGTTTCCAGCTGGGTAGTGCCGGCCACGTGCGGGTTGCAGGCATAGTAGGCGCCGTTGATGGCGCCAGCGGAGGCACCGACGACAAAGTCGGGCTTGATGCCCCACGCCACCAGCTCGCGCAGCATGCCGGCCTCGACGGCGCCGAGGCTGCCGCCGCCGGCAAAGACAAATGCGGTTTTTTCCATGGTCTGTGGTGCAGTGTGGTGCAGTGCGAAAGCGCAGGGGAATCCTGCAAAAGGAAGCATAGGCGACATTTCGCCTGCGCGACAGGCGTCTGCCGCAGGCGGAAGGCGCCGATGGCACATAATGTGCATACAGTGCCAGAAAAAGCACGCGCGCGCCAAGATTTCGAGGCCGCCAAGAGAGGAGACAATGAGCAGTTCAACCGACAAGTTTTCGGCCACCATGCGCGATGGCCTGGCCAATCTCGCGCGGCGTCTGCGCTTTGCCATGGAGGAGGGCTCCATCTGGCTGGACGAGCAGCGCATGATCCTGATCCACACCGGCGCGCTGGGCGCGTTGCGCAAGGAATTGGTGGATACCCTGGGCATGGAGCGCGCGCGGGGCTTGTTCATGCGCATGGGTTTCCATTCCGGCATGCGCGACGCGGAGCTGGCCAAGAAGCTGCGCCCCGGCGACAGCGACTTCGGCCTGCTGGAGATCGGGCCCTGCCTGCACACCATCGAAGGCGTGGTGCGCGTGACCCCGGTCAAGGTGGATATCGACATCGCCGCCGGCATCTATGATGGCGAATTCCTGTGGGAAGATTCCTTCGAAGGCGATGTCCACCGCCAGCTGTTCGGCATCGTCGACGAGCCGGCCTGCTGGATGCAGATCGGCTACGCCACGGGCTATACCTCGGCCCTGATGGGCCGCACCATCCTCTACCGCGAGGTGGAGTGCATCGCCTGCGGCCACGATCACTGCCGCATCGTCGGCAAGCCGCTGGAAGCGTGGGAGGACGGCGCCGAGGTGCTGAAACTCTACCAGCCCGACCCGGTGATCGAGACCATCCTGGAGCTGCAAAGCGAGGTCGAGCACCTGCGCGCCCTGCAGCGCAACAACGGCAAGCCCGCCGATCTGGTGGGCAGCGCGCCCGGGTTCCGCGCTGCCTGGGGCCTGTTGCAGCGCGCCGCGGCAAGCCATGTCACGGTGCTGCTGCTGGGCGAGACCGGCGTCGGCAAAGAGCGCTTCGCGCAAGCGCTGCACGCGGTCAGCGCGCGGGCTGACAAGCCTTTCATCGCCGTCAATTGCGCGGCGATCCCCGATGAACTGATCGAAGCCGAGCTGTTCGGCGTTGAGAAGGGCGCCTTCACCGGCGCCCACCAGTCGCGCCCCGGCCGCTTCGAGCGGGCGCATGGCGGCACGCTGTTCCTGGACGAACTGGGCGAGCTGTCGGCGTCGGCGCAGTCCAAGCTGCTGCGGGTGCTGCAGGAAGGCGAGGTGGAGCGGGTGGGCGGCACCGAGCCGCGCAAGGTGGACGTACGGCTGGTGGCCGCCACCAACGTAGACCTGGCCGAAGCCGTGAAGCAAGGGACCTTCCGCAAGGACCTGTACTACCGGCTCAACGTCTATCCCGTCACCATCCCGCCGCTGCGCGAGCGCCTCGACGATATCCGCCTGCTGGTAGAGCGCTTCGTTGCCCGCTACGGCGCGCGCCACGGCAAGAAGATCGTCGGCATCACCGACCGCGCATTGGCGGAACTAAGGCGCTACGACTGGCCGGGCAATGTCCGCGAACTGGAAAACGTGATCGAGCGCGGCGTGATCCTGGCCAGCAATGGCGGGCAGATTTCCGCGGATCACCTGTTCCTGCCCAGCAGCGCGCCGCAGGCGATGGACACCGCGCCGCGCCTGGGGGTCAGGGGCACGCTGCCGGAACTGCGCGAAGCGGCGGTGCACGGGCTGCTTGACCATATGGCCGAGCAGCAGCTCGCGCTGGGCGATGTCGAGACCGTGCTGATGGAAGCGGCGATGCAACGCGCCAACGGTAATATGAGTCAGGCGGCGCGGTTGCTGGGGATTACGCGGCCGCAGTTGGCGTATCGGTGGAAGACGCGGGGGATGCGGGGGGAGGGGGGGTAATTTGGGGCGGGGTTGGTCGCTGTTC
>JYOD01000185.1 GCA_000955785.1 Burkholderiaceae bacterium 16
AACTGGAAGACCCGCGAGGGTCAGATGCGTTCACATTTGTGCACGTTTGGGATAGCAGAAACGGAATGCGGCTAGTCCTGCCAGTCAAAGTGTTCTGCCTGATCGCGTTGCTGCTACCGCAATCCATCCCGGCCGCGCTCGCGCAGCAGCCGATGGTCTATCGCGGCATTTGCGACGCGTCTGCGGCGGTCGCGCTGGGCCAGAACCACTTTGTCGTTGCCGACGACGAGGCCGACGTCCTCACCATCTACCGCCGTGGCATTCCCGAAAGCGTGGGCCGGGTCGACCTGACGCAGTATCTCGGTGGGCGCAAGCCAAACGGCAAGGCGAAGGAAACGGATATCGAAGGCGCGGCGCGCATCGGCAACCGGATCTACTGGATTGCCTCTCACAGCAGGGACAGCAAAGGCAGGATTGCGCCCGAGCGCTTCAGGTTGTTCGCGACCGATGTCATCGAGACCGGCACGGTGCCCGGCGTCAGGGCATCCGAGTCGGCGCCCTACGCCGGACTGTTGAGCGCGATCGTGGCGGACAAGCGATTCGACATCCTGGCGCAGGCGTCGCAGTTCGCCGCGGAGGACCCACGCGGCTTGAACATCGAGGGGCTGGCGGCCTCGTCGGATGGCGGGCTGGTGATCGGATTCCGAAACCCGCGGCGGGCGGGCATGGCGCTGACGCTGAAGCTGCGCAATCCGGCCGACGTGCTGGAGCGCGGTTCGGCTCCGGAATTTGACGACCTGGTTGCGCTGGATCTTGGCGGGCGGGGAATACGCAGCCTGGAACAGGTGGGCAACGGCTACGCCATCGTAGCCGGGCCATTCGATGACGGAAAGGGCGGCCCGGACGATTTCGCCTTGTACACCTGGTCCGGGAAGACGGCGAGCGCGCCCGCTCCCGTAGCAGACGTCAGTCTGGGAACGCTGCATCCGGAAGCCCTGTTCAAGGTTCCCGGACTGGACCAGTTGATCATCCTGAGCGACGACGGAGGCGAACTCGTCGATGGCGCGAAGTGCAAGAAGAAGTCGGTGCCAGGCTGGAAGAAGGGGTTTCGAGAGATCGGAATCCGGGTGCCCGCAGTTCTGGCACGCCCGTGAGTCTTCATCGCGGCTGGGGCAAGGGCGGCGTCGATTCCACGGAGCACGTTCCACAGAGCACGGCCGCCGCATTGCGGACATGTGCCACTACGCGCTGCTGGAATTCTTCATCTGCACGCGTTCCGCCAGAAAATCCAGCAGCGCGCGCACCCGTGCCGGCAGATGGCGGCCCTGGCCAAGGTACACCGCGTGCACCGCTTCCGTGTCGCCCGGATTGAACGCCTCGAGCAGCGGCACCAGACGCCCGGCGGTGATGTCTTCGCGTGCCTGGAATTCAGCCATCCTGGCCAGCCCCAGGCCGCCCACGACGATCCGCCGCAGTGCGTCGCCATTGCTCGTCATGGCATTGCCGATGGGCGCCACCATCCTGAGTTGCCCGTTCTCCAGCACAGGCCAGCCTTCGATCGCCCGCGCGTAGCCCAGTTTCAGGCAGTTGTGCCCGGCCAGGTCGGCGGGTGTGGCGGGGGTGCCCCGCCGCGCCAGGTAGGCCGGTGCGCCCACGATCACCATGCGGGTCTCGCCCAGCTTGCGGGCCACCAATTGCGAACTCTTCAGCTCGCCCGCGCGGATTGCCACATCGGTGCGCTCTTCCAGCAAGTCGATGACCTGGTCGGTCAGCACGATATCGAGCTGGATCTCCGGATACAGCGCCAGGAATTCCGGTACCAGCGGCAGCAGGAAATGGTCGCCGAAGGGCACGTTGGCGTTGATGCGCACGCGGCCATGGGGCGCGGCGCTGGCGGCGGCGCCGCGCTCGGCATCGTCCAGGTCGGCGAGCACGCGCACGGCGCGTTCGTAGAAGGCGCTGCCTTCCGCCGTCAGCTCGATGCGGCGCGTGGAGCGGTTGACCAGCCGCGCGCCGAGCCGCGCTTCCAGCCGCGCCACCAGCTTGCTGACGGCCGACGGCGTCATGCGCAAGGCTCGCGCCGCAGCCGAGAAGCCACCCAGTTCCACCACCCGCACGAATACTTCCATCTCGCCGGAGCGATTGACATCAAGCCGCGACATTGTGAATTGAATTCATAAATGTTGTTCGTTCGGGCAGTCTACCGCACCAATGGCGGGATCCCCATACTCCGCTCCATGCATCGTCCGGACTTCGCCGGTCCGGCGGCAGCCGGATCGCGGGATCGCACCTAACCTGTTTCACACACTTCCAATGCCATTAGCTCTCTATGCCCTGACCGCCGGCGCCTTCGGCATCGGCGTCACCGAATTCATCATCATGGGTTTGCTGCTCGAGGTCGGGACCGACCTCGGTGTCTCCATCGCGGCGGCGGGCCTGCTGATCTCCGGCTACGCTCTCGGCGTGGTGGCCGGCGCGCCGGTCATGACGGCCCTCACCGCCCGCTGGCCGCGCAAGACCGCGCTGCTGGGCCTGATGGTGATCTTCACCATCGGCAACGCCGCCTGCGCGCTGGCGCCGAACTACGAAACGCTGATGGCCGCGCGCGTACTGACCGCGCTGGCGCATGGCACCTTCTTCGGCGTAGGCTCGGTGGTCGCCACCGGGCTGGTAGCGCCGCAGCGGCGCGCTTCGGCCATTGCCGTGATGTTCACCGGGCTGACCGTGGCCAGCGTGCTGGGTGTGCCGTTTGGTACCTGGCTCGGGCAGGCGTACGGCTGGCGTGCCAGCTTCTGGGCGGTGGCCGCCGTCGGCTTGCTGGCGGTGCTGGTGATCGCACTGCTGGTGCCGGCCGAACGCGACAAGCCGGAAGCCCCCGACCTGCGCCGCGACCTGCGCGCGCTGATGCGCCGGCCGGTGCTGCTGGGGCTGCTGATGACGGTGCTGGGCTATGCCGGCGTATTTGCAGTGTTCACCTATATCGCGCCGATCCTGACGCAGATCACCGGCTTTGCCGACAGCGCCGTCTCGCCCATCCTGCTGGTCTTCGGCGTCGGGCTGGTGGCGGGCAACCTGCTCGGCGGCAAGCTGGCCGACCGGTATCTGCAGGCCACGGTACTCGGCAGCATGCTGGCACTGGCCGTGGTGCTTGGCCTGATGAGTTTCGCCTTGCACAGCAAGGTGCTGAGCGTGGTCTTCGTCGGCCTGCTGGGCGTGGCCGCCTTTTCCACCGTGGCGCCGCTGCAGATGTGGGTGCTGGAACGCGCCAGCGGGGCCGGGCAGAGCCTGGCGTCGAGCTTCAATATCGCTGCTTTCAACCTGGGCAATGCGATTGGCGCGTGGCTGGGCGGGGTGGTCATCACCCATGGCCCGGGGCTTGGCGCAGTGACCTGGGTCGCCGCGCTGGTGCCGGTGGCCGCGGTGGCGGTGGCGCTGCTGGCCATCCGCCTGGAGCGCGATGCAGGCGGCAGGCAGCCGGGCGGGAGCGGCAAGCTGTCTTCGCCGCCGCTGCACTGATCGGGAGGTTGCTGTAGCAGGCCGCTGTGCCGCATTGCCGTGGCGCGGGCCGTGGCTTATGCTGGCGACAAGCCGCACGCCAGCGCCGAGCTGATCCGGCGCCACCATAATGCGACGCTGTCGGCGATTACGAGCTTCGGGCGGCCTGTCCGGGCGCTGGCAACGGAAGACATCGTATTTGACGTTTGACGCCGGGCGGCGGACAAGGCCGGATCGTCAAGACAAGTCCACAGCAAGACCACAGCAAGACCATCACGAGACCATTATCAAGAATGATCACCTGCTACCTGCGCTACATCATCGACCCGGCCAAGCTGAAGGAATTCGAACACTACGGCAAGCTGTGGATTCCGCTTGTGGAGAAGTTCGGCGGCCAGCATCACGGCTATTTCCTGCCGTCGGAAGGCGCCAGCAACGTGGCCCTCGCCCTGTTCTCCTTCCCCAGCCTGGCCTTGTATGAGGCGTATCGCAACAAGTCCTTCGACGATCCCGAGTGCCAGGCGGCCTTCCGCTACGCGCAGGAGACGCAATGCATCGTCAGCTACGAGCGCAGCTTCTTCCGGCCGGTGTTCGAGTAGGAGTTTCGGTTCCTTTCGGTACCCTCAGGCGGCTGGGCAGGGTACCCGAGGCGCTCGACGAAGCCGCCCGGGTGCGAACACGCGCTTTCACTGCCTCATCGCCTGCCCGATCAACTGCCCCAGCAGCTTGACGCCTTCCTCGATCCGCTCATCCGCAATCGCCGTATAGCCCATGCGGAAATGCGGCGATGGCGCGTCGGTGGAAAAGAACACATCCCCCGGCTCGATGATGACCCCGTGCGCCAGCGCGATCCCGGCCAGCTTGCGCGCATCGAGCCCCGGTGGCCCTTCCACCCAGAACGAAGAGGCCCCCGGCGAGTTATGTGCCCGGGCCTGCGGCAAGTGCCGCGCCAGCATATCGCGCAAGATTTCCGCGCGGCGCTGGAAGATCGGCGCCACGCGCCGCAGCAGCGCGTCGTGGTGGCCCAGCGAGATAAACAGCGCGGTAGCCCGCTGGTTGTTGGCCGGCGGATGGCGCAGCATGAAGCGGCGCAGCGCGCGCGCCTGCCGGATTACGGCCTTGGGCGCCACGATATAGCCAAGCCGGATGCCAGGCACGAAGGATTTGGACAGGCTGCCCACATAGATCACGCGGCCGTCGCGGTCCAGGCTCTTGAGCGCGGGGATTGGCTGGGTCAGCGCCGGGTTCTCCGTGTCGTAATCGTCTTCGATCAGCACTACGTCATGGCGCCGCGCTTCGCGCAGCAGCGTTTCGCGTCGCTCCAGCGGCATGGTGACGGTGGTGGGGCACTGGTAGCTCGGCGTGATGAAGGCGTAGTCGCATTGCGCCAGCCCGTCGTCCGGGCACAAGCCGGATTCGTCCACCGCCAGCGGCACCACCTCGCGGGCGCGCATGCCGAAAATATGGCGGGCGTCGTTATAGCCCGGTTCTTCCAGGCCCACGCGCGTACCCTGCATCAGCAGGTCGGCCAGCAGGTAGAGCGCATTCTGCGCGCCCATCGTGACCATGATCTCGTCCGGGTTGGCCCAGACGCCCCGGCGCGGCAGGATGTGCTTCTGCAACTGCTCGATCAGCAGCGGATCGTCCCGGTCGATCAGGTCGGAGGCCCAGCCGCGGATTTCCAGCACGGCCAGCGCCAT
The DNA here is from genome assembly GCA_000955785.1 of Burkholderiaceae bacterium 16. Taxonomy (GTDB): domain Bacteria; phylum Pseudomonadota; class Gammaproteobacteria; order Burkholderiales; family Burkholderiaceae; genus Cupriavidus. Next base: position 5,136 of record JYOD01000185.1, read on the forward strand.
GCGCGAGCATTCGCGCCAGTCGGCGGTGGGAAACAGGGCGGGATCGAACTGGCCGTAGATAAACGGGTAGGGATAGTTCTGCCACTCGGTGGGTTTGACGATGGCACGCTTGCCGGTCATGTCGGGCAGGCGTGCCTCCCAGTCCGGGCCGCCTTGCGCGGCCTCATCGGGCGCGGGGGTGCCCGCCGCGCGTGGCGGCGCCGAGCCCGGTCTGACCGCGCTGGGCAACTGCTCTACCACGAAGTAGCCGCGCCGCGGCCGGGTTTCCAGGAAATGTTCCTCGACCAGTTGCTGGAAGGCCAGGATCACCGTATTGCGGGCGATGCCCAGCGTGGCCGCCAGCTCGCGGCTGGAGGGCAGGGCGCTGCCTTCGGGCAACTGCCGCGCCAGAATGGCTGACACCAGTTGCTGGCGCAGCTGCGCCTGCAGGCTGACGCCGGAATCGGAGGATAGCTGCAGCAGCCGGTTCCAGAAAGTGTTCGCCTTGCCCATGCTCACCATGCCGCTCCCCGTGCTATGGCCGCTGTGGCGGCCGTGGTCTTGTGCGGCGGATTATGGGCGAAGTCCCGCACCGATGGAATGGGGATGCCAGCAGACCCGCGCCACGCCTCCGGCAAGGCGAAGGCGATGAGGCCGCGGGCGCTCCCCTTGCGCCTAGCGGCCGAGAATCCACCCCGCCAGGCTTTGCAGGTCTTCCGTCGTCATTGTTGCGTAGGCTGGCATCGGCACCTGGCCCCACTTGCCCGCGCCGCCGGCACGGATGTTCTGCGCTACCAGCGCCGCGGCGCCAGGCTGGTTCGCGTACTTTGCCGCCACGTCCTTGAACGCCGGCCCCACCACCTTCTTGTCGACAGCGTGGCAGGCGGTGCAGCCATTGGCCGTGAGCAGGGCCTGCGGATCGTGGCCGCCCGCGGCCGGGGCGGCAGCCGGTGCGGGCGCGTTGGCTTGCGCCGCGGCCTTTCCTGCATAGGCCGTGCGCTCCGCGCCGTAGGTCTTCGTCAGGTAGTCGACCATGGCCGGGATGTCTTCGTCCGGAAAGGGCGCGCCGAAGGGCTTCTTCATCTTCTTGACAGTGGCGTCCCAGTAGCCGCGCGGCGACGACGGCGGCTGCGTCAGCACGTACTGCGCCGAGTGGCAGGTCATGCAGTTCTGCTGCACCAGGCGATAGCCGGGCAGCTCGCTCGGCGTGTAGCGCGCGGTTTCCGGCGGGAGCGTGATTTCCAGCGCGCGCGCGGCGGGTGAGCCGCCGATGGCGGCAAGGGCTGCGAGAGCAAGGACGGCAGCGTGGGGGCGGGTCGGTTTGACGGGTTGCATGGCTGCCTCCTTCATGCCGCGACCACGCGCGTGGTTTCCACCACGTTGCGCATATAGCCGGCCGGGTTCCACAGCGCGGTGAGGGGCTGGCTCTGGCCGATGCGGTTGCCGGCACGCACCTTCAGTTCATACTCGCCCTTTTTCGGCGGGGTGAACGCCGCCGTCCACTCGCGGAAGGAGTAGCGGCCCAGGTCCTTGCCCAGTTGCGCCGCGCGCCAGGTGCGGCCGCCATCGGTCGACACGGCTACTTCGTCGACGCCATACCCCCCGTCGAAGGCGATGCCGCGCAGCACGGTCTGGTGTCCGGCACGCACCTTTGCGCCATCCGCCAGGCTGGTGATGAAGGAGCGCACGTTGAAGCGGTTGATCGGCACCGTGCGCGCGGGCGCCGTGCCGGGCGCCACGCAGGCGCAGGGATTGTCCGGGATGCGGTAGGCCGCGTTCATCCAGAATCCGTCGAACGGCTTGTCCAGTACCTGGATGTCGGACAGGTGCTTGACCCAGTAGGTGCCGTAGTAGCCAGGCACGATCAGGCGCAGCGGAAAGCCGTTGAGCATGGGCAGGTCCGCGCCGTTCATGGCCCAGGCGAGCATGACCTCGCCATCGAGCGCATGGTCGATGGCCAGCGCCTTGACGAAGTCAGGGCCGCCTTCCAGCGGTGGGCGGTCCATGCCGTCGAAGCTCACCTGCAGCGCGCCGGCCTGCACGCCAGCCTTCTCCAGCAGCGCCTTCAGGGGCACGCCGGTCCAGCGCGCGTTGCCCATGGCGCCGTTGCCGAGCTGGCCGCCGTTGGCGCGCGGCGAAAAAAAGCCCCGGCTGTTGCCCGAGCACTGGTTGACCGCTACGAGGTCCACCGGCGGGGCCAGCCGCTTGATCTCGTCGAGCGAGAGCTCCAGCGGCGCATTGACCTTGCCGCCCACGCGCAGCCGGTAGGTTTGCGGGTCGATGCTGGTGGGAATCCCGCTCCAGTGGTAGCGCACGAAGAACGCATCGTTGGGCGTGATCGGGCCATCGTTGAACACGCCGAACGGGGTCTCCAGCTGCGGTGGCCGGCTGGTCAGCAGGATCAGCGGACGCTTCTGGGGAAAGGCCACCAGTTCGCGCTCGCCGTTCTCGAAGGGAAGTTCAATGCGCGCGTCGGCAGTGGCTGCCAGCGCCTGCAGCGCGGGGTGGGCCAGCGCCGCGCCGGCGCCCAGCGCGCCGAGAGAGCGCAGCACGCCACGGCGGCCCGGCTGCGGTGGTACGGAATGATGGCCTCGGCCCATGCCTGGCTCCTCGTCTTTTGGTGGGGATAGCGGTCTTGGACGGTGCCGCTTTGGTCGCACTTCCGGTTTCAGATGACTTCGTCCTTCATGTGATACCAGCGATACAGGAACCACTGCCCGAACCGGCGGAACGGCGCGAAAGCCTGCGCCTCGACCATCTCCCGCACGTTCGGGAACGGCAGCGCCGAGCGGAAGATCGGCAGTTCCGGCCCCGCGCTCTTGCCCGCGATCAGCGCGGCCATGCGCTTGCCGGCCTGCGCGGAGTACATCACGCCGTTGCCGCCGTAGCCCATCGCGTAGTAAATGGTCTGGGCCGGGTCCGGCTGGAAGATGCGCGGCATCATGTCATGGCTCACATCGACCCAACCCCACCAAGAATAGTCGATCTGGATGCCTTGTAGCGCCGGGAACTTGCGGTGCAGGTCGCTGACCAGCTTGTCCTTGTATTTATGCTGCGGCGCATCGTTGCCGGTGATGGCGCTGCGGCTGCCGATCTGCAGGCGGCCATCCGGCATCAGGCGGTAGTAGTGCCGCAGGATGCGGGTATCGGTGATGACCTGCGTCGTGCGGAAATTGCACGCTTCCCGCTCGGCGGGCGTCAGCGGCCGGGTGACGATGGAGTTCGACAGGATCGGGAACAGGCGGTTCTTCAGTTGCGCATGGAGGTGCGGCGAGGTGTAGCCGCCGGTGGCCACGGCGACCGCGCGGGCGCGCACGATGCCGCCGGGCGTCTTCAGGTAATGCACGCCGCCACGCGTCTCCCAGCCCATCACGGGGCTGGATGGGTGGACCTTGGCGCCCAGCGCGCGTGCCTTGCGCAGGTAGCCGAAGGCCAGCTTGCCGGCATGGATGCCGATGCCTTCGGGTTCGTGCATGGCGCCGGCGGCTTCCTTGTCGTCGACGTACTCGCGCTTCACGGTATCGGCGTCGAGGATGCGCGCGTCATACTTGAAGACGTCGCGCAGGATCCTGGCTTCCTTTTCCAGCGCGGGCATGACCTTGTCCCGGTGCGCGATGTACAGGTGGCCGCCCGGCTGCGGTTCGCAGTCGATGTCCTTGATCAGCCCCTTGAAGGTCTCCATGCCGTCGCACACTTCCTCATGCAGGCGCAGCGCGGTATCCAGGCCGTAGCGCTGGATCCACTGCGAACGCTTGAGCCGGCCCGAGGCGCACTGTGCCTGGCCGCCGTTGCGCGTGCTGCAACCCCAGCTCACGCGGTTGGCTTCCAGCACGGTGGCCTTGATGCCGTACTCCTGTGCGAGGAAGATCGCGCAGGTCAGGCCGGTGAAGCCCGAGCCGATGATGGCCACGTCCACGTCGATATCGTGGGTGATCGGGCCGTCGTCCGGCGGCGGCTCGCCGGCGGTGCCGATCCAGTAGGTGGGGGCGTACTCGCGGCCCTGCCCGGGCGTGGGCGCGACCAGCGGGTCGTAGGCCGGGTCGTATGGCTTCGAAGGCGCGGTGGCGTGGCCTTCGGGCAGGATCAGTCTTGCGGCGGTGGCATCCATGTCTGTCTTCCTCGTGTGCCCTCTGTGGGGGGGCTGGATTCAGTTGCCTGCGCCGTTGGCCACGACGGGCGGACGGTCCTTGCGGTACGCGTTCTTCACCGCGATCTTGCCGTCGCGGAAGGTGAACACGTCCACCATGCGCGCCTCGATGCGGGTGCCGTCCGCCTTGGTGCCGCGGAAGGTGGATTCGCTCACGCCGCGCTCGCCGGCCACGAAATGCTCGCCGTCGAGCCATGCCGCGTCGGGGAAAGCCTGCCATGCCAGCTGGAAGCCCTCGCGCACCGCCTCGCGGCCTGCGAAGCTGCGGCCGAACAGCTCGCTGCCGGCCACGGCGTGGAACACGCAGTCCTCGGCCATGAAGCTCATCAGCGCTTCGATATCGTGCCGGTTCCAGGCATCGCTGAACGCTTGCAGTGTGGCTTCGGTGACGGGGGTATTTGCCATTTGGGTCTCCTTGATGTTGTGTGTGATTCGCGCGTTGCGCGGACCTGTGCGCCTTATGACGTCAGCATAGTGAGGTGGCGCGCAATGCTGTAGGGCCAGATCCCGTAAATCGTTTGGGCCAGCGGCCGCCGGCTCACCCGAAGCTGCGCATCAGGTACACCACGCCCAGCATGTACAGCGCCACGAACGCCGTCTCGGCCGACATCAGCACGATCGGCTTCCAGCCGAGTTCGGCCAGCTTCTGGAACGAGGTCTTCACGCCCAGCGCGGCGATCGAGATCACCAGGCACCAGCGCGAGACTTCGGAGCAGCCCGCCGCGACGGCCGGCGGAATGCCGCCCAGGCTGTTGACCAGCACCAGCGCGGCAAACACCAGCAGGAACACCGGTATCAGCGGCGCCCGCGCGCCGCCGGCCACGGCGCTCTTCTTGCGGCGCGCGTGGAAGACCAGCGCCAGCATCATCACCACCGGCATCAGCATGGCCACGCGGAACATCTTGGCCAGCGTGGCGGCATCCGCCACCTGTGGCGAGATGATGTAGCCAGCGCCGACCACCTGCGACACATCGTGGATCGAGCCACCGAGAAACAGGCCCGCCTCGTGCCGGCCGAGGCCAAGGTGGGTGACGATGAGCGGATACAGCACCATGGCCAGCGTGGAGAAAGCGGCGATGCCGATGGCGGTGAGCAGCGTGTAGCGCTCGTTTTCGGCGGTTTGCGGCAGCGTGGACGAGATCGCCAGCGTGGCGGAGATGCCGCAGATGCCGGTGCCGCCGCCGGAGAGCAGCCCGAGCATGGGCGGCAGCTTGAGCGCGCGGGCAAGCAGCACGCCAAAGGAAATGGTCAGCACCACCGCCCCGATCAGCGCGGCGACGCCGGACAGGCCAAGGTCGCCCACATCGCTGGCGGCAATGCGCACGCCCAGCAGCGCCACGCCGACCCGCACCAGCTTCTTGGCCGAGACCTCGATGCCGGGCAGGCATCTGGCGTTCTCGGTCAGGAAGTGGAAAGCGATGCCGATCAGCAGCGCATACAGGAACTGCGGGCCGCCGTAGTGCTCGGAGACAAAGGTGGCGGCCAGCCCGATCACGCCGCACAGCATGAAGCCGGGCAGCAGGGCGCGGGTCCGCGCGAAGGCGGACTGGGGAATGGCGGGTAGGGTGTTTGCGGTCATGGCGGCAGCCAGGTAGTTTGAAAGCGGCCGGGCAGGCGCGGGCCTGCCGCTGCGGCAAAACGCGGCGGCAGGCAATGCGGACTTGCCGGGAGTGAATCCGCGATGGCGCGCATCGCGGAAGCCGGATCAGGCGGATCGGGCGATGGGCGTGTCAATCAGCCCGCCGCACCTCGCCCATCGGTGCGGCGGCGGTCGCGTGCTTGCGGCACAACTGGCGCACGGCATAAGCGGTCAGCAGGATGCCCAGGCTGGCCACGCCGAGCAGCAGCGGGGTGCGCTGGTCGGGGATAAAGGCCATGGCGACCACGATCCCGACCATGCCTGCGATAGCGACCCAGGTCAGGTAGGGGAAGGCCCACATCCGCACCTTGAGCCGCTCCGGCGCTTCGCGCTCAAGGCGGGCGCGCAGGCGCAGCTGCGAGAAGGCGATCAGGATGTAGACGAAGATGGCGACCGTGCCGTAGGAGTTGACCAGGAAGGCGAACACCTTGTCCGGCGACACATAGGACATCACCACCGCACCGTAGCCGAACAGCGTGGCGAACAGGATGGCCCGGACCGGCACGCCGTTGCGGCTCAGCTTGGCCAGCCCCTTGGGCGCATCGCCACGCTTGGTCAGCGCGAACAGCATGCGCGACGAGGCGTACAGTCCGGAGTTCAGCGCCGAGAGCACCGCGGTCAGTACCACGGCGTTCATGATCTGCGCCGCCGCCGGGATGCCCATGGCCTTGAGTGCGCTGACGTACGGCGTGGCGATGCCGACGGAGTTCCACGGCACCAGGCACACCACCAGCAGTACCGAACCCACGTAGAACACCAGCACGCGGGTGATGACGGAGCTGGTGGCCTTGGCCACCGCCTTTTGCGGCTCGGCGGTTTCCGCCGCGGCGATGGTGACGATCTCGGCGCCGAAGTAGAACCCCGTGGCCGCTACCGCGCCGGTCAGCACCGGCATGATCCCGTTCGGTGCAAAGCCCCCGTGCACGGTGAGGTTGGCGACGCTGGCGGTGGTGGCAGGCCACATGCCGAGCACGAACAGGCCGGCCAGGAACAGGAACACCACGATGGCAGCCACCTTGATCGAGGCAAACCAGAACTCGAACTCGCCGAAGGACTTCACCGAGATCAGGTTGGTCAGCGTGAGCATCACCAGCAGCACCAGGCTGATGGTCCAGGCAGGCACGTCCGGTAGCCAGAACTGCACCAGGGTGGCCCCGGCCACGGCCTCCAGCGCAACCACGATCACCCAGAAATACCAGTACATCCAGCCGGTGAGGAAGCCGGCGAGTTCACCCATGGCCGGGCGGTCGCGCCAGGCTTCGCGGGCGTATTCGTAGAAGGAGCCCACGGTGGGCAGCGCGCACGCCATTTCGCCCAGCATGCGCATGACCAGCACCACCAGCAGGCCGGTGATGAGGAAGGAAATGACGGCGGCGGGGCCGGCGGACTTGATGACTACGCCGCTGCCGACGAAAAGGCCGGCGCCGATGACGCCGCCCAGCGCGATCATGGTCATGTGGCGCTGCTTCAGCCCGTGCTTCAGGCCGCTTGATTGCTGCTGTTCGGTAATCACTGTGTTGTCTCCTGCACTGCACAGGGTCGCGCGCCACGGTTTCTATAGTAGGTCGGCGATTGGCTCGCCGCCGGGTCCATGGTCGCGCCGGATGACGCCGGTGCGGGTTGCGGCAGGCGTTGCGTATCGCATGCGGCGCCTGCCGCGGGGGGGCGGAAACATCCGTTGCCCGGAAGGCCGGGCGACGGATGTTCACGCGCTTACAGACTTGGCGCTCAAACGTAGTCCTTGTACT
>JYOD01000186.1 GCA_000955785.1 Burkholderiaceae bacterium 16
GCCAGCTGTTCAACGGTGCGGCCAGCCGCAACGTGCCGGACATCGGCACGCGTTGAGCTTTTCGCCCAAGGGCAGGGGGCCATACCGAAGTAGGGTGTGGATAACCTGGTCCCCGTGAGCAGCGCAGCAATACCAAACGCCCCGGCCATGTCGGGGCGTTTGTCATTCAGGCCCGGCAGCCCTTGTGCGTCGCAAAAGAATGATTGCCGAAAAGGTGGCGAAAACGTCAATTTTCGATGATTTGTGCCGAAAATCTGCTAATTTCGTCCTCATTTGTTGTGCAAATTTGCCATCCGGCGCGGAGTTTGACCCTATAATGCGGGCTGCTTTGCCGACAGCAGCCGGGCCACCCTTCCGGACTGCGTTGAGGCGAGCGGGGCAGGCGAATCACCTGCGCAATAGAGAACGCATCAACGTTGTCTTTCCGAACCAAGGTCCTCTCCGCTGTATCCGGGAGGGCTGGCACATGCCGGGCCCCGCACACGCTTCATGTCTTGCAGGCCCGTCTTCCGCGTCTCGGGCGTCTTCCAGGTTGTAGCTCGCGGGTGTTGTTCGATTGCGCAGGTCATGCCGCCTCAGCCCATGACCAATACATATCGAGGAGCTCCTGATGACGCTGTCCCGTCTTACGTCCATCTCCCTGGCCACGGCCCTGTGCGCTTTCGGCGCCATCGCCAACGCGGAGACCATCAAGATTGCCATTGCCGGCCCCATGAGCGGCTCGGTTGCCCAGTACGGCGACATGGTCAAGGCTGGCGCGCTGACTGCCATCGAGCAGATCAACGCCGCCGGCGGCGCGGGTGGCAACAAGTTCGAAGTGGTGCTGATGGACGACGCCTGCGAACCCAAGCAAGCCGTGGCGGTTGCCAACAAGATCGTCAGCCAGAAGATCCATTATGTGATCGGGCACGTGTGCTCGGGCTCGACCATCCCCGCTTCCGACATCTACGAGAACGAAGGCATCGTGATGGTCACCCCTTCGGCCACTGCGCCGCAGCTGACCGAAAACAAGAAGCGCAAGTTCATCTTCCGCACCATCGGCCGTGACGACCAGCAAGGCCCGGCCGCAGCCCAGTACATCATCACCAAGGTCAAGCCCAAGAAGGTTGCGATCCTGCACGACAAGCAGTCGTACGGCCAGGGCATCGCCTCCTCGGTGAAGAAGGACCTGGAAGCCGCCAAGATCCCGGTCGCCGTGTTCGAAGGCGTGAATGCCGGCGACTCGGACTACTCCGCCGTGATCACCAAGCTCAAGTCGCAAGGCGTGGACTTTGTCTACTTCGGCGGCTACCACCCGGAGATGGGCCTGCTGCTGCGCCAGGCGCGCGAGCAGGGCGTCAAGGCGACCTTCATGGGTCCTGAAGGCGTGGGCAACAAGGACGTGACGGCCATTGCCGGCGCGTCTTCCGAAGGCATGCTGGTGACGTTGCCGGCCGACTTCTCCGCCGATCCGTCCAATGCCGCGCTGGTCAAGGCTTTCGCCGACAAGAAGCGCGATGCGAACGGCCCGTTCCAGATGCCGGCCTATGCCGCCGTCCAGATCATCGGCGACGCCATTGCCGGCGCCAAGAGCACGGACCCGACCAAAGTCGCGGCCTACATGCACAAGAACGCCTTCCAGACCCCGATCGGCAAGGTCGAGTACGACGCGCAGGGCGACCTGAAGTCGTTCAGGTTCGTTGTGTTCACCTGGCACAAGGACGCTACCAAGACCGCTGCCAACTAAGCCGCACATTGGCTTGATACGCCCCGCTCATGGCTTGAGCGGGGCGTTTTGGTATCGGGGTCCGGTTGCCCGGCCGGTGCGGCTTATCCCGCCGCAGCCGGTGCCTGGGCATATCCGGCATCACGGATGCTTGCCGGCGCTTGCGCATCTCCTGCAGCACCGGCTTCTCCGGCTTCAAAGTTATGGGGCTTCCCGCATGAACGAGTTCCTTCCGCAGTTCACCCAGCAACTGGTCAATGGCCTGACTCTGGGTGCGATCTATGCGCTGATTGCCATTGGCTACACCATGGTCTACGGCATCATCGGCATGATCAATTTTGCCCACGGCGAGATCTATATGATCGGCGCCTACGTGGGCCTGGTGACGCTCACCGCGATCGGTGCTAGCGCGGGTTATCCGCTGCCGCTGGTGCTGGGCGCCGCCTTGCTGGTCTCGGTGCTGGTCACCGGCCTGTACGGCTTCGCGGTGGAGCGGGTGGCCTACCGGCCCCTGCGCGGCGGGCCGCGGCTGGTGCCGCTGATCTCCGCCATCGGCATGTCGATCTTCCTGCAGAACTATGTGCAGATAGGGCAGGGCGCGCGCGACGTGTCCGTGCCGGTGCTCCTCTCCGGCGCCATCGAGTTCCAGATGGGCAGCGAGTTCACCGTGACCATGCCGTATTCGCGGCTGCTGATCGTGGGCGTGACGCTGGTGCTGATGATCGCGCTGACGCTGTTTATCGGTCACTCGCGCATGGGCCGCGCCTGCCGCGCCTGCGCCGAAGACATGCGCATGGCCAACCTGCTCGGTATCGACACCAACCGCGTGATCTCCTTCACCTTCGTGCTGGGCGCGATGCTGGCGGCGGTGGGCGGCGTGCTGATCGGCCTGACCATCGGCAAGCTCAATCCCTATATCGGCTTCGTCGCAGGCATCAAGGCTTTTACCGCGGCCGTGCTGGGCGGCATCGGCAGCATCCCCGGCGCCATGCTGGGTGGCGTGCTGCTGGGCCTGGCAGAAACCTTTGCTTCCGGCTACATGCCGGCCGAGTACAAGGACGTGGTGGCTTTCGGCCTGCTGGTGCTGATCCTGCTCTTCCGCCCGACCGGCCTGCTGGGCAAGCCCGACGTTGAAAAGGTATGACGCCATGACACAAGCTATTTCTACGCCGATCAACGTGGCGCAAGGCGCCCCGGCAGGGCAGACCCTGAAGAACGCCATCGTCGCGGCCGTGATGACGGCCATCCTGACTATTCCCGTGCTGGGGCTGCAGCTCAAGCTGGACGGCTACAAGGTTGTGTTCGAGCCGCACTGGAAGCCGGTCTGGCTGGCGGTGGGCGCGGTCTTCCTGTTCCAGCTGTTCAAGCCGCTGTTCCTGCGTGCCACCGCCGGCGTCAAGGTGCCGAGCCTGCCCGCGCTGGGCACCGGCCAGCAACGCAAGGTGATCTGGCTGCTGCTGGCGGTCGGCCTGGTGTTCCCGTTCTTCGGCTCGCGCGGCGCGGTGGACGTGGCCACCCTGGCGCTGATCTACGTGATCCTCGGGCTGGGCCTGAACATCGTGGTGGGCTACGCAGGCTTGCTCGACCTGGGCTATGTCGGCTTCTACGCGGTTGGCGGCTACACCTACGCGCTGCTCAACCAGTACTTCGGCCTGACCTTCTGGGAATGCCTGCCGATCGCGGCCTGCATGTCGGCCACCTTCGGTTTCCTGCTGGGCTTCCCGGTGCTGCGGCTGCGCGGCGATTACCTGGCCATCGTCACGCTGGGCTTCGGCGAAATCATCCGCCTGCTGCTCAACAACCTGACCAGCCTGACCGGTGGCCCGGACGGCGTGTCGGGCATCCCGAAGCCGACCGTGTTCGGCATCGAGATGGCGCGCAGCGCGAGCGTGGAGGGCGCCAAGACGTTCCACGAGCTGCTGGGCTGGGACTACAGCGGCGAGCACATGGTGATCTTCCTGTACCTGCTGGCGCTGCTGCTGGTGGGCTTCACGCTGTTCGTCACCAGCCGGCTGATCCGCATGCCGATGGGGCGCGCGTGGGAAGCCCTGCGCGAGGATGAGATCGCCTGCCGTTCGCTTGGCCTGAACCCGACCCGCATCAAGCTGTCGGCATTTACGCTGGGCGCGGCCTTCGCCGGCCTGGGCGGCGCGTTCTTTGCCGCGCGCCAGGGCCTGGTCAATCCCGAATCGTTCACCTTCATCGAGTCCGCGCTGATCCTGGCGGTGGTGGTGCTGGGCGGCATGGGCTCGCAACTGGGCGTGATCCTGGCGGCCATCCTGCTGACCGCGCTGCCGGAAGTGGCACGCGGCTTTGCCGAGTACCGCATGCTGATTTTTGGCCTGGTGATGGTGCTGATGATGATGTGGCGTCCGCAGGGCCTGCTGCCCGCGAGCCGCCCCCACGTGGAGTTGCCGCAATGAGTCAAGTTCAACAAGCGGAACTGCTGAAAGTCTCCGGCCTGCAGATGCGCTTCGGCGGCCTGCTGGCGGTCGACGGCATCGATTTCGATGTGCGCCGCGACGAAGTCTTCGCCATCATCGGCCCCAACGGCGCGGGCAAGACCACGGTGTTCAACTGCGTGGGCGGCTTCTACAAGCCGACCGCCGGCGAGGTCTCGCTGGACGGCCACTCGATTGCCCGCCTGCCGAGCCACCAGGTGGCGCGCCGCGGGCTGGTGCGCACGTTCCAGAATATCCGTCTGTTCAAGCAACTGACGGTGGTGGAGAACCTGCTGGTGGCACAGCACCTGCAGGTGCGCTCCGGCCTGCTGCACGGCCTGTTCGCCACGCCGGCCTATCGCCGCGCCGAACGCGAGGCGCTGGAGCGCGCTTCGGTGTGGCTCGAGCGCATGGGTCTGCGCGGCGTGGCCAACCGCGAGGCGGGCACGCTGTCGTACGGCCACCAGCGCCGGCTGGAGATCGCGCGCTGCATGATCACCAATCCGCGTCTGCTGATGCTCGATGAGCCCGCGGCCGGGCTCAACCCGCAGGAAAAGGTCGAGTTGTCGCAACTGATCGACCAGTTGCGGCGCGAGTTCAAGATCTCGGTGCTGCTGATCGAACACGACATGAGCCTGGTGATGGGCGTGTCCGACCGCATCCTGGTGATGGAGCACGGCCGGCCGATCGTGATCGGCAAACCGGCCGAAGTGCGCAACGACCCGCGCGTGATCAAGGCTTACCTGGGAGAGGACTGATGCTGAAGCTGGAAAAGGTCCATACCCATTACGGCGCCATCGAAGCGCTGTCTGGCGTATCGATCGAAGTGAACAAGGGCGAGATCGTCACGCTGATCGGCAGCAACGGCGCCGGCAAGACTACGCTGATGATGACGGTGTGCGGTTCGCCGCGCGCGTCGAGCGGGCGCGTGATGTTCGAAGGACAGGACATCACGCGGCGTCCTACCCACGAGATCATGCGTCTCGGCATGGCGATCTCGCCGGAAGGGCGGCGCGTGTTTCCCAGCCTGACGGTGCTGGAAAACCTGAAGATGGGCGCCTTCTTCGGCAAGCGCGACGAGATCGAGGCGGGCATCGAGCACGTCTACAAGCTCTTCCCGCGCCTGAAGCAGCGCTCGGCCCAGCGCGCCGGCACCATGTCCGGCGGCGAGCAGCAGATGCTGGCCATCGGCCGCGCGCTGATGAGCCGGCCCCGGCTGCTGTTGCTGGATGAGCCTACCCTCGGCCTGGCGCCGCTGGTGATCGCGCAGATCTTCGACATCATCCGGACCATTCGTGACGAAGGCGTCACTGTGTTCCTGGTGGAGCAGAACGCGAACAAGGCGCTTGGCGTGGCGGATCGTGGCTATGTGCTGGAAACGGGGCGCGTGGTGCTGGCGGACACTGGCGCCAACCTGTTGGCCAACGACCGTATCAAGAGCGCGTACCTGGGCGGGTGAGCCCATCTTCTTTCCCGCTCGTCCGCCTGGCGGCCGAGCGGGAGAACGCTCACGCCATTCCCCCTTTTCGCCATCGGCGAAATCCCCCTTTCGCCAATCACATTACATTCCCACCGCCGCATGGCCCGGCCAGGGCCCGGTCGCGCGCTATCGCTGTGGCATAATCGATTGCGAAGTCAAGCATCGCAGCAAGCCGCAGTTCATTGCCCGCATTCCTGCGAAAAATCCCCGCAAACTACCGCGCGACGCCGCCAACCGTGCAGTTCCGAACGGTCCCGGCCCGCCCCCCTTGCATCATGGCCAAGACGCTTTACGACAAACTTTGGGATGACCACACCGTGCACGTCGAGGATGACGGCACCACGATGCTGTACATCGACCGGCACCTGCTGCACGAAGTCACCAGCCCGCAGGCGTTCGAAGGCCTGAAGCTGGCGCAGCGCCCGGTATGGCGCATCAGCGCCAACCTGGCGGTGTCGGACCACAACGTGCCGACCACCGATCGCAGCCAGGGCATTGCCGATCCGGTGTCGAAGCTGCAGGTGGACACGCTGGACAACAATTGCGACGCGTACGGCATCACCCAGTTCAAGATGAACGACCTGCGCCAGGGCATCGTGCACGTGATCGGGCCGGAGCAGGGCGCCACGCTGCCGGGCATGACGGTGGTGTGCGGCGATTCGCATACCAGCACGCACGGCGCGTTCGGCGCGCTGGCGCACGGCATCGGCACCTCCGAGGTGGAGCACGTGCTGGCCACGCAGACGCTGCTGGGCAAGAAGGCCAAGAACATGCTGGTGCGCGTGGAAGGCAAGCTGCCGCGCGGTTGCACCGCCAAGGACATCGTGCTGGCCGTGATCGGCAAGATCGGCACCGCCGGCGGCACCGGCTACACCATTGAGTTCGCCGGCTCGGCCATCCGTGACCTGAGCATGGAAGGGCGCATGACGGTGTGCAACATGGCCATCGAGGCGGGGGCGCGCGCTGGCCTGGTCGCTGTCGACGATGTCACGCTCGAATACGTCAAGGGCCGCCCGTTCTCGCCGCAGGGCGTGGAGTGGGAGCAGGCCGTGAACTACTGGCGCACGCTGCATTCGGACGCCGGCGCGCATTTCGACCAGGTGGTCGAGCTGCGCGCGGAAGAGGTCCGCCCGCAAGTGACCTGGGGCACCTCGCCCGAGATGGTGGTCAGCATCGAGGACCGCGTGCCGGATCCCGAGAAGGAAAAAGACCCGAACAAGCGCAACGCCATGGAGCGCGCGCTGGAGTACATGGGCCTGCAGCCTAACGTGCCGGTGGACAGCATCAAGATCGACAAGGTCTTCATCGGTTCCTGCACCAACTCCCGCATCGAAGACATGCGCGCCGCCGCCTGGGTCGTGCAGAAGCTGGGCCGTCGCGTGGCGAACAACGTGAAGCTGGCGATGGTGGTGCCGGGTTCTGGCCTGGTCAAGGAGCAGGCCGAGCGCGAAGGGCTGGACAAGGTCTTCAAGGCCGCCGGCTTCGAATGGCGCGAGCCGGGCTGCTCGATGTGCCTGGCCATGAATGCCGATCGCCTGGAAGCGGGCGAGCGCTGCGCATCGACCTCGAACCGCAATTTCGAAGGGCGGCAGGGCGCGGGTGGCCGGACTCACCTGGTGAGCCCGGCGATGGCTGCCGCTGCTGCCATCGAAGGCCACTTCGTCGATATCCGCCAGCTCGGCTAAATCGCGCAGGCTCATCATGAAACAAGCCCTGCTCGTGTTGCTCGCATGCGTGTGCATGCTGCAACTGGCCGGCTGCCATACGATGGCCGGCCTTGGCAAGGACACACAGGCCGCAGGCCGCTCGCTCGAAAACGCGGCAAAGAAGTAAGGAACCGACCATGGACAAGTTCACTGTACACAGCGGGCTCACGGTGCCCCTGGACCGCGAGAACGTCGACACCGACGCCATCATCCCCAAGCAATTCCTCAAGTCGATCAAGCGTACCGGCTTCGGCCCCAACCTGTTCGACGAGTGGCGCTACAAGGACGTGGGCCAGCCCGGCCAGGACAACAGCAAGCGGCCGCTGAACCCGGATTTCGTGCTCAACCAGCCGCGCTACCAGGGTGGCTCGATCCTGCTGGCACGCCGTAATTTCGGTTGCGGCAGCTCGCGCGAGCACGCGCCCTGGGCGCTGACGCAATACGGCTTCCGCGCCGTGATTGCGCCGAGCTTCGCCGACATCTTCTTTAACAACTGCTACAAGAACGGCCTGCTGCCGGTGGTTCTGACCGAGTTGCAGGTCGACCATATCTTCAACGAGACCAACGCGTTCAACGGCTACAAGCTGACGATCGATCTCGACAAGCAACTGGTGATCACGCCGGGTGGCGATAGCTACGCGTTCGATATCGCACCGTTCCGCAAGTACTGCATGCTCAACGGTTTCGACGATATCGGCCTGAGCCTGCGCCATGCCGACAAGATCAAGGCGTACGAGGCGGAGCGCGTGGCGAAGATGCCGTGGCTGAACAATCGCGTGGTTGGCTGAGACTGGCTGGAACGCCGAGACATAAAAGGAAGACAGAGCATGAAAATCGCAGTCCTGCCGGGTGACGGCATCGGTCCCGAAATCATCGCGGAGGCCGTCAAGGTCCTGAACGCGCTCGACGAGAAGTTCGAGCTGGAAACCGCCCCGGTGGGCGGCGCGGGTTACGAGGCCAGCGGCCATCCGCTGCCCGACGCCACGCTCAAGCTGGCCAAGGAAGCCGACGCTATCCTGTTCGGCGCCGTGGGCGACTGGAAGTACGACAAGCTGGATCGCCCGCTGCGTCCCGAGCAGGCCATCCTGGGCCTGCGCAAGCACCTGCAACTGTTCGCCAACTTCCGTCCGGCGATCTGCTATCCCGAGCTGACCGGCGCCTCCAGCCTGAAGCCCGAACTGGTAGCCGGCCTGGATATCCTGATCGTGCGCGAACTGAACGGCGACATCTATTTCGGCCAGCCGCGCGGCATGCGCGAAGCGCCAGACGGTCCCTTCAAGGGCGCGCGCGAAGGCTTCGATACGATGCGCTACAGCGAGCCGGAAATCCGCCGCATCGCGCATGTGGCTTTCCAGGCCGCCGCCAAGCGCGGCAAGAAGCTGTGCAGCGTCGACAAGGCCAATGTGCTCGAGACTTTCCAGTTCTGGAAGGACGTCGTGATCGACGTGCACAAGGAATATCCGGAAGTCGAGCTGTCGCACATGTACGTGGACAACGCGGCCATGCAACTGGTCAAGGCACCCAAGAGCTTCGACGTGATCGTCACCGGCAATATGTTCGGCGACATCCTGTCGGACGAGGCCGCCATGCTGACGGGTTCGATCGGCATGCTGCCGTCGGCTTCGCTGGACGCCAATAACAAGGGCCTGTACGAGCCTTCGCACGGTTCCGCACCCGACATCGCCGGCAAGGGCGTGGCCAATCCGCTGGCCACCATCCTGTCGGCGGCGATGATGCTGCGCTTCTCGCTGAACCGTGCCGAACAGGCCGACCGCATCGAGAACGCCGTCAAGAAGGTACTGGCCCAGGGCTATCGCACCGGCGACATCCTGACGCCGGGCTGCAAGCAAGTCGGTACGCGCGAGATGGGCGAGGCCGTCCTGGCCGCGCTGTAAGCTGTATCAAGTTGAAAAGGCGCCGCATGCGGCGCCTTTTCTTTTATTTGTCCCCGATTTCCCCCGTGTGGCAGCGCCGCAAAATCGTGTAGACTTTGCGAATGGTCCGAATCTTCCAGTCCCCCTCGACTGCCATCGCCGCCCCGGTTGCTACCCGCAGCCTGGTTGGCCTGGGTTCGCACGGCCACCCGCTTACCGCAACGACGATTAAAACCATTATTACCAAAACGATCGGCTAGATCGTTCGTCGTGCCTGCTCGTCTTCCCCGCGCAGTCACGTCGGGCGAAGAAAGCGCGGGGAAGTTCAAATCACATCCGAGGTTAGTCATGATTGTAGGTCTCGTCGGCTGGCGAGGAATGGTCGGCAGCGTCCTGATGCAACGCATGCAGGAAGAGCGCGATTTCGACCATATCGAGCCCATATTCTTCAGCACGTCCAACGCTGGCGGCCAGGCCCCGGCCATGGCCAAGAATGAAACCAAGCTCCAGGACGCGAACGACATCGAAGCGCTGAAGAAGTGCGACGTGGTCCTCACGGCCCAGGGCGGCGATTACACCAACGAGATTTTCCCGAAGCTGCGCGCAGCCGGCTGGAAGGGCTACTGGATCGACGCGGCGTCCTCGCTGCGCATGAAGGACGATGCCATCATCGTGCTCGATCCGGTCAACCTCGGTGTCATCAAGGACGCGCTGACCAAGGGCGTCAAGAATTTCATCGGCGGCAACTGCACGGTCAGCTGCATGATGATGGGCCTGGGCGGCCTGTTCCAGCACGACCTGATCGAGTGGATGACGTCCATGACCTACCAGGCCGCCTCGGGCGGCGGCGCGCAGCATATGCGCGAACTGCTGACCCAGTTCGGCACGCTCAACGCATCGGTCAAGTCGCTGCTGGACAACCCGGCATCGGCCATCCTGGAAATCGACCGCACCATCCTGGCGACCCAGCATGGCTTGTCGGGTGAAGAAACCAAGCAGTTCGGCGTACCTCTCGCCGGCAACCTGATTCCCTGGATCGACAAGGACCTGGGTAACGGCGTGTCGAAGGAAGAGTGGAAGGCCGGCGCCGAGACCAACAAGATCCTGGGCCGCGGCGAAGGCTTCCTGGGCGCGACCGGCGCTTCGCCGATCGCCGTGGACGGCCTGTGCGTGCGCATTGGCGCGATGCGCTGCCATTCGCAGGCGCTGACCATCAAGCTGCGCCGCGACGTACCGCTGGACGAAATCGAAGGCATGCTGGCCGCCAACAACCAGTGGGCCAAGGTCGTCCCGAACACGCGCGAGGCCAGCATGACCGACCTCACGCCTGCCGCCGTGACCGGTACCCTGACCATTCCGGTGGGGCGCCTGCGCAAGATGCAGATGGGTGGCGAATACCTGTCGGCCTTCACTGTCGGCGACCAGTTGCTGTGGGGCGCCGCGGAACCGCTGCGCCGTATGCTGCGCATCCTGATCGAAGCCTGAGTCCGGGAGTGGCCCTTCAGGCAGCTGCAAGGCATGTCTTAGTCCATGTCTTATGGGCCTGGACCGGGCGTTCGGGGGTTTCGTTGCAGCAAGGCAACAGAAACCCCCGGCTTTGATGACAACGCCGCGCCTGTGCGCGGCGTTGTCATTCCCGGCTGACTATTTTTCCCGGCGGTGCGTCACAATACAGCCGGTATATGCCGGGCTGCGGGGCGGTCGTCCGCACGTCCGTACGAGTTGGCGCGGGGCTCAGTCGGGACGCTAACTTGCTGCGCTAAACCATTGATGTTAAGTTAATTTCATTACTAGAACACAACGGAGCACAAGGTGAGTGTGAGCCAACATCGCCGGAAAGATGCGCCTACAGCCCGCCAGCGCTGGTCAACGCTGGCCTTCACGGCACTGGGTTTGCTGCTCGCGCAGCCGGCCGCTTATGCCGCGGGGTTCGGGCAATTACGGGTACAGTCGAATCTGGGTCAGCCGCTGCAGGCGGAAATCGATATTAGTGGTGTCAGCGCGGAAGAAGCGGACGGGCTAACCGTCAAGCTGGCGTCGCCCGATGCGTATGCCAAGGCCGGCCTGACCTATCTGCCGGCGGTCAACACCCTGCGGCTGCAGGTCGAGCGCCGTCCCAATGGCAGCTATGTGGCGAGGGTCCGGTCAACCCAGCCACTCAGCGAGCCTTTCGTCGACATCCTCGTCGACATGACATGGTCTAGCGGCAAGGTGTCTCGCGCCTACACCTTCCTGCTGGATCCGGCCGGCGCCAAGCCATCCAACCAGACTTTCTCGCCCACCACGGTGGTGCAGGCGGGAACCCCGGACGACGCCGGCGCTGCCGGCCCGGCGGCATCGGCTCCCGCGCCAAGCGCTGCGCCTGTGCCCGCCGCGGCACCGGCCCCCGTGGCGGCTAGCCAGGCGCCACGGCCGCAAGCCAAGGCACCGGCGCCACGGCCGCACCGCGCCGCAGCGCCGGCGGCCGAAGGTACGGCCGCGGCTGCCGGCATGTACACCGTCCAGCGCGGCGATAACCTCACTGCCATTGCCAACGAAGCCTCCCAGGGGCAGGATGCGGTCTCGCTCGACCAGATGCTGGTCGCGCTGTATCGCAACAATCCGAACGCGTTCATCGGCGGCAATATGAACCGCCTCAAGGCGGGCGTCGTGCTCAAGGTGCCCAGCCAGCAGGAAGCGCAAGCGGTCGCGCCGCACGCGGCACGCCGCGAGGTGGTGGCACGCACGCACGGCTTTGACGCTTACCGTAGCCGCCTGGCGACGGCCGCTGCCGCGCGCACGGTCGAAGCCGGCAGTGGCCGCGAGCAGTCGGGCAATGTCACCGCTCGTGTGCAGGAACAGGCCGCGCCGGCCGCGGGCCCGCGCGACGAACTCAAGCTCAGCAAGCCCGAGCGGGGTAGCCAGGCCGCTGCCGCAGCCGCTGCGGAAAGCAGTATCGCCAAGGAACGGCAGATCAAGGAAGCCGAGACACGCCTCGCGCAGCTTGAGAAAAACGTTAGTGACATGCAACGGCTGGTCGAGCTGAAGAACGCCGAGCTTGCCAAGCTGGCCCAGACGCAGAAGAGTGCGGGCAAGGATGGCGCCGCGGCGCCATCGGCTGCACCTGCCGTGGTGCCCGCCGGTACGGCCAAGGCAGACGCCGGCGCCACAGCCGCACCGGTCACGGCGGAGGCTGGCGCGGGTGCCAGCGCTGCTACGGCAGCGGCTGCATCCACCGCAACCGCGGCGCCGCTGGCCGGTTCGCCGGCTTCGGCGGCCTCGGCCATGCACGGCGCCAGCGGCGCCAGTGCAAGCGCGGCGGACGCCGCCGTTGCCGCCGCCAAGCCTGACGCCGCCTCCACACCGGCCGCCAAGCGCCCGCCGGTCGTGACGCAGCCCCAGCCGGTGGCACAGCCGTCCTTCTTCGAGGATCTGCTGGCCAACCCCATGCTGCTGCCCGGTGGTGGCCTGCTGATCGCCTTGCTGGGCGGTTATGCGATCTATCGCCGGCGTCAGCAACAGAAGTCCAGCGAGAACGCCGCCTTCGGGGACAGCATCCTGTCGCAGGAAAGCACCGTCATGGCGGGCGGCAATTCGCTGTTTGGCGCCGCGGGTGGACAGAGCGTCGACACCTCGCAGCACAGTGTGTTCGGAGCCGATTTCCGCATTGGCAACAATACCGCGGAAGCCAACGAGGTTGACCCGATCGCCGAGGCTGATGTCTATATCGCCTACGGGCGTGATGTGCAGGCCGAGGAGATCCTGCGCGAAGCGCTGCAGCAAAACCCTGAGCGCCAGGCGATTCGCCTGAAGCTCATGGAGATTCACAACAATCGTCAGGATGTGGAAGGTTTTCGCGTGATTGCAGAAGAAATGTTCGCCCAGACGGGCGGACAAGGGGCGGAGTGGGTACAGGCAGCGGAGATGGGACGGCGCCTCGAGCCGGGCAACGCTTTGTACCTGAGCGTGGCGCCGGACACGGCTTCCGGAGATACCACTACCTTGCCGGGCGATCAGTGGCGCACCCACGATCCCTCGCAAGATCCGGCGGCGGCACCCCGCGAGACCGCGCTGGCGGACCTGGCCGATCTGGCGTTGCCGCTCGACGGCTTCCCCGCTCCCGCGGCCGGTGCGCCGATTACCGCGCCGGAGTCGGCCTCGCTCGTGTTCGGCAATGCCGACGCGCTGCCTGAGGCACTTGCCACCCGCCTGGACGATGGCCTTGACCTGGATCTGGATTTGCCGGCACCCCGGGGCCACGGCGCCCATGAGGATATCCCGGCGCTGGATACGCCCACGCGCAGCCGACCGCTCGACTTCGATATGTCCGGCATTTCGCTGGACCTCAATCCGGCCAGCCGGGACGACACGGTGGGCGATAGCCACGAGACCCGTACTTTCTATGGCGCATCGTCGCTGCCGGCGCCTACGATGCTGCGCGACGGCAAGCTGTCCGAGCCGATCGACCTGTCGCGCGTGAGCGCGGAGAGCGGGCTGGACACGTCGCGCGGGATCTCCCCGAGCACCTTGTCGGCGGACGCCGTCGATGGTGGCCGCGACATGCAGATCAAGTTCGATCTGGCCAGGGCCTATATCGAGATCGGCGACAAGGAAGGCGCGCGGGAACTGCTGCAGGAAGTGGTGGATCAGTCGCAGGATCCCCTGTTGACGGAGGCCCGCAGCCTGCTGCGCGACGTGGCCTGACAGGCCAGGCTGTATGATGGCGGGCTGTGCGCAGGCAATGCGCCAGGCAGCACGCCACGGATGCGCCGGGAGCGTGGCTCCCGGCGCATTTGCTTTTTGCGGGCCGGCAATCGCTTGCTTTCGCCGGTTGCGCTCCGTTTTCGTTCATTCGTTCGCGTTTTGCCCGTCAATTTCCGCTTGTCAATTTCCGCCTCATGAACCGCATCGCCCTCGGCCTCCATTACGACGGTGCCGCTTTCTCCGGCTGGCAGTCGCAACCGCACCGCAATACGGTGCAGGACCTGCTAGAGGACGCAATTGAGCGCTTCGCCGGCCGCCGTGTGCAGACCACGGTGGCAGGCCGCACCGATACCGGCGTGCATGCGCTCGGACAGGTGATTCATATCGACACCGACTTGTCGCGCGAGCCGTTCTCCTGGGTACGTGGCGTCAACGCCTTCCTGCCGCCCAGCATCGCGCTGCAATGGGCCAAGCCGGTCGACGAGGGCTTCCATGCGCGTTTCCTGGCCTTCGAGCGCATGTATTACTACGCGCTCTATACCGGCCCGCACCGCGTGCCGCTGGTGCACGGCAGGGCTGGCTACCTGATGCTGCCGCCTGGCCAGGGCCTGGACGTCGGCGTCATGCGCGCCGCTGCCGCCTGCTTGCTGGGCGAGCATGATTTTTCCGCGTTCCGCGCCGCAGAGTGCCAGGCCAAGTCGCCTGTCAAGACCATGTATGACATCACCCTCAAGGCCGATGGCGACTGGTTGTTCGTGCGTTTTCGCGCCAGCGCCTTCCTGCATCACATGGTGCGCAACCTGATGGGTTGCCTTGTGGCGGTAGGGCGCGGCCGCTACCCGCCGGGCTGGATGGCCGAAGTGCTGGCCGGGCGCAGTCGCGCCAAGGCAGCGCCCACTTTCATGCCCGATGGCCTCTACCTCGCCGGGGTGAAGTATCCTGAGCAATACGGGATTCCGGCCGCGGACGCGGCCGCCAGCCTGTTTCATGGAGTGTTTGCCAATGACCCAGTCGCCTGAGCCGGGCAGCGCCGCGCCGCGCCGCACCCGCGTCAAGATCTGCGGGCTCACGCGCGAGGAAGACGTTCGCGCGGCGGTGGATGCCGGCGCCGACGCGATCGGCCTGGTTTTCTATCCGGGCAGCCCGCGCTTTGTCGAGGTGGCGCGCGCCGCTGCGCTGGCCGAAGCCGCCGGCGCCTTTGTTTCGGTTGTTGGATTGTTCGTCAACGCGGATGCCGACGAGATCGCCCATGTAGCCGAGCGTGTGCCGCTTACGCTGCTGCAATTCCATGGCGACGAGAGCCCGGAGGCTTGCACGCAGGCCGCCCAGCGCTGCCGGCTGCCGTTTCTGCGCGCGGCACGCGTCCAGCCCGGTCTCGATTTGGTAGAATTCGCGGATCTGTATCGTGATGCCGCTGCCTTGCTGCTTGATGCCTTCGTCGAAGGCTACGGCGGTGGCGGACACGTCTTCGACTGGACCCTGATACCCCCGGCATGGCTTCCGCCCACCCACAACCCGACCGCAAGCGCCGCTCCTCGGATCGTTTTGAGTGGTGGGTTGAGCGCGCAAAACGTCGCTGGCGCGATTGAGCGCGTGCGGCCCTACGCTGTCGATGTAAGCAGCGGCGTGGAGGCCGCCAAAGGCGTGAAAGACCACGCCAGGATTGCCGCCTTCGTGCGCGCCGTGCGCAGCGCGGATGCCGGGTAGGGCAGCTTGCCCATCGGGCATCCAGCCTCCCGCCTGCTCCGTGCCTGCCCCGCGTACGACCCTAACGTCATCGGGCCCCTGCCAGACCGGCGAGGGCCCTGTTCAGAAGAGCTGACTCATGTACGACCTGCCCGATTCCCGCGGCCATTTCGGCCCCTATGGTGGTTCCTTCGTTTCTGAAACGCTGGTGCACGCGCTGGACGAACTGCGCGAAGCCTATGCGCACTTCCAGAAAGATCCCGAGTTCGACGCGGAATACCGCCGCGAACTGAAGCATTTCGTCGGCCGGCCCTCGCCGATCTATCATGCGCAACGCTGGAGCGAGATGCTCGGCGGCGCGCAGATCTATCTCAAGCGCGAAGACCTCAACCACACCGGCGCCCACAAGATCAATAACGTGATTGGCCAGGCACTGCTGGCCAAGCGCATGGGCAAGCCGCGTGTGATCGCTGAGACCGGCGCCGGCCAGCACGGTGTGGCCACCGCGACCATCGCCGCGCGCTTCGGCATGGAGTGCGTGGTCTACATGGGCTCGGAAGACGTCAAGCGCCAGGCTGCCAACGTCTACCGCATGAAGCTCCTGGGCGCTACCGTGGTGCCCGTGGAAAGCGGCTCCAAGACCCTCAAGGACGCGCTCAATGAAGCGATGCGCGACTGGGTCACCAACGTCGAGAACACCTTCTACATCATCGGCACCGTGGCCGGCCCGCATCCCTATCCGATGATGGTGCGCGACTTCCAGTGCGTGATCGGCGAAGAATCCAAGGTGCAGATGCCCGAGCTGACGGGGCGTCAGCCCGACGCCGTGATCGCCTGCGTGGGCGGCGGCTCCAATGCCATGGGCATCTTCTACCCGTATATCGAGCACAAGGACGTGCGCCTGATCGGGGTGGAAGCCGCCGGCGACGGGCTCGAAACCGGCCGCCATGCCGCCGCGCTGATCGGCGGCTCGCCGGGCGTGCTGCACGGCAACCGCACCTACCTGCTGCAGGATGCCAACGGCCAGATCATCGAGACGCATTCGATTTCCGCCGGGCTGGACTATCCGGGCGTCGGTCCCGAGCACGCATGGCTCAAGGATATCGGCCGCGCCGAGTATGTGCCGATCACCGATGAGGAAGCGCTCAAGGCCTTCCACGACTGTTGCCGCATCGAAGGCATCATCCCGGCGCTGGAATCCAGCCACGCGATCGCCTACGCCTGCAAGCTGGCGCCTACGCTGCCCAAGGACAAGCTGCTGCTGGTGAACCTGTCGGGCCGGGGCGACAAGGACATGCATACCGTGGCCGAACGTTCGGGGCTGAAGCTCTGATGCGCGACTTTCTCCCGCCGGGCGCCGCTGAAGGCGGCGCCCCGTCCGCACCCCTCGCGGCGCCGCAGCTGACGCTTTACCAGGAAGACGTGCTGGAAGGCATCAAGCGCATTGCCGACGGCTCCATCGACCTGATCGTGGCCGATCCGCCCTATGGCCTGGGCAAGGATTACGGCAATGACTCTGACCGCCTGTCCGGGCAAGCCTACCTTGAGTGGTCGGCGCGCTGGATCGATGCGGTGGTGCCCAAGCTGGCGCCGCGCGGCTCGTTGTACCTGTTCTGCACCTGGCAATACTCGCCGGAACTGTTCGTGATGCTCAAGCAGCGCCTGACCATGATCAACGAGATCATCTGGGACCGGCGCGTACCGAGCATGGGCGGCACCACGCGCAAGTACTCCTCGGTGCACGACAACATCGGTTTCTTCGCCGGGGCGCGCGACTATTACTTTGACCTCGACTCCGTGCGCGTGCCGTACGATGCCGAGACCAAGAAGGCGCGCAGCCGTCCGCGTTTCGAGGGCAAGAAATGGCTCGAGGTGGGCTACAACCCGAAGGATCTGTGGAGCGTGCCGCGCATCCACCGGCAAGATCCGGAACGTGCCGACCATCCCACCCAGAAGCCGCTGCATATCGTGCAGCGCATGGTGCTGGCCAGTTGCCCGCCGGGCGGGCTGGTGCTTGACCCATTCACCGGCAGCGGCACGACCGCGGTGGCCTGCGCGCTGCACGGACGGCGTTTCGTCGGCTACGAGATGAACCCCGACTATGTGCGTGTGGCGCGCGAACGCGTCGCGGCCTGCATCAGTTCGCCACAGACCGCGCCGGCTACCCTGAACATCGCAGCAGCGAACGACGAGCCCTTGCTGGCTGCCTCGTCCACGCCGTTGCCCACTATTGCTCAATGACCATGTCCCGAATCAATTCGACTTTCGCGGCGCTGGCCGCGCAGAACAAGAAGGGCCTGATTCCGTTCATCACCGCGGGCGATCCCGAGCCCGGCCTGACCGTTGCGCTGATGCACGCGCTGGTGGCGGGCGGCGCCGACGTCATCGAGCTCGGCGTGCCGTTTTCCGACCCGATGGCCGACGGCCCGGTGATCCAGCGTGCCTCCGAGCGCGCGCTCGCGCAGGGCGTGACGCTGACCAAGGTGCTGGCCTGGGTGGCAGAGTTCCGCCAGACCAATGCCACCACGCCGGTGGTGCTGATGGGTTACGCCAACCCGATCGAGCGCATGGGCGAGGCTGTCTTCGCCAAGGCCGCGGCGGCGGCCGGCGTCGACGGCGTGCTGGTGGTTGATTACCCCCCCGAGGAGTGCGAGTCCTTCGCGGCGCAGATGCGCGCCCACGGGATGGACCCGATTTTCCTGCTGGCGCCCACTTCCACGGACGATCGCATCGAAGCCGTGGCCAAGCTGGCGAGCGGCTACCTGTACTACGTGTCGCTCAAGGGCGTGACCGGTTCGGCCACCATCGACCTCGACAGCGTGGCCGCGCGCATTCCGCTGATCAAGCGCCATGCCAACCTGCCGGTGGGCGTGGGCTTCGGCATCCGCGACGCGCAGACCGCGCGAACGATCGGCAGCGTGGCCGATGCCGTGGTGATCGGCAGCCGCCTGGTGCAGTTGCTTGAAGATGCGCCGCGGGACCAGGCGGTACAATCGCTGCAGTCGTTCATCGCGGAAATCCGCCAGGCGCTCGACGCCTGAACGTGATTTATGCGGCACCGCCCGTGTTTGCGCGCGGGCGGGCAATGCAACAAAAATGCATGATTTTGGCGGCAGTTGTGCCGCAACAGGCGCATCGCCCCGGCTGAACGGGGACTGCGGATCCCAGGCATGGTAAATTCGCGGCCTGACATGTTCCGCGCATGTGCCGAAAGGAGCCTTTCATGAGCTGGTTGGATAAACTCCTCCCCCCCAAGATTCAACAGACCGACCCCTCCACCCGCAAGGGCATTCCGGAAGGGCTGTGGGTCAAGTGCCCGTCGTGCGAGTCGGTGTTGTACCGTACTGACGTCGAGGCCAACCTCCACGTCTGCCCCAAGTGCGACCATCATATGCGCATCCGCGCCCGCGCCCGCCTCGACGGGCTGCTGGACGCCGAGGGCCGCTATGAGATCGGCCAGGAGATCCTGCCGGTCGACGCGCTCAAGTTCAAGGACACCAAGAAGTACCCCGACCGCATCAAGGCCGCCATGGACGACACCGGCGAGACCGATGCCATGGTCGTGATCGGCGGCGCTATCCATACCATTCCGGTGGTGGTGAGCTGCTTCGAGTTCGAATTCATGGGCGGCTCCATGGGTTCGGTGGTGGGCGAGCGCTTTGTGCGTGGCGCCCAGGCGGCGCTGGAGCAGAAGGTGCCGTTTATCTGCATTACCGCCACGGGCGGTGCGCGTATGCAGGAAAGCCTGCTGTCGTTGCTGCAGATGGCCAAGACTACGTCGATGCTGAATCAACTGTCGAATGCCAAGCTGCCGTTTATCAGCGTGCTGACCGATCCCACTATGGGCGGCGTGTCGGCCAGCTTTGCGTTCCTGGGCGACGTTGTGATCGCCGAACCCAAGGCTTTGATCGGCTTTGCTGGTCCGCGCGTGATTGAACAGACGGTGCGCGAGAAGCTGCCTGAAGGCTTCCAGCGGGCTGAGTTCCTGTTGCAGAAGGGCGCTATCGATATGATTGTCGATCGCCGCAAGATGCGGGATGAATTGGCGCAGTTGCTGGCTTTGCTGCAGAAGCAGCCGGCGGATGCGGTGGCGTAAGGTTTGGGTTGGTGATGGTGATTAGGCGCGGACGGTTTGTTCGCGCTTTTTCGCTTTTTGGGGGTGTGTTGGGGGTGTGTTGGGGGTGCGTTGGTGGTTGATGGTGGCTGCAACTGCAACTGCAACTGCAACTGCAACTGCAAAGTCAAAGGCTTAAAAGTCAAAAGCAGTTTCACCTCCCCTTCGGG
>JYOD01000187.1 GCA_000955785.1 Burkholderiaceae bacterium 16
GGCGGAGCGCACCAGCGCCTGACTCTTCTTTCACCAGCCGAGTAAACAACAAGATGCATCACATTGAATTACCCCCGATCGTCATCGTCCCCGGCCTGCGCGGCCATGTCGCGGATCACTGGCAAACCTTGCTGGCCGACAAGTTGCGCGCCGACGGGCGCCAGGTCAGCATCGTGCCCCCGCTGGAGCACGACAAGCTTGACTGCGCCGTGCGCGTCGCTGCGCTGGAACGCACGCTGGCGAGCCTGCGTGAGCCGGCCTTGCTGGTGGCCCACAGCGCCGGCGTCATGATTACGGTGCACTGGGCGCGCCGTTCCGCGCGCGCCGTGCGCGGCGCGCTGCTGGCCGCGCCGCCCGATTTCGATCATCCGTTGCCTGAAGGCTATCCGGACGAAGATGCGCTGCGCCTGAACGGCTGGACACCCGCACCGCGCGCGGCCTTGCGCTTCCCAAGCATCGTCGCGGCCAGCCGCAACGATCCGCTTGCCCGTTTCGAGGAAGTCTCCGCGCTGGCCAGTGCCTGGGGCAGCCGCCTGGTCGACCTCGGCAACGTCGGCCACCTCAACCCCGCCGCCGGCTATGGCGAATGGTCCCGCGCCGAGTCGCTCATTCAGGAACTCTCCGAAATGACCGAACCGATTGGCCAGGGTAAGCAGCGGAAGGCTTGAAAGTCCAACGCCCCCTCAGGTCATGGCAGGATGCACCGCGACGCCTGGCTGAACTCTCTGTTGATGTCTTCCATATCGAAGACCTGGTCGCAAGCCACCTCGGCCTCGGCCAGTAGCACGTTCATGTGGCCAGGCATGCGGCCTGCCGCCGCGAGGATCGCGTACTTCACCGTCACCCCCTTCCCTACCCGCTTCCCGGTCAGTTTCTGACAAAGCGGCGATTTGCCGCCAAACGGATATCGACCTCGTACTGTCAGCGGCAGTGCGGGGCAGGCCACTTCAATCCGGAAGCACCGCGCACAGGTAGCGTCTCCCTGACCCCACCAGCCCTGCGTTACCAATACGCATCGCGCGGGCCGCCTTTCCCGTCACCTTCAGCTTCCTTTGCTTCCCTTTGATAAGCCCTGACCCGCTACCGAACCCCCGGCGTCCATTTGCACCCATGTGCAGAAAATCTCGTGCTATCCGGAGAATCCCGCCCCCCTGCCATTGGGGGGCGCACGGCGTCCAATTCTTTGCATGATGACGGCGTCAGTAACAGACGTAAAAATGGATATGAGGAGGACAGGTAGTGAAATCATCTAGGAAACTGAGCAAGCTTAATCTTGCACTCATTGCTTCGGGCGCAATCTGCGCCGGCAGCGCACACGCACAGGGCAGCGTGACGCTGTATGGCGTGGCGGATATGAACGTTGAGTACGCCAACCACGTCGGCGTTGTTCCCACCGCAGCCAACAAGTTCAATGCGGGACCGTCCAACGATGTTTACCGCATGAACTCCGGCGGCCTGTCGGGCTCGCGTTGGGGCTTGCGCGGCGCGGAAGATCTCGGCAGTGGTCTGAAGTCCGTTTTCGTTCTGGAAAGCGGCTTTAACCTGGATACTGGTACATCGCAGCAAAGCGGCCGCCTGTTTGGTCGCCAGGCATACGTAGGCCTGCAGAGTGCGCAGTTTGGCCAGGTGACCTTCGGCCGTCAGTACACCTCGATGTTCGAGGGCATCGCGAACTTCGTGCCGGCAGCCTTTGCCACACAGTATGAACCGATCGTGATGCTGACCGGCGCGAACTTCCGCGAGGACAACACCATCAAGTACTCCGGCCAGTTCGGTCCGGTGTCCGCACTGGCGCACTGGTCCTTCGGTACCGGCCTGGCGTTGCCGACGACGGTAGCCAACGGCCCGCTCCTCGGCGGTAACGGCGAAGTGCCGGGCCAGTTCCGCCGCGACACCGCCTATGGCGCGGCTCTGACCTACATTGCCGGCCCTGTCGGTGTGGCCGTTGCGTACGACCAGTTCAACCCGACCATTTCAAACCCGGCGACCGCGGCTGCCCTCGGCAGCGGCAGCTTCAAGAAGGCGACAATCGCGGGAAGCTATGCGTTCGGCGCGGCAAAGATCATGGGCGGCTACCGCTGGGGTCAGAACAAGAACCAGAATGGCAGCCTGATCGAGCGCGACGACTTCTACTGGATCGGTGCCAACTACCAGGTGACGCCGGCGCTTAGCCTGACGCTCGAATACGACTACGACCACGTCAAGAGCTTCCTTAACAGCACGTCGATCCCGAACCCGTGGCAAGTCGCTTTCATCGCCGACTACACGCTCTCCAAGCGAACCGATGTCTACCTGACCACGGCATACGCAAAGAACGCGGGCCTGGGACTGGATTCCGCGATGATCGGCTACGCCAACAGCCTTTCCCTTGGCAATAGCTACGCGCTTGCCAGCGGCCAAAGCAACATGCTCGGTGTCGCCGTAGGTATTCGCCACAAGTTCTAACGATAGCTCGACGGTATGTGACAAGGTCTTATTTGCGCAGCGATGCGGGCAGTCCCGCGGTTCTGCTCGCGTGCATCCTGCCTCTCCAATGCTCTTGGTGCCGCTTCGGCGGCATTTTTTTTGGTGCTTTGGTGCCAGTGCCCACGGCCTGCCTCCATCGAGTGAGCCGACCGGCGCCCCGTTGGGCAGGGAAACAGTAGCTTGTCGACGGATGATGGTTCGTAAGCGCCGTTTCTTCCGCGCACCCCGATAGGCACGGTGAAAGCCTGGATCTTCGGAGGTGATCGTCAGGCAGGTGTTGTCGCCTCGGGCAAAAAGCCGCCACGCAATGTCCCGGACCGTCACGTCGACGTCCCAGCATGTCAATCTGAACGTAGATCGCCTACCTAGAATGGCAAGAATGCCAGCGTGATGATGGAATCGCTGGCAACGGCGTTCGCCAACAGCCTGTCGCTGGGCAACAGCTATACGCTGGCCAACGGCCAGAGCAACATGCTCGCATGTGGCGCTGGTGATCCGTCACAAGTTCTGACGAACCCAGGGGCTGGACAGCAGCATCCTGCCGCACCAGCCCCATCCTTATGCTCATTTAGGCCGCACACGAGCCCTCCGTGGCGGCTTTTTTTTTGGGGGCCCTGCTTCGCCACGCGAGCCAAATTCCTGCCGTTGCATCGCTGTCCGCATCAGCGTGCACATATCAATGCCGTACTCCGGCGGCGACTGGGGAATCCGCCATCGTGCTTTCCCTAACTGTCCCGGAATGTCAAATGAATGCCCCAAAATGTAAATGCGCTCCGCACCCGTTGGCCAATACTCTTCGCACCAGCACGCAATGCCCGGGAGACGCAAAAGAGGCACACCACCTGCCATCCGACCGCAAATCCAGATCCGGAGCTCTCTTCGTTTCCCGTGCTGCACACACTCGCACGCCCCCTCAAACTAATGCCATGAATGCTCTCCTGACGCTCTCGGTCGATGCCTGCTTCGACCTTATCTGCCCGTGGTGCCTGATCGGCAAGCAGCACCTTGACACCGCCATCGCCCAATTCGCGCACGAGCGCCCGGACGTTGCCGTGAACGTGGAATGGCAGTCCTACCCGCTCATCCCCGCCACGCCGTCCGCAGGCCTGCCTTACCGCGATTTCTACCTGGCGCGCCTGGGCAGCCCCGAGGCCGTGAAGGCCCCGCAGGCGCAGGTTTGTGCTGCCGCGCAGGAAGCCGGCCTGACGCTGGCGCTGGACCGCATCGAGACCTTCCCGAGCACCGTGCTGGCTCATCGCCTGGTGCGCTTCGCCCGGCAGCAGGCAGGGGCCCAGGCTGCATCGGCACTGATCGGCAACCTGTTTTCGCGCTATTTCCTCCGCGCCGAGAACATCGGTAACCCGCATGTACTGCGCCAAGCCGTGGAAGAGTGCGGCATTCCGACGCCCGGCCGCGCCGGCGACCCGGTGCACCACGACCTGGACTGGCTGCCCCCGTTGCGCGACACACAAGACCCACCATTGCGGCCCGGACTTGGCGTGCCCCACTTTGTCTTCAACGGCACCCACAGCGTGTCCGGCTCGCGGCCGCCCGCCATGCTGCTAGAGGGCATGCGGCAGGCGCTGGCGCGCGCGAAGCAGCGCGCAACCAGGGCTGCCGCCTGAACACTGACGCCAAAGCCGCATTTCATCCCCCACCTTTCTTCTCCAGCACCATCCCGTACCGCCGCGGCAAGACGGCTGGCACGGGCTTTTCCCATCCCTCACCTGTCACGGGGAAACACACATGCCAATCCGCCCGGCCCTCTTTTGCGTACGTTGCGTCGCCGTCTGCGCTGTGCTGGCCCTGGCCATGCCCGCAGCCATGGCATGGACCAACAAGCCCGTCCGGGTGCTGATTCCCGCGCCTGCCGGCGGCACCATAGACGTATTGGCCCGCGTGCTGTCCGAACATCTCACGGCAGACCTGGGCCAGCCCGTGGTGGTCGACAACAAGCCGGGCGCCGGCGGCGCCATCGCCATCAACACCCTGCTGGCGGCGCCGCCCGATGGCCAGACCATCCTGGTCTCGACCACCAATGTGCTCACGGAGATCCCGCATGTGATGAAGGTCTCCTTTGATCCGATGAAGGATGTGAAGCCCGTGGCCGCCGTAGCCAGGTCGACCCTGCTGCTGGTCGGCTCGACAAACCTGCCAGCCAAGGATCTGCCGAATCTGATCGGTTATGTGAAGGCCCATCCGGGCCAACTGAGCTTTGCCTCCTACAGCGCAGGCACGGTCGCCCACTATGCCGGCCTGATCATGAACCAGAAGGCCGGCATGGATCTGCAACACGTGCCGTTTGCCGGCTCGCCGCCGGCACTGACCCAGGTCATGGGCGGACAGATTACCGTCATGTACGACGGCATGGTGACCTCGCTGCCGATGATCAAGGGCGGCAAGCTGCAGGCCTATGCCCTGGCCGCGAAGCAGCGCTCGCCACTGCTGCCGCAAGTCCCGACCTTTGCCGAGATGGGCTATCCGGACATCGACTTCAACAACTGGGCGGGCGTCTTCATTTCGGCCCAGGTGCCGGCAGAGCTGATCCAGAAGATCCAGGCGGCAGTCTACAAGGCGGCCTCGACACCCAGGGTGCAGGAACGGATCGTCGCACTCGGCTTCGAGACAGTGCCAGCCCAGACCGCCTCGCAGCTCGGCCAGGCCCTGCATATTGAATTCGAGCGCAATGCCGGCATCGTCAAGGCCTACCACATTCAGCCCTGACGCCCTCAGCCCGGGCAAAGTCCGGGCTGCCTGGACGGGTGATTCGCTTCGCCACTACAGCTGACCGGCGCCGAAACCTAAGCTCATACCGCATCTTGCAGAACACCACCTACGGCTAACGCCGATCAAATGTCCATGCCCGGGCCGGTTCGTTGCCGGGCCATCTCGCGCAGAGCGCGCTCAATGTCCCCAATAGTCACGGCGGCGACCCCTGCCATCAATCGCCAGGCCGCCCGTTTTCCTAGAATCGGCACACATACCCCAGCCGATACCTGAATGCCTGAACCTTGCGCGTGGCCCATGGAACCTGAAGGAGCCTTCATTGCCAGTCACAACTAATCCTCTAGATCAAGCCAATACTCCCGAACAGGTAGGACTTTCGGCACGGCGGCTGCAGGCCATCGCATCGGTGCTCAATGCGGATGTCGATCGTCGGAAGATCCCGGGGGCTGTCGTGCTGGTGGCGCGAAGAGGCCGGATTGCCTGGTTCGAAGCCTTTGGCTTCGAACATGCGGATGAACCCTCTCGTCCAATGCAACGCCATTCGGCCTTCCGCATTGCTGCGATGAGCCGGCCAGTCGTGGGCGTGGCGGCGTTGATGTTGATGGAAGAAGGCCGGCTGAACCTGAACGACCCAGTCGAGCATTTCATCCCGACGTTCGCGCGCCTGCAGGTTGGTGTCGAATCAGTCGACGCGAACTCCGGCGAGCGCCGCCTTGCGCTCGAGCCGGTGCGCCGCGCCATGACCGTTCACGACCTGTTCCGGCACACATCCGGCCTGACCTACGGGCAATTTGGCGATTCGCTGGTGCAGCGCCTGTATCGCGAGAACGACCTGATGGATCCCAGGCAGACCAATGC
The DNA here is from genome assembly GCA_000955785.1 of Burkholderiaceae bacterium 16. Taxonomy (GTDB): domain Bacteria; phylum Pseudomonadota; class Gammaproteobacteria; order Burkholderiales; family Burkholderiaceae; genus Cupriavidus. The sequence goes on from JYOD01000187.1 coordinate 6,052, forward strand.
CGGGATGGTCGCAAAGCTGGCGGCCATCCCACTGCAATGCCAGCCGGGTGCGGTGTTCGAGTATGGCATGTCGACCGACGTGCTTGGCCGCGTCATCGAAATTGTCTCCGGCATGGACCTCGACCGCTTCGTCGCCGAGCGCGTGACGCAACCGCTGGCCATGCATGCGACCGGCTTCCGGCTGGCCAGGCAGGACGGTGCAGGCCTGGCGTTGCCGTTCCGGAATGCCGGCACGTCCAGCGCCCTGTTCGACTATGAGGACGACAATCCGCCCCAGTGGCATTCCGGTGGCGCCGGCCTGCTGTCCACGGCCGGCGACTATGCGCGATTCTGCCAAATGCTGCTGAACGGCGGCGTGCTCGATGGCGTGCGCCTGCTCTCGCCCAAAAGCGTCGATCTGATGCTTAGCAATCACCTGCCGCCGCCCACGCACTACGGCGATTCGACGAAGGGGCTTGGCATCAACGCACCATTGCCTGAACTGGGCCAGGGCCACGGCCTGGCCGTTGGCGTGCGCACTGAGCGGGGCTTGAGCCCGGTGCCAGGTTCGGTCGGCGATTTTTACTGGGGCGGCGCACTCGGGACCTACTTCTGGGCAGACCCGCAGGAGCAACTGTTCGCCATCCTGATGCTGCAGGAAAACGATCTGGCGACACGCGTGTGGTACCGGGCATTCCTGCGCAACGTTGTATACGGCGCGCTGGACGACTGAGCAGGCACAGCCTTGCAGCTACTGGAAATCCAGCGCGGTCCCCGCACGCGGCGCCAGCCGCAAATTTTGGAGAAGCACGCATGAAGAAAATGAACCGTCGCTGGATCCTCAGGCAGCGCCCCGTCGGCGACATCGGCGACAATGACCTGCAGCTCGTTGAAGCACCACTGGCGGAGCCGGAAGACGGCGAGATCCTGGTGCGAAACATCTATCTCATGGTGGCGCCGACCAATCGCGTCTGGATGAGCCAGATCGACCAGTACATGGCACCTGTGGCACTTGGCGAGGTCATGCGCGGCGTCACCATGGGCGTGGTCGTCGAGTCCAACCATCCGGACTTCAAGCCTGGCGACATTGTCGAAGGTGGCATGGCCTGGGAAGAGTACTCGGTGACGAAGAATGCCAGGCACGTCCCGGTGGGGTACGGCCTGCCTCTGCACGCATTCGCGAGCGCACTGGGCAACTCCGGCATGACCGCCTATTTCGGCATGCTCGACATTGCCAGGCCGAAGGCCGGCGACACCATTGTCGTGTCGGCTGCCGCGGGTGGCGTCGGCTCGATTGCCGGCCAGATCGGCAAAATACTCGGGTGCCGGGTAGTCGGCGTTGCGGGCGGCGAGAGCAAATGCCGGCTCGTCAGGGAGGAGTTCGGCCTGGACGCCTGTGTCGACTACAAGGGGGGGAATCTGCTTGCCGATCTTCGCGCCGCCTGCCCGGACGGCGTCGACGTCGATTTCGAGAACGTGGGCGGGGACACCATGGATGCCGTGCTGGCGCTCATCAACCCGGGCGCCCGCATTGCGCTTTGCGGCATGATCTCGAGCTATAACGCAAGCGGTGACTGGTGGAGCCCAAAGCTGTTCCGCAACGTCATCATGAAACGCGCCCGGATCGAAGGCTTCCTCATTTCCGACTACCGCTCGAGATTTCCGGAAGCCGTGGAAGTCATGGCGAAATGGGTCAGGGATGGCCAACTCAAGTACCGGGTCGACATCGTCGACGGCATTGAACAGGCGCCTGCCGGACTGAACCGCTTGTTCACCGGCAAGAACATCGGCAAGCAGCTCGTCCGCCTTTCGCCAGAACCCGCAATCGGCTAGTGCCGCAGACCTTACACGCCAGAGCCATGATCCCCCACAACATCACCAGCAACGATTCCCAGCAAACAACCTGCGAGTCCATTACCGACGCCCGGCCCCGCCTTCACGACTTTCGGGGTAAGGCAGCAGTCATCACTGGCGCCGCGTCCGGCATCGGCCTGGCACTGGCCGAGGCACTGGCCGCGCGCGGTGTCGACCTTGCGCTTGCCGACATCGACGCGCACGGGCTCGACGCCGCGCGCGCGCGGCTCGCATCGACCGGCAGGCGCATCTTCACACGCGTACTTGATGTTTCGTCCGATGCGGACGTCCGTGATGCGGCAGCGGAATTCGAGGCAGAGTTGGGTAGCGTCCACCTTGTCTTCAATAACGCCGGCATCGATATGAGCGGCGAACTGGCGTCGCTCTCCGAGCAAGACTGGCAGCGCGCCTTCGGCATCAACGTATTCGGCGTGATTCACGGTATCCGTCATTTCCTTCCACTGCTGCGCCGGCACGGCGAACCGGCCCATATCGTCAACACGGCTTCAGGCGCCGGCTTCTGGGTGAACAGCGACTTTCCGATGGGCGCCTACGCGGCCACGAAATACAGCGTGGTGGCGCTCTCCGAGGCCCTCGAACAGGAACTCTCCGGCACCGGCATTGGTGTTTCGGTGCTTTGCCCGGGCCCGGTGAAGACCCCCATCGCCGAACACTCAATCCGTGCAAGCGAACAGTTCAAGGCCATTGTTGCCGCGGGCACGCCCCCGGAACGGGTGGCAAGCCAGGCGCTGGAGGCGATCCGCGCGGGCGAGTTCTACATCTTCACGCCGACGCGCATGCGGCCGCGCCTGGAAAAGCGATTCGGGCGCATTCTCGATGCACTGGAACGCGCCCCGGACATGACCAACGGACCAGCCACGACATGATTCATCTCATTTTCCCGTGCAAGCGGCGGGCCGATGTGGATCGCCAGGAGTTCCCGCGCAACTGGCAACCCCGCATAGTCTGGCCCGAAGCGGCCTGGTCATTGCCAGCTGCCAGTACGGTCGGCGATCAGGGCCGCCGGGCTACACCTGCCGGTCCGGGCTTGCTGCCAACAGCAGTTGCTGTGGAACGTGCGCGGCCGGTTGCAGGCCGTCGACGCGCCAGGCGCTCGGGCTGCAGCCAAAATGATCACGGAACCAGCGAGAAAAAGCGCTCTGCATCGAGAATCCGAGCAACGCGGCGACGTAGCTGACCGACCGCTCCGAATGCCCAAGATACTGGACCGCAAGCATGGCGCGAACCTCGTCGAGGATGCCGCTGAAGGTCGCGCCTTCATGCAAGAGCTTGCGGTAAACCGTGCGCCGGTCGATGCCGAGCTGGCTGGCAACCCGTTCAACGCTGCAATTTCCCGTAGTGAGCAACGACAGCACCATCCGCCTGACTTTCTCAGTCATGGACTGGGTCGCAATCGCGACCAGAGAGTCCAGGTACGCATGCGCATACCGCGCCAGCTCCGGGTGCGCGGCGGGCGGCACTGCGTCCATGTCCTTCAGCGCGCAGACAATACCGTTGAAGTCGCAACCGAAGTCCACGGACCCGCCGAACACGCGCAGGTAGGATGCCAGGTTTCTTGGGGCCCGGTGCGAAAGGCAGATGCGCTGCGCACGCCAGCGTGGACCGATCAGTTCCCTGAGCATCCGGTAAAACGAGCCCAGGACCATTTCGTCGGCCTGACGCGTCGAACCGGCATACTCAACCATCAAGGACATGCGTATGACAGAGGCACCGTCTCTTTCTTCAATGCCGATGACCAGGGCCTCACTGTGCAGGACAATGTAGCGCATCATGGCACTCAGCGCGTCGCGCAAGGTCGGGGAGTCCCGAACGACCATGCCGAGCGGCCCAAGGACCGATAACTGACGCCTTTCGCCCATGCGCAGGCCAAAATCTTCGGCACCGGATGCTGTCGCGGACAGGTCGAGCAGGCGGCAGACGGCGTTGGCGGCGATCAGGTCGTCTCCGGCGTCCAGGCAGCTTCGAGGCAGCCCGACTTCGGCCAGGATCTGCAAGGGATCCAGTCCCACCGAGCGCGCAACCTCGGCATACTGCGACAGCGTGGCGCTGCGGACTAAACGGCTCATAGGCCTCCCTGCGCGGGCCGCGGCCGCAAAGCCATTGCGGCCGTCGGTTGTCGCTGGATCTTTGTCGCTGCCGGCCTGGCTTCAGGCCCGGCGCATGAGGCTGTAGCTCTGGGCGCTGGGGCCAATATCGGGCATGCTGGCCAGGAACAATGCAAGAGGGACGACGTCCCTGGGTTCCTTGAACCACTCGCCAGGCGGCAATGCAGCGTAGCGCGTCATGTCCGTCTTGACCGGCCCCGGAATCAGCTCATTGACGCTGATGTTGTCCTCCTGCAGTTCCGTCGCGAGGGACTGGGTGAGCATCCACAGGCCGGCCTTGGAGCACGAGTAGGCCGAAAACCCCGGGTTGGGCCGCTTGCGCTGGCCGGAGCCAATCATGATGATCTTGCCGGCCCCGCGCCGCCGCAGGTAGGGAATGGCGGCATGGGCGGTGTGGTAGGCACCCGTCAGGTTGATATCGATGGTCTTGCGCCATAGCGCGGGATCGCCATCCGCGATCCTGCGCTGCTCGAGCGCGACACCGGCATTGGCGACCACGATATCGATACCGCCGAATTCATCGCTGGCGCGCTGGAACAGGGACTGCACCGTCGCGTAGTCGGCTACGTCGGCGGCATGGGCGATGGCTCGGCCGCCTGCATCACGGATCAGTGCGGCCGTCTCTGCGATGTCGGCTTCGCGGCGGGCGCTGCATACCACAGCGGCTCCGGCGCTGGCGTAGGCAAGCGCAATGGTGCGCCCGATGCCACGGCCCGCGCCCGTGATGACGGCAACCTTGGCCTTGAGCAGGTTGGGATCAATATGGCTCATTGTCGGTCTCGCTTCGCATTGCAATGGGTAGTAAGGGGTCGGGAACCGCACCTCGGCCTTTTGCTCAGAACGGGCGATCCCCGACGACCGTGGCACGGTCCATCCTGCGATGGCACGGCGGGTAATCCATGACCGCGTAGTGCTGGGTCGAACCGTTGTCCCATATCGCCACGCTGTCCTTTGTCCAGCGCCAGCGCACCTGATGCTCGGGAATGCAGGCCTGGCCCGGGGTGGCCGGCTCCATGCAAGTGAATCGCGCGTTGCATCGCTTTCGCTCTCCCGGGTTCAGGTGCCGTTGTTCTTTGCCCGCCGTGCGCCCGCGCATGACTGCCGCCTGCCTGGAAAACCCGACCAGACCGGGAACGGTTACGGCGTGCAACCAGAGTATTGAAGAAGTGGCGCACGATTCGTTGACATTCCGGGGCGGGCACTTTACATTTTGGGGCACCTAGGGGAACACCTATGTCGACGCTGTTGCAACAGGCGAACCTGACAAACTTTGTTGATGTCGCTCGCGAAGTCGGCCTTGATCCCTACCGGCAACTGCGGCAGGCAGGTATCAGCCCAACGGTCCTGGTGGACCCGGATATCCGGGTTCCGGCGAAGTCGGTCATGCGATTGCTGGAGGATTCGGCGCAGCTTGCCGACGTGGAGGACTTTGGACTGCGCGTGGCGGAAGCACGGCAACTGACAAGCCTCGGACCGCTATGGATGGTGATGCACGATGGCGCCACCCTGCGCAACGTGATGGAAGCGATGGCGCGTTATCTTCATTTGCTGAATGAAGCGCTGGACTTGCGAATCGAGGAAGTCGGGGACATCGCGGTCGTCAGGCATGAGTTTCTGGTGCGTGTACCGGGATCCATGCGGCAATCGACGGAATTCGTCATTTGCCTCTGGTTCCGGCTGCTCAAACTGGTTTTCGGGACGGCATGGAAGCCGCGCAGCGTCTATTTCACCCACAGCGCACCAGCCAGCCTTGCCACGCATCGGCGGCTGTTCGGTGTCCCGGTCCGGTTCCGCCAGGATTTCGATGGCATTTTGCTGTCAGCGGCAGATCTCGATCTGGTGGGTCCGGTCTACGATGCGGCGCTGGCCCGCCAAGCGCGCAAATTTCTGGATACCAAGCTGGCGCAGTCGGATTCCACCATGCCGGGCAAGGTGAGGAAGCTGGTATTCGCACTGTTGCCAACGGGCGAGTGCGGGGCCGAGCAGGTGGCCCGGAAGCTTGGGATCGACCGGAAAACGATGTATCGCCACCTGGCTGGCTATGGGCAGACCTATCTGTCCATCGTCGATGGGGTCAGAGTCGACCTCGTGGCGAGATATGCAAAGAATAGCGAGCGGCCGTTGTCGGACGTAGCGATCTTGCTGGGTTTCTCTTCGCTCAGTGCGTTCTCCAGGTGGTTCTCCACACGCTTCGGCTGCAGTGTATCGACATGGCGTCGTCAGCAGTCGGCTCCTGAAAGTGCGCGCTAGGCGTGGTACCTCCTGCGCCGCAGCGGGCGCAGCAGGACGGGGTTACCAGAGGCCTTCCGGCAGCTCCAGCCTCTGGGCGCGTCGCACGGCATGCTTGCGTGTGCCGGCGCTGAGCTTGCCGAACAGATTCTTCACATGCCACTTGACCGTGACCTCGCCCACGCCCACGCCAATAGCCTGCGCGATCGCCTTGTTGGTAAGATTGCGCGCAAGCAGTTCGAGGACTTCGCATTCCTTGGGGGTCAGCACCATGCTTGCGGGCGCCCGAATGCTTTGCAGAAAATTGGAGAAATCATGGACCTAGGGCTAAAGGGCAAGCGCGCGATCGTGACCGGCGGCAGCCGCGGTATCGGCAAGGCTATTGCGCTCCAACTCGCACAGGAGGGCGTCGATGTGGTGCTCGCAGCGCGCGGGCGGGGAGCATTGGAAGCGACGGCCGCCGAACTTGTGGCTCTGACCGGTCGCCGCATTGTGCCGCTGACGGTCGATACCGCCAACAAGGCATCCGTTGACGCCATGGTGGAGCAGGCCATAGAAGCGTTGGGAGGCATCGATATCCTAGTCAACGCCGCGGCCTTGCCAGGCGGCATCTCGCCAGCCACCCAACTGGACCAGATCGTGGATGCGCAAGCGCTGGAGGACATCGACATCAAGGTCATTGGCTATCTTCGCACCGCGCGAGCGCTGGCACCGCATCTGGTCGCAAACGGCTGGGGCAGAATCATCAATATCGGCGGCCTGGCGCTCTACCACACGGGCCGGCCCATCGCCACGCTACGCAACGTAGGCGTTGCGGCGATCACCAAGAACCTGGCTGACGAACTAGGCCCCAAGGGCATCAATGTCACGGCTGTCCATCCCGGACCGACGCGCACCGAGCAGACCGACGCGGCAACCGAGGCGTGGGCGGCTACCAAGACTACCCTCGGTCGCATTGTCGATGCGAAGGAGGTGGCCTGGGTGGTGACCTTCCTCGCGTCACCGCTGAGCGTGGCAATCAATGGGGATGCCATCCCGGTCGGCGGGGGAAGCCCTGGCACCATTTACTATTGACCTCGCTGATAACCGCCGCCAGCAGAGTCGCACTGCCGTACTGCGGTAGTTGCCGCCCGGCAGCCGCGACGCACGCGGCGTCCTGATGGCCCCGTTGCTGATCGCCGGGGCCCCGGCGATCAGCGGCCCCGTTCCTCCTGGAGCCGCTGGCGCAGCACCGCGCGCAAGTCCTCGCCGTAACCGGTGAGCGTACCTCCGTCCACCGCCAGCATCTGGCCCGTGATCATGTCTGCACGCTCGCTGGCGAGGAAGGACACCGCCTCACCGATCTCCGTGGGCGTGCAGAACCTGCCCAAGGGTACCGTCCGCTTGATCAACGCCTCGCGCTTCTCTGGTGTTGCGTACGCTTCAATCGCAGGCGTCAGGATGCCACCGGGGCATACCGCATTGACGTTAATGCGCTGGTCCGCCAGCTCCCATGCGAGATGCTGCGTCAGTCCCGTAACCGCGTGCTTTGACGCGGTGTAATCCACACTGCTGAAGTACGCCATGCGTATTCCGGCGATCGAGTCGATATTGACAATCTTCCCCTTGCCCTGCGCGTTCATCGCCGGGATGACTGCCTGGCAGCAGAAGAGGATGCCCTTTGCGTTCACCCCCATGACGCGGTCCCAGTTTTCCTCGGTGACGTCCCGCACGAGTGCGGACATCCCGCCGACGCCAGCGTTATTGACCAGAATGTCGATGGTGCCGAACGCCTCCAGGGCCTGGCTGGCCATGGCCTCCGTGTCTGCTTTCCTGGACACGTCGGCGCGAATGGCAATGGCACGCCTGCCCTCCGGATCGATGCTGGAAGCGACGCGCCTGGCGGCGTCAAGGTTCAGGTCCACCACAGCGACCTTCGCCCCTTCTCGCGCCAGCACATGTGCGATGCCTTCTCCCCCACCTTGGCCGGCGCCGGTAATGATTGCAACCTTGTCCCTCAACTCCATTGTCTTCTCCTTGAGAATCCGCGCCAGATGTCAAAACCGCGCGCGCCTTGTGGGACGGACCGCGGCCAGCCGCAATCTGCTGCTGTTCGCGACGCCGCAGCGCCATGACTCGAAAGCACGTCAATGAGCGCATCAGCCCGTGGCCACTCGCCGAACCCGGAGGCCGGATTCAGATGTCCGACCTTCCAGGATTTGCTTACGTGCAGGATGAAGGCCTACGGGAAATCTTGCAGCATCCGCTGCGAGCCATAGCTCCAGGGAATCGCGCTCGAATTCAACAAGTATCCAGCAATGATGCGAAGCGCTTTGATAATCCGGGGCGCTCAATTGACATTTCGGGGCAGCCAGGGAAAGCACGAAGTTTGATGCCGCCTTGTGGCGACCAAACGGGAAGCGGTGAAACTACTGGAAACAGAAGAAGTAACGGTAGCCGAGTTGGACTACGAGTCAGGTTGGCAAGATGCCATAGGGCCTGGAAGGCTCGAGGCGAAGCGGGACTCCTCCTGCTGTCCCGGCCTCGCCTGCCATGTTCCCGCCGACGCCATCAATCGGGTCGAAGAGTGCTCCTGCTCATGACAAACGCCGCCCCAGCGTTTCAGGCACCATCGCGAGTCCGATCAGCGAGACAACCCCGCAGCCAATGACATAGAGAGCTGGCGCGTTGGGGTTGCCCGTGACCTGCATCAGCATGGTCGAGAACAACTGCGCGAAGCCGCCGAACAGCGCGATCGCCACGTAATAGGTCACCGACATGCCGGTTGCGCGCAGCCGCTGCGGCAGCACCTCGCTGACCAGCACCATCGTGGCAGGAGACGTCATCGCCATCGGTACAGCCAGTAGCCCTACCACGATCAGCAGGCACGTCAGGGATGGAATGCTGTTAAGGAGCGAGAAGGCCGGATAGATCATGACGAGCAGCGCCACCCGGGACCACCACACGACTTTCCGGCGCCCGACGCGATCGCAGAGCCAGCCGGACAGCGGTGCGAACACCGCCAGCACCAGCGAGGCGACGAAGCCTGCCCAGATGGCATCGCCGCGCGAGATGTGCAACTGGAAGGTGGCGTAGTTGGCCAGGTAGAAGGCGATGACGTGGACCGAGGCCGCGAGGCCGATCATCAGCAGGACGCTCGCCAGCAATTCGCGCCAATGCGCCCTCAGCAACTGGCGGCCGGCGCCCTTCTTCGACGCCTTCTTCGGCTCCGGCACCAGCGTCTCCTCCAGACGGCGCCGGATGACCTGACCAATCGGAATCACCAGAATGCCAATCAGGAAGGCGACGCGCCACCCCCAGGACTCGAGCGCGGAAGGCGGCAGCGCATTACTCAGCACCAGTGCGACCAAGGCAGCGAACACAGCGGCAACACCCTGACTGGACGCCTGCCAGCTAGTGTAGAAGCCGCGCGAGCGCTCATCCGCATACTCGAGCAGCATCGCGCTGGCGGAGCCCATCTCGCCGCCAATGGCGAAGCCCTGGATCAGGCGGGCGAGAATCATCAGCACGGGGGCAAGGACGCCAAGCTGGGCATAGGGTGGCGTCAGCACCAGTATCAGAGCGCTGAAGGCCATCAGCCACATCGAGAGCACCACTGCCGGCTTGCGGCCGACGCGGTCCGCATACGCACCAATCACCAGGCCGCCCAGTGGCCGCATCAGGTAACCGGCCCCGAACGTGCCGAAGGACAACAGCAACTGGCCGAGCGGATTGCCGACGGGAAAATACAGGGGAACGATCAGCAGCGCGAAAAAGTTGTAGACACCCGAGTCATACAACTCCAGGGCGCCACCAATGGTAATGGCCGAAACCGCCGAAACCTTGGATAGCGGCTTGGGTGCCGTCGCGTTAGGCATGGCGCATCGGGATGTGGCTCCCATCGCGGTTGGATCAGAGGGCATTGGTGTCTCCTGCCTTGCGGCGGTGGATCAGCGAGTACATGGCTCGCCGTCGGTAGTCGTTGCTGAGCGGATGGCAATCTCAGAGTCGAAGATTCAGTTGCCTGACCATGCTTGCCCAACTCGCCTGCTCAGCCCCAATCAGCGTGGAGAACTGCTCGGCCGTGCCGCCGGCGGGTTCAAAACCCTTGTTGGCGAGGAGCGCATGCACATCCGGCATATTCAGGGCTTTCACGATCTCGCCATTGAGCCGTGCCACGATGTCCTTCGGCGTCCCCGCTGGCGCGACCACGCCATACCATTCGGTCGAATCGACGCCCGGAAATCCCGCTTCCGCCATGGTTGGCACGTCCGGCAGCAGCGCCAGGCGCCGCTTGCCGACCACCGCGAGGGCCTTGAGTTGCCCGGACTTGAGCAGTGGCTGGACCACCGGGAGGCCAGGGAACATCATCTGGATATGGCCGCCGATCATGTCCGTCAGCGCCGGCGGCGCACCCTTGTATGGCACGTGCACGATATCGATGCCGGCCTTCTGCCTGAATGCTTCGCCGAGCAGGTGCAGCTGGGTTCCAGGCCCGGACGACGCATAGCTGATCTGCCCCGGGCGGGCCTTGGCTTGCACGACCAACTCCTTGACCGAGTTGGCCACGGCCGGGTTCACCACCAGCACATAGTTCAGCGTGACCAGCAAGCTCACCGGCGCGAAGCTCTTGACCGTGTCAAAAGGCAGGCCGCCGTAGAGGCTCTGGTTGATGAGCATCGGGGTGGTCGCCACCAGCAGCGTATAGCCATCGGGCGCGGCCTTGGCGCCGGCTGCCGCGCCAATATTCCCGCCTGCCCCGGGCCGGTTGTCGACTATGACCTGCTGCCCGAGGCTGAGCGTCAGCTTCTCCGCAACTATCCGCGTGGCGACATCGACACTGCCTCCGGCCGGCCAGGGTACGATCATCCGGATCGGGCGGCTGGGAAAGCCGTCCTGCGCCGAGGCAGGGGACAGGCTTGCCGCTAGCGTGATGGCACACAGAGCACGCTGCGCGAGACGTGGTATGAATCTCATATGGATTCCCTGTATGTAGTTTCCATGAGGTAGCAACCCTGAAGACAATGGCTCTGCGCATCCGCGCAGGTATCCGCTAATCCAGGCGCACCCCGGATTGCTTGACCACGATGGCCCACTTTTTCTGCTCGGCAGCGATAAACGTGCTGAACTGCTCGGGGGTGTTGCTGGCCGGTTCATAGCCTCTGCCGATCAACTGATCGCGGACACTTGGCATGTTCAGGGCTTTCCCGATCTCCGTGCTGAGACGAACCACGATCTCCTTCGGCGTCCCGGCAGGCGCCACCAGGCCATACCATTCGCTCGCCTCGATACCGGGAAACCCCGCCTCCGCCATGGTCGGCACATCCGGCAGCAAGGCCAGGCGCTGCTTGCTGGCGACTGCGATGGCTCTGAGCTGGCCGGATTTCATGAACGGCAGCACCGCGGGAAGGCCGTGAAACATCATCTGGATATGGCCGCCGACCATGTCGGTCAGCGCCTGCGGCCCCCCCTTGTAAGGGGCGTGGATGACGTTGATGTGGGCGGCTTCCTTGAATGACTCTCCGATCAGGTGCTGTTGGGTCCCCGGCCCTGGCGATGCATAGCTCATCCGCCCCGGCTCCGATCTGGCGCGGGCCACCAGTTCCGTCACCGATTTCGCCACCGCGGGATTCACCACCAGCACATAGGGTGAACTGGCCAGCAGGCTGAGCGGTGCAAAATCCTTGCTCGTGTCGAAGGGCAGGTTGCTGTAGAGGCTCGGGTTGATCGTCATCGGCGCGCTTGCCACCAGCAGCGTATAGCCATCCGGCGCCGCCTTTGCGCCCATGCCCGCACCGATATTGCCGGTGGCGCCGGGCCGGTTGTCCACCAGGACCTGCTGGCCAAGGCTGATGGAGAGCTTCTCCGCAACCGTACGGGTGACGGAGTCGACACCGCCGCCAGCCGGCCACGGTACGATGATGCGGATCGGCTTGTTTGGGTACCCACCCTGCGCCCACGCGCCGGGGACGGTAGCAGCCAGTGCTATGGCGGACAGAAGCAGGCCTGCACGGCGCAGTACGAAGTTCATCACGGTCTCCAGTCTTTATAGTGCTTTGATGATGCTCTACACACAAATTTGCCTATAGGCACGCTGCCTTTGACTCAGGCATTGGCCTTGCGCTTCGGCCTGGCTTCGCTCGTGGCGCCCTGTGCGTCACGCCACTGCGCCATCAAGCGCTCCCATCTGGCCCGCACCGCCACCAGATTGCGCGCCTTGACATGGCCATAGCCGCGGATGTCTTCCGGAAGGCGTGCGATTTCCAGTGCCAGATCGAGATTCTGTTGCGACAGCGTCGGCAGAAGCGCTTCGATGCTCTTGCGGTACTCGCCAATCAGCGCTCGCTCCACCTTGCGTTCCCCGGTGTAGCCGAACGCGTCGAACGGGGTACCACGCAGGCCTTTCAGCTGGGCCATCACGCGGAAGGCAGTGCGCATCCACGGACCGAATGGCCGCTTGACGAGTTCGCCCTTCTCGTTCTTCCTGGCCATCAATGGCGGCGCGAGATGGTGGACCAGCTTGAAATCGCCCTCGAACATCGCGGCTACCTTCCCGATGAAGGCCGGGTCGGTATGCAGCCGCGCCACCTCGTACTCATCCTTGTAGGCCATCAGCTTGAACAGGTAGCGTGCGACCGCTTCGGTGACCTTGCTGCTGCCAAGGCGCGACTCCACCGCCTGCACCCTGGCGACAAAGTCCTCGTACTGCGCGGCATAGGCGCGGTTCTGGTAGCTGATGAGGAACTCGGCGCGCTTGTCGATGAAATCGCCCAGCGATGGCTTCCTGACGAACTGAACCACCTGGGCATCGGCGGATCGCACCGGCACCTTGGCCAGATCGTGCGCGCAGTGCCGGCCCCACTCAAAGGCCGCCTTGTTGTTGTCGACCTGCACGGCGTTGAGTTCGATCGCGCGCATCAGCGCTTCACGCGACAGCGGCACCCTGCCCTTCTGCCAGGCGTAGCCGAGCAGCATCAGGTTGGAGTAGATCGACTGGCCGAGCATTTGCGTCGCCACTTGCTCGGCATCGAAGATGCCGAAATGGCCGGCCTCGACACCTTGTGCAATCGCCGCAATGGCCTGGTCGCTGTGAGACTGCCAGTCCGGATCGCGGACAAAGGCCGAAGTCGGCGTCACGTGGCTGTTGAGCACGACGAAGGTGCGGCCGTGCGACATGGTCGCCAGCGTTGCCTTGCTGGCTCCGACCACCGTATCGGAGGCGATCACCAGGTCCGCCATGGCGACATCGACGCGCGTTGCGTGCAGGGCGTCGGCCTCGTTGGCAATCTGGATGTGGCTCCAGGTGGCGCCACCCATCTGCGCCATGCCGGTGGCATCCTGCGTGATCACGCTCTTGCCTTCCAGGTGAGCCGCCATGCCGAGTACCTGGCCGATGGTGACGATCCCCGTACCGCCGACGCCCGCCACCACGATGCGCTGGGCCTTGGCGGCATCCGGCAGCTTCGGCTCGGGCAGTACCGGCATATCGGAGAGCTTCGTCTTGCGCGCCGCTTCCGGCTTCTTGAGCTTACCGCCCTCCACCGTGACGAAACTCGGGCAGAAACCCTTGACGCAGGAAAAATCCTTGTTGCAGGTGTTCTGGTTGATCTCCCGCTTGCGGCCGAACTCGGTTTCGAGCGGCTGTACCGCTACGCAGTTGCTCTCGACCGAACAATCCCCGCAGCCTTCGCAAACCAGCTCATTGATGATGACCCGCTTGTCCGGATCGACCATCGTGCCGCGCTTGCGTTCCCGCCGCTTCTTGGTGGCACACGCCTGGTCGTAGATGATCACGGTGGCACCCTCGACTACCCGCAACTCGCGCTGCACGGCATCGAGCTCATCCCGGTGGCGTATGGTGACGCCAGGCGCCAGGTCCTTGACGACGGCATACTTCTGCGGCTCGTCGGTCACCACGACAATGCGCTTCGCCCCCTCCGACGCCAGTTCGCGCGTCATGCCCGGCACGTCCAGCTGCCCGTCGACCGGTTGCCCGCCCGTCATGGCAACGGCGCTGTTGTAGAGGATCTTGTAGGTGATATTGACGCCGGCATTGATCGATTGCCGCACCGCCAGCGATCCGGAGTGGTTGTACGTGCCGTCGCCCAGATTGGCGAACATGTGCGCGCGCTTGCTGAACGGCGCCTGCCCCATCCAGGGCACGCCCTCGCCGCCCATCTGTGTCCACGACGTGGTCGAACGGTCCATCCAGACCACCATGCCGTGGCATCCGATCCCGGCCATGGCAATCGATCCGTCCGGCACGCGTGTGCTGGTGTTATGTGGGCAACCGGGGCAGAACCACGGCAGACGGTCGGTGCCGCGGCTGTCGTCCTGGGGAAACTGGCGATCCTTGGCCTCGATTTGCGCCAGGCGCACGTCCATCCGCGCGGCGACATCGGGGGGCACGCCCAGCTTCTTCAGCCGGCCCGCGATGGCCTTGGCGATCAGCGCGGGGGTCAGGTCGGCCTTGGCGCGCAGCAGCCAGTTTTCCGCCGGCTTGCGGTGGCTCCATTCACCGCCGGCGCCTTCACCGTCGGCCGGCTCGTACTTGCCGATCACGGCAGGGCGCACGTCGGCGCGATAGTGGTACAACTCATCCTTCAACTGCTGCTCGATGATCGGGCGCTTCTCCTCCACCACGAGAATTTCGCGCAGGCCGCGCGCGAACTCGCGCACGCTCGCCGGCTCGAGCGGCCACACCACGCTCACCTTATGGAGCCGCACGCCGATGGCGCGGCACAAGGCATCGTCCAGGCCAAGGTCGGCCAACGCCTGCCGGGTATCGCTGTAGGCTTTGCCGCTGGCGATGATGCCGAGACGGTCGTCCGACCCTTCAATCACATTGTGGTTGAGCCGGTTGGCGCGGATATAGGCAAGCGCCGCCGGCCACTTGATCTCCATCATCCGCGCTTCCGCCGCCAGCGGATCGTCGGGCCAGCGGATATGCAGGCCGCCCTCCGGCCTGGCAAAGTCCTCGGGCAGCAGGATGCGCACCCGGTCGGCATCGGTCACCACCGATGCGCCCGCCTCCACCACCTCCTGCACGGTCTTCATGCCGGCCCACAAGCCACTGAAACGGCTCATGGCGAAGGCATGCACGCCCAGATCCAGAATGTCCTGCACGCTGGCGGGAAAGAACACCGGCAGCCCGCAGGCGATAAACGTGTGGTCGCTCTGGTGCGCGAGCGTGCTGCTCTTGGATACGTGGTCGTCTCCGGCCAGTGCGATCACACCACCCAGCGGCGCCGTGCCCGCCAGGTTGGCGTGCTTGAGCGCGTCGCCGCTGCGGTCCACCCCCGGGCCCTTGCCGTACCAGATGCCAAAGACGCCGTCGTACTTCTTGCTCTCGGCATCGAACTCGAGTTGCTGCGAGCCCCACACCGCGGTCACGCCGAGTTCCTCGTTGACGCCGGGCTTAAAGACGACATGATTGTCCGCAAGGTGCTTCTTGGCCTGCCACAACGCCTGGTCGTATCCGCCAAGCGGAGAGCCCCGGTAACCCGAAATGAATGCGGCGGTATTGTGGCCGGCCAGTGCATCGCGTTTGCGCTGCAGCAGCGGCAGGCGCACCAGTGCCTGGACGCCGCTCATGAAAGCGCGCCCCGTGTCCAGTGCGTACTTGTCGTCGAGCGTGACGATTTCCATGGCCTTGCGTGAGGCGTCTGAGAGAGGAGCATTCATAGGACTGGTACTCGCCAATTATGTTGTGGGGAGGGCGGCCATCGCCCACCGGGCTCGCAATGACCCGGTAAGTCTGGCGCTTCGGTGCTTATGCTGATGCTGATGTCGGAAACCGCACGCCGAGCCGTTCGCCAAGCGCGCTTAGCTCCTGCGCGATCGCGGCGTGCAGCACAATGCCGTGCTCGCGTGCCTCGCGCTCCAGGGCGTCGCCACGATTGCCAGGCAGCCGCGCGTCATCGCCGCCCGCGCAAAGGTAGGTGTCGGTCCACTGCTTCATATAGTCGCCAAAGGGCGCCTGCCCGGCGAAGGATTCCGGCTTTACCATCCACAGGAATCCGTCCTGCATGGCGGCGGCACGGCCATGCGGGATATTGCCCGGCTCCGGTGCGTGAGACGCGGCGGTGGCCGCCAGAGCACCGGCGAGGCACTCCACCATCATGGCAATGCCGATGCCCTTGTGCCCGCCCATGGGCAGCAGTGACCCGCCCAGCGCGCGCTTTGCATCGGTGGTGGGCCGGCCGTCCGCATCCAGCGCCCACCCTTCCGGGATCGGCTTTCCCTCACGTGCCGCGAGCAGGATATGGCCACGCGCGGCCACGCTGCACGCCACATCGAATACGATCGGCGCTTGCCCCGGCAGCGGGCAACCGAACGCAATCGGGTTGTGCCCGATTGCCGCGCGCGGAAATCCCTCCATCGCGAGCGCCGGCGGAGTGCGTTGCCCGATCATGGAGAAGGCGCCGGCCTCCGCCGCCAGCAGGGCGTGGATGCCGAGCGCCCCCAGATGGCCGCACGATTGCAGCACGATCAGTACGGAAGCGCTGGTCTCCAGGGCTTCCAGTCCCAGGCGCACCGCATAAGGACCGGCGATCTGTCCCATGGCGCCATCGGCCTGCAGCACGATGCCGCCGGGGAAGGATCGATATGCCATCTCCGGCCCGGGGTTGAACTCGTTCGCCCGCAGCCGCTCCACATAAGACGCCAGGCGCGTCATGCCGTGCGTCTTGTAGCCCCGCAACTCGCTGCGTACCAGGATGGCGGCGGCTTCGGCCGCTTGCTCCGGCGGCACGCCGCAGCCTTCGAATACCCGGGTCGTCCAGTGCTCAAGCGCCTGAACGTTCCAATGCGTGCTCATGAGGCCTTCTCCCGCACCACCATGAGGCGCTCTGAAAACGGGCCGGAATAGACCGTCTGGTAATACAGGGGGCGGTCACGCAGCGTATAGCCACGCAGCTCCATGACGAAGCCCGGCTGCCCGGCTTCGAGACCAAGCTCGCGGGCTGCTGCCGACGGGATTTCGTCGAATCGCACCCACTGGTCCACGCGCAGCGTCGGGAGCGCCAGGCGCTGCCCGAGCAGTTCCCGCAGATTTTTCTCGAGTTCGTCGCGTTCAACGCCGCCCAGTTGCGCGAATTCCTCCTCGCGCAGCCAGAACTCGCTGTACAGGTCGAAGCGCCCGCCCACATTGATGATGCGTTCAATGCGGACGAAGGCTTCGCCATCGAGAAACTCCGACCACGGCCCTTTGCGCTTGAGCCGCTTGACCGAGCGCGCATGGACGTAGGAAGGCAGCTCGTTTCCCTCGGCATCGCGAAAGCGCAGGTAGCGCACATCGGCAGGCGCGACCCTGGCGCCCGAGACGAAGGTGCCGCGGCCCTGCTCGCGGGTGATCAGTCCGGAGTTCGAAAGACGCGCCAGCGCCTTCTGAATGGTGCCCACGCTGACGCCGTGCGCCGTGGCAAGCTCGCCCTCGGAAGGCAACCTGTCGCCCTCGCGCAGCGCGCCGGATTCAATGGAACGGATAATGGCGTCGGAGACGCTGATCAGCTTTGTCATGTTGACTCAGAGGCTAAGTGCAAATCGACTGATTGCGGTTTCCCTGATGTCGAGTATCTCGCTGCTGAGACGGGTGCCTGACGCCACATCCATGGCGTAGGCATACAGCCGATCGCCCACATCAGAGATTTTCTGTCCTTTCTCGAGGATCCCGCTCGCGTCGAAATCAATGTTATCGGCCATGGTTTCCAGCGTATTGACGTTGCCGCAAACCTTGACCGTCGGAGCGACCATGCTGCCGATCGGATTGCCGACCCCCGTACCAAAGAAGGTGAGCTGGCAACCGCCCGCGGCAAGTGCACTGAGATTTTCCACTGCCGCCGCCGGAGCGTCCATGAAATGCAGGCCTTTTTTTACCGGGGCCTCGCCGTAGCGCAGGACGCCGACCAGTGGGCTTGACCCGGCCTTGGCCATCGCGCCCAGCGCCTTCTCCTCGACCGTGGTCAGCCCGCCGCGCTTGTTGTCGGGCGATGGCTGGGATTCGCGCATGTCGACGCCGCGCTCAATCGCAAGGTTCTCCATGCCGCGGACCGCCTTGACGAAGGCATCCCTCACCGAATCGTCGACGGCGCGTTCTGCGAAGAGGTGCTCAGCGCCGATGAACTCGGACGTCTCGGAAATAATGATGGTGCCGCCTGCTTCGATCACCCGGTCGGCCAGACGGCCGATCGTCGGATTGCAGCTCAGGCCGGAGGTGGTATCCGAACCACCGCACTCGACGCCCAGGACAAGGGCCGAAACCGGGCAGGGTTCGCGCCTGGCACGCGAGACTGCAAGCGAAAGCTTCAAGGCCTTGCGGGTGCCCGCGGCAATGCAGTCGATCGTGCCATTCGGTTGCAGATGCACCGTCTCCACGGGCTTCCCCGTAGTCCTGATGCGGCGCGCCACCTCCTCCGTCGACGAATCTTCAAGCCCCACCAGCAGGACTGCGGCGACATTGGGATTGCGTCCCAGTCCGGCCAGCGACTCATAAGCGAAATCCAGGTCCGCGCCGAACTGCCCACGCACGAACAAGGTGGTGACGGGGATGCAGCCGCTGACGGTTTGCGCGATGGTGCGCGTGACCGGGTTGCAGTTGTCCATCACGGAAATCACCGCTACCCAGTTGCGTACGCCAACTGCGTCGTTCTCGCGGCGGTAGCCAAGGAATGTCATTGCCATTTGCTTACCTCTTTTCCAGATCGCCGCGGGCGCGGGTCGACTCAATGTTGTGCACGTGCATGTGTTCGCCAGCCTTCAGGTTCCGGCTGGCCCGCCCGATGACCTGGCCGTACTTCAGGACATTGGCGCTCTGGGGGGTATCCGCGATACAGACCTTATGGCCGAACGGCACATCCTGGAGCAGGGTCATCTGGCCCGATGCCTCTCCTTGCAAGGTACAGGGCTCGCCGGCACGGCCGGCATCGAGCAGCGTGGCGACGTTGTCCGTCTGGTTGAGTACGATGGCACGTGGCATATTCTGGATTCCTATATAGGTGTTTGATGTACTGTAGTTAACGGAAAGCCAGCATGTCAAGGCTTACTGGGGGAATCCACTAGTCAAAAAGTAAAAGTCCTATATAGAAGTTCTTGACAGCAAGGCGCGCTGTGCCTATCTTCACAACAAGGGCGGCACAGCAGTGCCCACCAAATCAGGAGACAAGGCATGAAGGTGGCTTCCCACATGGAGAAGATTGCGAAACTCGAAGCATTGCGCGAACGCCTCGATCCTCTACAGGACTTCGAGCTGTGGTTCTGGACCGGGATGACGGCTGGCACGCACGCCGTGAATGCAGCGCTCCATCATGCCGCCGTCACGCTGGACGACGACGTGTTCCCGACGCAGCCAGGCGCCTACCTGGTGCCACAGCCGGACGGCTCGCTGCGTGCGGCATTTGGCCCGCTCGGCGATGTGCTGCACGTGGGCAGGCCGAAGATCGATGACCCTGTCCCGGAGGATGTGGCGGCGATGATGCATGAGATGGAAATCGTCGAACGCCATCGGGATCCCTGCCTGCGCGAAGGGGTGGCGCCGACGGCGGCCATTGCCGGGGAATGCGAAGCTGCCCTTGCCCGTTGCCTGCGGCTACTGGCCTGCCGGATGCAAGGAGAAAACGATGCACGTTGACGCCCACATCGCCATCGCGCGCCGGATCGAGCGCTCGCTGCAGAAGTGCGGCCCAGCCGACTACGAGATCAAGATCGAGGCCGCCATGCTGGCGGGCACGCACTGGTTGAACACCGCGCTGCATCGCCTGCGTGCGAACCGGCCAGATAGCGACGTCTTTCACACTTACCTGCTGACCATCAACGAGTTCCGACGGCTCAGCATCGCGGACGGCGAGTTGATGCAGATGCTGGCCGAAATCGAGGATATCCGGCCGCCTTTTGTCCGCGGCAACGTGGCGGGCGGCGAGCTCGCCGCCGAGCGCGCCCTTGAATTGCTGGCGCTGATCCGCGCGAAGGCCCTCGCCAGCGAGTGATCAATCTACTGCAGCACCATATGAAAAGGAGACCGCAGTGAAAGCAGTACGAGTCATACCGAGCCCTACCGGCGGCAAAGTGGAAATACAGGACATCCCCGCTCCGGTTGCTGGCGCCGGCCAGGTTCTGGTCAGGGTGCGTGCCGCCGGTCTGAACCGGGGCGAAATCAACCAGGCCCGCGAATTGCGCACGGGCAATACGATCACCGCGGGCGTCGAATTTGCCGGGGAGGTGGAAGCGGTCGGCGAAGGCGTGCACGGGTGGCGCGCGGGGGATCGGGTCATGGGCCACGGCCGTGCGTGCCAGGCCGAGTATGTGATTGCCGATCCACTGGCGCTGATGGCCATACCCGATGGTCTTTCCTGGATCGACGCCGCGGCGTTCCCCAATGTCTTCATCACGGCCCACGACGCAGTGGTGACCAATGGCCAGTTGCGCGCCGGCGAGGCGGTACTGATCAATGGCGCGTCCGGCGGCGTGGCCATGGCCGCGATCCAGATCGCTTCGCTGCTGGGCGCCAAGCCGGTGATCGCCACATCGCGGTCGGCCGCCAAGCTCGATCGCCTGAGCCAGTTCGGTGTCGATGTGGGCATAAATTCATCGAGCGAATCCCAGGTCGATGCCGTCATGGCGGCCACCGACAATCGCGGGGTGGATCTCATTATCGACACCGTCGGCGGCCCGGTCTTCGAAGACAACATGAAGAGCCTCGCGGTCAAGGGACGGCTGGTCAATATTGCCCGATTGGGTTCGAACACGGCGCAGATCGACCTGAGCCTGCTCTGGCTCAAGCGGCTCACGCTGGTTGGCGTGACATTCCGTACCCGCTCCGAGCAGGAACGCCTGGAATGCATCCAGGCCTGTGCGCGCGACATGCTGCCCTTCCTGGCGGCCGGGCGGATCCGCCTGCCGATCGACCGTACCTTCCCGATGACTGCCATTGGCGAAGCGCACGCCTATATGCAGCAAGACCAGCACGTCGGCAAGATCGTTCTTGTTGTCGAGTAATCCAGTATTCCCCTACAGATTCGAGAAACGAACAGGAGACATCCATGAGTATCCAGATCACACCGCTCACCGGCTCGGTTGGCGCGTCGGTGGAAGGCGTCAATCTGAACGAACCGGTGAGCGACGCGGCCTTCGAAGTGCTGCATCGGGCGTTCCTTGAATACGGCGTGCTGGTCTACCGCGGCCAAAAGCTTCAGCCCGAGGCGCAGATTGCCTTCGCCCGGCGCTGGGGCAAGCCAGTGCAGGGTAACCCGTTGCTGAAAGGCCTCTCGGACTTCCCGGAGCTCGCCCAGGTCACCAAGATTCCCAAGGAGACGGCATCCACCGAGGCCTGGCACTCCGACTCCATCTATACCGAGGTGCCGCCCAAGATCTCCATTCTTTCCGCGGTGGTGGTCCCGCGCGGCGGAGACACGATGTGGTGCAATCAATATCTGGCCTACGAGCGCCTGTCGCCCGCAATGCAACGCATGCTCGAAGGCCTGCGCGTGCGTTTCACGGGACTGCGGCTCGCCAGGATGACGGGGTCGGATGCGGTGCCCTCGGCGGTCCACCCGCTGGTTCGCACCCATCCAGAGACGCGCCGCAAGGCGCTCTATGTGGGGCATCCCGATACGGCTCACTCCATCGAGGGCATGACGCCCGCCGAAAGCCGGCCTTTGCTCGACTTTCTCTACGAACACTCGACCAGCCCCGATAACGTCTACCGCCATATGTGGCAGGAAGGCGATGTCGTGATGTGGGACAACCGGTGCACCATGCACTACGCCGTACACGACTACGGCGAGGCCGAGCGCGTCCTGAACCGGGTGACGCTCGAAGGCGAAGTCCCCTGTTGACCTGTTGACCTGTTGACACGCAGCGGGCCCGGCGGCGGCGCATTCGCGGCCGGTGCCCATGCTGTCGGCGGTTTCTTTCCAGCAAGTCCGGATTGAGACCCTGTCCCCAGATGCTAGCAACGGCTTCACGCGAGCCACGCGGGTTCTCCGTGATCCGCCAAGGGCCTGCGTGGGGAAGCGCTTCTTGAACTGAAGGCGCCCGGCAGTCCGGTCACGAGGCCGCGCGACGGCAAGACAAGAGCATAGGAGAATACACAATGCAGATGGGTATCCCGACAGAAGTGCGGGCAGGCGAAGCACGCGTTGCCGCCACCCCGGAGACAGTCAAGAAATATGTAGCACAGGGCCACCAGGTTATTGTGCAAGCCGGTGCGGGATTGCGCGCTAGCCAGCCCGACGCTGCCTACGAGGCGGCCGGCGCCCGCATCGGCAGCGCCGCCGACGCCTTGGGCGCGCAGTTGGTGCTCAAGGTCCGCGCCCCGACCCCGGCCGAGCTGGCCCGGATGAACGAAGGCTCTGTGCTGGTCGGCATGCTCAACCCCTTCGATGCGGAAAACAAAGCCCGCATGTTTGCCGCCGGCATTGTCGGCTTCGCGCTCGAGGCGGCGCCGCGCACCACCCGCGCGCAGAGCATGGACGTGCTCTCCTCCCAGGCCAATATCGCAGGCTACAAGGCCGTGCTGGTCGCTGCCCACCACTACCAGCGCTTCA
>JYOD01000188.1 GCA_000955785.1 Burkholderiaceae bacterium 16
AGCGTCGCCCCTGTGCCCGCTCTCCTTCGTGGATTGCGCTACGAGTGAATAACCATATCCGTCGCCGCGTTGCATGATCTTGCAATAGCGGTGAGACACACCCTGGACGACCCCTTCGGCGGTCTGAATGTTGAAGGAGCCGGTGGCGCGAATCGCCACCCGCCCAATATGCCTGCCAGCCTTCTTCCCAGACGGGACAACGGCCCGCACCATGTCACCGGTCTGAAAGCCGAATGCGCGCTTGCTGCGCATGAGGTAGCCGCGAGGAAAGCCGGATGCGGTGAGTCGCGTGCGCTGGTAAGCGCCGCGGCCCGAGCACTTGATAGCCAACGTGGGCTTTTGCCATCCCGAAACTGAGTCGATCACCCCAACGCACGCGGCGTCCAGCGCGTGCGTCTTTGGCAGATCGAATCGTCGGCGATTGAACTTCGTCCGTGCACCCGACCCAGTCTCCACTGAAAGCCCCGTGGTCTTCAGCGCGTTGTACAAAGCCCACCGGGTCGAATTGACCGCAGCAGCGTCGCGAAGCGGTTTCTTTGCCTTGGCCAGAATGCGTCTGAGACGCTCCGGGTCCTTGCGCAGGAAATCAGAGAGCGGACGCGCGTCCTTCTTCCGATTGCAAGGCACGCACGCCAGCGTCAGGTTGGAGACCCTGTTGGAGCCACCGTTTGCCCGGGCATCGATATGCTCCATTTCCAGCGGCGTATCGCGGGCATCGCAGTACGCGCACTGCCGGCCCCATTTCTCTAGCAGGTACTCCCGGATCTCGTAGCCGGCCAGTTCGCCTTGCTGATACTCGACGCCGGAGATCTCCGGGTTTTGCAGCGCCTGCATGTCGAAGCGGACGAGTTCGGTGCTGACGGCTGTAATCGGCGCGAGCGCCCGGAAACGGCGCACCCAGGCCATCGTGGTCTGCACACGGTGTTGTAGGCTTGGCGCCAACCAGCCAACGGGCTTGCGCCGGTTATTGAAACGAGCGGCACGATACCGAGTCTTGCGGCCACGCCTGCCACGTCGCATGGCCCGCCGTGCGGTCAGGCTCAGGCTGATCTGCGCGCCGCGGTGGATCAGTTCCGCGAGAGACAGGACGGCGACATCCCGAGCCGTCTCGTCACCGCCGGCCTTGACCTCGCGCGTGATGGCCACGCCGGTTCCCTTGCTGCCCGGATCGAGTTTAAGGCGAACCGGTTGCAAGACGCTGTTCGCCTGCCCCCGATCCACCAGGCGGATCGCGAACGGCATTACGCGGTGCACGCGCGCGCGGCGGCGCACGAGCAACAATCTGGCGCGCTTCTCGCTGCACGGCATGAGCGGCTTGCCGCTCTTATCCAACACAAAGACTGCCACGGCAATCTCTCCTAAAAAGTTGCCCTTACGGGCCTAGTGACGCCTCCCTTGCGGGAGGTCTCCCCTCGGCAATGTTGCGAACCGGCGATCCGCCCCGATCCGTTTCGTGCTTACCCTGTCGCTTGTCTGCAACCGGGGCTTCAAGAGGTTGGGACTGAGGAAGCATCCCAACGTTGGTCTTGCACCTATTCACAACGTAG
>JYOD01000019.1 GCA_000955785.1 Burkholderiaceae bacterium 16
TGGTCGGCGTGACCGAGATCTTGCCCGGCGTCGGAAACTCGTGATATTCCAGGGCAGCTTTGCGCAGCGCCTCACGCTGCTGCTGCTTCAGGTCTTCTGGGGGCGTGGGCTGCTGGGGACTGGTCATCGGCGCATCTTCCGGTCGGTGGAGCCGTTATTGACGTTACTGGAAACGAAATGGCGGGCCGGCTCCACGTACCCGCGGTCTCTTCCTCTGGAACTCCGCATTTTATATTGTGAAATATTATTTCACAATAAGCGTTTTGCGCGGAGCACCTTTGCGTTTCGGTACAATATGCCGCAAGCCGCCAGGGTTGACCAGCAGGGCGAAACCCGCCCCCGGCGCGGTCCTGGAGCCGGGATGTGAGTCACACCGGCGAGCTGCCGCCCCGCATGACGCCAGCTTGCCACCGCAAGCCATTCGTGTGGCGGTATTACCCAGCCCTTCGCCGAATCTCCGCCGCCTCGAAACCTCCCCATGCCCGAAACCTCCAGCGCCCAGCTCTCCGAGTTCGACCTGATCCGCCGTTTCTTTACCCGGCCCGCGCGCAAGGCCGTGCTGGGTGTGGGCGACGACTGCGCGCTGATCGAGGGGCGGCCCGGGCACCACCTGGCCATCAGCACCGACATGCTGGTCAGCGGGCGCCACTTCTTCCCCGACGTGGCGCCGCGGGCGCTGGGCCACAAGGCGCTGGCTGTCAACCTGTCCGACCTGGCGGCCATGGGCGCGGAACCCCGCGCGTTCACACTGGCGCTGGCCTTGCCCGAAGCCGATCCCGAGTGGCTGGCCGAACTGGCCGCCGGCATGCTGGAACTGGCCGACGCCCACGGCTGCGAGCTGATCGGCGGCGACACCACGCGCGGCCCCCTCACGCTGAGCCTAACGGTGTTCGGCGACGTGCCAGCGCACAAGGCACTGCGACGCGATGCCGCGCGCCCCGGCGACGACATCTGGATCTCCGGCACACTCGGCGATGCCCGCCTGGCACTGGGCGACTGCCGCGGCGAATGGCTGCTGCCCGAGCCCGATTTCACCGAGGTGCGCCCGCGTATGGAGACGCCGACGCCGCGCGTGGCCCTGGGCATGGCGCTGCGCGGAGTGGCTCATGCGGCACTAGACATCTCCGACGGCCTGGTTGGCGATCTGGGCCATATCCTGGCACGCTCCCAGGTGGGCGCCCTGCTCAACGTCGATGCCCTGCCGCGCTCGGAGGTGATGGCCGGCCAACCCGAGGCGCGCCAGCTGGAATGCACGCTGGCCGGCGGCGATGACTACGAACTCTGCTTCACCGCGCCCGCCGGCACCCGCGATGCCGTCGCCGCCATCGGCGCGCGGCTGGGGCTGCCGCTGACGCGTGTCGGCGCCATCACCCCCGAACCCGGCCTGCGCCTGGTCAACGAGGACGGCAACCCGAGCGCTTACTCGGGCAGCAGCTTCGACCACTTCGCTTCCTCCTGACAAGCCAGTGTCCGCCGTGTCATGATGCAGCCATGCCGGGCGCCAGACCCTGCCCGGACCCGTTGTCCGGAAAAATCCCATCCGAACCATACGAGCCAATCCTTGATGTCCGCCTACCCGCCCGGGCCTTCCGCGCACGATCCCGCCCTGACCCTGGAAGCCGGCCAGGCCGCCAAGGTCTTGCGCCCCACGGCGCGCTTCATGCTCTCCCACCCCGCCCACCTGATCGCGCTGGGCTTCGGCTCCGGCCTGTCGCCGGTTGGCCCCGGCACGGTCGGCACCCTGTATGCGTGGCTGTCATACCTGGTGATCTCGATGTGGGTGCAGCCGGAGGCCTGGCTATGGCTGATCGCCGGCGGCTTCCTGCTAGGGCTCTGGGCCTGCGCCCGCACCGCGCGCGACATGGGCGTGCACGACCACGGCAGCATGGTCTGGGACGAAATCGTGGCGTTCTGGCTGGTCATGGCCTTTGTGATGCCGACCGGATTCTGGGGCCAGCTTGCGGCCTTCCTGTGGTTCCGCCTGTTCGATATCGCCAAGCCGGCGCCGATCGGGCATCTCGACCGCACGCTCAAGGGACCCGGCCTGCGCGGCGGTTTCGGCGTCATGTTCGACGATGTGATGGCCGCCTTTTACACGCTGCTGGTGTTCGCCCTGTGGCGTTCGCTGTAATCCGCCCTTCCCGCAACCCTTACTGAATCCGCCATCATGTCCGTCAGCCGCTTGCTCGACCAGCTTGCCGTCCAGGTCGGTATTTCCCTGAACGAGAAGTCGCTGTTGCTCGCTACGGCGGAGTCCTGCACCGGCGGGCTCGTGGCCGCGGCCATTACGGATGTATCGGGTTCGTCAGGCTGGTTCGAGCGCGGCTTCATCACCTACTCCAACGAAGCCAAGTCGACCATGCTGGGGGTGCCGGCCAAGCTAATCCGCGATCACGGCGCGGTCAGCGAAGAAGTGGCGCGCGCCATGGCCGAAGGCGCCCTGCTCAACAGCCGCGCCCAGGTGGCGCTGTCCATCACCGGCGTGGCCGGACCGACCGGCGGCACGCCGGAAAAGCCGGTTGGCATGGTTTGCTTCGGCTGGAGCAACCGCATCACCACCACGGTGGAAACGCAGCGCTTTCGCGGCGACCGCCAGCAGATCCGCCGCCAGGCCGCCGAGTACGCCATCCGCGGCCTGCTGGAGCTGGTCCGCAACGAGGCCTGACGGCCGCCAACGATGCGGCGGTTCAGCCCTGGCGGTAGCGGTTGATGGTTTCGCGTGTCTGCAGCGCGACGTTGCGCGCGGCGCTGGCGAAATCCTTCTCGCGGCTGGCATAGAGGATGGCGCGCGAGGAATTGATCATCATGCCGGTACCAGCGGCGGTTCGCCCAGCGCGAACAGTAGCCTCGATATCACCGCCCTGGGCTCCGATGCCCGGGATCAGCAGCGGCATGTCGCCCACGATCTCTCGCACCTTGGCAATCTCCGCGGGGAAGGTCGCCCCCACCACCAGCGACATCTGGCCGTTGGTATTCCAGCGCGTGGCGGCCGCTTCGGCCACCACCTGGTACACGGGCTTGCCGTCCACCGGCAGGAACTGCACATCCGAGCCGCCAGGATTGGAGGTGCGGCACAGCACGATCACGCCGCGATCGGGATAAGCCAGGTAGGGCTCCATCGAATCCAGGCCCATGTACGGATTGACCGTGACCGCATCGGCACGGTAGCGCTCGAAGGCTTCGATGGCGTATTGCTGCGCCGTCGAGCCGATATCGCCGCGCTTGGCGTCCAGGATCACGGGAATTCCGGGGTGGGCGTCATGGATATAGGCGATCAGCTGCTCAAGCTGGTCTTCGGCCCGCTGCGCCGCAAAATAGGCAATCTGCGGCTTGAAGGCGCAGACCAGGTCGGCGGTGGCGTCAACGATCTCGCGGCAGAAGGAGAAAATGGCGCCGCCCGCGCCCGTCATGGACAGGGGCAGCTTGCCGGGATCGGGGTCGAGCCCGACGCAGAGGAGGGAATCGTTGCGCTGCCAGGCTGCAGCCAACTGCTCGGTGAAAGTCATGGAATGCTCGCTAATCTGGGTCGGCCGCATCGGCTGCGCGCCGGGCCCTGTGGGCCGGCTCGGCGCTTCCCTGCGGCAACAGTCGTTCTGCGATTTTACCCGCTGCGTGCTATCTTCTGCCGTTCTTCCTCGATACAAAGAGCGGCGTCGCACACAGCCGCCACCCCGCCATGTCTCTCGACCGCCGCAGCCTGGTGCTGCTCGTCATCCTCACACTCGCCTGGGGCATCAACTGGCCCATCATGAAACTCGGCGTGGCGCAGTTCCCGGCCATGGGATTCCGCCTGCTCTGCATGGCCGGCGGCGTGCTGGCGCTGGGGCTGGCCTTGCGCCTGCGCGGCGAATCGCTGCGGGTCCCGGCGGGGCAGTGGCCGACCGTGATCAAGCTGGCGATACCCAACAT
Organism: Burkholderiaceae bacterium 16; assembly: GCA_000955785.1. GTDB lineage: Bacteria > Pseudomonadota > Gammaproteobacteria > Burkholderiales > Burkholderiaceae > Cupriavidus. The sequence goes on from JYOD01000019.1 coordinate 3,910, forward strand.
GGTGTTCTGGCATCTGCTGGCGATCTGCGCCGTCAAGATGCTGTCCTCCGGGCGCGCGGCCATCCTTGGCTACACCATGCCGATCTGGGCCGTGGTCTGGGGCCTGGTGCTGTTCCGCGAACGCATTGGCGCCGCCGCCTGGATCGGCATCGCCTGCGCGCTGGCCGGCACCGCGCTGCTGCTGTCGGGCGAGATCGCGGCGCTGACCGGCAGCCCGGGCGGCACCCTGCTGATGCTGGGCGCCGCGGCCGGCTGGGGCCTGGGCACGCAGATGATGAAGCGCAGCAAGATCGAAATGCCGATCGGCGTGCTGACCTTCTGGATGCTGGTGGTCACGCTGCCCTTCCTGCTGCTCGGCACGCTGCTGCTCGAGCATGGCTGGCGTCTGCCCAATGCCGTGGAATGGGGGGCAATCGCCTATAACGCGGTGGTGGTGTTCGCCTACTGCCACCTCGTCTGGTTCATGCTGGCGCGCAGCCTGCCGCCGGTGGTGTCGAGCCTGTCTATGATGTTCATCCCGGTGGTGGGTGTGTTCTCAGGCATGTGGATGCTGGGCGAGCAGCCTCACTGGCAGGACTATGCCGCGATCGTGCTGATGTTCGCCGCCATGGCTTCGGTACTGCTGGTGCCGCTGTTGCGCCGCTGGCGCCGGAGCGCGCGGGCGGCATGACGGCAACACCGTGCGCCGGGGGCCTGCATTCACCCAGATTTCACTTAACAAGCCCCCCTCGTTGGGCTACACTCGCGGCCATCATAATCCCGGAGAAACTACGTGGGCAGTAGCATCGGGTGTTCGTGTTGCCGCAGCCAGATTGCGATCGCACCGAATGCCATGTCACTGCGGGCTGCGTAACGACGACCGCCGGAGCCGGACCATCCCGCTCCACCGCCTCGTCGGACTCGCCCGCAGCACATACTGCGGGTGAGTGTTCTTCCGTGCCCCTGACGGCCGCCGCCGCGCGCGCCGCCTCGTCCCGGACTTTCCCTCTCCCGGCTTGCCAGCCATGAACGGCAAACGCCATCGCCTTGCACGCTCGCAAAAGCGCGCAGCGCGATTACGCTTGCCAGCGGGCTTATGCTTCGCCATTGCGCGCGAAGCGTGAGTTCGCCCAGGGCCGGCCAAGCCTAGCCTGCGCGTTTCTTCGCCAAACGCAACAAGGAAGCCCTGGGATGATCAACCTGTTCGTCCTGCAGAAAGGCCGGCTCGCACAGGAGCAGGTCGACGATCGCAATGAACTTCTGCAGCACAAGCCGATCTGGATCGACGTCATCAGCCCCGATGAAGAAGAACTCGCCTGGATCAAGGAAGCGTACGGCGTAGCCCTGCCGGAACTGGAAGACCTGGGCGACCTGGAAGCCTCGGCCCGCTACTTCGAGGGTGAAGACGAGAATATCCATATCCGCACCGACTTCCTGCTCGACGAGGAAGAGATCTCGCGCAACGTGCGCGTGGCGTTCGTGCTGACCCGCGACGTGCTGTTCTCCATCCACGACGAAGACCTCCCGGTGTTCCGGCTGGTGCGGTTGCGCGCGCGCATGCGGCCGGGTTCGGTGCGCAACGCCAAGGACGTGCTGATGGATCTTTACGCCACCGATGCGGAATACTCGGCGGACTCCATCGAGGAAGTCTACGAACGGCTGGAGGAAGCCAGCAAGCGCGTGCTGGCCGAAAACGTGACCGATGCCGCCGCCGCCGACGTGCTGGAAACCATCGCCCGCGAGGAAGACCTGAACGGCCGCATCCGCCGCAACGTCATGGATACGCGCCGCGCGGTCTCCTTCCTGATGCGCAGCCAGTTGCTGTCGACCGAGCAGCAGGACGAAGCCCGCCAGATCCTGCGCGATATCGACTCCATCGAGAACCACACCGCGTTCCTGTTCGACAAGATCAACTTCCTGATGGACGCCACGGTCGGTTTCATCAACATCAACCAGAACAAGATCATCAAGCTGTTCTCGGTGGTGTCGGTGGCGCTGATGCCGCCCACGCTGATCGCCAGCATCTACGGCATGAACTTCAAGTTCATGCCGGAGCTGGACTGGTCCGCGGGCTACCCGTGGGCGATCGCGCTGATGGCGGTGTCGGCGGCGATTCCGCTGGTGTATTTCAAGCGCAAGGGCTGGCTGAGCTAAGTGGCGGCGCGGCTGCCGCCGTGTTCAGTCCGGCAGCGTGGCCGCGCCCATGCGGCGCGCGATGATATTGGCCTTGGCCTTGAAGTTCACGCGCACGTTGGCGCAGTACTGCTTCTTGTCGAAGCATTTCGGCGCCGGCAGCGCAGCGGCCAGGCGCGCTGCCTGGCCCACGCTCACCCTGGCCGCGCTGGTCTTGAAGTAGTGCTGGGCCGCGGCCTCCGCCCCGAACACGCCTTCGCCCCACTCCACTGAATTCAGGTAGATCTCGAAGATGCGTTGCTTGTCGAGCCAGAACTCGAGCATCCAGGTGATGGCCAGCTCCTGCCCTTTGCGCAGGTAGTGCTGCTCTGACGAGAGAAAGAGATTCTTCGCCAGTTGCTGGGTGATGGTGGAGCCGCCGCGCACGATGTGGCCGCGCTTCTTGTTACGCTCCCACGCATCGAGCATGGCGTCGAGTTCGTAGCCGGGATGGTTGACGAAGTCGGCGTCCTCGCTGGCGATCACCGCGCGCTTGAGGCTGCGCGAGATATCGTCATAGCCGACCCAGCGGCGGTCCACCTGGCAGCTCCAGAAATGAAAGCCGCACAGCCGCCACTGCTCGGCCCGCATGAACGCCGTGGACGACGGGTTCACGTATTGCCAGGCAGCGATCTGCAGGAAGAAATAGACCTGCATGGCCAGCACGCCGGCGATCAGCGTGCCGAAAAGGTAGGCGAGCCAGCGCAGCGGGTTCAGACCTCCGCCGCGCGTGGCAGGCCCCGAACGGTCGGTGCGCTTGCGCTCAGCCATGTTCGATGCCTGCAGGCCGCAGCGCCGCGCTCAACGCGCGGCTTCGGCCTGGAGTTCGGCGCGCAGCGCTGCCAGCACGGGGGCGGTGGCAGGCCGCACGCCGCGCCAGTTGTAGAAGGCTTCGGCGGCCTGCTCGACCAGCATGCCCAGTCCGTCCGCGGTGCGCGCGCCGCATTGGGCGGCGAACTTCAGGAACACCGTGGGCTCGGCGCCATACATCATGTCGTAGGCGAGCACATCCTTGCCCAGCAGCTCCGCCGGCACCGGCGGCAGTTCGCCCTGCAGGCTGCTGCTGGTGGCATTGATCACCACGTCGCAGGCGTCGTCCTCGGACAAACCCGCGAGCGCGTCAAAGCCGCCGCCCCACAATTCCACGCCGTATTCGTCGGCCTGCTGTGCCACGTTTTCCAGGATGTCGCTGGCGCGCTGGGGCGTGCGGTTGGCCACCACGATGCGATCGGGCCGGCAGGCAATCAGCGGCAGCATGGCGCCCATGGCCGCGCCGCCGGCGCCCAGCAACAGGATGCGCTTGCCTTCGAGCAAGGTATCGAGATTGATCTCGATGTCGCGCGTTAGACCGACGCCGTCGGTGTTGTCGCCGTGGATCACGCCGTCCTCGATCCACATGGTGTTGACCGCGCCGGCGCTTTCGGCGCGCGGCGTCAGGCGCTCAGCCAGGTCATAGGCTTCGAGCTTGAAGGGGACGGTCACGTTCAGGCCGTGGCCGCCACTCTCGAAGAAGGCGCGCACGGTGGCAACGAATCCGTCCAACGGCGCCAGCAGGCGCTCGTACTCGACGGCCTCGCCGGTCTGCTGCGCGAAGGCGGCATGGATGGCGGGCGAGCGGCTGTGCGCGATGGGATTGCCGATCACCACATAGCGGTCGGCCTGGGTCTGGGATTGCATAGTCGTAGTAGAGGACATCATCGGGCCTGTAAGCGAGTTTCCAGCCCACTGCGCGAAAACTTGAAGGTGGAGATGACTTCGAGAATATCCTGGCGCGCCTGCATCTGCGGCGTAAAGTGGCCAAACGGCGCCGCGGCCCGCACGATCGCCACCGCCTGGCGGTCCAGCGCGGGATCGCCCGAGCTCTTGACCACGTCGATGGCATCGATGTTGTAGCCGTCGCGGTTATAGCCGAGCTTGCCCTGCCGGTTGACGTTGATCACCAGGATCAGTTGCCCGTACAGCGGCTTGCCGTTGCGCTGGGGAAAATCGGTGGTGCCGCGCGCCTCGATCTTCTGGCGCAGGCGGTCGTAGTACTGCGCATATTCGACTTCCTGCGCGCTGGTGGCGGTGAGCTGGTAGCGCTTGGGACGCTTGGCGTATTGCTCGAGATTGCGGCCAATCTCGGCTTCGAGCCTGGCCATCTCGTCGAGCGAGGTACGTTCGTCCTGCCCGCGCAGCGGATGCTCCGTGCGCTGCTGGCCGGGCTTGAGCGGCTGGCTGCGCACGGCCGGCGCGGCTTCGCGCGACTGCGTCATCAGGCGCTGCTGCTCCTGCTCCATCTGCTCCACGCGGCGCTGCATCTGGCGCACCAGGTCGCCGTCCTTGGTGACGGTCTGGGCCGGTAGCGGCGTGGTCGCGCGCTGCTGGTCCTGCTCGCCGCCGCCGTCGAGGTTGGCCTGGGCCAGTACGGTGGGATTCTGCGGACGCTGCGCCGACTTGGAATTGACCAGCACCACGTCGAGCGCGGCATCGGTGCGCTTGATCTCGAACGCCTCCGGCGCCACCACGCGCACGGTCAGCAGCAGGACATGGGCAAGCACCGAGACGACCAGCGCCTTGGCCATCGTGCTGCTGGCGTTCCACCACTGGCGGGGAGAAAAAGCGGCTTTCACGATGGGCGGGACGTTGGCTGGACGGCGTCGATGGGACAAGACCGGGGCCGGGGTCGGTCGGACCCCGGTTCAGACTGCGATTGTAAGGGAGCGCCTCGTTTTTTCCGAGGACCTCAGCCCGCGCCGCCGGCGCCGGTGTCGCGTGTCTCCGACGAAGCGCCTTCGCTTGTGGCACCTTCGGCACTCGCGGCGTCGCCCTCGGCGCTGCCTTCCGCGGCCGCGTCGGCGGCCACGCCCTCGGCGGCGGCTTCGGCGGCCTCCTCGGCAGCAGCTTCAGCGGCGGCTTCGGCCGACACTTCGCTGGCTTCGTCGTCGCCTTCCAGCTCTTCCGACGGCAATTCGCCTTCGCCGGCAAAGATCTCCAGGACCCGGCACGACACCTCCAGCGAGATTTCGTCGGTTGCGCCGATTTCCAGCAGCACCTGGGTACCGCGCGAGGCCTGGACCAGTTCGGGCACGCGCGTGACCAGCGGGATCTCGGCAAAGCGCACCGCGCCTTCCTTGAGCACCGAGCCCATCAGGCGCTCGCGCTTTTCCTGTTGCAGCCAGCGCAGGCACCAGTAGCGTTCCATGGTCGACTGGTGATCGGCATAAGCGGCGTAGGTGCCTTCGAAGTCGGCTACGGCAGCCAGCAGGTCGGAGTCCTTGGGCTTGAACGGCGCCACCAGCTTGGCCGTGATGCCATGCTGGGCCACCGCCAGGATCTGCCACTGGTTGACGAGGTCGACATAGCGCCGCAGCGGCGAAGTGCTCCAGGCGTACTGCGCCACGCCCAGCCCTTCATGCGGGGCCGGATAGGTCTGCATGCGGGTGCGGTGCATGCCCCAGGCCTTCTGCGTGCGGTAGATGCCCGGCACGCCGTGGTCTGCGAGCAGCTTGCCCCAGGTGCTGTTGGCCAGGATCATCAGCTCGGCCACGATCTTGTCGAGCGGAGAGCCGCGCCGGCGCTGCTCGATGCGCACGCGCTCGCTGCCGTCGGCCAGTTCGTCGAGGTAGAAGTTGTAGTCGGCGCGGTTGTGCGACTCGGGCCGCAGCCCGCTCGCCAGGCGCGCCTTCTGGCGTTCATCGTGCAACCATCCAGAGAAGTGCCACAGCTGGGTCAGCGCCTCGCGGAACGGATAGTCGCCGGTGCCTGCGGCAAGCGCGGCCTCGGTCACCACGTCCTCAAGCAGGTTGTGGCGCAGGTTGGCCGCGATCATGACCATTTCGGCATGGGTCTCGCTGCTGACGATGGCTTGCTGGGCCGGATCGTAGACCACGTACAGCGACAAGGCCGGGCACTCGCGCCCTTCCTGCAGCGTGTAGCGCTCCACCACATCGTCGGGCAGCATGGTGATCTTGTCGCCGGGGAAATACACGGTCGACAAGCGCTGGCGCGCCACGGCATCGAGCGGCTCGCCACGGCGGATGCCGAGGCCGGGGGCCGCGATATGGATGCCCACGCGGATCTTGCCACCGTCGAGCGGCGTGACCGACAGCGCGTCGTCGATCTCGGTGGTAGTGACGTCGTCGATGGAAAACGCCTCGACCTCCGCGCGCGGCAAGTCGCCGACGGGTTCCGGCACGGGCACGTCGGGAAAGCCCGTGCCCTTGGGAAAGCATTCGGAGAGGAATTTGGCCTCATGCAGCGCGCGCGGGCTGGCAATGCCGCCCACTGCCACCATCAGCCGCATCGGCGACATGCCAAGCGCGGTGCAGGCGGCGTCCATCGCCTTGTATTCGAGGCTGTTCTTGTCGGGCTTGAACAGCAGCTGCAGTGCCTTGCCGCGGAAGGCGTCGGGCAACGTCATGGCCTTGAGCTGGGCTTCGTATTCGGCCTGCACCAGGGCTTGCTGCTTTTTGCGTTCGAGTGCGGCTAGCGCTGCCTTGAGCTGGTCTTCCGGCGCGCGCTGGTAGCGCCCGCGTCCCTTGCGGCGGAAATAGACCGGATTGCCGTGCAGCGCCTGTGCCAGCGCAGCTTGCTGCACCACGCTCGCCGCCGCGCCGAAATACTCGGCGGCCAGGTCGGTGAATCCGAACTCTTCCTCCGACGCGCATTCCCACAGGAACGGCAGGTCGATCTCGCCGGCCAGCTCGGCGGTCTGGCGCACCAGCTCGATCGCCGACGGCTGCGCGAACTGCAACAGTACGTCACGCGACTTGATCTTGGTGCGCTTGCCCGCGGGCAGCTCCACCTGGTACGACTCGCCCTGCTGGGTCAGCACGGTGCCGGCGCGAATCTCGCCGCCTTCTTCGAACAGCAACTGCATGGATCGGTACTTTCAGAAATGCCGGGAACCGTTCTGGAAAACAAGCGCCGTGGCGCTTTGTAACGCCTGTGGGAACGGCCCGGTGAGAGAAATGGTGCAAGGCCGCCCTCAGGCGAGACGGCAACCGGACCTGAGATGATACCGCACCGCGCCGGCCGCAAGCCCGGCGCGGGTCAAGCTGTTACAGCGACATGCCGCCGCTGGCCTCGATCGCCACGCCATTGACGTAGCTGGCGTCGTCGCTGGCCAGGAAGGTATAGATGCTGGCGATTTCCGCTGGTTCGGCCAGCCGGCGCAGCCAGCAGGACGATTTCATACCGTCGAGCACCTTCTCCGGCACGGTCTGCAGGATCTCGGTCGCGACGAAGCCCGGGCAAACCGCATTGACGCGCACGCCCTTGGGACCCAGCTCGCGCGCCCACGTCTTGGTAAAGCCGATCACGCCGAATTTGCTGGCCGCATAGTTGGTCTGGCCGAAGTTGCCGTACAGGCCCACCACGCTGGATGCATTAAGGATCACACCACTGCCCTGCTCGGTCATGATCGAAGCCACCGCCTGCGCGCAGTTGAATACGCCCTTGAGGTTGACGTCGATCACCGCGTCGAACTGGGCCTCGCTCATCTTGGCCAGCCGCGCATCCTTGGTGATGCCGGCGTTATTGACGAGGATGTCGATGCGGCCGTGTTTGGCGAGCGTGGCCGCGACCATGGCGTCCACTTCGTCGCGGCGCGTCACATCGACCTTGAAGGCGCTGACGGTGGCACCCGTCGCGGCGAGGGTCCCGGCGGCGGCACGCACGCGCTCTTCCTGCACATCGCAAAGCACCACCAGCGCGCCTTCTGCGGCAAAGCGCTGCGCGGTGGCAAAGCCGATGCCGGCGGCAGCGCCGGTGATGACGGCAACACGTCCCTGCAATTTCATGATGTTGGTCTCTTCTTCTTGGTAGTGGTCGTGGGATTTTCTTGCTTTGGATGGGTACTTGCGCGCTACTGGTCCGAGCCGCCCCAATCGGACGCGGGCGCATTCGGGCTTTCCGGCGCGGGCCGCTCCCGCAGGTCCGGCAGGAATACCTCGGTCACCAGCATGACCCCGCCGCCGCGCCGGAAGACCGAGCGCCGCGCCGGCAACATGGAGGACGGGGGCAGTTCGCGCATCGCCGGCACCGCCTGCTCCAGCCGGCGCCGCAACGGGTGATGCGGCAACAAGCGCGCAAATGCGAACGGCTCGCGCAGCACGCTGGGATCGACAAACAGCGCGCCGCCCAGGGGACGCTCGCCCAGGCCGCGCAGGAATGGCCAGTCGCGCCGGGCATGGTCGGGTTTCACCACGGTATGGGCAAAGATGGCCGGCACGCCGTCGCAGACCAGCAGTACCTCCCTCGCCAGCGCGCGATGGCGCGCGGGCAGGCCCAGCGCCTGCCATTCGTCGGCCAGGGCAAGCTCCATGCGCTGCGCCAGGCAACGCACCCGGAACTGGCTCGATGCCGCCACCAGCCGTGCAGTCAGCGAGCCGTCACCAATGACCCAGCGGCGCAGGTTCGCGCTGATGGCGGGATCTTCGGGTAAGTGGGAGTGCCAACCGCTGCGGCGCACATGCGCCCCGCTCATACCGCACTCATGCCTGCGGCTCCGGGTTGACCGGGCTGATCTGTCCACCGGGACCATAGCCGCAGAAGGCCAGGACTTCGTCGACGTAGCCGGCAAATTCGCTGATGCCGTGGTCGCTGCCCTCGATGACGCGCGTATGCGCGCCGGGGAACGCCGCCAGCATCTCGCGATAGTCCAGCACCTCGTCACCGGTGGCGGCCATGAGGAAATAGCGCTCTGGCCGGGTGATGGCCTCGACCCGCAGCGCCAGTAGTTCGTCCAGGTGATGCCGTTCCACGCGCACCGAACCGCCGCCATGCCAGAGCGGCTGGTCGCCCAGGTAACGCTCAAGGTCGGTCCAAGGATGCACAGCCGGGTTGAGCAGCACCGCGCGGCAGCCGTGGCGCTCGGCCAGCCAGCGGGCATAGAAACCGCCCAGCGAAGACCCGATGATGGTGAGCGGCTGCGCGCCGCCCGCCTGGGACGCCGCTATCGCCGCTTCCGCCTGGGCGATGGCCGCCGCCGGCGACACGTTCAGCACGGGGCAGGCGTAATAGCGGCCAACGCCCCATTCGCGCATGCGCTCCTGGACCAGCCGCGCCTTGAACGACTGCGGCGAGGAACGAAAACCATGCAGGTACAACAACATGCCGGTCCCCGCTCAGGCCGCGTCGCCGGCAGCGAAGGCATCCAGCAGCTTCTGGTGCACGCCACCGAAACCGCCGTTGCTCATCACCAGCACGTGGTCGCCCGGGCGTGCCGCGGCGCGCACCGCCCGCACCAGCGCGGGAAGATCGCTGAAGGCGGCAGCCCGCTCGCCCAGCGGCGCCAGTGATTCGGCCAGGCCCCAGCCCAGGGCATCCTTGCCGCTGGCCGCGCCGTAGCCGAACACGAGGTCGGCCGCCTCCAGGCTGGCCGGCAGTTGCGCCTTCATGACGCCCAGCTTCATGGTGTTCGAGCGCGGCTCCAGCACGGCCAGGATGCGCGCCGCGCCAACCCGTTTGCGCAGGCCGTCGAGCGTGGTCTGGATCGCGGTGGGATGGTGGGCAAAGTCGTCATAGACCGTGATGCCGTCGACCACGCCCCGCACTTCCATGCGGCGCTTCACATTGGCAAAGCGCGACAGGGAATCGATCGCCTGGGCCGGCGGCACGCCCACATGCCTTGCCGCCGCGATCGCAGCCAGCGCGTTCAGGCGGTTATGCGTGCCTTGCAGGTCCCAGGTGAGCCGTCCCTGCAGCGCCTCGCCGAACCAGACATCGAAGCTGTCTTGCGCCGCGCCGCCGGTGGCGCCGGCAGGCTCCCCGGCACGCCAGTCGCCCATGCCGAACTGCTCCGTCTCACTCCAGCAGCCCCGCTCCAGCACGCGCGCCACACTCTCTTCCGCCCCGTTGACGATCAGGCGACCCTGCTCAGGCACGGTTCGCACGAGGTGGTGGAACTGGGTCTCGATCGCGGCAAGATCCGGGAAGATGTCGGCGTGATCGTATTCCAGGTTATTCAGGATGGCCGTGCGCGGACGGTAATGGACGAACTTGCTGCGCTTGTCAAAGAACGCCGTATCGTACTCATCGGCTTCGATCACGAAGAAATCGGACTCGGTCACGCGCGCTGACACCCCAAAGTTTTGGGGCACGCCGCCAACCAGGAAACCCGGGTTGTAGCCCGCATCCTCCAGGATCCAGGCCAGCATGGAAGTCGTTGTGGTCTTGCCGTGGGTTCCCGCCACCGCCAGCGTCCATTTGCCGCGCAGCACATGCTCGCCCAGCCACTGCGGGCCGGATGTATAGGGCAGGTTGCGGTTGAGGATGGCCTCCATCAGCGGATTACCGCGCGAGACCACATTGCCGATCACGAACAGATCCGGCGCCAGCGCCAGCTGGTTCGGATCGAAGCCCTCGATCAGTTCGATGCCCTGGGCCTCGAGCTGCGTGCTCATGGGCGGGTAGACATTGGCATCGCAACCAGTCACGCGGTGGCCAGCCTGCTTGGCCAGTACGGCAAGGCCGCCCATGAATGTGCCGCAGATACCGAGGATGTGAATATGCATGGAATTTGGGATTCGGCGGGCCTGGGCGGCCGGGCCTGTGGCTTCTGAATGAGGGGGAATTGTACCTGAGGGGGGCAGGGGGAATCCCGAGGGATGCCTGCGGCAACAGGCGGAAATCCACTTCCGTATGGTGCGCAGCGAGCCCCTGAAACCGTTCGGTTCGAGCCCTGCAACCCGCCCCGGAAGGTCGCTCCACGCAGGGGGAGCCGCCTTTGACCGTGAAGTTAAGCCGCTAAAGCTGGCTTTGACGTTAAATCCGCCAGCCAACGGAATCTCAAGCCCCCCACCCACTCTAAGAAACCAAACCCCGCCCGGGGCGCCTCCCCCAATCCCTCCGGTATCATCCCCACATGCCCCGCCGCCCCACCCTGGACCCCATCCGCCTGCGCGAAGAAATTGCACAGGCCGCCGCCCGCATGATCGCGGAAGACGGTGCCGACTACGCCACCGCCAAGCGCAAGGCCGCGCGCCAGTTGCTGGGCGACATCCGCGTAACCGGCGAGTGGCTCCCCGACAACGAGATGGTCGAGGCCGAGGTCCGCGCCTACCAGGCGCTGTTCCATTCGGACAGCCAGCCGCGCGTGCTAGCGCTCCTGCGCCGCCTGGCCATACTGGCCATGAGTGACCTGGCCGCATTCCGCCCCTACCTGGCCGGGGCGGTACTCAACGGCACGGCCACCGAGCATTCGGACGTCTACCTCCAGTGCTTCTGCGACAGCCCCAAGGACCTCACCCTCCATCTGCTCAATGCCGGTGTCGATTTCGATACCAGCGAAAGCCGGCACTTTGCCGGCCGTGGCGAGGTCGAGACCTTGAGCTTCCTCTGGAAGGGCCAGTGGCCCGCACAGAGGGAGGCACGGCTGCTGGCAGGGGAAATCCGCGCCGAGCTTGGCCAGCCCGTTGGCATTCATATAGCGCTGTATGATGCGGATGATGAACGTGGCGCGGTCCGGGCAGATGCCGGCGGCCGCGTTGCCCGTGCCGACCTGAGCGCCGTGCAGGCACTCGCGGCGGCGGCCGCATCCGACACACCCGACACGCCCGAAGCAGCCTGAGCTCCCGAACGGCGCGGTGCCTTCCGTTCCAGCCCCGGCCTTTTCTGCCATCTATCAGCCGCTAACTTCCTGCTGCCATGACCCCTTCCAATAGCACTTCTGTCCGCCGCAGCCGCCTCTGGGTCTGGCTCGCCGTTGCTGTCGTCGCTGCCGCTGCCGGCGCACTGGCCGGTCATTATGTGTTCTCGCCCAAGCCAGCATCCGACGAGGCGGTGGAAGCGTTCCTGCGTACGCAACTGCCTGACCCGACCGGCGCGCAGGTCGATTTCGCCAAGTTGCGGGGCAAAACTGTAGTTGTGAACTTCTGGGCACCCTGGTGCGGCCCATGCGTCGAGGAGATGCCCGACCTGACCGCGCTGCACAAGGAGTACTCGGGGCGCAAGGTGGAATTTGTCGGCATCGGCATCGATTCGGCCAACAATATCCAGCAGTTCATCCAGAAAGTACCGGTCTCTTACCCGCTGGTGGTGGCGGGCTTTGCCGGTACGGAGCTGTCGCGTAATTTCGGCAATGCCGCCGGCGGGCTGCCCTATACAGTGATCATTGCGCCTGACGGCACGGTCAGCTACCGCAAAATGGGCAGGGTTTCCCCTGACGAACTGCGCGCCGCGCTACCTCGCGGCTAGGCATAAAATTCTTGATTTGGGGCGATTCTCACCTAATCTTGAGCGATCGTCACGCAAATTGACCGATTTCCGATGGCACAGATCGAAAGTGCCGGATCAGACCAAGAAACTCGCCTGCCTGGAAGCTGCTTATGTCTGCGCTGCTAGACAAATCACTCTAAGCTACGGTAATCTCCGCGCAATTTCGTTGAAATGGTCGAGCCGCCGTGATCGATACGCCTCCCGAACGCCGCTCCGCCCGCTACCGCAAGGTGCTGGTCCTGCATGGACCTAACCTGAACCTGCTGGGCACGCGCGAACCGGAAACCTATGGACACACGAAACTGGTCGATATCGACCTTGCCCTTGCGCAGCGTGCAAGGCAGGCCAATATCGCCCTGGCTACGTTCCAGTCCAACCACGAGGGGGCACTGGTCGATCGTATCCATGCAGCGCGCGACGAGGGCGTTGACTTCATCATCATCAACCCGGCCGCCTACACGCATACCAGCGTGGCGTTGCGCGATGCGCTGGCTGGGGTGGCGACCCCTTTCGTGGAGGTCCACTTGTCGAACGTGCATCGGCGCGAGGACTTCCGTCACCACTCCTTTTTCTCGGATGTGGCGATCGGCGTGATCTGCGGGCTTGGCTGGCAAGGCTACCTGCTGGCGCTGGACTATGCCCTCGGGCAGGAGCTGGAGCAGGCGCCCCAAAAGGCCTGACCCGGCCGGTTTATTTCATGACATTTACCGCGCCCCCGGCGCCTGTCACGTCCCCGCTGTTTCGCGCGGCGGACGTAGGCAGCCCGCCGGACGCATGAGTTTTTCCCGGACGAAGCCGCCAGAGCGGCAAGCCGGACAACCCGATTCAGGAGGATAGAAGATGGACCTGCGCAAGCTGAAGACGCTGATCGACCTGGTGGCCGAGTCCGGCATCTCCGAGCTGGAAGTCACCGAAGGCGAAGGCAAGGTGCGAATTGTCAAGGCACCGCCGCAGGTCATCGCCGCGCCGATGGCGATGCAACCGATGCAGGCGCTACCCCCGGCCGCCGCACCCGCCGCGGCGCCCGTTGCCGGCGCCGAGCCGGCCGCACCGCAACTGCCGGTTGGCCATGTCGTGACCTCGCCGATGGTCGGCACCTTCTATCGCGCACCCTCGCCGGGCGCCGCGGCCTTCGTCAACGTGGGCGATACCGTCAAGGAAGGCCAGACGGTCTGCATCATCGAAGCGATGAAGCTGCTCAACGAGATCGAGTCCGACAAAGCCGGCGTGATCAAGGAAATCCTGGTCGAGAATGGCCAGGCGGTGGAATACGGCCAGCCGCTCTTCATCATCGGCTGATACTGACCGGCATGCCGCGCCGCCCGCAGCCTGCGCCGGATGTTCCGGCCGGCCGCGCCGGCGCAGGCGAACCGGACGCGCCGCACGGGCCTCGTCCCGGTGCCAGCTCCCCCGCCCGCACTCCGGCCACCGCGCCGGGGGCGCCATGATCCGCCGCGGTGGGACCGCCTTTCTCCTCGCAGAGAGTGACTATGTTTGAAAAAATTCTGATCGCGAATCGCGGTGAAATCGCCCTTCGCATCCAGCGCGCCTGCCGCGAGCTTGGCATCAAGACCGTAGTGGTGTATTCGGAAGCCGACAAGGAAGCCAAATACGTCAAACTGGCCGACGAAGCCGTCTGTATCGGCCCGGCGCCTTCGCCACTGTCCTACCTCAATATGCCGGCCATCATCTCGGCCGCCGAGGTGACCGATTCGCAAGCCATTCACCCAGGCTACGGCTTCCTGTCGGAAAACGCCGACTTCGCCGAACGTGTGGAAAAATCCGGCTTCGTCTTTATCGGCCCGACCTCGGAAAGCATCCGCCTGATGGGCGACAAGGTCTCGGCCAAGCAAGCCATGATCAAGTCCGGCGTGCCGTGCGTGCCGGGCTCCGAAGGCGCCCTGCCCGATGATCCCAAGGAAATCCTGGCGATCGCGCGCACCGTCGGCTACCCGGTCATCATCAAGGCGGCAGGCGGCGGCGGTGGCCGTGGCATGCGCGTGGTGCACACCGAAGCGGCCCTGGTCAACGCGGTCAATATGACGCGCGAGGAAGCCGGCCGTGCCTTCGGCAACCCGGAGGTCTACATGGAGAAATTCCTGGAGAACCCCCGGCACGTCGAAATCCAGATCCTGGCCGACCAGCATCGCCAGGCGATCTGGCTGGGCGAGCGCGACTGCTCGATGCAGCGCCGCCACCAGAAGGTGATCGAGGAAGCGCCCGCGCCGCATATCCCGCGCCGCCTGATCGAGCGTATCGGCGACCGCTGCGCCGAGGCCTGCAAGAAGATCGGCTACCGTGGCGCCGGCACCTTCGAGTTCCTGTACGAGAACAACGAGTTCTACTTCATCGAGATGAACACGCGCGTGCAGGTGGAGCACCCCGTCACCGAGATGATCACCGGCATCGACATCGTGCAGGAGCAGATCCGCATCGCCTTTGGCGAGAAGCTGCGCTGGCGCCAGAAGGACGTGCAGCTGCGCGGCCACTCCATCGAATGCCGCATCAACGCCGAGGATCCGTTCAAGTTCACCCCGTCGCCCGGCCGCATCACCGCCTGGCACATGCCCGGCGGTCCCGGCGTGCGGGTCGACTCGCACGCGTATGATGGCTACTTTGTGCCGCCCAACTACGATTCGATGATTGGCAAGATCATCACCTACGGCGCTACCCGCGAGCAGGCCATTGCCCGCATGCGGATCGCGCTGTCGGAAATGGTGGTGGACGGCATCCAGACCAACGTACCGCTGCACCGCGAGCTGATGCTCGATGCCAACTTCGTCGAAGGCGGCACCAGCATTCACTATCTCGAACACCGCCTGGCCCAGAAGACCGTGGCCAAGGGCGGCAAGATCTGAAGCCCCGGCGCGGCCAGCATTAACGGATCGACAAGGATCGCCTGTGGCATTTCAGGAATGTGTGATCGAAATCGCACAAGACCAGGCAGAAGCCTGGTCTGACGCACTGTTCGACCTCGGCGCGCTGTCGGTATCGGTGGAAGACGCCGATGCCGACACGCCCGACGAGCAGCCGCTGTTCGGCGAGCCCGGCATGGAGCCGACTCGCCTAGCATGGAACCGCTCGCGCGTGGTGGCGCTGTTCGACGACAGCACCGATCCCGTGCTGGTGGTGGCCGCTGCTGCCAATGCGCTGGGCATCGACCCGGTGCCGCCGTACCAGCTGCGGCCGGTCGAGGACCAGGACTGGGTGCGCCTGACGCAATCCCAGTTCGAGCCTATCCGCATCGGCGAGCGCATCTGGGTGGTGCCCTCGTGGCACGAAGCGCCGGAACCCGACGCGGTGGTGCTGGAACTCGATCCCGGCCTCGCCTTCGGTACCGGCAGCCATCCCACCACGCGGCTGTGCATGCAGTGGCTGGAACAGAACATCAAGGCGGGTGAAACCGTGCTCGACTACGGTTGCGGCTCGGGCATCCTCGCCATCGTGGCGCGCAAGCTCGGCGCGGGCGACACGCTCGGCATCGATATCGACCCCAACGCGGTGGAAGCCTCGCGGTACAACGCTGAGCGCAATCGCGTGGAAGCCACTTTCGCGCTGCCGGAAACCGTTTCCGAGGCCAGCTACGACCTCGTCGTCGCCAATATCCTCTCCAATCCGCTCAAGCTGATGGCGGCCATGCTGAGCGCCCGCGTGCGTCCCGGCGGCCGGCTGGTGCTGTCGGGCGTGCTGGAGCGGCAGGCGGACGAAGTCGCCGCTGCCTACGCGCCCTGGCTGCCCATGTCAGTCTGGCGCAGCGAGGAAGGCTGGGTGTGCCTGCACGGCACCCGCGGTGAAGGCCTCGGCGTCCAGCCCTGAGCCCCGCCAATGGCCGCAGCCAAGCTCGTCACGCGTTGCCCGGCCTGCCGCACGGCATTCCGGCTGGTTGCCGATCAGTTGCGGCTGCGGCAGGGCCTGGTCCGCTGCGGCCAGTGCGACACCGTTTTCGACGCGCGTGAACACCTGATCGAACTGCCGGCGCCCGAACCGGCCAGCGGCGCCGCGGTCGCCGCCGAGGCTGCCGCAAGCGTGGCTGCCCCTGCGCCGCCGCAGGAGACGGCCCCGGAAAAGCCCCACCGCCGCTCGCCGCGCACGCCACACGAGAAGTCCCACGAGGAAGCGCTCGAGGGTGCTCACGACACGGCACACGGCCGCGCGCCGCGAACCCCACGCAAACGGCACCATGCCGAGGCGCACCCGGAAACGGAAGCACCTGACGCGCCTGGCCCGCATGCTGCCGAGGCCCTCGCCGCGCCGCAGGAAGCGCCGCATGACGAGGCTGCCGAATCCGGTGAGGACCGCCCCTACATCCCTCCTTTCGATCCCGGCTTCGATCCCGGTTACGACGTGCCAGCGCTCGACGCGCCCACCGTGATGCTGTACCAGACGCAAGCGGAAGCCGATGAGGCTGTGCACGCCGTCAACCGGCGGGCGGAGCCGGACACAGGCGCCGTGGAGGATGGCGAGGAAGCGGCTTCCGCCGTGTTCGTGCCCGGGATTGTCGATGGCGAGGAGGCTGACGTTTCCGCCGCGGACCAGGCAACCGAAGCAACTGACGCAACCCATACAGCCAGCGTAGCCGAGATAGCCGAGATAGCCGGTGCCGCCGCCGACGCCTGGCGCGAAGCCGGCGTCCCGGCAGCGGGCGACACACCCGCCGCCACGCCGCAAGCCACCCCCTGGCCACAACTGGACCCCAGGACGCTGGCCGACGACCTGCCGCCGCAAGCCGCGCCCCAGGCCATCGCCGGGGCCACCGCCCTGGACGACGATGCGGAACGTGAAGCGCAGGCCGCCCATGAGCATGCGGCGCAACTGCCGCCACTAGCGGCCGGCGACGACGACGCAACGCATACCGCGGACATCGCCGATACCGCGGACACGGCGCAAGCCAGCGATACGGCGAACGACGTAGCCACCGCCGGCCACGCCCCCGCGAGTGCCCGCGCCGAAGCCGACGCCGCGGCGGTCCCGAGCGCGAGCGGCTACCTGCGCGCCGAAGCGCAAAACGATTTTCCCGAGATTCCCGAGCCCGTGGCGCGCGAACAGGCGTCGCGCCTGCGGGCGGGCAGCGAGGAGCCCGCGGCACCGGCCTTTGCCCCGGACTTCCTGCGGCACGCACGCGAGCGCGGTCCGGGCCCGGCACGGCGCAAGCGCACGCTGCAACGCCTGGCGATCGCCTTGCTGGTGCTGGCAGGACTGGTGCAAGCGACCTATCTGGCGCGCAGCCAGCTGTCGGGGCGCTTCCCAATGCTGCGCCCGGCCTTCGAGGCGATCTGCGCACCGCTGGGATGCGAGGTGGCGCCGTGGCGCGACATCGACGCCCTGCGCATCGAAAGCTCGCTGCTGCAAAAGCAGGACGAGGACACCGACGCATACCTGCTTGCCGTCACCTTGCGCAACCAGGGCCGGGCGACCGTGGCACTGCCCGCCATCGAGCTGGTCATGACCGACCTGCAGGACCAGCTGCTGTTGCGCAAGGTACTGCAGCCGGCCGATTATCTCGACGCCGGGCAGCAGGCCTTTGCCACGCACGGCTTGCGCGCAGGCACGGAGCTTCCGGTTCGGGTACGATTCCGTTCGCAGCAGGCGGCGGCGAACTACCGCGTGCTGATCTTCTACCCCTGAATTCCACACGGGCCCGCCGCTCATCCCGGGCGCCCCCGATTCACGGGCCCGCATTTCACACAGGAGCACATATGAGCAACGTCACCCTAGGCGGCAACGCCATCGAAGTCGGCGGCAAGTTTCCGCAAGCCGGCGACAAGGCCCCCGCTTTCTCGCTGGTCGGCAAGGACCTGAAGGACGTCACGCTGGCCGACTTCGCCGGCAAGCGCAAGGTGCTCAATATCGTCCCCAGCCTGGACACCGCAGTGTGCCAGGCCTCCGCGCGCAAGTTCAACGAAGCCGCCAGCGGCCTCGTCAACACCGTGGTGCTGACCATCTCGGCCGACCTGCCCTTCGCCATGGGCCGCTTCTGCACCGCTGAAGGCCTGACCAACGTGGTGCCGCTGTCGCTGATGCGCGGCGCCGATTTCAAGGGCAACTACGGCGTGGACGTCAAGACCGGCCCGCTCGCCGGCGTGACCGCGCGCGCCGTGGTGGTGCTCGATGAAAACGACAACGTGAAGTACAGCGAACTGGTCTCGGAAATCAAGAACGAGCCGAACTACGACGCCGCACTGGCCGCGCTGAAGTAAGCGCGCCACCAGCCAGGCGCGGCCACCCGGATGACCGGGTGGCCGTTTTTACATTCAGTGGGCACCGCCACGAGCGGGCGCCCCCTTAGCAAGCACTGCAAGAATTGGAGAGAGCATGTCCAGCCTGATCTGTGGCTCCGTCGCCTACGACACCATCATGACGTTCGAGGGGCATTTCCGCGAACATATCCTGCCTGACCAGATCCACATGCTGAACGTGTCCTTCCTGGTCCCGTCCATGCGCCGCGAGTACGGCGGCTGCGCAGGCAATATCGCCTACACGCTGAAGCTGCTGGGCGGCGAGCCCGTGGTCATGGCCACCGTGGGCGCCGATGCCGAGCCTTACCTGCAGTACCTGCGCACACTCGACATCAGCACCGAGCACATCCGTACCCTGCCCGATACCTATACGGCGCAGGCCATGATCACCACCGACCTCGACAACAACCAGATCACGGCGTTTCACCCCGGCGCGATGAACCAGTCACAGCTCTCGCAGGTGCAGGACGCGCTCGGCGGCAGCAACGCGCCTACCCTGGGCATCGTCGCTCCGGACAGCCGCGAAGGCATGCTGCACCACGCCCGTCAGTTCGCCGAGGCCGGCGTGCCCTTCATCTTCGACCTGGGCCAGGCCATGCCTCTGTTCAACGGCGACGACCTCCGCCAGTTCGTTGAACTCGCCAGCTACGTGACGGTCAATGACTACGAAGCGCAAGTTCTGTTGTCGCGTACCGGCTGGACCAGCGAGGAAGTTGCCGCGCAAGTCCAGGCCTTCATCGTGACCCACGGTGAACAGGGCGCGAGCGTCTTCGCCAACAAGCAGAAGTACAATATCGCTTCCGTAAAAGCGGATCGGGTCATCGATCCCACGGGCTGCGGGGATGCTTTCCGCGGCGGCCTGCTTTACGGCATCGAACGGGGCTTCGACTGGGAAACAACAGGCCGCCTTGCCAGCCTGATGGGTTCCATCAAGATCGCGCACCAGGGTCCGCAGAACCACAAACCGTCGCGCGACGAAATCGGTGAACGCTTCCGGTCGGCTTTTGGTTATCGCTACGAGTAATACCTTTACGGGATGGATCCCATGCATACCCTGCTTCGCACCAGCGCCATCGCGCTCGCTGTAGCCGCCACCCTGGTGGCCGGCTGCGCTTCGCAGTCGAACTCCGCCAGCATCTATACGCCGGGCCAGGCTCAGCGCGAGCAGACCTTGCGCTACGGCGTGGTCGACACCGTGCGCGAGGTGCTGATCCAGGGTAACCAGACGGGCGCCGGCACCATCGCCGGCGGTGCCATCGGCGGCGTCGCCGCCGGCAGCACCATCGGCAGCGGCGGCGGCTCGGTAGCTGCGGGCGTGCTGGGCGCGGTGCTCGGCGGCATCGCCGGCAGCATGGCAGAGAACAAGATCAACCAGCGCCGTGGCCTGGAGATCACCGTGCGACTGGACAACGGCGAGATGCGCGCCATCGTCCAGGACGCCGACGAAGCCTTCCGCCCGGGCGAACGCGTGCGCCTGCTGTCTTCCGGCGGCACGACCCGCGTTACGCACTGAGCACGGCACCCGGGAGGCGCGCTGCGCTCCTGTCCGCTGCAGCGGGGGTTGACGCTACATGGATACGAGAAGGCCGCCCAACGGCGCCTGCGACAGTTTAAGGCGACCTCCGGCCGTGACCCTGACCTGCCAAAGCGCTGCCTCCTCTACGGAGGCAGCGCTTTTTTCTTGCCGCGATCCGCGCCCGCCCAAGCCTCGCCTGTGGAAGCAGGCCGACGGCCTGGCCGTCCGGATGCACTCAGCTTCCTGTCGCCAGCAACGTCGCGGCCACCTCGTCGGGATCCCGCCCCGCGGCGGCCAGCACCAGGGTCTTGCGTCGTGAGGCCTGACCGCTCTTCAGCGTGACCGAACGGCGCGGCAGGCCCAGCGACGCGGCCAGCCACTGGCACAGGGCTTCATTGGCCTTGCCGTCCACGGGCGGTGCCGCCAACCTGATCTTCAGCACGCCGTCATACTCGCCCGCGGCCGCGGTCGTCCTGGCGCCGGGCTGCACGTGCACCATCACCACGATCTCATCTTGCCCGGAGCCCTTGCCCCGGCGGCACCATGCGGCCATCTACGCCTCTCCTGCTTTCCGGATGTTCAAATGCGCAATCGCCAGGGTGATCCGGTGCCTGGGCGCGCATGAAAAAACCCGCCGGGCTTTCACCATCGGCGGGTTGGCAAGACTGACGCCTTGCGGACCGGATACGCAGTATCCGGTCAGTGCGACACGCGATGCGTGCCCTGGCAATTCCCAGCGCTGGCCGTTACCGGCACGCTTACGGACGGGTGCCCGTCGGGAAAGGCCATGCCGCAGCCGGGTTCAGCGCGGTCTTGGCAGCTGTAGCGGGTGCGACAGCAGGCGCAGCGGCAGGCTTCGAAGCCGGCGCAGCCTTCTTGGCGGCAGCCTTCTTGGCCGGGGCCTTCTTGGCAGCAGCCTTCTTGGCCGGTGCGGCCTTCTTGGCAGCAGCAGCCTTCTTGGCCGGTGCAGCCTTCTTGGCCGGGGCAGTTGCCTTCTTGGCCGGTGCGGCCTTCTTGGCGGCTACCTTCTTGGCCGGTGCAGCCTTCTTGGCGACAACCTTCTTGGCTGCAACTTTCTTGGCCGGTGCCGCCTTCTTCGCTACGACCTTCTTGGCGGCGGCCTTCTTAGCCGGCGCTGCCTTCTTCGCTACGACCTTCTTGGCGGCGGCCTTCTTGGCCGGTGCTGCAGCCTTCTTGGCCGGCGCAGCCTTCTTCGCCACTACCTTCTTGGCGGCGACCTTCTTCACAGCGGCCTTCTTGGCCGGGGCGGCTGCCTTCTTGGCGGCCGGCTTGGCGGCCTTCTTAGCCGCCGGTTTCTTCTTTGCAGTCGTTGCCATGGATAACTCCTTCACTAGAGAGTGAATATCGAATGACCTAAGTTGGCGACCCGACCGACCCGAGGCGCGATACCGCGATGCGACCCCAATCGAGCGAGCGATTCATCGGCGCACGGAAACATTGCGACCCCACGCTAATGAATTCGGTGTCAGGGGCACCGCGGCGCGCGGTGCGATAGTGGCCAAGCGGAGCCCGCAGCCGGGCTTCTGACGCTTGCCGCGCCCTGGAATATTCGATCTGCCCGCGCCATCCGCCGGATCGGCACGCGGCATGAAAAGAAGAGATATCGGCCGGCATTTCCATGATGCGGGCAAAGCCACGCGCACCACGTACGGCATTCGTTTGGGGGTAGTTCGCCCATCCCGTTACTGGGCCAAAGGAGACTGCACGCGTTTTAGTAAACCAGTACGGCTTGGTCTGCGTCAAAGTTCTAGTGCTCCTGAGCTACCTGTTCCATTGCATCGAAGTGGGTGGCGCTCGTCGATCAGCATCACGTCCAACATCATCGTTCCATCTGCTGTCTTGCCTGCCTCGCAGCCATGCAATGAAGTGAGACTCTTGTCAAGGCGAATCATAATTCGTTTGTTGCGCGATGTTAAGAAAAAAGTGCAAAAAAACTTGCACGCGAGCATGACAACTTCATCGTCTTCATGGCCGCGCTCCGCTCGCCTCGTCTTTGCATGCGCGCGACACGCTCTCACCACGTCGGACGCGGATGCGCATCGCTCCTCGCGCACACCATCGACGCATCGCTGATGCCGCGTCGAGCGAATGAAAAACCATCGCCGGCACGCTCCGTTTTTTCACGCGAGCATCGCTGCCGGTATGCACTCGACGCGCTGCGATGGCGCGCTTCACGACGTTTCGCGAACGCCGGAAACCCGCATGAACAAAGGCTTTTCGGGAAACCGAGAATGCCTGGCCGATGACTGCGCGCACGCGTCGCGGCATCGTCCTCTCACACTTCGCGCGAGTGAGAACGAGCGCCGCGCATGCAGCGACCGGGCCTTCGTGCAGCCGTGCATTGAAGACGCGGCGCGATGCGCGGACGATGTGCGCGTCGAAGTCCGGTTCGCACGCTCGCGTGCAGCTTGAACAGTGATGCGCCGACGCAACGGTCTGAGAATCGTCATTGCGACACACGCACTCAAGCGAGGTTCGGACACAGCGTCTTGCATGCATCGAGCGGCTTCATCGATGCATGCAAGACGACTGCGTGCCTTCCATCGGCCGGCATCCGCAATCGACAGCATCGACCTGTTCACCGGCGAGGAATCCCGGACCCTGCATGTAGTGTCGCGCGGAGTCGGGCACTCTCTGCCAGACCGAACGCGGCGCGCACGGTGCGTGATGAAGAGGTTCGCCAGGAGTTCAATGCGATGCGCCCACTCGTCGCGCAAAGCAAAGCGATACTCCGCGATGGCGACTACGATGCGTGGCCGGACAGGTGCCGCAGGCATGGCGGCGCCGCACGGAACATGCGGCCTAGAGGATTGCTTCAAGTGCCGCCGGCAGACAATTTTGCTGCATGACAGAATACGCCAGCAACCAGCAACCACGCCGGTTTCCGGCGAGCGGCCAGCTCGCTTTGATGCGTACGCAAACGCGGCCGGGAGATTGCGGCGCGAGCCTATCACCAGTAGATTGGCGTACCCGCGCCGCCAGGCTCGCCGAATCCGGCCAGTGACGATCCTGGTAGCGCCACGGCGCGCAGTCATGGCGCGCCCCAACCCGAACAGGAGATCCCGATGCACTTTACTGCCCCCCGCTCCGCCGCACGCGCCGCCGTCATGGCGGCACGCGTCACCGTGCTCGCCGGTGCGCTACTGGGTAGCGCTGCGGCGCTGGCCCAGGCCACCCCGGCTGGTTCATGGAAGACCATCGACGACGCCACCGGCAAGCCACGCGGCCTGGTGGAGATCAGCGAGCATAACGGCGTCTACAGCGGCAAGCTCGTCAAGAGCTTCGGCGAGAGTGACGGCAAGAGCGACGGCAAGCCCAAGGTATGCGACAAGTGCACCGACTCGCGCCGCGACCAGCCCATCATGGGCATGACCATCATCACGGGCTTGCGCAAGACCGGCGACAACGAGTGGAGTGGCGGCGAGATCCTCGATCCGGAAAGCGGCAAGCTCTACAAGACCAAGATGTCGCTGGCGGACGACGGCACCAAGCTCAAGGTGCGCGGCTTCATCGGCATCAGCCTGCTGGGACGCACCCAGACCTGGGAACGCGAACGCTAGCCCGCGTGCCAGGCGGTGCCGGTTCCGGTACTGCCTGGCAACCCACGGCGCATTCCGTGCGCGGTCCCTGACTTCATCGTTGCATCGCCTCAGCGCCTCACCTGCCTCTCCGTTCTTCGGCAACCCGTCCCGGCCAATCCGCCTTCACGCCGCCGCCGGCGCTGCCGCCTCGCTTCCCGCCCGACCACTCAGCCAGCCTATTGCCATGCGCTGCTCGCATGACGACATGCGCAGAATTCGTTTTCAGGGTGACGGCGCGGCTCCTAACATCGGCTTTACCTGCCGTGCGCCGTTTCATCCCCCCCCCCCCACCGCGCCGGGCGGCGCTGCCACGCCGACCCGGTACCGACGCGGTTCGCGCACCGGCGCCGCCAACCAGGAGGAAGTCATGCACGCAAGCGCCCGTCCAGAAGCGCCACCAATCGTCAGCGGCTCGCAGCGCCGCCGCGCCATCGTCGCCACCGTGATCGGCAACGGTCTGGAGTGGTTCGATTTCACCGTCTACAGCTTCTTCGCCGTCATCATCGCGAAGCTCTTCTTTCCCACCGGCAACGATCTGTCCTCGCTCCTGCTGGCGGTTGCCACCTTTGGCGTGGGATTCTTCATGCGGCCGATCGGCGGCATCATCCTCGGGGTGTACGCCGATCGCGTCGGCCGCAAGGCAGCACTGTCGCTGACCATCCTGCTGATGGCGCTGGGCACCACCATGATCGGCCTGGCGCCCACCTTTGATCAGATCGGCCTCTTCGCGCCGCTGCTGATCGTGGTGGCGCGCCTGCTGCAGGGCTTTTCCGCCGGCGGAGAGATGGGCGGCGCGACCGCCTTCCTGACCGAGTACGCACCGGTCGAACGGCGCGCCTACTATTCGAGCTGGATCCAGGCGAGCATCGGCGTGGCGGTGCTGCTGGGCGCCGCGGTCGGCACCTTCGTGACCTCCGCGCTGAGCACCGAAGCGCTCAATAGCTGGGGCTGGCGCCTGCCTTTCCTGCTCGGCATCGTGATCGGTCCGGTGGGCTACTACATCCGCCATCACCTCGACGAGACGCCGACGTTCCGCGAGGCCACCGACAAGTCCGACTCGCCGCTGGCCGAAGTGCTGCGCGACTACCCGCGCCAGACCGCGGCCAGCTTCTCGATGGTGATCCTGTGGACGGTCTGCACTTACGTGCTGCTGTTCTATATGCCGACGTACTCGGTCAAAGTGCTCCATGTGCCGCAGTCCACCGGCTTCGTTGCCGGCATGGTCGGCGGCCTGGCGATCATGGTGTGCGCGCCGCTGGTCGGCATGCTGGCGGACCGCATCGGACGCCGCGTGCTGCTGTCCGGCTCGGCGCTGCTGATCCTGGTGCTGGCGTATCCGATGTTCGTCTATATCAACCAGGCGCCGGGGCTGGCTTCGCTGGTGGTCTTCCAGCTGGTGTTCGGCGTGCTGATCGCCACCTACACCGGCCCCATCCTGGCCGCGTTCTCCGAACTGTTCCCGGCCAAGGTGCTGTCGACCGGATTGTCGGTGGCCTACAACCTGGCGGTCACCATCTTCGGCGGCTTCGCTTCCTTCATCATCACCTGGCTGATCGCCAGCACGGGCAGCACCATGGCGCCGGCCTTTTATGTGATGTTTGCCGCCGCCATCAGCCTGGCCGGCACGCGCCTGGTGCGCGAGCCCGCTTACCTGCAAACCGCGCAAGTCCAAGCCGTGCAACCCGTCTAGTTCCAGCTTTTGTTCATCTTGTTCATCTGGTATCTCGTATGAAACAGATCCTACTCAGGGGCGGCAACGTCCTCGACCCCGCCCGCGGCAGTCTCCTGCAACGCCACGATGTACTGATCGAAGGCGAGCGCATCGTGGAGGTGTCGGCCACACCGATCTACGCGCCCGCCGCGCAGGTGCTCGACCTTGCCGGCAAGACCGTCATGCCCGGGCTGATCGACTGCCACGTGCACGTGCTGGCGTCGCTGGCCAACCTCGGCCTGAACGCGGTGCAACCCAATGTGCTGGTGGCGTTCCGCGCCATGCCGATCATGAAGGCCATGCTGGAGCGCGGCTTCACCACCGTGCGCGATGCCGGCGGCGCCGACTGGGGCCTGTCGCAGGCGATCGAGACCGGCCTGGTGCCCGGCCCGCGCATCTTCCCGTCCGGCAAGGCGCTGTCCCAGACCGGCGGGCACGGCGATTTTCGCCCACGCGCCGACGTGCTGGAGCCATGCTCGTGCGCTTTCCGCGCCGGCGCTATCGCCCGTGTGGCCGATGGCGTGGAAGCGGTTCGCCTGGCGGTGCGCGAAGAAATCCAGAAAGGCGCCACGCAGATCAAGATCATGGCATCCGGCGGGGTGGCCTCGCCCACCGATCCGATCGGCAACACGCAGTACAGCGAGGACGAGATCCGCGCCATCGTGGCCGAGGCCGAGGCGGCCCAGACCTATGTCATGGCGCACGCCTACACCGGCCGCGCCATCGCGCGCGCGGTGCGCTGCGGGGTACGCACCATCGAGCACGGCAACCTGGTCGACCGCGCCGCCGCCCGCGTGATGCGCGAGCATGGCGCCTTCGTGGTGCCCACCCTTGTCACCTACGAGTCGCTTGCGCGCGACGGTGCGCGGCTGGGCCTGCCGGCGGAATCGGTGGCGAAGATCGAGACCGTGCGCCAGGCCGGGCGCGACTCGCTAGCCATCTATGCGGAAGCGGGCGTGCCGATGGGCTTTGGCTCCGACCTGTTGGGCGAGATGCACCAGGACCAGTCGGACGAGTTCCGCATCCGCGCGGAACTGCTCGGCAACCTGGAAGCGATCCGCAGCGCCACTTCGATCGCCGCCGCCATCCTGCAGCGCGAAGGCGAACTGGGCACCGTGCGAGCAGGCGCGCTGGCCGACCTGATCGCGGTGGATGGCAATCCGCTGGCGGACATCGGGCTGCTCTGCGGCCAGGGCGAGCATCTGACGATGGTGATGCAAGCGGGGCGCCTACATCGCCTGCCTGGCTGAACCCCAAGACACTCTACGAAGCCGACAAGGACGCGCCAGAGCCGTCTGCAATGACGACGGCTGTCACTCCCTCTCCCCTCAGGGGGAGAGGGTTGGGGAGAGGGTTGGGTAGGGGTGGCTTAGCTAGGAGTCACTTGAAGCGAAGCCAATGGTTGTTTCCAGCACGACGGCGTAACGAGCGCCCACCCTCTCCCCCGATCCCCTCCCACAAGCGGGGGGAGCAAAGCTAAGACACCGAACCAGGCCCTCCGCGCACTATCATGGCGACTGAACCGTCCCACTCGCCGCCATGCGCATCTCCCCCCTTCCGCCCCTGCCCTGCCTGGTCGCCTTCGAGTCCGCGATGCGCCACGGCAGCTTCACCCGCGCCGCCACCGAGCTGCACCTGACGCAAAGCGCCATCAGCCGGCAGGTTGCCCAGCTCGAGCACTTCCTGGGCAAGAAGCTGTTTATCCGCGAGCCGCGCGCGCTGCGCCTGACCGTGAGCGGCCAGGCCTATGCCGAGGAAGTGCAGCGCCTGCTGGCCGCATGCGCCGAGGCTACCGAGGAGGTGATGAAGCGCAAAGGCCATGGCGAGCTGACGGTGGCCTGTTCCTCCGGCGTGGCCGTGCTATGGCTCACGCCCAGGCTGCCGCGATTCCGTGCCGCGCATCCCGACATCCACCTGCGCCTGCTCGTCAACGACAGCCTGGCGTCGCTGTCGCCGGCGGAGTTCGACGTGGGCTTGTACTACCTGCGCGAAGGCCCGCCGCCGGGACTGGCTTCGCGCCGCCTCTACGACGAGGACGTGTTCCCCGTCTGCGCGCCGCGATACCTGGACGGCCGCCGGCTCGACCCTGCCGAACTCCCCGGCGAGACCTTGCTGATGCTGGAAGACGGACAGCGCCAATGGATGTCGTGGCAGACATGGCTGGCCCATAACGGCGTGGCCGATGCGCGCCCGCCACACAAGCTGGTGGCCAACCAATATCCCATCCTGCTGCAACTCGCGATCGAGGGCCAGGGCATCGCCCTCGGGTGGCGGCACATGATCGACCGCTGCCTGCACGAGGGGCTGCTGGTGCGCGCCTGCGAAGCGAGCGCAAGCCTGGGCGGCGGCTACTACGCGGTGTGGCCCCAGGACCGCGCGGAAGCCGCGGCAGCGCGTGCGTTCCGCAACTGGCTGGCGCAACAGAGCGTGGACGGCCAGTAGCCGACAACCCCGGACGCCGCCGAGCCGGGCAAGCGGGAGGAGGCTGTGGAGCGCTTATGGAAGCGCATGCGCAGATTCAGCGAATTGACAGCTTCGCTGGTTATCATCGGTCGCTCGGCGTAGCGCTGGCCACAACGTTGGCCTGGCCAGGCGCCCGGCACCTAAAACAGCCAATGGAGACAACCATGCGTATCCCCGCCACCAGCCGCGCGCTGACCCTCGCCGTTCCCGCCCTGTTCGCCGCTGCCGGCCTCGCCATGCCGGCCCACGCCGCCGATGCGTGGCCGACGCATGTGATCAAGTTTGTCGTGCCGTTCACCGCGGGCGGGGCCAACGACCTCGTGGCGCGCGCTGCCGCCGACGCGGTCGGCAAGCGGCTCGGCCAGGCGGTGGTGATCGAGAATCGACCCGGCGCCGGCGGCGTGGTGGGCGCGGACTATGTGGCCAAGAGCAAACCGGATGGCTACACCTTCCTGGTCGGCGCCGTTGGCACCGTCACCAACAGCCTGATCCGCAGCAAGATGCCCTACGCGCCGGACGACCTGGTGCCGGTCTCACTGGTAGCGGTTAGCCCGTCCGTGATCGTGGTATCGCCGTCGCTACCCGTGAACAACCTCAAGGAACTGGTCGAGTATTCCAAGAAGCAGGCCTCGGGCGCCAACTTCGCTACCGCAGGCAGCGGCAGCACGCCGCACTTTGTCGAAGAGATGCTCAAGGAGAAAGGCGCGGTGCTAACTGTCGTGCCTTACAAGAGCGGTTCGGAGAGCATTACCGCGGTGATCGGCAACCAGGTGACGGCCACCTCCGAGGCCAGCGTGGTGGTGCTGCCCAACATCAAGGCCGGCAAGCTCAAGGCGCTGGGCGCGACCTGGGACAAGCGCATGAGCGCGGCACCGAATATCGCGACCACCGCCGAGCAAGGCATGCCGGAAGTACGCATCGGCCACTGGGCCGGCGTGTTCGCGCCCAAGGGTACGGACCCCGCCATCCTGAAGAAGATGAACGCCGAGATGAGCGCGGCGATGCAGACGCAGGAAACGCGCGACCGCCTGATCCCCAACGGCATCGAGCCCGCGGGCGGCACGCAGGAGAGCTTCATTGCCTTCATCAAGTCGGAGCGCGAACGCCTTGGACGCATCGCGAAGAAGGCCAATATGACCGCGGATCAATAAATTTTTCTACCAGTCCTGCCCTGCCAGGACTGTAAATGTCTGCAACAGGCCTGTTACGTACAGGCCTGTTTCATTTCTGACATGCGCCACATGCTCCGCAAACTGAAATATAAGTGCGCCAATAGATGTAAATCACGGCATTAATGTTTTATTTGAAGAACATTCAACAGCGTCATTTATTGTCTGTGAAAAAAAGACAACGCGAATTGCAACGCTAATCATTCGCATTTATATTCCGGCTCGCCCAATCATATTTGCCCCGCCGTTGTCCGAACCGCAGGCATGCACTTCTCGCAACCGCCGGCTGACTCGTTCTTACGGCCGTACCGGAATCGAGAATCGACATGACCCGCCGCACTCCGATCGCGACTGCACTGCTCGCGCTGTTCGCCACGCCCGTTGTCACCCTGGCCCAGACGGCCGCTCCCGCGCCTGCCACCAGCCAGGGCGCGACAACGCTGCAGGAGGTCGTGGTGCAAAGCGGACGCGTCAATGACGACTACAACGCGGTCAAGAATTCGATCAGCAAGCTGCCCGAGGAACTGCGCGACATTCCGCAATCGGTAACGGTGGTCAACAAGGCGCTGATCGATGCACAGGGCGGCACCTCGCTGGCGGATGCGCTGCGCAACGTGCCGGGCATCACCATCGGCGGCGCCGAAGGCGGCCAGATCGGCAACAACATCAACCTCAACGGCTTCTCCGCGCGTACCGACATTTATCTCGATGGTTTCCGCGACCGCGGCCAGTACTATCGCGACGTCTTCGCGCTGGACTCGGTGGAAGTGCTGATGGGGCCGTCGTCGATGCTGTTCGGGCGCGGATCGACCGGCGGCGTGATCAACCAGGTCAGCAAGAAGCCGTCGCTGAAGGCCGCCACGGAGGTCACGGGGTCGGTCACCACCAATGGCCTGGTGCGCGCCACCGCCGACTACAACACGCCCACCGGCGAGACTTCGGCATTCCGCATCTCGGCGATGGCGCAGGACGGCGCGCCGAGCACGCGCGACCAGATGACGGTGAAGGACTTCGGTCTCGCGCCCTCCTGGCGCCTCGGCATCGGCACTCCCACGGAAATCACGCTGTCTGCGCTGCTGCAGCATAACGAGGACATGCCCGACTATGGCCTGCCGGCGATCAACGGGCATCCGGTCAACGTCAACCGCAAGACGTCCTACGGCTTCAACGACGACCGCACCATCCAGGACGTGGTCGCGCTCAACGGCACCGTCGATCACAAGTTCTCGCCGAACCTGCGCCTGCGCAACCAGACCCAGTTCAACTACGTCAACACCAATGCGCGCGAGACGGCGCCGAATGCTGTCGGCACGGTCAGCGCCAAGGGCTTCACCCCGCTGACCACCACCACCCTGCCGCTGGATGCGCTCTTTGTGCGCCAGCAAAGCCATGACCGTCATATCCGCGATTACTCGATATTCAACCAGACCGAGCTGACCGCCAAGTTCGACACCGGCCCGGTCAAGCACACCGTGCTGGTTGGAGCGGAAATCGGCCACGATGGCTATGACAACCAGAACTACTTTCGCAACGGCACCTGCAATGGCGTGCCGCTAAACGCTGCCGCTACCGCCACTGCGGCAGCGGGCACCAGCGGCTATGTCGCGTGTGAACCGGTAGTCAACCCTACGTACAGCAATTCGCCGGCCTCCGCGCCGAGCGCGACTGGCAACCGGCAGGGTGCGTCCGCCAATACGCTGGCGGCCTATCTCAACGACTCGATCGAATTCAGCAAGCAATGGAAGCTGGTGGCCGGGGTGCGCTACGACCGATATCTCGCCAGCATCACCAACTCGGTCAACTCGACCAATACCAAGGGCAACACCGCCCTGGCCAGCGCCGACCAGACCGTCAATTTCACCAGCGTGCGCGTGGGCGGCCTCTGGCAGCCGACCGAGGCGCAGTCCTACTACCTGTCGTACGGTACGTCGTTCAATCCGTCGCTGGAGCAACTGGTCGGCACCGTGGGCCAGCAGAACCTGGACCCGGAAAAGAACACGTCATATGAAGTAGGCGGCAAGTGGGACCTGATGGGCGGAGACCTGTCGCTGACATCTGCGCTGTTCCAGATCACCAAGGACAATGCCCGCAGCCAGATCGACGCCACCACCTACGCGCTGACCGGTAAGATCCGCGTGCGCGGCTTCCGGGCCGGCGCTACTGGCCATATCACCAACAAGTGGCAGGTCTTTGCTGGCTACACCTACCTGGACGGCGAGATCGTCGACGGCATCGCCGCCGGCACCCAGGGCATGGTCCCGACCAATACGCCCAAGCACACCGCGACGGCATGGACCAGCTACCGCGTGCTGCAGGACTGGGAAGTGGGCGGCGGCGCCTTCTATATGTCGCAGCGCTATGCCAACAACACCAACACCGTGCAGGTGGGGGGCTTCGTGCGCTGGGACGGCATGATTGCCTACCACCAGCCGAAGTACGATGTGCGCCTGAACCTGTTCAACGTGTTCGACAAGAAGTACTACGATGCGCTGATCCAGTCGGACGGCGGCCGCTCCGTGCCGGGCACCGGCCGCACGGCGATGCTGTCCCTCATCTACCGCATGTAAGCTAAGGTAAAGTGGCGTGGCGCCATGTCGCGCCACGCGGCAACGCCGGGACCTCTCCCGGCGCTGCTATCGAATCCTGCCGAGATCGTCATGCTTGTCTGCATTCCCAAGGTTCTCAACGCGGAGCAACTCGCCGTGCTGCGCGAACTGCTCGACCAGGCCGGCGACGCCTGGGTGGATGGCCGCGTATCGGCCGGCTACTCCGGCGCCCCGGTCAAGTTCAACCAGCAGATCGACGAGCGCGCCGACGTGGCGCTGCAGTGCCAGCAACTGATCCTTAGCGTGCTGGAACGGCATCCGCTGTTCATCAGTGCGGCGCTGCCCAATATCGTCTACCCGCCGATGTTCAACCGCTACAGCGAGGGCATGACGTTTGGCCCGCATGTGGACGGCAGCGTACGCATCCATCCGCATAACGGCCGCAAGCTGCGCACCGACATCTCGGCCACGCTGTTCCTCAGCGACCCCGCCAGCTACGACGGCGGAGAGTTGCAGGTGGAAGACACCTACGGCGTGCACAGCGTCAAGCTGGAAGCCGGCGACATGGTGGTCTACCCGGCCACCAGCCTGCACCAGGTGACGCCGATCACGCGCGGCACACGCGTGGCGAGCTTCTTCTGGATCCAGAGCCTGGTGCGCGACGATGCGCAGCGCGCGCTGCTGTTCGACCTCGACAACGCCATCCAGAAACTCAACCAGACCGGCGCCGACGAAGGCGCGCGCCGCTCGCTGGTGGGTTGCTATCACAACCTCCTGCGGCAGTGGACCGACACCTGAATCCGCCTTCAGCCTTACATCCGGTAGCGCAATGTCGCCATCACGCTGCGCGGCGCGCCTGGCATGTTCAGGTTGGGGCTGGTGCCGTGGGCTGAGACGATATAGCCCTGGTTGAACACGTTATTGGGGTTGAGCTGCGCCTCGAACGCACCACGGCGGTACCACGCCATCATATCGGCGGTGACGTAGCCCGGCAGCGCGGCCGTATTGCCCGGATTGGCAAAACGCGCGCCAACGAGGTTGAGGCCGCCACCCACGCCAAAACCATAGCCCAGCGATTTGGTGAGCCACACGTTGCCGCTGTGCATCGGCGTCAGCGTGGCGCGCTTGCCCTGTACCTGCTGGCCGGCATCGACCGCAACCGATCTGGTCACGCGCGCGTCAAGATACGCATAGCCCGCAAGCACGCGCCAGCCCTGCGACAGGTCCGCCGAGGTGGTGAGTTCCACGCCGTCGGTACGTTGCTCGCCGATCGGCACCAACTGCATGGTGAGCGGATTGGTTACCTTGATACCGTTTCGCTCCAGGCGGAACACGGACACCGTAGTGCTGGCGCGGCCATCCAGCCAGTCGTACTTGGCGCCTACCTCGGTATTGCGCGTGCTTTCCGGCGCGATATCGGCGTTGTTGGCCGCCGGCGCGAAGGCCTCGCCCGAGGGCTGGAACGAATGGCTCCATGATACATAGTAGGACTGCGTCCTGGTGGGCTGCCACACCACGCCGGCGCGCGGGCTCCAGGCGTCATCGGTGCGCGACAGGCCGGGCTGGCCGGGGCGATGATCGACGGTCTCTTGCTGGAAGTGGTCGTGGCGCAGGCCGATCAGCGCCTTCCAGTGTTCGGTCAGGCTCACCATGTCCTGCGCATACACGCCCAGGGTCTTGAAGGTGCCCAGGCTGTTGGCGGTGAGCGCGCCGCCGTGCAGCGGCAGCGTGGGAAGCACCGGATTGAACAGCGATACGGTGGCCACCGTGCCCGCGGAATAGCTGACGAAGTCCTTGTTCTGCTGGCCGATCTCCACCCCATAGAGCAACTCGTGCTTCATGCCGAACAGCGTGGTCTTCTGCATCAGGTCGGTCTGGTTGAACCAGCCGCGCTCGGCACGCGCCACGTTCGAGCGCGTCAGCGTGACGGTCTGGCGCGCCTCGTTGACCACGCCCGGCAGCGTGTTGTTCCGGTCCAGCGTGTAATGGTAGTAGCGCGTGGCATTGCGCAGCGACCATTGCTCGTTGAAGCGGTGGTTCAGCGTGGCGGTGCCGGAGTACACGCGCGACTGGCTGTAGTCCACGTCGCGCGCGTTGGCGGCGCCATAGTAGGTGGAAGCGGGCACGTTGACGGGGCGGCCCTGGTACGCCGGGATGCCGAAGTCGGTCACGCGCCGGTCTTGCAGGTAGTCTGCCTGCAGCAGCAGCGTGGTCTCGGGCGCCAGGCGCAGGTCCAGCGACGGCGCCACGGCAAAGCGGTCGATGAACTGCTGGTCGCGGTAGCCGTTGCCCTTCTCCACGGCGCCGGTGATGCGCCATGCGGCGGCGTCGTTCACCACGCGGCCGACATCGGCTTCGGCGCGCCGGCTTTGCCAGGAGCCATAGCTGAGCGCCAGATCCGTGACATCCAGGCCGGGCTTCTTGGTGACGCGGTTGATCAGGCCGCCGGACGAGCCGCGCCCGCAAAGCACCGCGGCCGGCCCTTTGACGACTTCGATGCGGTCAACGTTGGACAGATCGCGAAAGTACAACGCATCGTCGCGGATACCATCGACGAACTGGTCGGCGATGGCCGAAAAGCCGCGGATGCTGACCTGGTCCCGCTGGCCGTCGCCGGTAGAGAAACTCACCCCCGGCACATTCTTCAGCGCGTCCTGGATCGACGATGTGGTGTTAATCGATTAAGGAAAAGAGAAAATACCGAAAAGACCAAAAATGCGAGGAAATCGGCAACAGGTCCATGCCTGGCACGTGTCCGGCGGTCTCCGCGCGCAAATGGTCAGGCCATTTCAGGCGAATTGCTCCGCCAGCGCCGCGCGCACCTTCGCCACCAGAGGCGCCTCGCCGGGCCGCGCGGGCAGCAGGTAAAACTCGGCGGCCGGCAGCGCGGGAAGCTTTAGCCGGCTGGCGGTCTGGGCGTCGATGCGCGCCACCCCGGGCCCGATCGCCGACTCGTTCAGGCAGGAGATACCCAGACCGGCGGCCAGCGCGAGCTGCAGCCCGGCCACGCCCGAGGCGGAATGCGCGATCACATGGTCCAGCCGCCGGCGCAGCAGCATCTGCACCACGTACTGGTGCAGCGAGCAGGTATCAGGCAGTAGCACCAGCGGCAGCGGCGCGCTGACGCCCTCGGCCTCCCCTTCGGCCGCCACCCACGCCAACGCCTCGCGGCGCAGCACGGTGCCGCGCGCTCCCCGCTGGCCACCGCGGGCGCCCGGCAGCCGCATCGACAAGCCGATATCAAAGGCATCGGTCAGCGCTCCGGCGTCGATCATGCCGCTCTTCATCACGGTCACATGCAGCCGCAGATAGGGATAGCGCTCGCGCAGCCGGCGCAGCATGCCGGCGATCTCGCCAGGCCGGAAGTAATCCGTCACCGCCAGCCGCAGTTCGCCATCCAGCGTATGGCCGCGCAAGTCCTGCAACGCCAGTTCGGACAGCGCCAGGATGCGCCGCGCATGTTCCAGCAGGCGCATGCCGGCGGGCGTGGGCGAGGCGCCCTGCTTGCCGCGCGTGAGCAGTGGCACGCCGGCACGCTCCTCCAGCTTGCGCAGTTGCTCGCTGACCGATGACTGCGACAGGAACAGCCGCGGCGCGGCGGCCGACAGGCTGCCGGCCTCCGCCACGGTGACGAAGGTACGTAGCTGATCGAGTTCCAGGGCGCGCATCGCCATCTCCCTCATGTTTCGGTATTGGCGATGGATAGTATCGTAAATTCCCGTTTTTCCGATGGAAGGCAGACACCTAGAATAGCATCACTTACCCGCTGAACCGAAACAACGCCAACCTCAGGCCAAGGAGCCCGTCATGCCCCACATCAACCTCCATATCTCCGGCAAACCCGATGCATCGCTGACCCGCCGCAGCGCCGCCGCCGTGGCCGAGATCACGCAGCGCGTGCTCGGCAAGAAGCCGGAAGTCATCGTCGTCTCCGTGCAATACATCGATCGCGACGCCTGGATCGTCGGTGGCGAACCGCTCTCGGAACTGGGCCGCAATGCCTTCCATCTCGATATCAGCGTGACCGATGAAACGAACACGAAAGGCGAGAAGGCGCAGTTCCTGAAGGAGGTGTTCGAGTCGCTGTCGGAGCTGATCGGCAACGTCCATCCGGTCTCGTACATCCACGTTGTCGACGCGCGCGCGGCCACCTACGGCTACGGCGGGCTGACGCAGGAGTACCGCTATCACCACGGTTGAACACCGGGCCGGAGCTACCGGCCGGCACCGGCCTTTGAGGCAGGACATACCGCAGTGCAGCAAGCTGTGGCAAAGTCGGCACCTGGTCCGTTGCGCGCGGGGCCAAAAGCACCGCGCGCACGGGAAACACGAGGAGAACCGATGTCTTTCCTGATCGTCCTGGCCGCGCTGGCCTTCCTGATGTTCGCCGCCTACCGCGGCTACAGCGTGATCCTGTTCGCCCCGGTGGCCGCGCTCGGCGCCGTCCTGCTGACCGAGCCCGCCGCCGTGGCGCCCGTCTTCTCCGGCATCTTCATGGAGAAGATGGTCGGCTTCGTCAAACTGTATTTCCCTGTGTTCCTGCTTGGCGCCGTATTCGGCAAGGTGATCGAGCTGTCGGGCTTCTCGGAGTCCATCGTCGCCGCCGCCATCCGTTATATCGGCCGCTCGCGCGCCAATGCGGTGATCGTGGCGGTCTGCGCGCTGCTGACCTACGGCGGGGTTTCGCTGTTCGTGGTGGTGTTCGCCGTCTATCCCTTCGCGGCGGAGCTCTACCGGCAGAGCAATATTCCCAAGCGCCTGATGCCGGGCGCCATCGCGCTGGGCGCGTTCTCTTTCACCATGGATTCGCTGCCGGGTACGCCGCAGATCCAGAACATCATCCCGACCACCTTCTTCAAGACCACGACCTGGGCAGCGCCGTTGCTGGGTGTGCTCGGCTCGCTGTTTATCGTCGGGGTCGGCCTGTCCTACCTGGAGTGGCGCCGCCGCGCAGCCATGGCGCGCGGCGAAGGCTACGGCACGGCGCTGCGCAGCGAGCCGGAGCGCCGCCAGACCGGGCACCTGCCGCACCCCGCGCTGGCGCTGCTGCCGCTGGTGGTGGTAGGCGTGGCCAATTTCGTCTTCACGCGGATGATTCCGCAGTGGTACGGCAGCAGCTACAGCGTGTCGCTGCCCGGCCTGGCCAAGCCGGTGGAAACGCAGATCGCCACCGTGACCGCGATCTGGGCGGTGGAGGCGGCCTTGCTGCTGGGCATCGTGGTGGTGCTGGCGACCGCCTTCGGCGCGGTGCGCGATCGCTTTGCCGAGGGTAGCAAGAGCGCCATCGGCGGGGCGCTGCTGGCGGCCATGAATACGGCTTCGGAGTATGGCTTCGGCGGCGTGATCGCCGCCCTGCCCGGCTTCCTGGTGGTCAGCGACGCGCTCAAGAGCATCCCCAATCCCCTGGTCAACGCGGCGGTCTCCGTCAGCACGCTGGCCGGCATCACCGGCTCGGCCTCTGGCGGCATGAGCATCGCGCTGGCCGCCATGTCGGACACCTTTATCCATGGCGCGCAGGCTGCCGGCATCCCGCTCGACGTGCTGCACCGGGTGGTGTCGATGGCCAGCGGCGGCATGGATACGCTGCCCCACAACGGCGCAGTGATCACCCTGCTGGCGGTGACGGGCCTGACCCATCGTGAGTCCTACCGCGACATCTTCGCAGTCACGGTGATCAAGACCATGGCCGTGTTCTTCGTGATCACGGTGTACTACCTGACCGGCGTGGTCTGAATGCGGCGCGCGATGCGCCGCACCTTGTGCATCGCGCCGTCCTTACCTAGTGTGTGTGAGTAACCGGGCGTCGCGTGCGTGCTGTTTGCGGCGCACGCTGCCCGCCGCTGCCTGCTCCTTCACCGGATTACCACATGAAGACCGCGATTTTGCCTGGCGGCGAAACCGTTGCCGCGCTTGGCATGGGCACCTGGAACATGGGCGAGAATCCGGCCGCGCGCGCGGAGGAACTCGCCACGCTGCGGCTTGGCCTGGATCTCGGCATGACCCTGATCGATACCGCCGAGATGTACGGCGAGGGCCGCTCCGAGGAACTGGTCGGCGAAGCCATCGCGGGCCGGCGCGACAAGGTCTTCCTGGTCAGCAAGGTGTACCCGCACAACGCCGGGCGCAAATCCGCCGTGGCCGCCTGCGAGCGCAGCCTGCGCCGGCTGGGCACCGACCGGCTGGACCTCTACCTACTGCACTGGCGCGGGGGCGTGCCGCTGGCCGAGACCATGGAGGCCTTCATGGCGCTGCAGAAGGCGGGCAAGGTCCGGCATTTCGGCGTCAGCAACCTCAGCCTGGACGATATGCGGGCGCTCTGGCGCGTGCCCGGCGGCAACCGGGTCGCGGCCAACCAGCTGCTCTATAACCTCGCCCGCCGCGGCATCGAATGGGACCTGCTGCCCTGGCTGCGCCAGCACGGGGTGCCGTTGATGGCCTACTCGCCAATCGAGCAGGCCACGCTGCTGCGCAATGCCGGGCTCGTCCGCTTCTCCGGGCAGCACGGGATCACGCCGGCACAAGCCGCGCTGGGCTGGCTGCTGGCGCAGGACAACGTCATCGCGATTCCCAAGACCAGCCACCGCGAACGCCTGCGCGAGAATCACGGCGCGCTGGCGCTGCGCTTGTCGCCACAGCAGCTGGCCGGGCTCGACGTGGTTTTCCCGCCGCCGCGCGGGCCGCACCCGCTTGAAATGCTGTGATTCCGGGCACTGCCCCATCACATCACATCGCAGTCCGTCCCAGGAGCCCCCGCCATGACCATCGACTACGACGCCATCATCATCGGCACCGGCCAGGCCGGCCCCCCGCTGGCAGCGCGCCTCGCCGCCGACGGCCAGAAAGTGGCCGTGATCGAGCGCCAGGCGTTTGGCGGGACCTGCGTCAACAACGGCTGCATCCCTACCAAGACCATGGTGGCGAGCGCCTATGCCGCCCACCTGGCGCGGCGCGGGGCCGAATACGGCGTGGTGCCCACCGGGCCGGTGACGGTCGACATGGCGCGGGTCAAGGCGCGCAAGGATGGCGTGGTCGGCAACTCCAGGCATGGCGTGGAAACGTGGATGCGCAAGCTGGACCACGGCACCGTCCATCTCGGGCACGCCCGCCTCGAAGGCCCCGATACCGTGCGCGTGAACGACACCGTGCTGCGCGCCGGCAAGATCTTCATCAATGTGGGCGGGCGCGCATCGGCACCGCCGATGCCGGGGCTGGACCAGGTGGATTACCTGACCAACGCCGGCATGATGCGCGTGGAGACGCTGCCGCGGCACCTGCTGGTGGTTGGCGGCAGCTATATCGGCCTGGAGTTCGGCCAGATGTTTCGCCGCTTCGGCAGCGAGGTCACCATTGTGCAGCGCGGCCCGCGCCTGATCGAGCGGGAGGACCCCGATGTGTCTGACGCCGTGCGCGACATCCTCGCCGCCGAGGGCATCGGCCTGCGTCTGGACGCCGAGTGCATCGAACTGGAGCAGCGCGGCGGCGAGGTCGCGGTGAAGATGGATTGCGCGCATGGCGCGCCTGAAGTCGTCGGCTCGCACGTGCTGCTGGCGGTGGGCCGGCGGCCCAATACCGACGACCTCGGCCTGGACCGCGCCGGCGTGGCCCTCGATGCGCGCGGCTATATCCAGGTGGACGAGCAATTGCGCACCAACGTGCCTGGCATCTGGGCGCTGGGCGACTGCAACGGCCGCGGCGCCTTCACCCATACCGCCTACAACGACTTCGAGATCGTCGCCGCCAATCTGCTGGACGCGGCGCCCGGCGAGGCCGCCCGCACCGTTGGCGACCGCATCCCGGCCTATGCGCTCTACACCGATCCGCCGCTGGGCCGGGTCGGCATGAACGAGCAGGAGGCGAGGCAGTCCGGGCGCAAGGTACTGGTGGGCATGCGGCCGATGACCCGGGTGGGCCGCGCGGTGGAAAAGGGCGAGACGCAGGGCTTCATGAAAATCCTGGTCGATGCCGGCAGCCGCGAGATCCTTGGCGCGGCGGTGCTGGGCGTGGGCGGCGACGAGGTGATTCATTGCATCCTCGACGCGATGTATGCGCGCGCGCCGTACACCGTGGTCCAGCGCGCCATGCACATCCACCCCACGGTCGCCGAGCTGATCCCGACCATGCTGGGCGAGCTGCGCCCGCTGGAACCGGCGGCGCCCGCGGCGCCGGCGGCATCGTGACCGGGCGGCGTGCCTGCCGCTGAGCATGTCCACAACTCCGCTGGCCCAGGGCCCGTGCGACGACGCCGCGATCCGGGCCAGTCCCGGCGGGCCGCCCTGCGCCAGGGCCGACGAGCCGTGGGTGCTGGCCGCCACCATCCTGGCTTCGAGCATGGCCTTTATTGATGGCACCGTGGTCAACGTGGCCCTGCCCGCGCTGCAGAAGGACTTCGGCGCCAGCCTGAGCGGCATGCAATGGGCGGTGGAATCCTATGCGCTGCTACTGGCGGCGCTCCTGCTGGTGGGTGGCGCCGCCGGTGACCGCTTCGGGCGCCGCCGCGTCTTTGCGCTGGGCGTGGCGATCTTTGCCGCCAGTTCGGCATGGTGCGGCCTGGCCGGCAACATCGGCCACCTGATCGCGGCGCGTGCGGCGCAGGGCGTGGGCGCGGCGCTGCTGGTGCCGGGCAGCCTGGCATTGCTGTCGGCTTCCTTCGACGAGAGCCGGCGCGGCAAGGCCATCGGCACCTGGTCCGGCGCCACCGCCATGACCACCGCGCTAGGCCCGGTGGTGGGCGGCTGGCTGATCGAGCACCTGTCGTGGCGCGCGGCCTTCCTGGTCAACCTGCCGCTGGCTGCGGCGGTATTGCTGATCGTGTTCTGGCGCGTACCGGACAGCCGCGGCCCCAGGCAAGCGGGCGGCCTCGACTGGGCAGGCAGCCTGCTCGCCGCGCTGGGGCTGGGTGGCCTGGTCTATGGCCTGATCGGGTCGCCAGTGCTGGGCTGGGGCCACCCTGCGGTGTGGATACCGGCTGCCGCCGGCGTGCTTGCGCTTGGCCTGTTCGTGATCGTGGAGGCGCGTGTACCGAATCCCGTCATGCCGCCGGCGCTGTTCCGCTCGCGCGC
The DNA here is from genome assembly GCA_000955785.1 of Burkholderiaceae bacterium 16. GTDB lineage: Bacteria > Pseudomonadota > Gammaproteobacteria > Burkholderiales > Burkholderiaceae > Cupriavidus. The sequence goes on from JYOD01000019.1 coordinate 44,563, forward strand.
CTTCCTGGGCGCCAACCTGCTCACCCTGCTGCTCTACGCCGCGCTGGGCGGCGGCCTGTTCTTTTTCCCGCTCAACCTGATCCAGGTGCAGGGGTATTCCTCGACGGCCGCCGGTGCCGCCCTGCTGCCTTTTATTCTGCTGATGTTCCTGCTCTCAGGCTGGGCCGGCGGGCTGGTGGACCGGCACGGCGCGCGCAAACCCCTGATCGTGGGCCCGCTGGTGGCGGCAGCGGGCTTTGCCCTGTTCGCGCTACCCGCCAGCGGCGGCAGTTACTGGCTGACCTTCTTTCCCGCGGTGCTGGTGCTGGGCGTCGGCATGACGATCAGCGTGGCGCCGCTAACCACCACGGTCATGAATGCGGTGCCGCCGGGCGCGGCCGGTACTGCGTCGGGCATCAACAATGCGGCGGCACGCGTGGCCACGCTGCTGGCGATTGCAGTGCTGGGGATTGTGATGGCGCGCGTGTTCGACCACCGGCTGGAGCGGGCGCTTGGCGAGCCGCCAGGTCAATCGCCGGCGGCCGGCGCCCTGCCGCCACAGGTGACGCGGGCCGTGTTGGCACAACACGGGAAGCTCGCCGCCATAGAGATCCCGGTGGCGGCGGATCCCCTCGTGAAAGCGGCAGTCCGGCAAGCAGTGGACAACGCCTTCGTGGCAGGTTTTCGCCGGGTCATGCTGCTCTCGGCGCTGCTGGCCGCCAGCGGGGCGGCCTGCGCCTGGCTGCTTCTGCTCCCGGCGGCGCCGACGCGGCCCGGTAATGCCTGCCCCTAGCGCCTAGCGCCTGGGTGCCGGTGCCGCGCGCTCGCCCAGGTACACAAGCAGCAGTTCGTCGACGGTCAGGTGCCGGAGCCTGGCTTCGCGGCCGATGGCACGCTCCAGTTCGGAGCGCTGGAAGGCTTCCACGCTCATGCCGGCAGCGCGCGCGTGGCGCTCGGTGATCACCTTGAGCAGCGCCACCACTTCGGGATTGTCGGCAAGAAAACGCTCGTGAGCTAGCTGCAGGCGTTCGGGAGAGAGAGTCATCGGAAGGGACCGCTTTGAGGTTGGTGGGGCGCGGCTGTCGCGTCGGCTGGCGCGGCCCGGAACGGAACCGGACGGGGCCGGACTAGCGCGCCAGGGCTCGCGCATTACACCACAGTACGCGATCCCCCTCAGGCATGCGAGGCAAGAGCGGCAGGAGCGGCGGCCCATGCACGCCACCCATCCAGGCCGTTACTGCCTGGCGGTGTAGCGCTCCCGCTCCACGTAGCGAACCAGGTAGTTGCGGGTCTTGGCTTCAGTATCCCGGCTCACGCGGTCGGCGGCCTGGCGCGCGCCGTCGCGGCCATGCGCGGACACCATCTGCGCGTCCAGGTACTCGCGAAATGCCGTGCGCATGGCATCCAGCTGCGGCTGGCAAGCCTTGAGCGAGGAGGCGGCGAGATCCTGCGCCGAGGCGCGGCCGGCCATGCCGGCATCAGCCTTGTCCTTGGCGCACGTGGTGTATGCGGCGCGCAACGATTGCCATTGCTCGTTGGCTTCGGCGGAGGCTTGCGGATCGGCTGGCGCGTGCGAAGCACAAGCCGCTGCCAGCAAGGTGACGGGGATGAGGGCGAGAACGGATTTCATGTTTCATGGACTTATCTCGCCGGGCTGGGTTCCTGTCCAGATGAAACAGGTTGTTGCGAGGCGCCCACGCTTGTAGGACGCCGCGCCTCAAAATGCAGTTTCCGTCCTACAGTCAAGCGCAAGATTGCTTTGTATATTTCTCCAGAAACGGTGGAAGTTACTCGGGCTTTTCGGGAAAACCCGAGAACAAAGTTTGCCGCTAGATTTCAAGTTCCTACAAGTGCCGATTACGCCTATCCTTTATGTGAGGTGCGTAGAGTGGCTCCGGGGTATCCGGTGCAGTGAGAGGTAAAACTATCAGGAGAGTGAGCATGGAACGCAGATCGTTTCTGACGGTAGGAGCTGGACTGGTGGTGGCAAGTTCAGGCCTGCTGGGCGCGTGTACCACCACACCCAGTGCACCCACCGACAAGGCGGCCAAGCGCCGCGAGATCGATGGCGGCGTGGATGGTGCGCTCAACAAGCTGTACAGCACGGCAAACGGATCGCACGAACTCGCTAACCGCGCGCGCGGCGTCCTGGTCTTCCCCAACGTCATCTCGGCCGGCTTCTTCGTGGGCGGCGAGTATGGCGATGGCGCACTGCGCGCGGGCGGCGCCAACCGTGGCTATTACCGTCTCATCACCGGCTCGTTCGGCTTTCAGTTCGGGGCGCAGTCCAAGGCCGTCATCCTGATGTTCATGACGCAGGATGCATTCGACAAGTTCGTCGCCAGCAGCGGCTGGACCGCTGGCGTGGACGCCACCGTGGCTTTGGCGACGATCGGCGCGAATGGCCAGCTGGACACCAATACCGCCCAGCAGCCTATCATTGGCTTCGTGGTCACCAACGCGGGCCTGATGGGCGGCGTGAGCCTGACAGGCTCGAAGATCAGCAAGCTCGATATCTGAGGCCACGCAAGGTGCCGGCCTGACGCCGGCCTGCATGCGGGGGCCGGGTTGCGAAAGCGGCCCGGCCCCTGTCTTTTCCGGCCCTGCTGCCACTGCGCCGCCACACCAGCCAAACTCCCTCACGCATTGTTACCGCATCCGACACGCTAACCGGCTAGAATCGCTCCCTTTGGCCGAATTCCCATGTGGTTCAAGAATCTCCAGCTGCACCGTCTGTCCGCACCGTGGTCCCTCGCCGCCGACGAGGTCGAAGCCTGCCTGGCGCGCCACGCCTTCTTCCCCGGCACCAGCCTGGAAATGCAGACCCAGGGTTGGGCCTCGCCGCGTGAAAACGGCGCCCTGGTGCATCAGGTCGGCAAGCAGATGCTGCTGACCATGCGCACCGAGAAAAAGCTGCTGCCCTCCACCGTGGTCAACCAGGTCACCAAGGCGCGCGCCGCCGAACTGGAAGAGCAGCAAGGCTTCAAGCCGGGCCGCAAGCAGATGCGCGAACTCAAGGAACAGATCACCGAAGAACTGCTGCCGCGCGCGTTCAGCATCCGCCGGGACACCCGTGTGTGGATCGATCCGGTCAACGGCTGGCTTGCCATCGACGCCGCCGCCCCCGCCAAGGCCGACGAAGTGCGCGGCCTGCTGTTCAAGGCGATCGACCCGCTGCCGCTGGAAAACCTGCATGTGAACCAGTCGCCGGTCGCCGCCATGACCGACTGGCTGGCCACCGACACGGCGCCGGCCGGCTTCACCGTCGATCAGGAGATGGAGCTGCAATCCAGCGCCGAAAGCAAAGCCACGGTGCGCTATGTGCGCCACCCGCTGGATGCCGAGGACCTGCGCCGCCATATCGCCGCCGGCAAACGCTGCACGCGCCTGGCGATGACCTGGAACGACCGCGTGTCCTTCGTGCTGACCGAGTCGCTGACCATCAAGCGCGTGGCGCCGCTGGACGTGATCAAGGAACAGGCCGGCGCCAGCGCAAGCGATGAAGACGAACGCTTCGACGGCGACTTCACCATGATGGCCGGCGAACTGGCCAATATGCTGTCGGATCTGACCGAAGCACTGGGCGGCGAACGCAAGGCCTGAGCCCGCGAGCCTGATTGACAGGTCCAGGCTTTAGCCAGCACTAGCAGGCCTTAAACGGCACCGCCGCCCGGCGGTGCTGCGGCGTATCCCAGCAGCGCGCTGGCAGCCTGCGCCTCGCGGCGCACGGCGATGGCAATCGGCCCGTCCATCGCGGCATCGAAGCCGCCCGTGGCGCCCAGCGCCGTGATTACCCCACAGATGCGGCCCGTGTAATCGTACAACGGCGCGGCCACGGCGCTGATGCCCTTCAGGTTGGTATCCCGCACCACCGCGCACCCCGCTCGCCGCACTTCCTCTCGCAGCACCCCGATAGGATCATCACGGTCGAGCTGCGCGCGCAACTCCGGCGCCGCCGCAGCAAGCTCTTCTTCAGCCATCGCGCGCACGCGCGGCTCGTCCAGCAGGCCCAGCAGCGTGCGCCCCGTGGCCGACCACAACATCGACAACACCGATCCCACGCGCACATTGACCGTCACGGGAAGCCCGGGCTCCTCGAAACGCACAATGGTCGGGCCCTTGTTCCCCATCACGGCCACGAAGCAGGTGACGTCAAGGCTCTCGCGCAAGCGGATCAGCGACGGCTCGGCGATCCGGACCGGATCCACCTGCCGCATCGCCGCCAGGCCGATCAGCATGGCCTCCACGCCGAGAAAATACTGCTGCGACCCCGACTCCTGCGCCACCAGCCCCTCATCGATCAGGCTGGCCAGGTAGCGGTGCACCTTGGCCGGGCTTTCCGCGATATGCGCGGCCAGCGCGGTCAGGCTGGCGCGCCCGCCGAGATTGGCCAGCCCCTTGAGCACGGTCATGCCGGTCTGCGCCGATTGCACGCGCTGCCGCCGCTCGCGCGCCGGCGGTTCCGCGGGCAACGCGGCGTCGTCTGGATCGAGTGTTGTCTTCATGGCCGGAGATTCTAGTGCGGTGCGGGCCGCCGCGTCAGGAACATTGGCACGGGGCCCGCAAACCCGCGTTAACCCGCATCGCCAGATTACGCAATGCGTATATCATTTACGCATAACGAAGTCGAAGAAGCAAACCGCCGCTGCCGACAACAAAACGAGAAACAGGAGACAAGATGATCACAGTCCGCAAATGCATCGCCACGGGCCTGGCCGCCATCCCCTTGCTGGCGGCCACCGCCAGCGCCGAAACCGCATTCCCGTCCAAGCCGGTCCGCTGGGTGGTGCCCTATGCGGCCGGCGGCGGATCTGACTTCCTGGCGCGCTCCATCGGCCAGGCGCTCTCCGCCCGGCTGGACCAGCCGGTGGTGGTGGACAACAAGCCAGGCGGCAACACGGCGATTGCCGCGGCGGAGACCGCCCGGTCCCCGGCGGACGGCTACACAGTGCTGTCGGCGGACAACGGCACGCTGGTGTTCAACCCGGCACTGTACAAGACCCTTTCCTACAATCCGGTCAAGGATCTGGCACCCGTCACCCTGCTGGGCCGCTTCCCGATGATCCTGGTGGTCGGCCCCGGCATGAACGTCAGCAACGTGCAGGAGTTCATCGCCCGCGCCAGGTCCAAGGCCGGCGGCATCGACTACGCCTCGGCGGGCGCGGGCAGCCCGCACCATCTTGCGATGGAGTTGCTCAAGGTGGAAGCCGGACTGAATATGGTCCACGCCCCTTATCGCGGCGCGGCACCCGCGCTGGCCGACGTGGTCGGCGGGCAGGTCCCGGCCATGATGGTCGACCTCGCCGCGGGCGCGGGCTTTATCAAGGGCGGCAAGGTCAAGGCGCTGGCCGTGGCCAACCCGACCCGCCTGCCCCAGTTGCCGGACGTGCCAACCTTTGCCGAGGCGGGCTACAAGAACGTGGAAGCCGCGGCCTTGGTCGGCATGGTAGTGCCGGCCGCCACGCCGCCGGAGATCATCGCCACGCTGAACAAGCAGGTGGTGGCGGCCATCAAGGAGCCGGCCGTCAGCAAGCGGCTGGTGGACTTCGGCGTGGAGCCGGTGGGCAACACGCCCGCGCAATACGCTGAGCTGCTGCGCAGCGAGACCACGCGCTGGCACAAGCTGATCCGGGACCTGAAGATCACCCTGGACTGATCGCCGCGCCTTGTCGCGCAAGGACCCCGCAAAACGAACACCGGAGCAACAAGCATGGCCAACGTCACCCCCAACACACGCGCCTCGGGATGCCCCGTTGACCACGGCTTGCTGGCGGCGCAACGCACGCCTGCCGGCTGCCCGGTCAGCCCGGGCGCTGCCGGCTTCGATCCGTTCGAGGATGCCTACCAGCAAGACCCGCCCGAATACGTGCGCTGGGCGCGCGAACAGGAGCCCGTCTTCTACAGCCCGAAGCTGGGCTACTGGGTGGTCACGCGCTACGACGACATCAAGGCGATCTTCCGCGACAACCTCACATTCAGCCCCTCCATCGCGCTGGAGAAGATCACGCCGACCGGGCCGGAAGCCAACGCCGTGCTGGCCTCCTACGGCTACGCGATGAACCGCACGCTCGTCAACGAAGACGAGCCCGCGCACATGCCGCGGCGCCGCGTGCTGATGGAGCCTTTCACGCCGGAGGAACTCAAGCATCACGAACCCATGGTGCGCAGACTGGCGCGCGAGTACGTCGACCGCTTTATCGACGACGGCCGCGCCGACCTGGTCGACCAGATGCTGTGGGAAGTGCCGCTGACCGTGGCGCTGCATTTTCTCGGCGTGCCCGAGGAAGACATGGACCTGCTGCGCAAGTATTCCATCGCGCATACCGTCAACACCTGGGGCCGGCCCAAGCCGGAGGAGCAGGTGGAGGTCGCGCATGCGGTGGGCAATTTCTGGCAGCTCGCCGGCAGGATCCTCGACAAGATGCGGCAGGACCCGTCCGGGCCGGGCTGGATGCGCTACGGCATCCGCAAGCAGCAGGAGCACCCGGAGATCGTGACGGACTCCTACCTCCATTCGATGATGATGGCCGGCATTGTCGCCGCGCATGAAACCACCGCCAATGCGACGGCCAATGCCATCAAGCTGCTGCTGCAGCATCCGCGCGCATGGCAGGAGATCTGCGAGGACCCAGGCCTGATCCCGAACGCGGTGGAGGAATGCCTGCGGCACAACGGCTCGGTGGCCGCCTGGCGGCGCCTGGCCACGCGCGACGTGCGGGTTGGCGGCGTGGACATTCCCGCCGGCTCCAGGCTGCTGATCGTGACGTCCTCGGCCAATCACGACGAGCGGCACTTCGCCGACGCGGATCTGTTCGACATCCGCCGCGAAAACGCCAGCGACCAGCTCACCTTCGGCTACGGTTCGCACCAGTGCATGGGCAAGAACCTGGCGCGCATGGAGATGCAGGTTTTCCTGGAGGAACTCACGCGGCGCCTGCCCCATATGCGCCTGGCGGAGCAGCGCTTCAGCTATGTGCCCAACACCTCGTTCCGCGGCCCCGAGCACGTGTGGGTGGAGTGGGACCCGAGGCAGAATCCCGAGCGCGCCAACCCCGAATTGCTGGATGTACAGGTGCCGGTACGCATCGGCGAGCCTTCGGGCCATGCCCTGAGCCGGCCGGTGGTGGTGGCTAGCGCGGCCCGCGCGGCCGAGGGCATCGTCCGGCTGCGGCTGGTATCGTCCGATGGCCAGCCGATGCCGCGCTGGACACCGGGCTCGCATATCGACGTGGAATGCGGCGATACCGGGCTGTCGCGGCAGTACTCGCTGTGCGGCGATCCGGACGACAGCGGCGCGCTGGAGATCGCCGTGCTGCGGGAAGCGCAAGGCCGCGGCGGCTCCGCCTGGGTCCATGACGGCGTAAAGGCCGGCGACCGGCTGAAGATCCGCGGACCGCGCAATCACTTCCGGCTGGACGAGAGCGCGGGCAAGCTGATCCTTATCGCCGGCGGCATCGGCATCACGCCCGTCAGCGCGATGGCGCGGCGGGCGAAGGTGCTCGGCATGGACTACGAATTGCACTACAGCGGCCGTTCACGCGCATCCATGGCACTGCTCGACGAACTTGCCGCACTGCATGGCGATCGCCTGCATCTCTACGCCAGGGAGGAAGGACGGCGCAACGATTTCGCCAGCCTGCTCGCGCATCCCGAGCCGGATACGCAGATCTACGCCTGCGGCCCGGCGCGCATGCTCGAAGCCCTGCAGCAAGCCTGCGCGGGCTGGCCCGAGGACGCGCTGCGGATCGAGCATTTCCAGTCCGCGCTGAGCACGCTGGACCCCGGCCAGGAGCAGGCGTTCGAAGCCGAGCTGAAGGACTCCGGCCTTGTCGTCACGGTGGCGCCCGGCCAGACCCTGCTGGCCGCGCTGCGCGCCGCCAACATCGACATGCAGAGCGATTGCGAGGAAGGCCTGTGCGGCTCGTGCGAAGTGCGCGTGCTGGCCGGCGAAGTGGATCATCGCGACGTGGTGCTCACCCGCACCGAGCGCGAAGCCAATACGAAGATGATGGCGTGCTGCTCGCGCGCGAAGTGCACGCGGCTGGTGCTGGAGCTGTGAGCGGCGGCGCTTGTCCGCGTGCCGCCGTCCTTGGGCGAGCCGATCAGCCCCCCTGCTCCGCCACCAGCCGCGCGTCGATTGCACGCGCGCGCGCCACCGCCGGACGCGCGTTGATGCGGTCGATATAAGCCTGCACCACCGGCGTCGCCTCGACCAGCTTGAACATGGTGGTCCAGGTCAGCGCGGTGCCCCACAGCACATCGGCGGCGGTGAAGGTATCGCCCAGCAGGTAGGGCCCTTTTTCCAGCTGGCCGAGCAACGTGCCGATCGTGGTGTCGTAGTCTCCATAGGGACACATCGCGCGCGGCGTCTCGCGCTGCTGCGAGCGGTCCACCAGCGCCGGCTCGAAGCACGAGCCGTAGAACGCCATCCAGCGCAGGTAAGGCCCGCGCAGCGGATCGGTCAGCGCGGGAGCGAGTCTTGCCTGCGGGAAGAGGTCGGCCAGGAAGATGAACACCGCAGTCTGCTCTGTCACCAGCGCGTCGCCATAAAGAATCGCCGGCACCTTGCCCATCGGATTGATGGCCAGGTAAGCCGGCTCGCGCTGCTCGCCGGCCTTCATGTTGAGCGGGTGGAGGCGATACGGCACGCCCAGTTCCTCGAGCAGGGTCAGTGCGCCGGTGGAACGCGTATTGGGCGAGTGGAACAGGGTGACTTCAGGCTGGGACATTGCGTTGGCTCCAGAGGGGGAAAGCAATCGGTGATCGGATCGGAAGATAGCGCCGCTACAGGCTGGCGCCGTCCACTTTCCTGGGCTGCAGTTGTGTCAGGTCGACGCCATCCAGGCAGCGCACATTGATGGCCGCCACGCGCGAGCCGTCCGGCATGCTGCCCAGCGCGTAGGCCTCCACGCCGCACGTCTCGCAGAAGCGATGGTCGATCACATGCTTGTTGAACTTGTAGGTGCGCGTGGCCTGCGCGCCGTCGGTCAGGGTGAACTTGTCCGCGGGGGCGAACGACCAGATGAACCCGCGCTTGCTGCACAGCGAGCAATTGCACTCGATGGCGCCGGCCAGGTCGATGTCCACTTCATAGCGTACAGCGCCGCAATGGCAGCCGCCGGAGTAACGGGATTCCTGCATGGTTGTCTCCGATATCATGGCGCTTTGCCGAAGCCCGTAGTTTTACACCGATCCTCATGCCCAGATTGGAAAAACGCGACACGCATGCACCCGTCACCGCCGAGCCCAAAGGCATCGTCGACCCGCGCGGCACCGGGCGCCGCATCCGGCTCGGCCGCTATCTGCCATCCGAGGCGCTGGCGCCCTTTGTCGAGCACTACTGGATCGTCGAATGGAACCTGAAGGGCCACGCGCCGGAGGTGCAGCGAGTGCTGCCCTATCCGAACGCCAACCTGGTGTTCGACCACGGACAGACGGCGATTTTCGGCGTGGTGCGCGGTGTCTTCGACCGCAAGCTCGAAGGCGCTGGCCATGTGCTCGGCGTGCGCTTTCGCGTGGGCGGCCTGCGCCCCTTTCTGGATGAGCCGATGTCGGCGTTGACCGATGGCACGCGCCCGGCGCGCCCTCTGCTGCAGTGCGACGAACGCCACGCGGAAGCACTGGTGCTCGATGCCGGCAGTGACGAGGCCATGGTGAGCGCCGCCGAATCCCTGCTGTCCGGCGCCTTGCCCGCGCCAGACCCAGCCGTGGAGCAACTGCAAGGCGTGGTGGCGCATGCTGCCAGCGCGCAGGGCCCGGCCAGCGTGGAAGCGCTGGCGCAATACGCCGGCGTGGGCGTGCGCGCCCTGCAGCGGCTGTTCCAGGAATATGTGGGCGTGTCGCCCAAATGGATGCTGCGGCGCTATCGCCTGCAGGAAGCGGCATGGCGGCTGGCGCGCGGCGAGCCGGTCGGCCTTGCCCAACTCGCCGCGGATCTTGGCTATTTCGACCAGGCCCACCTGACACGCGATTTCACCAAGCTGGTCGGGGTTTCGCCGGGCGATTACCAGCGCTCGCAAAACACGTTGGCAAACTGCCGCTGAGCGCCACGGCGGCGCAAACCTTGTCAGCCGGCGCCGCCGATGTGTTCCGCCAGGTAATCGATCAGCACCCGCACCTTCGGTGGCAAAAAGCGATTGGGCGGATATAGCAGCCATACCGTACCCACATAGGCGCGCGCCTGCAGCTCCCAGTCGGCCAGCACCTGCACCAGTTCGCCACGCTGCAGCGCGCCGGCCGCGGCGAAATCCGGCAGGCTGGCGACGCCGAAGCCCTGCTGCGCCGCCTCAAGCCGCGCGCCGGCGTGGTTCGCGATATAGCGCCCCCGCACCTCCACGGTCTGCGTCTCGGTGTCTCTGCGAAACCGCCAGCGGTTATCGTCGGCGGTTTCGCCAAGGTACAGGCAATCGTGCTGCGCAAGCTCGCGCGGATGCGCCGGCGTGCCGCGTGCGCGCAGGTAAGCCGGCGAGGCGCACAGCACCCAGCGCACCGTGCCCAGGCGCCGGCCCGCAAGGCCGGGCGGCGGGTGCCCGGTCAGGCGGATCACCAGATCGAGATCGTCATCGAGCGGATCGACCTCGTGGTCGGTGAACAGCAACTGGAGATCGATCTCCGTGTACGCGCGCAGGAAACCCGGCACGAGCGGATGGATCACCGTCTTCGCAAACGCGGTCGGCGCGCTCAAGCTGACCCGGCCTTGCGGCCGGCCCACCAGGTGACCGGCCGCATCCATCGCCCCCGACGCGGCGCTCACCACGTCGCGGCAGTACCGGTACACCTGCGCACCCGACTCCGTTACGCGCACCTTGCGGGTCGAGCGTTCCAGCAGGCGGGTCGCCAGGGCCTCCTCCAGGCGCTTGATCTGGCGGCTGACCGTGGAAGGCGTGCTGCCGAGCTGGCGCGCGGCGACCGAAAAATTGCCCGCATCGACAACGCGCGCAAACACCGCCATATCGGGAAGCAAGGCGAAAAGTTCGGTTGGGTTCATATGGATTGATCGCGGCCGGCGCGTTGGATTAATGCATTTGCGACATAAATGTTTTGCACATCGACCAGATTATCACCGTGGATGCAAAGTTCGACAATGCGGAACCCATCGCCCGAGAACCGCCATGCCTGCTCAAAAACGCTTTCTCTTGCTGTCCGACCTGATGCTGCTCGCGGTTGCCGTGGTCTGGGGCAGCAGCTACGGCGTGGTCAAGAGCGCGCTCGTGTTTTATCCCGTACTGGGCCTGCTGGCGTTGCGCTTCGGCATCACCTTCCTGGTGTTGTCGCCCACGCTGGCCAGGCTGCGCCATGCCGACGCCGCCACGCTGCGCGCGGTGCTGGGCACCGGGGTGCTGCTGCTGGCCATCTTCCTGTGCGAGACGTTTGGCGTGCTGCTCACGCGCGCATCCAACGCCGCCTTCCTGATCAGCTTGTGCGTGGTGCTGACGCCGCTGGTCGAATGGCTGCTGCTCAAGCGCAGGCCGGGCGCCATCGAATGGGCCGCGGTGGCGCTCTCGCTGATGGGCGCGTGGTTGCTGGCCGGCGACGGCGAGTTCGTCCTCAATCCCGGCGATGGACTGATCCTGGCCGCCGCGGTGTTGCGGGCGCTGATGGTGTGCGTGACCAAGCGAGTGATGCGCGCGGCGCCAATGCCGGCGCTGACGATGACGGCGGTGCAAGCGGGCGTGGTGGCTGCAGGCAGCGCGGCCCTGGCGCTGGTCCTGATGCCCGCGCAGTGGCAACCGATCCCGTCGCTCTCCGGCCACGGGGCATTCTGGGCCACGGTGCTGTACCTGGTGATCGCCTGCACGCTGTTCGCATTCTTCGCGCAGAACTACGCCATCAAGCGCAGCAGCCCCACGCGCGTGGCCCTGTTGATGGGCAGCGAACCCGCGTTTGGCGCCCTGTTCGCAAGCTTGTGGCTGGGGGAAAGGATCTCGGCCACCGCATGGACCGGCGGTGGCCTGATCGTAGCGGCATCGCTGCTGGCCACGGTGCGCTGGCGCAAGCCGGCCGAGGCAGAGGTACCGCAGGCCACGCAGGCCTGACGCCCACGCTCAGCCGCGCCAGTAATTGTTCGCAGCGGCGATCGTCGCAAACTCCGTTGCGACGATCTGCCCGACCTGCAGCAGCATGGTCGCGTCGTTGGCGTAGACGGCCCGCAGCGTTTCGCGGACTTGGTCGTCGGGCTGGGCCGCCTTGATGATCAGCCGTGCCAATGTCACGGCCAGCTGGCGGCCTACTTCGGCGGTTGGGGTAATCAGGGTTCCGTTGGGGACAAGCGGGAATGACATGGTCACGCTCCTTGGTTTTTGTGGGAGTCCGTCAGGACGATCCAGCCTAGGAGGCGGAACGCGCAGGGGCAATAGCCAGTGTCGGGGATTTAGAGGTAGCCAGTGGCATTGCCCAATCGGCTGGCGGTCGGCAGTGCGATGCCGCGTTCGCAAGAATTACAATTCGCGAACGGCGCCCCGGCAGGCGAGAGGACTGACTATGACGATGACCGATGTGTACGCTGCGCGCGAACCGGCGCGGGCCGAGATCGACGAGATGAAAGGGGCGGCCGTGATCGAATTCGGCGCACCGTGGTGCGGCCACTGCGTGCGGGCCCAGCCCCACCTGGCCAGCGCGGTGAACGCCCATCCGGCAGTCCGGCACATCAAGATCGAGGACGGCAGCGGCAAGCCGCTGGGCCGCTCGTTCAGGGTCAGGCTGTGGCCCACGCTGGTGCTTATGCGCGATGGCCTGGAGGTCGCGCGGCTGGTTCGGCCGGGTGATGCGGGGGCGATTGAAGAGGCGTTGGCACGGATCGATGGGTTGTCTTCATCCTGATGCGGCACTAAAACAAAAAAACTCCCGAAGGAGCTTTTTTGTTCATGCTTCACGCCATGCCGCGCGCGACAACAACAAGACAACGACGACGACTCTCAATCCCAGGACAACGCCCCACCCGTCTGATACTCGATCACACGCGTCTCGAAGAAGTTGCGTTCCTTCTTCAGGTCGATCATCTCGCTCATCCACGGGAACGGGTTTTCCTCGTTCGGGAACAGCTGCTCCAGGCCGATCTGCTGGCAGCGGCGGTTGCAGATGAAGCGCAGGTAGCCCTTGAACATCGGCGCGTTCAGGCCCAGCACGCCGCGCGGCATGGTGTCTTCGGCGTAGCGGTATTCGAGGTCCACGGCCTTCCTGAACAGCGCGGTGATCTCTTCCTTGAACTCGGCGGTCCACAGGTGCGGGTTCTCGAGCTTGATCTGGTTGATCAGGTCGATGCCGAAATTGCAGTGCAGCGATTCGTCGCGCAGGATGTACTGGTACTGCTCGGCGGCGCCGGTCATCTTGTTCTGGCGGCCCATCGCCAGGATCTGCGTGAAGCCCACGTAGAAGAACAGGCCTTCCATGATGCAGGCGAACACGATCAGCGACTTGAGCAGCTTCTGGTCGTTCTCCGGCGTGCCGGTCTTGAAGGCCGGGTCGGTCAGCGTGTCAATGAACGGGATCAGGAACTCGTCCTTGTCGCGGATCGACTGCACTTCGTGGTACGCGTTGAAGATCTCGGCTTCGTTGAGGCCGAGCGATTCCACGATGTACTGGTAGGCGTGCGTGTGGATCGCTTCCTCGAAGGCCTGGCGCAGCAGGTACTGGCGGCATTCCGGCGCGGTGATCTGGCGGTAGGTGCCCAGCACGATGTTGTTGGCGGCCAGCGAGTCGGCGGTGACGAAGAAGCCGAGGTTGCGCTTGATGATGCGGCGCTCGTCTTCGGTCAGGCCGTTCGGGTCCTTCCACAGCGCGATGTCGCGCGACATGTTGATTTCCTGCGGCATCCAGTGGTTGGCGCAGCCGGCCAGGTATTTTTCCCAGGCCCACTTGTACTTGAACGGCACCAGCTGGTTGACGTCGGTCGAGCCGTTGATGACGCGCTTGTCGGCGGCATTCACGCGGCGGTCCGTCGGCGCGTCGGACGCCGGCAAGTTGCCGAGGATACCCGTGCCGGCCGGCTGCGTGGCGGCCGGCGGCAGCACGCCGTGCTGGTCGACAGAGCGTGCGGCGGCAGGCGTGGCGGTGGGATTCGGCGCGGGCTGCGGGGCAGCCTGCGGGGTGGCTTGAACGTCGTCGTCCCAGCTCAGCATGGTGTGGTTCTCCGTGGAATGCTTTGGTTTGCCGTGGCCCTCGCCGCGCAGCGGCGCGGCGAGGGGGCCGGCAGGTAATGACTTACTGGCAGGCTTCGCACTCGTCGAAACCAGCATCGCCCGGGCGCATCGTGCAGACCGCGCCTTCGGCTTCCGGCATGGCCGGTGCGGAGGCGGCGGCCTGATCGATACCGGCGGCGCCGATGCCACCGTCGCTACCCGACGACACGGCATTCAGCGAGCCGCGCGACACGGTGGATTTCTCCACGTGGGTGGCTGCCATCGTGCGCAGGTAGTACGTGGTCTTCAGGCCGCGCAGCCAGGCCAGCTTGTAGGTGTCGTCCAGCTTCTTGCCCGAGGCGCCGGCCATGTAGATGTTCAGCGACTGAGCCTGGTCGATCCACTTCTGGCGGCGGCTGGCGGCTTCCACCAGCCAGCTCGGCTCGACTTCGAAGGCCGTTGCGTAGATATCGCGCAGGTCTTGCGGGATGCGGTCGATGCGCGCCAGCTTGCCGTCGAAATACTTCAGGTCGGCGACCATCACTTCGTCCCACAGGCCGCGCGCCTTCAGGTCGCGCACCAGGTAGTCGTTGACCACCGTGAACTCGCCCGACAGGTTGGACTTGACGTACAGGTTCTGGAAGGTCGGTTCGATGCAGGCCGACACGCCGATGATGTTCGAGATCGTTGCCGTCGGCGCGATCGCGATGCAGTTCGAGTTGCGCATGCCGTGCTGCTTGATGCGCGCGCGCAGGCTGTCCCAGTCCATGGTCGAGGAGTGATCCACTTCCAGGTAGCCGCCGCGCTCTTCGGCCAGCAGCTTGAGCGAGTCCTGCGGCAGGATGCCGCGATCCCACAGCGAGCCTTCATAGGTGCTGTAGCGGCCGCGTTCCTCGGCCAGCTCGCTGGAGGCGCGGTAGGCGTAGTAGCACACCGCTTCCATCGAGGTGTCGGCGAACTGCACGGCGGCGTCGCTGGCGTACGGCAGGCGCAGCATGTGCAGGCAGTCCTGGAAGCCCATGATGCCCATGCCGACCGGACGGTGGCGCAGGTTGGAGTTGCGGGCCTTCTCGACGGCGTAGTAGTTGATGTCGATCACGTTGTCGAGCATGCGCATCGCGGTGCGGATGGTCTTCTCGAGCTTGGCGTGGTCGAGCACCTGGGTGCCGTCGGCCTGCTGCTTCAGGTGGGCAACCAGGTTCACCGAACCCAGGTTGCACACAGCGATTTCGCTGTCGTTGGTGTTGAGCGTGATTTCCGTGCACAGGTTGGAGCTGTGCACCACGCCCACGTGCTGCTGCGGGCTGCGGATGTTGCAAGGATCCTTGAAGGTGATCCAGGGATGGCCGGTCTCGAACAGCATGCCCAGCATCTTGCGCCACAGCTGCATGGCGGGGACCTTCTTGAACAGCTTCAGCTCGCCATTGGCGGCCTTGGCTTCATAGCCCAGGTAAGCGGTCTCGAAGGCCTTGCCGACCAGGTCGTGCAGGTCCGGGCAGGTGGCGGGCGAGAACAGGGTCCACTCGCCGCCTTCCATCACGCGCTTCATGAACAGGTCGGGAATCCAGTTCGCCGTGTTCATGTCGTGGGTGCGGCGGCGGTCATCGCCGGTGTTCTTGCGCAGCTCGAGGAATTCCTCGATGTCCAGGTGCCAGGTTTCCAGGTAGGCGCAGACCGCGCCCTTGCGCTTGCCGCCCTGGTTGACCGCCACGGCGGTGTCGTTCACCACCTTCAGGAACGGCACCACGCCTTGCGACTTGCCGTTGGTGCCCTTGATGTGCGAGCCGAGGGCGCGCACGTTGGTCCAGTCATTGCCCAGGCCGCCGGCGAACTTCGACAGCAGCGCGTTTTCCTTCAGCGCTTCGTAGATGCCTTCCAGGTCGTCCGACACGGTGGTCAGGTAGCACGACGACAGCTGCGAGCGGCGGGTGCCCGAGTTGAACAGGGTCGGCGTGGACGACATGAAGTCGAACGACGACAGCAGCTGGTAGAACTCGATGGCGCGTGCTTCGCGGTCCTTCTCGCCCAGCGCCAGGCCCATCGCCACGCGCATGAAGAATGCCTGCGGCATTTCGATGCGGGTTTCGTCGATGTGCAGGAAGTAGCGGTCGTACAGGGTCTGCAGGCCCAGGTAGTTGAACTGGAAGTCGCGCTGGGCGTCCAGTGCCGCGCCCAGGCGGGCCAGGTCATAGGTGGCCAGCTTCTCGTCCAGCAGCTCGGCTTCGATGCCGCGGGCGATGAACTTGGGGAAGTATTCGGCGTAGCGCGACACCATTTCGGTCTGGGTGACTTCGGCGCCCAGGATTTCCTTGCGGATGGTGTGCAGCAGGATACGCGCGGTGACCTGGCTGTAGGCCGGGTCCTTCTCGATCAGGGTACGCGCGGCCAGGATGGCGGAGTCGTAGACCTGGGTCATCGGCACGCCGTCGTACAGGTTCTTCAGCGTTTCCTTCAGGATCGGCTCGGCGCTCACGGCGTCGCCAAGGCCCGAGCAGGCGTTGTCGATCAGGCCATGCAGCGCGTTCAGGTCCAGCACGCGGGCCACGCCGCCATCGGTCACGTTGAACGTGACGCCGCCTTCCTGCACGCGGGCGACTGCCTGGGCATTGGCCTGGGCGCGCTCCTGGGTGCGCTTTTCACGGTACAGCACATAGGAGCGGGCCACTTCATGCTCGCCCGAGCGCATCAGCGCCAGTTCCACGTGATCCTGCACGTCCTCGATATGGAAGGTGCCGCCGTTGGGGCGGCTGCGCAGCAGGGCGCGGACCACGTTCTGGGTCACTTGCTCCACCACTTCGCGCACACGCGCCGAAGCGGCACCCTGCCCGCCGTTGACGGCGAGGAAGGCCTTCGTCACCGCCACCGAGATCTTGCTCGGCTCGAACGCCACAACGGCGCCGTTGCGGCGGATGATCTTGTAATCCTGGTAGCTGCCAGCGCCGGCAGTAGCGGGGCTCGACTGCGGATTCGCTGCTGCACCGGCGGCGGCGGCGCCGGTGGAAATGTCGTTCTGGGCTGTCTGCATGAGGAACTCCTGTTCTGACCCGTGTTTTATGAGTGACAAAGAGTCCCGGGCAAAATGCGCAAAAAGGCTCTGACACGCCGGCCGGTCTTACCCGGGATGGCACGCTGCTATTGCTGGATTCTGCTGGGACTCTTGTGATGCGCCGGCCCTTCGGCGGACCGCAGCCATTGTTGCGGCGGAAACTGCACACCTAGGCCGGCTCCCCGAAAGCACCACTAGATCTAGTGGTCGATGCGAAAAACTGGACTAAGTATAGTGAAACGGAGCGGATTCACCAGTCTTGACAAGCGCTTTTTTGGCGCGAATTCTGGTGCGGGCGCAGCATGCGGCGCTGCGCCATACCCGCCAGCCCAAGCGACTCAAGGGATCCCGCCCGACGGTGCGTTACCGCACTGTGACGCGAAATTTTTTTGATGGGGCTGGCAGCTCCGATAGGCGCGGACTTTATCAGGGTTTTCCCCATATCCACGCTATCCCCTAGGCCCCGCAATTGAGGCTTGCTTCAAGACTGGTCTTTGCGGTAGGGCAACTGCCCCGGAGCCACGCCAGCGGCGGCGGCAAAGCCGACCCAGTCGAAATGCGGGCCGGGATCGGTCTTGCGTCCGGGTGCGATATCGCTGTGCCCCGCCACCGCGCGTACCGGATAAGCGCCGAGCAGGGCACGCACCAGTGCGGAGGTGGTGTGGTATTGGGCCAACGCGAAAGGCTGGTCGTCGCTGCCTTCGATTTCGATGCCAATGGAAAAGTCATTGCAACGCGGCCGGCCGAAGAACTCGGACTGGCCGGCATGCCAGGCACGGTCCAGGCAGGAAACGAACTGGACCAGCTCGCCCTCCCGCGTCACCAGAAAATGCGCCGAAACCCGCACCTGATGGATCGTCGCGAAGAAAGGATGGCGGGACGGGTCGAGGCGGTTCTGGAAGAAGGCCTCGATATCGCCGCTGCCGAACTGCCCCGGCGGCAGGCTGATATTGTGGATCACCACCAGGTCGACCGGCATGTGCGCCGGCCGGGCGTCGAAGTTGGGCGACGGTACGCGGCGCGCCGCGGGCACCCAGCCGGCCGGATCCGGGTGGAATCCAGGCCCGGACGCGATCTTGCCGTTGTCGTGCTCAGGCATCGCGCTCTCCATCGGCGGCCAGCAGCCCACCCATCGGGCCTTCGCGCATCGCTTCGCTGGCGTCGGCACCGTCGGCCGCATCGTCGCGGCCCTCGCGGATGCCAAGTTGCTGGATGCGGTAGCGCAATTGCCGGAAACTCAGGCCCAGCAGCGGCGCGGCGGCAGTGCGGTTGAAACCGGTCTGCTGCAGCGCCTGCAGGATCAGGTCGCGCTCAAGCGCTTCCAGGCAGCCGGTCAGGTCGATCGGAAATGTCGCGCGGCAAGCCGCTCCCGCCCCATCGCCCAGGCTTGGCGCAGCAGGCTGCGAAAGCGCAGCCGCGTGCACGCCGGATCGGGATTCCGGCGGCGCTTCATGTTGGAGATCGGGCCGGAGACCGGACGGCGCTGCCGGCGCAGCTGGCAGCGGCGGTGGCGCGCCGGCCCCTGGGTAGGCAACAGGCGCCGCCCAGGGCGCCGCGTCCGCCGAAGATACAGAGGCAGGCGGGCGCGGCACGGCCGAATACCCCGTGCCCGCATCCAGCGGGCCAAGGTCGTCCACCTCGATGGTTTCGCCTTCCGCGAAGGCATAGGCCCGCTCCAGCAGGTTCTCCAGTTCGCGCACGTTACCGGGGAACGAATAGTTGGACAGGCGTTGCAGCGCGGCCGCCGAAAGCCGCTTGGGATGGGGATCGCCGTAGCGCACCGCCAGGTGCTCCAGGATGGCGCCCGCCAGCACCGGGATATCCTCGTGCCGTTCGCGCAGCGTCGGCACGCGCAGCGCCAGCACGTTGAGCCGGTAGAACAGATCCTGGCGGAACTGGCCGGACGCGACCATCGCGGAGAGATCTTTGTGGCTGGCGCACAGCACCCGTACGTCCACGCTCTCTTCGCGGCTCGCGCCGATCTTGCGCACGCGCCGCTCCTGCAGCACGCGCAGCAGCTTGACCTGCATCGCCAGCGGCAGATCGGCCACTTCGTCGAGCAGCAGCGTGCCACCGTTGGCGGCCTGGAAGAAACCGCCGCGCTCGGCGTCGGCGCCCGTGAAGGCCCCCTTCACATGGCCGAAGAACTCCGACTCCATCAGGGTTTCAGGGATGGCGCCGCAATTGACCGCGATAAAGGGATGCGCGGCGCGCGCGCTCACCGCGTGGATGGCGCGCGCGGCGCGCTCCTTGCCGCTGCCCGACTCGCCGCTGATCACGATCGGCGCCATGCTGCGCGCCAGCCGGGACAGCGAGCGGCGCACCTCATGCATGGCCGGAGAATGGCCCGGCAGCAGGCTGGCCGCGCGGTCCGCGCTCTCCCGCACGGCCGCGCCGGCGCCCTCGGCGCCGTCACGCTGCTGGCGTCCCAGCGCATTGAGGATCAGGCTGCGCAGTTGGTCCAGCGAGACCGGCTTGGCGATGTAATCGAACGCGCCGGCCTTGAGCGCCTCCACGGCGTTGTCGGCGCTGCCGTAGGCGGTGATCACGGCGACCGGCACCCGTTCCGGCGCACTCGATAGCTGGCGCACGATATCGATGCCAAGCCCGTCGCCGAGCCGCATGTCGGTCAGCACCAGGCTATAGCGGCGCGCGGCAAGCTGCTGGCGCGCTTCCGCCAGCGAGCCAGCCAGCACCACGTCGTGGCCCATGCGGCGGATCGAGATATCGAGCAGTTCTCGCAGGTCGGCCTCGTCGTCGATGACGAGAATAGGATCGGGGCCTGGCGTCTTGAGGGGCATGGGTCTGCGTCTGGCGGTCTGGCGAAGTGGAATCGGTGCATTGGCGCGCGGCGGCCTGGCTGACGGTCTGGCCAACCGTTCGCGGCGGCAGCGCGGCTCAGCCGCCCGCGTTGTCCGGCGCGTCGATGCGCAGGGTCAGGACAAAGGCCTTGGCCGGCAGTGTATCGCGTGCCGCGGGCGCCAGCATGCCGGTCTGCGCCAGCAGCGCGTCAAGCGAAATCGTACCGTAACGTACCTGGGCGTCGTTGGCGCCGCATAGCTCGCGCGCCATGAACAGGCCCAGGCCGGTGCCCTGGGCGTTGCTGGTAAAGAATGGCTCGAACAGCGTGCGCTGGTGCTCGCGCGACACCTCGACGCCATCGTTCCAGATGATCAGCTCGACGTGGTGCTGGTCCAGCGCGTGGGCCAGCAGCCGGATCGCGCCGGGCAGGCGGCTGCAATAGCGCCAGGCGTTGTCGAGCAGGTTGCCAAGCACCTGCTGCAGCTGCGACGGATCGAAGATGACCGGGCGCGCCACATCCACCGTGAGCCGCACGGCATTGGCGTTGATCTCCGCCGGCCGCGGCACGCGCCGCGCGCCCACCGGATCGTCGTTGGCGGAGCGCGAGCGCATCTCCAGCCGCCAGCGGCCGACGATCTCGGGCAGGGCCTGGTTCAGGTCCACGACGGAGCGCTCGGTGCGCGGGCGGCGCGACATCTGCAGCACGTCCGACACCACCTGGTCGAGCCGGCGCACATTGTCGTGGATGATGCGCAGCAGCCGCGCATCCACATCGCCTTCGGGCCGCCCCGCCTCGCCGGAACGCACGCCCCGGCGGCTGGTCTCGGCCAGCAGTTCGCTGGCCTGGCTGATGGCCGCCAGCGGATTGCGGATCTGGTGCGCCACGCTCGCCACCAGCCGCCCCATGGCGGCCAGTTTTTCCTGTTGCACCTGCTCGGCGATGCGTTCCCAGCTCTCGATGTGGACCAGCACCGTATCGCGCATCTCGCTGCGCAGCAGGGCCTCGTCCTCCGGGCGCCAGGCCATGGCCTCGCTCTGCGCGATGGCCAGGCGCAGCCGCGCCGCCGCCTCGGGCGACAGGTCGTTCCAGGTGCCGGTGTTCATGGCGTTCTGCGCCCCGAGCGAGACCGACAGCGAGGAAGCAAAGGTCGAGCGCAGGCTGGCCAGCCCCGGCAGCAGGAAGCGCAGCCGCAGCCGCGTATGCAGGATGGGGCCCTGGCCCGAGGAGGGCCGCGAAGGCAGCGGCAGCAATTGCAGAATGCGCGGCGCGTCATCCTTGCTGCGCACCCAGTCGCGCAGCATCTCCATCAGCGGCTGCAGGCGGGGAATCTGGCGCAGGTCGAACAGCGCGTCACGCCCGGTGGCCGGCGTGGACGTCTGCTTGCCCCGTTCGGCGGGCTGCACGCCCAACAGCACCACCGCGGCCGGGTTGGCCGCCACCACCACGCCGTTGGCGCGCAGCAGCATCACGCCATCCTGCATGTCGTTGACCATCAGCCGGTTGACCAGCTGCTGCAGGCGCAGCTCCTGCTCGCGCGCCAGCGCCAGCCGCTCCTGCGCAAGCTGGCGGTTGGCCAGCAGGTACATCAGCGAGGCCGCGATCATGAAGACCAGGCCATACAGACCCGAGCCCAGCAGGCCAGTGTCCGCCTGGCGCAGCAGCAGGGTCTGCGCGAAGGGGGCGCTCATCACCACCAGCGCCGAGACCGCCGCGGTGAATAGCGCGAACAACAGGCTGGTGAGCGCGCCGGCCTGCAGCGCCGGCAGCAGGAAGATCATGGCCACCCCCTCGCCGCGATGGCCCTGCGCGTAAAAGATCAGGCCCAGCAGGACAAGGTCGGCCAGCACCTGGAAGCGCACCCGCAGGTGAAAACCGTGGCGCCACCACAGCGTCGCGATCACCATCGCCAGCGCCACCCCGACATAAGGCACGGACAGGGGCAGCGCGGCCAGGCCATTGCCCAGCCCCTGCGCGGCCCGCTCGGTATCGGCGCGCTGCGCCGGCAGCCAGGTGTAGCCCAGCAGCAGCACGGCCACCGCCAGCCGCGTCCAGCTGAAATAACGCAGCAGGCGCCAGTGGAAATCGGGAGGCTCCGGCTGGCGCCACATCGCGATGACGCCGCGCCAGGCATTCAGGCGGGACAAGAACGAGGCGCTTCCGTTCATGCGGCCGGGCCGTCCGGATCGCTGTCGGCCGGCAGGTGGGCGCGCCGGCAGTAGTGCAGGCCGCGATAGGCGATCGCTTCGCCCAGCGGCAGGTGCACGCCGCATTGCGCGCACTGCACCATGGGTTCCTGCGCGGGCTGGGTGCGGGCTTGCGACCCTTGCGCGGAACCATGCCGGGCGGTGCGATCCTCCCGCTGGCGCGCCTCGGCGCGCTGGCGAAGCCACCAGAAGAAGCCCAGCACCACGGCCAGGACCAGGAAGATGCGTGCCATGCCGGCCTCAGAGTCGGTGCAGGATGACTTCGATGACGAAGCGGCTGCCGACATAGGCCAGCAGCAAGATGCCGAAGGATGCGATCACCCAGCGCAGCGCGGTGCGCCCGCGCCAGCCATAAAAGGTACGTCCGGCCAGGATGCCGGCGAACATCGCCCACGACAGCAGCGCGAAGACGGTCTTGTGATCGAGCCGGAAGGCCCGCCCGAACAGTTGCTCGGAGAACAGCAGGCCCGACAGGATCGTCAGCGTCAGCAGCACGAAGCCGGCGCCGATCAGGCGGAACAGCAGTTTTTCGAGCGTCAGCAACGGCGGCAGCAGGTCCAGCCAGCGGCCTATCCATTGCGCCGGCTCGCTGGCCTGGCCGATCTGGGGCGAGCGGTTGAAACCGTGCAGGCGGCGTTCGGCCAGCAGCATCAGGAAAGCATGGAAGGCCGCCAACGTGAACAGGCCGTAGGCCACGTTGGCAATGATGAAGTGCAGCTTGAACAACGGCCGCGCCGCATAGCCCAGGATCTGCGCACCGGGAAAGGCCAGCGGCATCAGGCTGGCCAGCATCGCCACCGGGATCACGATCAGGCCGAGGCCGGCCAGCGAGAAGAAGAAGCTCTCGATCCAGTAGATGCCCACGCCCAGCCACAACATGGCCGACAGCGCGAAGGCAAAGCCGAACACCATGCGGTCGGCCGGGAAAATGGTTTCGTGCAGCAGCAGGCCGTGGCTTGCCACCGCGGCCAGCATCAGCACATGCCACCAGGCCGGGCGGTGCTCGCCGCGCCCGCCGGCGCCCCCGCCGCCCTGCAGCAGCACGGTGGTCGCCGCGCCCCCGATGGCGCCGCCGGCGCCGGCAGCCGATAGCTGCGGGTTGCGCGTCGCCCAGCCGTGATAGGCCAGGCCGCAATAGAGAAGTGCCGTCAAGGCATACAGTACAATGGCCATTTGCACAGTTTACCTTAGCGCCCCGTCCCGGTGGCGCCCCGCTTGAGCCGGGTCCCGAGCCCGCATCAAGCCTCGATCAAGCCCTATCCCCCGGACTTCTGCCATGCTGGACAATCTCACTCAACGCCTGGCGCGGGTCGTAAAGACCATGCGCGGCGAGGCTCGCCTGACCGAAGCCAATACCGCCGAAATGCTGCGCGAGGTACGCCTGGCCATGCTGGAGGCCGACGTCGCCCTGCCCGTCGTGCGCGAATTCGTCGCCCGCGTGAAGGCAAAGGCACTCGGCGAAGACGTGGTGTCCAGCCTGACACCGGGCCAGGCCCTGGTGGGCGTGGTGCAGCGCGAGCTGACCGCCGTCATCGGTGGCGAGGAAAGCCTGGCCGCCGGCGACAAGAGCGGCGAGCTGAACCTGGCGGTGCAGCCGCCCGCCATCATCCTGATGGCCGGCCTGCAGGGCGCGGGCAAGACCACCACCGTGGGCAAGCTGGCCAAGTGGCTCAAGGAAAACAAGAAGAAGAAAGTGCTGACGGTGTCGTGCGACGTGTACCGTCCCGCCGCTATCGCCCAGCTCAAGACCGTGTCCGAGCAGGTCGGCGCCGACTTCTTCCCCTCCGAGCCGGACCAGAAGCCGGTGGACATCGCCCGCGCGGCGGTTGACTGGGCTCGCAAGCACTATCACGACGTGCTGATCGTCGATACGGCAGGCCGCCTGGGTATCGACGAAGCGATGATGCAGGAAATCGCCGCGCTCCACGCCGAGATCAAGCCGGTCGAAACCCTGTTCGTGGTCGACGCCATGCTGGGCCAGGACGCGGTCAACACCGCGCGTGCCTTCCATGACGCGCTGCCGCTGACCGGCGTGGTGCTGACCAAGCTGGACGGCGATGCGCGCGGGGGTGCCGCGCTGTCGGTGCGCCACATCACCGGCCGTCCGATCAAGTTCGTCGGCGTTGGCGAAAAGCTCGATGGCCTGGAGCCCTTCTACCCCGATCGCATGGCCCAGCGGATCCTGGGCATGGGCGACATCCTCGCCCTGGTCGAGGAAGCCCAGCGCGGCGTGGACATGGAAGCCGCCGAGAAGCTGGCCAAGAAGATCAAGAAGACGGGCGACTTCGACCTCGAAGACTTCAAGGCCCAGATCGGCCAGATGAAGAAGATGGGCGGCCTAGGCAGCCTGGTGGACAAGCTGCCGGCGCAGTTCGCCCAGCAAGCCCAGGGCGCCAATATGGACGTGGCCGAAAAGCAGGTGCGCCGCATGGAAGGCATCATCAACAGCATGACCGCCGCCGAGCGCGCCAAGCCGGAACTGATCAAGGCCAGCCGCAAACGCCGCATTGCCACCGGCGCCGGCGTGCCGGTGCAGGAAGTCAACCGCCTGCTCAACCAGTTCGACCAGATGCAGAGCATGATGAAGAAGCTCAAGGGCGGCGGCATGATGAAGATGATGCGCTCGATGGGCGCGATGAAGGGCGGCATGAAGGGACTCTTCAACCGCTAAGCCATCCGGCGTGGCGGTGCCCTTTCCCGGCGCCGCCGTTTCACCCGCAAAAGATCAAGACAGAGACAGGATCCACATCATGATGACCGTCGAACAGGCCCGCGAACTGTGGGCCAACTCCGAGGAAATCGTCAGCGCGCAAGCCGTCGAGGAATCGCTGGACCGCATGGCCGGCGAGATCACGGAAAAGATGGGCGACACCTTCCCGCTGGTGCTGTCGGTAATGGGCGGCGCGGTGGTCTTCACCGGCATGCTGCTGCCCAAGCTGGCCTTCCCGCTGGAATTCGACTACATCCACCTCTCGCGCTACAACAACAAGACGGTGGGTGGCGAGATGCAATGGCGCGTGGCGCCGCGCGAGTCGGTCAAGGGCCGTACGGTGCTGGTGCTGGACGACATCCTGGACGAAGGCGAGACCATGGCCGCCATCCGCCAGCGCATCATGGACATGGGCGCCACCGCCGTCTACGCGGCCGTGCTGTGCGAGAAGGTGCTGCAGAAACCCAAACCCATGCACCCGGATTTCTGCGGCTTCACCGTGCCGGAACGCTATGTCTTCGGCTGCGGCATGGACGCCCACGGCTACTGGCGCAACCTGCCCGCCATCAGGGCCTTGCGCTAAGGATCGGCCACAGCGAGGCCAGCAGCAACAGCGCCATCGCCACGTTGAACAGGCGCAGCACCCGCGGCTGCGCCAGCCAGCGCCGCAAGGCCGAGCCGAACACCGCCCACATCGCCACGCTGGGCAGGTTGATCACGGCGAACAACCCCGACAGCAGCAACACGTTCAGCCAGACATTGCCGTGCAGCACGTAGGTGCTGCACGCGCCCACCGCCATCACCCACGCCTTGGGATTGACCCACTGGAACGCGGCCGCAGCCAGGAACCCCATGGGCTTGCCCACCTCCTGGTCCTGCACGCTGCCCGACGTCGCCAGCTTCCATGCCAGCCAGGTGAGATAGAGCGCAGCCACGACGCGAAGTACCTGCCAGGTCCACGGCAAAGCCGCGAACAGCGATCCCAGGCCGAGTCCGACCACCGCCACCATCAAGCCGAAACCGGCGCTGATGCCCAGCACATGGGGCACGGTGCGGGCGAAACCGAAGTTCACGCCCGAGGCCAGCACCATGGTGTTGTTGGGGCCCGGCGTGATCGAGGACACAAGGGCGAACGCACAGAACGCGGCAAACACGCCGGATCCGGCGACAAGCTGGGGCACTGCCATGACTGACTCCATCGCATACAAAAGGGAATGATGGCAGTCTAGTCACGGGAAACAGTACAGTACCGGTACAGTTACCCAGAAAACTGGCGATACGCCTTTGCGTGTCGCCAATGGCACCCCGCAACCAGCTGCTTCACGGTTTCGCCGCATTGACTGCCACGGCCAGCGCGATGCCCCAGAGGATGACACCGGTGGCCCGTTCGATACCGCGCACCGAGCGGGCGAAACGCGCCCGCACCAGCGGATGGCGCACGCCCCAGGCCACCAGGATGTCCCAGCCGAAGACCATGGCGAACATCCAGGCACCGTAGCCAAGCTGGACCGGCAGCGGCGTGCGCGTGCCAGCCAGCACGGAAAACAGGCTGGCGTAGAACAAGGCATTCTTGGGGTTGAGCACCGCGGAGAGAAAGCCGGTGGCGAGTTGCGCCGCGTAGGCGGCGTGGCCGGCACCATGCGCCTGCGGGCCGTCAGCACCCGGCATCCGCGTCTCGCCGCGGGCGCTCAGCAACCGCCAGCCGAGCCAGGCCAGGTACAGGCAGCCGGCCCACTGCAACACCGCGAACACGCCCTGGCTGGTACGCGTGGCGGCCAGGCCCGCTATGGCGACGCCGATGAACACGCCATTGCCGAGTGCAATGCCCAGGCATACCGCGCTGGCACGTCCCACGCCATGCACCAGCGCGCTGCGCACCACCAGGAAGAAATCGGGTCCCGGACTGAGCAGCGCAAGAAAGTGCGCGCCCGCCACCATGGCAAATTGGCCGAAGCCGGAATCGATGGGAAAGTCCACGCCAGTCCTTTCGTGTCTTGTGATGGGCACGAAGTGTGAGCTGCGAGGTAGTAGCGCGTATTGGAGAAAATTGCGCGCGGCGGCTCAGCCGGCGCAGCGCTGGTAGCCGCGCGGCGTCAGCGCGACACGCTGCTTGAACGCGCGCTGGAAATGGCTCTGGTCGGAAAAGCCCAGCACCTGGGCGATCTCGGCGGGCGCCCCGCCCGCCCGCAGCAACTGGCGCGCATGGTTGATGCGTTGGTCCAGCTGATAGGCATGCGGCGTCATGCCAACCTCGGCGCGGAAGGCACGGATCAGCTGGTAGCGGCTCATGCCGGCGCCGCGCGCCAGTTCGGCCAGCGGCAGCGTTTCCGCGTGGCGCGCCTGCAGGATCGCCACGAGGCGAGCCAGGCGCGCCTCGGGCGTGCCGGACGGGCGCGGCGCGCGCACTACCTGGCGCCGGTCGGCGCAGCCGAACAGCGCAGCGACGAAGCCAGCCAGCATGGATTCCTTTTGCGCGATGGAAGCCGCGGAGAACAGCACATGGTTGAGGCGGCACAGGCCGGCGTAGGTGTCGGCCGCGCTGGTGACGCGCACCCGTGCCAGCGCCGCCGGCAACGCCTGCCCGGCGCCGCGCGCCTCCAGCACGGCGCCGGCCCAGGCCTGGTCCAGGTGCAGCATCTGGTAGCTCCAGCGCCCATCCGGCTCCGGGTTGCAGGCGTGCACCTGCCCTGCCGGGATCACGACCACATCGCCTGCTGCGAGCCGCACCGACTCGGTTTCCGTTGTGAATATGCTGTGGCCGCCATCGACGGCGCCGATCGACAGGGTGGGATGGGTATGCGGCAGGTAGGCGGCTCCACTGTCGCTGGCGCGGCGGCTTTCGACATACGGCATGGCCGGATCGAACCAGTAGCAGGCCTGCTGCGTGCCCGCGCCGCTGCCGGGGCCACCGGAGAGGCGCATCACTCGCTCCGGTACGGCCGCTCGCGCAGCCATTTGGTGGCGATCCATTTCTCGCCCGCCTCGACCGGCAGGCCGGCGTGCAGCGTGCGCTCATCCAGCGAGCCGTCGGACTTGCGATAGCTGAAATAGACGGCATTGCCCTTGACCGGCGCCACCTCGAGGCCAAGCTTGGGAAAAGCGGTGGCACCGCCGGCTGCCGGGCTGTTCAGGTAGATCACCAGAGTGGCAACGCGTTGCCCGCCCACCCTTAGCTGCCGCGCCTCTCCGGGCCGCTGGGGATTGAAATAGTCGTAATGCGGCTGGTACTCGCCGCCAGGCTTGTAGTTGAGGATCTGCAAGCCCTCGCCACGATCCGCCGCGATCCCGGTCACCGCGGCGATGCAGTCCTCGATGCGCTCGATCAGCGGATGCTCGCCAACCTGGAACATCGCGCCCAGGCTGGTGCGCGCGTCGATCAGGTTCTCGTCGCCGGTATCGGGGTTGATCACCGGCGAACGCGCCAGGCGCCCGCGCGCCAGCTCCACCAGGCCATCGCACTCGGCATCGGTCAGCAAACGCTGGAACAGGGTGACGCGCGGCGCCGCGAGAGTGAACAGGATGGGAATCTCGCGCCCGGCATGATGGGCCGCGTTGCGCCCGGGCTGCGCGCCGGCATGGCCCTTGCCCCCAGCACAATCGCCAGCATTGCCGGCGGGCTTGTCGATGCCAAGCTCGGCCGCCATCTCCGCGGCGGTGTCGGCTGCGGTCCCGCGCGCCTCTGCCCTCGCCGCGGCAGCCAGCGCAGCAGCCACGGTAGCCTGTGCGAAGGCCTGGTCGTAGCCCGACTGACACATCGACTGCACCAGCGCCTCGGCGCCGAAGCCCTGCCCGATATGGCGCCGCAGCCATCGCTCCAGGTCCGCGGAGGAACTGGTGTAGCCCGCCTTGCCGGTGGTACCGGGCGTGCCGGGAGTATTACTCATGAGGGGTTGGCCAGGCGCTGCGGCGAGAATGGGTTGCGCGACGGCGCTTCGGGCGGCAGCACGCGGCTGCGGGTGGCCGTGCCGGTTTCGGGATCGCCGGCCACGGTGACGGTGGCTTCGGAGTATTGCCAGCGCTTCCAGGCCGCCAGCACTGCGTTGGGGTAGTCGGGGCGGCCCCGGCTGCCGTTGTAGCGGCCCAGCGCCAGGAACAGGTCACCCTGCTCGCGGTCGAGATAGTGCCGCAGGATGGTGCAACCGTAGCGCAGGTTGCTCTGCAGGTGGAACAGCTTGCGAGAGTCGCCATCGCCGATGCTGCGCACCCAGAACGGCATCACCTGCATCAGCCCGCGGGCGCCGGCCGAGCTGATCGCGTACTTGCGAAAATTGCTCTCGACCTGCACCAGACCGAGCACCAGCGCCGGTTCCAGCCCGGCGCGCTTGGCTTCGTAGTAGGCGGTCTCGATCAGTTCGATGCGCACCTGCGGCTCCGGGATACGCCCCGCGAGCCGGTGCGACATCTCCTCCAGCCACTTGATATACGCCAGCTGTTCGCCACCGGTGGCGAACGCCGGGCGCAGGGGGCGGCTATCGGCGATGGCCGCGGCAAGCGCGCCGCGCACCGAATCCGCCAGGTCCTCCTCCTTTTGCGCCCCCGCCTGCGCGGCGGCGCTCAACGCCAGCAGCAAGCCGGCGCCGGCCCGCGCCAGGCGCAAGCGGCGGTCCGGGGTCAGGTCCTGCAGGCGCGGGAGGCGCATGGCGTTCAGGCGGACAGCAGTCCGCGCACGTGGGCAACCACGTCCGCGACCGGCAGTTGGGTCGCTTCGGCGTCGCGGCGGCCCTGGTACTCGACCCGGCCTTCCTTCAGGCCGCGGTCGCCCACCACCACGCGATGCGGCACGCCGATCAGCTCCCAGTCGGCGAACATGGCGCCGGGGCGCTCGCCGCGATCGTCCAGGATCACGTCGACGCCGGCCGCCAGCAGTTCTGCATGGATACGGTCGGCTTCGGCCTTGACGGCCTCGGAGCGGTCGTAGCCAACCGGGCAGATCACTACCGCGAACGGGGCGATCGCCGCCGGCCAGATAATGCCGCGCTCGTCGAAGTTCTGCTCGATGGCGGCGCCCAGGATACGGGTCACGCCAATGCCGTAGCAGCCCATCTGCATGGGCTGGGTCTTGCCGTTCTCATCCAGGAACGTGGCGCTCATCGACTCCGAATAGCGCGTGCCGAGCATGAACACGTGACCGACCTCGATGCCACGGCAGATTTCCAGCGTGCCCTTGCCGTCCGGCGAGGCATCGCCCGCCACCACGTTGCGCAGGTCGGCCACCACCGGCTCGGGCAGGTCGCGGCCCCAGTTGACGCCTGTCAGGTGGTAATCCTTTTCGTTGGCGCCGCAGACGAAGTCGCTCATATTGGCCACGGTGCGGTCGGCCACCACCTTGACGGGCTTCCTGGTGTTGATCGGGCCGAGGTAGCCGGGGGGCGTGCCGAAGGTCTCGACGATCTCCGACTCGGTGGCGAAGCGGAACTCGGCCAGGCCGGCCACCTTGGTGGCCTTGATCTCGTTGAGCTCGTGATCGCCGCGCAGCAGCAGCAGCCAGATCTGCGAACCGGCCTCGCTGTCGGTGGCCAGCACGATCGACTTGACCGTGCGTGCCAGCGGAATGCCAAGCAGTTCGGCGACTTGCTCGCACTTGGCCTTGCCCGGGGTGGGCGTATTGACCATGTCTTCGGCCGGCGCGGCGCGCTGCGCCAGCAGCGGCAGGGCTTCGGCCGCTTCCATGTTGGCGGCGTAGTCCGAGGTGGGGCAATAGACGATGGCGTCTTCGCCGGTATCGGCGATCACATGGAACTCGTGCGAGCCGGAGCCGCCGATGGCGCCGTTATCCGCCGCCACGGCACGGAATTCCAGGCCAAAGCGCTGGAAGATGCGCACGTAGGCGTTGAACATCTTGTCATAGGAGACCTTCAGCCCGGCCGCGTCGCGGTCGAAGGAGTAGGCGTCCTTCATGGTGAATTCGCGCCCGCGCATGATGCCGAAGCGCGGCCGGCGCTCGTCGCGGAACTTGGTCTGGATCTGGTAGAAGTTGACCGGCAGCTGCTTGTAGCTGCGGATTTCGCTGCGGGCGATATCCGTCACCACCTCTTCGGAGGTGGGCTGCACGGCGAAATCGCGCTCGTTGCGATCCTTCAGGCGCAGCAGTTCCGGGCCCATCTTGTCCCAGCGGCCAGTTTCCTGCCACAGTTCGGCCGGCTGGATCACCGGCATCGACAGCTCGACCGCTCCGGCGCGGTTCATTTCCTCGCGCACGATGGCCTCCACCTTGCGGATCACCCGCAGGCCCACCGGCATGTAGTTATAGATGCCCGCGCCGAGCTTCTTGATCATGCCGGCGCGCATCATCAGTTTGTGCGACACGATTTCCGCGTCGGAGGGGGCTTCCTTGAGGGTGGAAATGAAGAATTGCGAGGCTTTCATCCGTTGCTTTCTCGTGAGGCCATGCCCGCCCCGGCGGGTTCCGGGTGCGGGATGGCGCGAATCCATTGCGCGTGCGCCTGATGCGGCGCTTTCTGCTCGGGGAAAACCAGCACCCCGTTGCACAAAGCCCCATTACGCGCTTCCTTTATAATCGACGTAATTCTAAAGGATTCGAGGTGCAGTCATGCTCGATCGTGAAGGCTTTCGCCCGAACGTCGGCATCATCCTCATCAACGCACGGAACGAGGTGTTCTGGGGCAAGCGTATCGGCGAACATTCGTGGCAGTTTCCGCAAGGCGGCATCAAATACGGCGAAACGCCGGAACAGGCGATGTACCGCGAGCTACATGAAGAAGTCGGTCTGCTGCCCGAGCATGTCAGGATTGTTGGTCGCACGCGCGACTGGCTGCGTTATGAGGTGCCGGACAAGTTCATCCGCCGCGAAATCCGCGGCCATTACAGGGGACAGAAGCAGATTTGGTTCCTGTTACGCATGGCGGGCCGCGATTGCGACATCCGCCTGCGTGCCACCGACCACCCGGAGTTCGATGCCTGGCGCTGGAGCCATTACTGGGTCCCGCTCGATGCTGTCATCGAGTTCAAGCGCGACGTCTATCAACTGGCGCTGACCGAGCTGTCCCGCTTCCTGCAGCGCAATACCCGCGCGCCGCTGAGCCCTTACGGCACGCATGGCCGGCACGGATCCGCGCGCTCCGGTTATGCCCGCGGGGCGCTGGACGAGCATCCCGACAGCGTGCCGGCCCTGGCGCATCAGGACTTGGCCTGCGATCCGGGCCCAACTTCGCCGGCCGAACCGGCGTCCACAGAACGGAGTACCGATGATTGAATTCGCCGGCCGCGGCTTGCGCCCGAGCCTGCCTGCCGCCTGCCTGCTGGCGGCAACCCTTTGCCTCGGACTGGTTGGCTGCGCCAGCAAGCCCACGCCGCAGCCGCAGCCGCAGCCAGCGGATGAGGCCGAGAACTACACGCCGCCGAAGAAGGAATGGAGCATACTCGACCCCTTCGCCCCGAAGGACTTCAAGGAAGTCGAGGTCCCGCTGCCGGCGTTGCCGCGCGATGCGGACCTGATCACGTTCGAGGTCAGCCCCGCGGGCAACTTCAATTTCGCGGTGGACGCAAAGTCGGTGTCCGTGGGCTCGGATGGCGCGGTGCGCTATACCGCGGTCGTTACAGGTGCAGGCGGCATGCGCAACGTCAGCTTTGAAGCCGTGCGCTGTGACACGTTCCAGCGCAAGATGTACGCCACCTTGCCCAAGGGGGCGACCGACTGGGTGCGCAACCGCAGCGACGACCGCGAAGGCTGGACCCAGCTGGCCGGTATCTCGCGCAACAACTACGCTGGCACGCTGGCCAAGGATTTCATGTGCGAGGGCCGCGGGGCGGCCGGCACGGCACAGGAGATCGTCAGGGACTTGCGTGGCGAGGCGCCGCGAAAGAGCGCGATCCAGCGCTGAGAACGCATGCGGCGCGGTAGTACGGCGCTGTATCAAGCATAAAGGGCTGCCTGGGCAGCCCTTTGTGCTTGTTGTGCGCGCTTCGCGCCATTCAGACCAGCACGAGATTGTCCCGGTGGATCAGTTCGTGCTCGTTCTGGTGGCCCAGCACCCGTTCGATCTCGGACGACGGCTTGCGCGCGATCAGCTTTGCCTCTGAACTGGAATAGTTTGTGATGCCGCGAGCCACCTCATGCCCGGCGGCATTGATGCAGGCGATGACTTCGCCGCGCGCGAACTCGCCCTGCACTTCCACCACGCCGATCGGCAACAGGGACTTGCCGCCGCTGGTGAGCTTGTCGACCGCGCCAGCGTCGATCACCACCCGCCCGCGCAGTTGCAAGTGATCCGCCATCCACTGCTTGCGCGCGGTAAGACGTCCGGTCGGCGCCAGCAATTGCGTGCCGATGCCTTCACCGCCAGCCAGCCGTTCGAGCACATTGGCTTCGCGTCCCGACGCGATCACGGTGTGCGCGCCCGACTTGGCGGCGCGCTTGGCGGCCAGGATCTTGGTCAGCATGCCACCGCGGCCGATCGACGTGCCGGCGCCGCCGGCCATGGCTTCCAGCTCCAGCGCGCCGGCCAGCGCCTCATCCACGAACTCGGCCTGGGGATTGCTGCGCGGATCGGCGGTATAGAGGCCACGCTGGTCGGTCAGGATCACCAGCGCATCGCCTTCGATCAGGTTGGTGACCAGGGCGCCCAGAGTGTCGTTGTCGCCGAACTTGATTTCGTCGGTGACCACGGTGTCGTTCTCGTTGATGATGGGCACGACGCCTAGCGACAGCAGGGTCAGCAGGGTCGAGCGCGCATTGAGGTAGCGCTCGCGGTCAGCCAGGTCGGCGTGGGTCAGCAGGACCTGGGCGGTGCGGATGCCGTAGCGGCCGAACTGGCTCTCGTAGACCTGGGCCAGGCCCATCTGGCCCACCGCGGCGGCGGCCTGCAATTCGTGGATTTCCTTGGGGCGCCGTACCCAGCCCAGCCGCTGCATGCCCTCGGCAATGGCGCCGGAGCTGACCAGCACGACTTCCTTGCCGGCCATGCGCAGCTTGGCGATCTGCGCCGCCCAGCGGGCGATGGCCTCGTGATCGAGACCCTTGCCGTCGTTGGTCACCAGGCTGGACCCAACCTTGACGACGATACGTTTTGCCTGGGCGATGACCGATTGCATGGAGAGAATCCTGTCTGCTGGGTACTGTCGTTTTTTGGCGGGCGAGCGCATCGTCTCGCCCTGCTGCCGGGCTGCCTGTCTGGCCCCCCGGCTTAGTTTTGCTCGCCGCCGGACTGGTCGACGTTGTGCAGCCGCTCATCCAGGCGGATGTCCGGCTCCGCCAGCGCGGCGACTTCCTCGGCCTTGATCGCGGCCAGGTGATCCTTGATCGCGTAGATCAGTTCGCGGCAGCCTTCGCCGGTCAGGGCGGAGATGCGGAACACCGGGCCCTTCCACTTGTAGCGCTTGACGAAGTCCTTGACGCGCGCCTCGCGCTCTTCGTCAGGCACCACGTCCAGCTTGTTGAGCACCAGCCAGCGCGGTTTTTCATAAAGGCTTTCGTCGTACTTCTTCAGCTCGTTGACGATGGCGCGGGCTTCGGCCACCGGATCCACGCTTTCGTCGAACGGCGCCAGGTCGACGATATGCAGCAGCAGCCCCGTGCGCTGCAAGTGACGCAGGAACTGGTGGCCCAGCCCGGCGCCTTCCGCCGCGCCCTCGATCAGGCCGGGGATGTCAGCCACCACGAAGGACTGCTCGTGATCGACCCGCACCACGCCCAGGTTGGGATGCAGCGTGGTGAAGGGGTAGTCCGCCACCTTCGGGCGCGCATTGGAGATGTGCGAGATAAAGGTCGACTTGCCGGCATTGGGCATGCCCAGCAGGCCCACGTCGGCCAGCACCTTCAGCTCCAGCTTGATCATGCGGCGCTCGCCGGGCTTGCCGTCCACCTGCTGGCGTGGTGCGCGGTTGGTACTGGACTTGAAGTGCAGGTTGCCCCAGCCGCCCAGGCCACCCTGGGCCAGGCAGACGGTCTGCCCATGCTCGGTCAGGTCGGCGATCAGGTCGCCGGAATCCATGTCCAGGATCTGCGTGCCGACCGGCATGCGCAGCTTCACGTCCTCACCGCCCGCGCCGTAGCAGTCGGCGCCGCGGCCGTTCTCGCCGTTGCGCGCCACATGCTTCCTGGCATAGCGGAAGTCGATCAGGGTATTGATGTTGCGGTCTGCCACCGCATAGACGCTGCCGCCGTCGCCGCCGTCGCCACCGTCCGGGCCACCGAAGGGCACAAATTTCTCGCGCCGCATCGATGCGCTGCCATTGCCGCCGTTGCCGGCGATGACTTCAATTTTGGCTTCGTCGATGAACTTCATGATGACCTTCCGTGGTGGAGCGGCCGCAGCGCGTGCCCGGCCAGGATGGCGAGGCCGCGCGCTCGGCGGATGGCGACACTGATATTGTCGCCAGAAACGAAAAAGCCCCGCAAGTACTGCGGGGCCTTCATGCTGCAAAGGCTGTGATCAGACTGCCGGAACGACGCTGACCTGCTGCTTCTTGGCAGCGCCCTTGACGGCGAACTGCACGTGACCGTCGACCAGGGCAAAGAGGGTGTGATCCTTGCCAATGCCAACGTTCTCGCCCGGGTGCACGCGGGTACCGCGCTGACGCACGATGATGCTGCCGGCGTTAATGGCCTGGCCACCAAACACCTTGACGCCCAGACGCTTCGATTCGGAATCGCGGCCGTTCCGTGTGGAACCGCCGCCCTTTTTCTGTGCCATGACTAACTCCTGTCGCTTTACTTTACCTAGTTACGCTTGAATTCGATTTCGATGAGGACTGAGCGAGGGCTCAGGCAACGATCGCTTCGATGCGCAGCTCGGTGTAATTTTGACGATGGCCTTGACGCTTTTGATAGTGCTTGCGACGGCGCATCTTGAAGATCTTCACCTTATCGTGACGACCTTGGGAGATAACGGTAGCCTTGACGGAAGCCCCGCTAACCAGCGGCGTACCAAACTTGATTTGGTCGCCTGCGCCCACTGCGAGCACCTGGTCGAGCGTGATTTCTGCGCCAATGTCTGCCGGTATCTGTTCTACTTTAAGTTTTTCGCCAGCAGCAACCTTATATTGCTTGCCGCCGGTTTTTACGACCGCGTACATTGTCGAACCTCTCGATGTGAAATAAAACGCCGAAAACCAACGCCGGCGCGCCCTTGCGTCCGTTTCATCCCGCCTCCGCCGATCCTGGGATCAGCCGCAAGCAAGGAAAACAGACAAGCCGGACGGCCCAATTGGCCCGGTTATCTCCCGCCAGCGCATCTGCAGACAACACAAAGCGGCCGGAGGAAACCCACGATTCTATACCAAAGCCAGGAAAAGTACAAAGAAAACAGACACATAGCCTGCCCGGCGGCGTCCGGCGCCGCCTGAGGCACTTCTCGGCCCGCTTGGGTCAGATCAGGTCCGCCAGCAGAAAACCGGCCAGGGCGGCGAAAGCTGCCCACAGCGCAGTGCGGCGCAAGCGGCGGCTTGAGGAGGAGTGTTGCTGGGTCATGCTGGCATTATAGGTTGCCGCAGCGGCCGTGGCCGCGCTCTTCCTGGCACGGCTGCGACACCGCTGCACCCTCCGTTTGGGGGACATACATACACCCGCATCGCTTATAATCGGCGGGTTTTGCGTAACGGTGAACATCTTGTCCCAGTCTTCCGCCACTGCCTTGCTTGCCCCGGTCGCTGCCGACATGCGCGCCGTTGATTCGGTTATCCGCCAGCGCCTCGCATCGGAGGTGCCACTGATCGAGCAGATCGGCGAGTACATCATCAGCGCGGGCGGCAAGCGCCTGCGCCCGGTGATCCTGCTGCTGTCCGCGCGGGCCTTCGGCTACGACGGCAACCGGCACCACGACCTGGCCGCGGTGGTCGAGTTCATCCACACCGCCACCCTGCTGCACGACGACGTAGTCGACGAGTCGGAGCTGCGGCGCGGCCGCCAGACCGCCAACGCGGTATTCGGCAATGCCGCCAGCGTGCTGGTAGGCGACTTCCTCTACTCGCGCGCCTTCCAGATGATGGTCGACGCGGGCAGCATGCGCATCATGGAGATCCTCTCCAATGCCACCAATGTGATCGCCGAAGGCGAGGTCCTGCAACTGCTGAACATGCACGACCCTGACGTCACGGTGGAGCGCTACCTGCAGGTGATCCGCTACAAGACCGCCAAGCTGTTCGAGGCGTCGGCCCAGTTGGGCGCCGTGCTGGCCGGCGTCGACGCCGCCACCGAGGAGGCCGCGGCGGAGTATGGCCGGCGCATCGGTACCGCCTTCCAACTGATCGACGACATGCTGGATTACACCGCCAGCGCTGAGCAGATGGGCAAGAACGCCGGCGACGACCTGCGCGAAGGCAAGCCCACCCTGCCGTTGCTGCATCTGCTCGAGCACGGTTCCGCCGAACAGCGCGCGCTGGCCCGCGAGGCCATCGTGCAAGGCGGCACCGAGCATTTCGATGCCGTGTTCGCGGCAATCCACGCCTGCGGCGCACTGGAGGTCACCTTCCAGGCAGCGCAGCGCGAAGCCGATGCGGCGGAAAAAGCGGCCCGGCAGTTCCCCGACTCCCCCTTGAAGCAAACGCTGATCGAGCTGTGCGCGTTTTCGCTGCAACGGCTGTCCTGATACCGTAGCGCGAACAGCGCGCGTCAGCCCGCAAGGGAGCGGCGGCCCGGCCGCTCGCTCCGTTCCGCAAGAAAGGCCACCGCGCTAAGGATGGATCTGACGGCAGTACTCGCCTGCCCTAAATGCCAATGGCCCACCGTTGCGCGCCGTTAACAAATCAAGCAGACCCAACATCTGGCACTTGCACCTGATTCTCGCACTGCCCTGCAGCGTAGCTAGCGCCGGGAAAGAATCCGGCAGGGGAGGTGCGAAAGCAGAATCAGGGATATTGCTTTCGCATCGCCTATCTGGCCCTGTTTGCCCCTATTTGCCAGCCATCTGCATCAGAGTCTTGCGCGTAGGCATCAACAACAGGAGCCCCTTGATCGCGTAGATCACGATCAAAGTTCCACTCAGATCTCCTGCGAACATGACCAGAAAGCCTTGCACAAGATTGCTGCTATCGCCATGCAGGGCGAACCAGATATGGTGCAACAGCGGGCTAGCGACGGCATACGCAACAACGCAGAGCAATGGCCGCTTCGGCGTCAGATTGGTAAGCGACGCGCAGGCCGAAATTTGCTGCGCAAGCCGATAGACCAGGTAGGGAGCGACTGTTGCCACGATGCCGCCCATGAACGCACGCCCTGCTGAAGTCGTTCGGGAAGAAGTAGAAGAAGCTAACCAGCCACGATACGAGCAGCAACCCGATTGCACCCGCTTCTCCGAACAGCAGCGTGCACAAGAGCCGCATGCCAGCGGGCAGATAAACCCAGTTGATGCCGGGCACGAATTCCAGGTTGCGGAACAACCATTCGTTGAGCACCAACATCAGGATGAACATCACGATTGTCGTGATGACCATGCCGAATTGCAGGCGTAGGTTTGACATCGGCGTAGAATTCCGCGGTGGCGAGTGGATGATAGCTGATCCGCGAACATCACAAGTGCAGCCCCTCGCTTCTGGGGACGAATTCATGACCCGACCCGCCGATATCTACCTGCGATTCTTGCAGCTTGCCGAAGCGTTGCGAGGCCTGCCTGCGTTACCGGCCCTGGACCCGCTCGAGGAACGCATTCTCGAACTGGTAGCGCGGGCAAGCCAGACGCAAGAACGCTTATCCGTCAGGGACATGATGGCCAATAGCGATCTGGGGTCGCCCGCGACCCTGCACGCCCGCCTGAAGTCCATGCGCAAGAAGGGCTGGATCACGCTGTCGGATACGGAAGATGCGCGGCGCAAGCAGGTGGAACTGACGCAGGCCGCACTTCGCCATTTCGACAAGCTTTCCGAGTGCCTGGTAAAGGCAACGTCTGGCAAATAGGCGCTTTTTTCAGCGTCTATCCCAATGCCATAGCGCCCAACTGCAAGAGTCGGTACGTACAAGCGCTCACCCTCTTCCATTCTGAAAAAAAGGCTGCTACACTTGTGTGCTTTCGCGCTGTAGCAACTTCTGGCGCTGAAAATAACAAACGGGGTGTAGCTTAGCCTGGTAGAGCGCTACGTTCGGGACGTAGAGGCCGGAGGTTCGAATCCTCTCACCCCGACCAGTTTCGCGGTCCCCGAGACCGTACAAAAAAGGCCGCACAGCAATGTGCGGCCTTTTTTCATTTGCGCGCGCGCCACCGCTCCGGCCGATTCCCACCTCTCGCTCATTCCCCCGCGCAAGTAGGGTTGCGCCCGTGTCGCACAAACGCCAACACCCCTCCCGGCTCGGCTTTACAAAAAGTGACCCCGGCGGCAAACTGCCCCGATTCGGGGTCTTTCGGCCGCTCGCCGGCCAACTAGCGTTTTGCCATGACACTTGGTCTAGCTCTTGCACAGAGCCGGCGTATCGCGCCGGCCCTGCTCGCCCAGCTTGAACAGTCCGCACGAGAAAAAAAGTCGCAGCTGATCGACGAGATCATCGCCAGCGGCACCATGACTGCGCATGATGTGGCGATCTTCGCGGCTGATAAATATCAGCTGCCCCTGGTCGATCTGAGTCAGTACAACCTGAACAAGGTGCCGCCGGCATTGGCGGGCAACCGTGAATTCCACGCGCACCGGCTGCTGCCGCTGGGCCGGCGCGAAAACCGGCTGGTGCTGGCGCTGTCGGACCCCGGCAACCAGGCCGGGCTGGACGCCATCAAGCAGAAATACAACCTGCCGGTGGACGCCGTCGTGGTCGAGCACGACAAGCTGATGACCTACGTGCGCTCCGCCACCGACGACAGCGGCGGCACGTTCAAGTCGATCGCCCCGGCGCAGGCCGAGCGCAAGATGATCGAGTACGACCCGGTCGCCTCCGCCGGCGCGCTGCGCAACAAGACCGCGGCCGATATCGACGATGCGCCGGTGGTGCGTTTCCTGCACAAGCTGCTGACCGAAGCCTTCCACCGCGGCGCCTCCGACCTGCACTTCGAGCCTTTCGAAACCTTCTACCGCATCCGCTTCCGCGTGGACGGCGTGCTGCAGGAGGTCGCGCGTCCGCCGGTGGATATCCGCGACAAGATATCCACCCGCATCAAGGTGCTGTCGCGCCTGGACATCTCCGAGAAGCGCGTGCCGCAGGACGGCCGCATGAAACTGCTGATCGCGCTGCCCAAGGAGAAAGGCGGCGAGAAGGACGCCAAGGACAGCAAGGAACCCAAGGAGACCATTGAGAAGGCGATCGACTTCCGCGTCTCTACGCTGCCGACCTTGTTCGGCGAGAAGATCGTGATCCGGATCCTGGAGTCGTCCTCCGACAAGCTGGACATCGACCAGCTCGGATACGAGCCGGCGCAGAAAGCCATGCTGCTGGACGTCATCAAGCGCCCCTACGGCATGGTGCTGGTAACCGGCCCCACCGGCAGTGGCAAGACGGTCTCGCTGTACACCTTCCTGAACCGGCTGAACCAGGGCGACATCAACATCTCGACGGCCGAGGACCCGGCCGAAATCCAGTTGCCCGGCATCAATCAGGTCAACGTCAACGAAAAGGCGGGCCTGACCTTCGCCGCGGCGCTGCGCTCCTTCCTGCGGCAGGATCCCGACATCATCATGGTCGGCGAAATCCGCGACCTGGAAACCGCCGACATCTCGATCAAGGCCGCGCAGACCGGCCACCTGGTGTTCTCCACGCTGCACACCAACGATGCGCCGACCACGCTCACGCGCCTGATGAACATGGGCGTGGCGCCCTTCAATATCGCATCGAGCGTGCTGATGATCACCGCGCAGCGCCTGGCACGCCGGCTGTGCTCCTGCAAGCGGGCCGGCGAACTGGCGCGCGAGGTGCTGGTCGACGCCGGCTTCCAGGAGGCGGATCTGGACGGAAGCTGGCGGCCGTATCACCCGGTCGGCTGCGAGCGCTGCAACGGCAGCGGCTACAAGGGCCGCTGCGGCATCTATCAGGTGATGCCGATCAACGAGGCCATGCAACAGATCATCCTGACGCACGGCACGGCCTTGCAGATTGCCGAGCAGGCGCGCAAAGACGGCGTGCTATCGTTGCGCGAAGCCGGGCTGGCCAAGGTGAAACAGGGTGTCACCTCGCTCGAAGAAGTGCTGGCGACAACAAATACGTAGAAACGTAAAAGCGTAAGAAACGCAAAACAACAAGATGTCATTGGGGGTCAATCATGGCGACACGCGCACCAGCCGCCGCCGCGCGCAAGGCGGCTGCGCCCAAGGTGAAATCCGGGCGTAAGGCGCCCACGCAGTACATCTTCGAGTGGGAGGGCAAGGACCGCAAAGGCAAGGCCTTTTCGGGCGAACTGCGCGCCGAAAGCCAGGCCGAGGTCAATGCCACCCTGCGCAAGCAGGGGCTGACCGTCGTCAAGCTGAAGAAGCGGCGGGCGGCGCGCGGGCGCAAGATCACCGAGAAGGACATCGCATATTTCACGCGCCAGCTCTCCACCATGCTCAAGGCGGGCATCCCGCTGCTGCAGTCGATCGACATCATCGGGCGCGGGCATTCCAACCCCAACTTCACGCAACTGCTGGCCGAGATCCGCTTCGACATCGAATCGGGCAGCAGCATGGCGCAGGCCTTCCGCCGCCATCCGCGTTACTTCGACACGCTCTACTGCAACCTGATCGATGCCGGCGAGCAGGGCGGTATCCTGGATGCCCTGCTGGAGCGCTTGTCGCTCTACATGGAAAAGACCATCGCGCTGAAGAGCCAGATCAAGTCGGCCATGATCTACCCGATCGCCGTGCTGTCGGTGGCCTTTGCCGTGACGGTGATCCTGATGATCTTCGTGATCCCGGCCTTCAAGGGCGTGTTCTCCAGCTTTGGAGCCAACCTGCCGGCGCCCACGCTCGCTGTGATCGCGATGTCGGATTTCTTCGTCGACAACTGGTACCTGGTCATCGGCGCGCCGATCCTGTCCATCACGCTGTATATACGGAGCCTGAAACGATCGGAAAAAGTCCAGCGCGCCAGCGACCGCATGCTGCTCAAGCTGCCGATCTTCGGCTCGCTGTTCCGCAAGGCGGTGATCGCCCGCTGGACGCGGACGCTGGCGACCATGTTCGCCGCCGGCACGCCGCTGGTGGAGTCGATGGAATCCGTGGCCGGCGCCGCCGGCAACTGGGTCTACTATGACGCCACCAAGGAGATCGAACAATCGGTGCGCATCGGTACCAGCCTGACCAACGCCATGCAGGCCACCCATGTGTTCGACAATATGGTGCTGCAGATGACGCAGATCGGCGAGGAGTCGGGCGCGCTGGACAATATGCTGCTGAAGGTGGCTGAGTTCTACGAGCGCGAGGTCGACGACGCCGTGGCCGCCATCTCCAGCCTGATCGAGCCGCTGATCATCGTGGTGCTGGGCGTGCTGATTGGCGGCATGGTGGTGGCAATGTATCTTCCGATCTTCAAACTGGGACAGGTGGTGTAAGGCATGTGGCTGTTTTCCGCGGACGGCGCCAGCGGCGCGATTTCCTCACTGGCTGCCCCCGCGCAGACCATCGCCGGGCTTGCGGCGCTGCCGCCCTGGTTCCTGGTGGCCGCCGCCACGCTGGTTGGCTTGCTGGTCGGCAGCTTCCTGAACGTGGTGGTGCACCGCCTGCCGCGCATGATCGACCGCGAGGAAGCCAACTACATCGCCGAGCTACGCGATGACCCGCTTCCCCATCCCGAGCCCTACAACCTGATGGTGCCGCGCTCGGCATGTCCGCACTGCGGACATGCCATCGGCGTGCTGGAGAACATTCCGGTGCTGAGC
Organism: Burkholderiaceae bacterium 16; assembly: GCA_000955785.1. Taxonomy (GTDB): domain Bacteria; phylum Pseudomonadota; class Gammaproteobacteria; order Burkholderiales; family Burkholderiaceae; genus Cupriavidus. The sequence continues at coordinate 87,145 of JYOD01000019.1, forward strand.
TACCTGGTGCTGCGCGGACGCTGTTCGGCCTGCCACGCACCCATCGGCGCACGCTATCCCATGGTTGAGGCTGCCACCGCGCTGCTGACCGCGCTGGCCGCCGCCCACTTCGGGCCGACCTGGCAGGCGCTGGCGGCCATCGCCATGATCTGGGCCCTGATCGCCCTCACCCTGATCGACGCCGACACGCAACTGCTGCCCGACCAGATCACCCTGCCGCTGCTGTGGCTGGGCCTGCTGCTCAATCTCGGCGGACTCTTCGCCCCGCTGGCCGACGCGGTGACCGGCGCCGCCGCAGGCTATCTGCTGCTGTGGACGGTGTACTGGGTGTTCAAGCTGGTGCGCGGCAAGGAGGGCATGGGCTACGGCGACTTCAAGCTGATGGGCGCGATGGGTGCCTGGTTCGGCTGGCAGGCGCTGCCGGCGCTGGTACTGCTGTCGTCGGTGGTGGCCCTGGTATTCGCGCTTGCCAATATCGCGCTGCGCCGTCAGGATCGCGATACGCACTTCGCCTTCGGTCCCTATATCGCCGGCGCTGGCCTGCTCGTGCTGTTCTTCGGCAGCAACGCGCTGCCGCTGGGCATCGCTGGCTGAATGGCGCCAGCCGCATGCCGGCCCGTAGAACCACGACAAGCACCACCGCAAGCTTTGAGATCGATATGCTGCAAATCGGACTGACCGGAGGCATCGGCTCCGGCAAGACTCGCGTGGCGGACCTGTTCGCCGCGCGCGGCGCCGCCCTGATCGACACCGACCTGCTCGCGCACGAGATCACCGCGCCGGGCGGCCTGGCCATCCCGGCCCTGCTCGAAGCGTTTGGCCCCACGTGCCTGCGCGGCGACGGCGCCATGGACCGCAACGCCATGCGCGAGCTGGTGTTCTCCGACCCGGCGGCCAAGGCCCGGCTGGAAGGCATTACCCATCCCCTGATCCGCCAGCTGACCGAAGCGCGCGCCACCGCGATCCGCGCCTCCGGGCTGCACCCGTACCTGATCTACGTGGTGCCGCTATTGGTCGAATCGGGCTCATGGCGCGCGCGGGTGGACCGGGTGCTGGTGGTTGATTGCAGCGAGGCCACCCAGGTCGCCCGCGTCATGGCGCGCAACGGCTTCAGCCAGGGCCAGGTCCAGGCCATCATGGCAAGGCAGGCGCGGCGCGGCGACCGCCTGGCCGCTGCCGACGATGTGATCGACAACGATGGGCCGCCGGAAGCGCTGCCAGGGCAGGTGGACCGTCTCGACCAGCTATACCGCAGCCTGGCCGCTGGCTAGGCACCATGTTTGTGCGGCGACGAATGCCGCCCCCTGAATGCTGCACCCTAAGTCGGCTGTTTCATTTGTTCTGATTTGCGGACTCGCATAGAATGCGCTGGAACCACGCGGGAAATGGCCGCATACTGCCGATATCGCGGGCCCACGCCGAGTCACATCGAGCGGACCCAGGCGCACCGGATGCAATCTCCGCTCCGATACGCCGCCCAGGGTCAGACTGCCCACCCGCCAACCCGCCCTGTTGCACGGACATACCCATTGATTCTGTACGAATATCCTTTTAACGAACGCATCAGGACTCTCCTGCGCCTGGAAGACCTGTTCGATCGGCTGGATTATTTCCTCGCCCAGGATCACGCCCTGCAGCATCATGTGGCGTTGACGACTCTGTTCGAGATCATTGACGTCGCCGGCCGCGCGGACCTGAAGACCGACCTGCTCAAGGAACTGGAACGCCAGCGCCAGGCGCTGGCCGCGCTGCGCGCCAATCCGCAGATCGACCAGGGCGCGCTGGATGGCGTAATCGGCGAGATCGAGCAGGCCATGGCCCAGCTCAACCAGACCGTCGGCAAGGCCGGCCAGTTGCTCACCGACAACGAGTGGCTGACCAGTATCCGCAGCCGCGCCATCATCCCGGGCGGCACCTGCGAGTTCGACCTGCCGGCCTACTACGCCTGGCAGCATCGCCCCGCCGAAGACCGCCGCTCGGACATCCTCAAGTGGGCACGCCCGCTGGTGCCGCTTCGCATTGGCACCGACACCGTGTTGCGCCTGTTGCGCGAGTCCGGCCAGAGCGGCAAGGTCATCGCCACCGGCGGCAGCTACCAGCAGATGCTGTCCGGGCGCAGCTACCAGTTGATGCAGGTGCTGCTGGATGATTCCCTGCTGGCTTTCATCCCCGAGATGAGCGCCAACAAGTACATGCTGTGGGTCCGTTTCACGCAGCAGGATGGCGACCTTCGTCCGCGCTCGGTCGACGCCGACATCCCTTTCCTGCTCAAGCTCTGCAATTTCTGATTTTTGATTTCTGAAGCAATGACAACCGTAGTCAAATGCCCCACCTGCGGTACGGACGTGGCCTGGGTACCGGAGAATAAATTCCGTCCCTTCTGCTCCAACCGCTGCAAACAGATCGACCTGGGCGCCTGGGCTTCCGAGAAGTACGTGATCGGCGGCAAACCCGGCGAGAACCCCTCGCAGGACCAGGAAGACGAGGAATAAGCACCGCGGGGCCGTTGCGGCCCCGCCAGTTCAGGCGGCGCCGCTCTCGGCAGCCAGCCAGTCCACCACGGGGATGGTGGCGGGCAGCAAGGGCCCCACGTCCACCGGCGCCGATTGCCATGAGAAGGCCTGGCCCTCGCGGCCGACCAGTTCGCCCGCCCACGCCGTGACCTTGCAGAAGTGCAGGCGCACATAGGCATGCGGGTAGTCATGCTCCAGCACGTGCCAGCGCACGCACGCGCCCACCTCGATGCCGAGTTCCTCGTGCAGTTCGCGCGCCAGTGCATCCTCCACCGATTCCCCCGGCTCCAGCTTGCCACCGGGAAACTCCCAGTAGCCTTCGTAGGGCTTGCCGGCCGGCCGCTGGGCCAGCAGGAAACGGCCGTCGGCCTGCACCATCACGCCCACGGCAACCTCGGTCACCTTGCGTGCCGGCGTGGCTTCGCCGGCTGCTCGCGCTGCCTCGCTCATGCCTGGCCGTCCTGCGCGGAAGCGATGAAGGGCTTGCCATGCTTGCCACCCCAGTCGCGGGCGAACTGCCAGGCCACCCGGCCCGAGCGCGAGCCGCGCTCCAGGGCCCACACCAGCGCATCGCCGCGCGCCGCGGCGACGTCTTCGGCGCTGCAGCCGAAATGCCCCAGCCAGTGGCCGACGATGGCCAGGTACTCGTCCTGCTTGGGCGGATAGAACGACAGCCACAGCCCGAAGCGCTCGGACAGCGAGATTTTTTCCTCCACCACCTCGCCGGGATGGATCTCGCCATCGTCGGTGTGCCGGTAGGTCTCGTTGTCCTTCATGTACTCAGGCAGCAGGTGGCGGCGATTGGATGTGGCGTAGATCAGCACATTGTCCGACTGTGCCGCCACCGAGCCGTCCAGCGCCGATTTCAGCGACTTGTAACCCGACTCGCCTTCCTCGAAGGACAGGTCGTCGCAGAAGATGGCGAAGCGCTCCGGACGCCCCGACAGTTGCTCGACGATGTCGCCCAGGTCCCCCAGGTCGTCCTTGTCGACCTCCACCAGCCGCAGGCCATCCTTGACGAAGGCATTGAGGCAGGCCTTGATCAGCGAGGACTTGCCCGTGCCGCGCGCGCCCGTCAGCAGCACATTGTTGGCCGGCAGGCGCTGCACGAACTGGCGCGTGTTGGCGACGATCGCGTCCTTCTGGCGCTCGATGTTCTTCAGGTCGTCGAGATGGATCGGCGGCAGCTGGCGGATCGCCTGCAGGTAGCCGATGTTGCCGAACAGGCTCTGCCGCTTGCGCCAGCGGAAGGCGACCGCTTCCTTCCAGTCAGACTCGGTCAGCTGGGGCGGCAGCCATTGTTCAAGGCGGGCGAGGAAACTGTCGAGGCGGGCGGCAAGGTCGGACATGGCGGCTTGGAGGAAGGGCTGGCGGATCGTTGGCGGGAGTGCTGGCGGCTAGCGCGCCGCCCCGCGCTGGCGGGAGCGGCGCGCACGCGATGGTGCTTACGAACGGTAGTCCGCGTTAATCGAAACGTAATCGTGCGACAGGTCGCAGGTCCAGACCGTGGCGGTGGCATCGCCGCGCCCGAGCGCGATGCGCACGGTGATCTCGGCCTGTTTCATCACGCGCTGGCCGTCTTCCTCGCGATAGTCGGGATTGCGGCCGCCGCCGCGCGCGACCAGGACATCGTCCAGCCACAAATTGACATGCTCGACCTCGAGATCGTCGACTCCGGCATAGCCCACGGCCGCCAGGATGCGGCCCAGATTGGGATCCGAGGCGTAGAAGGCGGTCTTGACCAGCGGCGAATGCGCCACCGCGTAGGCGATCAGGCGGCATTCGGCCACGTCCTTGCCGCCCTCGACCTGGATGGTCATCAGCTTGGTGGCGCCTTCGCCATCGCGCACGATCATCTGCGCCAGTTCCTGCGACAGGTCGGTCAGCGCGGCGCGCAGTGCCTCGAAATCCGCCCCCTCGGCACGCTCGATGGCCGGCGCGCCTGCTTTGCCGCTGGCGATCAGCACGAAGGAGTCGTTGGTCGAGGTGTCGCCGTCGATGGTGATGCTGTTGAAGGACCGGTCCGCCGCGTACGACACCAGTGCCTGTACCACGTCCTGCGACACGGTGGCGTCGGTGGCGATAAAGCCCAGCATGGTCGCCATATTGGGACGGATCATGCCCGCGCCCTTGCTGATGCCGGACAGCGTCACGGTCTTGCCGCCGATCTGCACGGTGCGCGAGGCGGCCTTGGGCTGCGTGTCGGTGGTCATGATCGATTCCGCCGCGGCCAGCCAGTTGTCGGCCTTGGCGTTGGCAATCGCGGCAGGCAGCGCGGCGATGATGCGGTCCACCGGCAGCGGCTCGAGGATCACGCCGGTCGAGAACGGCAGCACCTGCTCGGCAGCAATGCCGAGTTGCGCGGCCAGCGCGTCGCACGTGGCGCGGGCGTTGGCCAGGCCCGGTTCGCCGGTGCCTGCGTTGGCGTTTCCGGTGTTGACCACGATCGCACGGATGCCCTTGGCCACGGCCAGGTGCTCGCGGCAGACCTGCACCGGCGCGGCGCAGAAGCGGTTGCGGGTGAACACGCCGGCCACGGTGCTGCCTTCGGCAACACGCACCACCAACACGTCCTTGCGGTTGGCCTTGCGGACACCCGCTTCAGCCCAGCCGAGCTCGACGCCGGCGACAGGTTTCAGGTTCTCTGCCAGCGGCAGGGGCAGGTTGACGGCCATGTGCGTTCCTCTATGCGTTCGACGTTGCTGGTTATGCAGTTTCTACTACTGCCAGGTGGCGGCGGATGGTACATGGAGCGCCTCCCCTGACGAACATGCCCGCTTGCGCGGGCATGTTTGCTGACTTCACTGTGCGCGGCTTAGCTGAGCTTGCCGTGGCACTGCTTGAACTTCTTGCCGGAGCCACACGGGCAGGGATCGTTGCGCCCAACCTTGGCCATACCGGCAGCCTCAGCCGCGGCGGCGTAGGCGATGCCGGCGCGCTCGGGCGCGCTGCTGCCGGCGCCCTCGGCCACCTGAGTAGCCTCGTCGAACTCGTCATGCTTGTACTGCACGTTGGCGAGATGCGACAGGCCTTCCTCGATCTGCTCCGAGGCCTGCTCGAGCTCTTCCGGCGACTGGATCTGCACGTTGAAGATCACGCGCGTGACTTCGACCTTGATCACGTCGAGCAGGCGGGCGAACAGTTCGAACGATTCGCGCTTGTATTCCTGCTTGGGATCCTTCTGCGCATAGCCGCGCAGGTGGATGCCCTGGCGCAGGTGGTCCAGCGCCGCCAGGTGTTCGCGCCAGTGGGTGTCGATGCTTTGCAGCATCACCGAGCGCTCGAACCCGGCAAAGGATTCGCGGCCGACCTGGCTGACCTTGGCTTCGTAACGCTCGTCGGCGGCACGCATGATCAGGTTCAGCAGTTCTTCATCCTCGATGCTCTGCGCGGCCTCGATGGTCTTGGCCAGCGGCACTTCCAGCGACCATTCGTCGCGCAGCTTGGCTTCCAGGCCGGCGATGTCCCACTGCTCTTCCATGGTGTCGGCCGGCACGTGGTCGCGGAACATCTCGACCAGCACGCTCTCGCGCAGGTTCTTCACCATCTCGCCAACATCTTGCGACTCGAGCACTTCGTTGCGCAGCTTGTAGATTTCCTTGCGCTGGTCGTTGGCAACGTCGTCGTACTGCAGCAATTGCTTGCGGATATCGAAGTTGCGGCCTTCGACCTTGCGCTGGGCGGATTCGATCGAGCGCGTGACGATGCCCGCCTCGATCGGCTCGCCTTCCGGCATCTTCAGGCGTTCCATGATGGCGCGCACGCGGTCGCCGGCGAAGATGCGCAGCAACTGGTCGTCCAGCGACAGGTAGAAGCGGGACGAGCCCGGGTCGCCCTGGCGGCCGGCACGGCCACGCAGCTGGTTGTCGATACGGCGCGACTCATGGCGCTCGGTGCCCACGATATGCAGGCCGCCGGCGGCCTTGACCTGCTCGTGCAGCGACTGCCATTCGCCCTCCAGATGGGCGATGCGCGCGGCCTTGTCGGCGGTGGAGAGGCTTTCGTCGGCCTCGATAAAGCCGGCCTGCTTCTCCACGTTGCCGCCCAGCACGATGTCGGTACCACGGCCCGCCATATTGGTGGCGATGGTGATCATCTTGGGGCGGCCCGCCTGCGCCACGATCTCGGCTTCTCGAGCGTGCTGCTTGGCGTTGAGCACCTGGTGCGGCAGCTTGGCGTTGTTGAGCAGGCCGGACAGGTATTCCGAGGTCTCGATCGAGGTGGTGCCCACCAGCACGGGCTGGCCGCGCTCGTGGCAGTCGCGGATATCGCGCACCACGGCGTCGTAGCGCTCGTTCGAGGTCTTGTAGATCTGGTCCTGGAAATCCTTGCGCTGGGCGCCACGGTTGGTGGGGATCACCACCACTTCCAGGCCGTAGATTTCCTGGAACTCGTAGGCTTCCGTATCGGCCGTGCCGGTCATGCCGGACAGCTTCTCGTACATGCGGAAGTAGTTCTGGAAGGTGATCGTGGCCAGCGTCTGGTTTTCCTGCTGGACGGTCACGCCTTCCTTGGCTTCCACCGCCTGGTGCAGGCCGTCGGACCAGCGCCGTCCGGTCATCAGGCGGCCGGTGAACTCGTCGACGATCACGACTTCGTCATTCTGCACCACATAGTGCTGGTCGCGATGGAACAGGCTGTGCGCCCGCAGCGCGGCGTACAGGTGATGCATCAGCGTGATGTTCTGCGGCGCGTAGAGCGATTCACCCTCGCCGATCAGGCCTTGCTGCACCAGGATCTCTTCCGCCTTCTCGTGGCCGGCCTCGGTCAGGTAGACCTGGTGGCCCTTCTCGTCGACGAAGTAGTCGCCCGGCTTCTCGACGCCGGTGCCGTCGGCCTTTTCCTCGCCGATCTGCCGTTCGAGCAGCTTGGGCACGCCGTTCATGCGCTGGTACAGATCGGTATGGTTCTCCGCCTGGCCCGAGATGATCAGCGGCGTGCGCGCCTCGTCGATCAGGATCGAGTCCACCTCGTCGACGATGGCGTAGTTCAGCGGCCGTTGCACGCGCTGGCCAGGGTCGTAGACCATGTTGTCGCGCAGGTAATCGAAGCCGAACTCGTTGTTGGTGCCGTAGGTGATGTCGGCCGCATAGGCCGCCGCCTTCTGGTCATGCGGCATCTGCGACAGGTTCACGCCGACCGAAAGGCCGAGGAAGTTGTACAGGCGCCCCATCCACTCGGCGTCGCGCTGGGCCAGGTAGTCGTTGACCGTGACAACGTGCACGCCCTTGCCGGTGATGGCGTTGAGGTACACCGCCAGCGTCGCGGTGAGGGTCTTGCCCTCGCCGGTGCGCATTTCGGCGATCTTGTTGTCGTTCAGCACCATGCCGCCGATCAGCTGGACGTCGAAGTGGCGCATCTTCATGATCCGCTTGCTGGCCTCGCGGCACACCGCGAAGGCCTCAGGCAGCAAGGTCTCGAGCGACTCCCCGGCGGCATGGCGCTCCCGGAAGACCTCGGTCATGCCACGCAGGTCGTCATCCGAAAGTGCCTCGAACTTCGGCTCCAGCGCATTGATCTGCGCGACGGTCCTGCCATATTGTTTGATCAGCCGTTCATTACGGCTGCCGAAGACTTTCTTGAGAAGGCCCGTGATCATCGATTGCTTTCACCTACGCGAGTGGTACGCCGCCGTGGTACGCACTAGGCGGCCTGGCCGCCGGCTTGGCCGGCTGCCCAGGGCGGACCGCGCGAGGAAATAGGAAGATTGGCGCAAAACGCCGAGTTTATCACGCGCGCGGGTCACGACCGGAACCAAGCGGCGGGCGAAACGCTACCTGTCCGGATGCGGCCCGCGCATCCAATCCCCCCGACATCGGGGCGGGTCGCGGATTCTTCAACGGATTGCCGTATGATCGGTCGGAATTGTTGCCTGGGCAATCTGCGCAGATGATGATTTCGCCACAGCAAGGAAGCGATTCGGATTTTGCGGCACGCCGTCCACATGCACCTCGAAATGCAGGTGGGCGCCTGTGGAGCGCCCGGTGGAGCCCACCAGCGCGATCTGCTGGCCCGGCTTGACGAGGTCCCCGGGCTTCACCAGCAGCCTGGAAGCATGCGCATAGCGGGTCTTGAGGCCATTGCCGTGATCGAGATCGATCAGGTTGCCGTATTCGGAGTGCCACTCCGCCGCCGCCACCACGCCCCCCCCCCCGGCGGCCGCGACGATCGGCGTGCCCGCGGGCGCGGAAAAATCGACGCCGTCATGCGGGGAGCGGCGCCCGGTAAATGGGTCGAAGCGCCAGCCGAAGCCGGAGGCATCGTAGCCGGTCGCCACCGGCAGCACGCGTGGAACCCGGCGATCCTCGATCCGGCGATCCAGCAAGGTGCTGGCCACCACATCGAAATAGTCCGTATGCCTATCAGCCTGCTTGGACAGACTCGCCAGCGCGAGTTGCAACTCCGGCAGGCTCGAGGTGCGCGACTGCGCCGAGGGCGCGAGGCCGCCACGGCCGGGCGGCTTGCTGGAAGTCGAACTCCTTGGGCGCGATGCCGGCAAGCCCGGAAACCCGCTCGCCGAGCGCATCCAGCCGCACCATGCGGGCCTGGATCTCGCCCACGCGGGCGACCAGCACATTGAGATTGGCGCGCAGGTAGGCATCGTCGCCCGGTGCACGGACAGGTGCGCCAATGCCCGTCCGCGCCACGATCCAGGTCAGCACCGACGAGACCAGCGCGACAACCAGACACAGCAGCACGATGACGGCGAAGATCTTCCCCCGCGACAAGGTGAAATGACGCACGCGCGGCAGGCGCGGATGAAGCACGATGATCTGCATGATGCAATCCTTCCCATGCAAGGCCCGGCGCCGGCTTCGTGGCGGCGGCGCATAAGCCGCCGCGCTGGCGCGAACGGCACGCTAGAATGCGCGCATGCGCATGTTTACCCATCACGCCCTCCAGACGCCCGCCGCCAAGCCGCTTAACGACTGGCTGGACAAAGCCGGCCCGGTCTCGGCCCTGATGCAGACGGCACGGGAACTGGCGGTACTGGAAGCTGAGGTGCTGTCGCTCCTGCCACGTGGCCTGCAGGACGGCATCGCTGTCGCGGGCGTCAAACAGGACGCCCGCGGTGTCGGCCAGGGCCAGTCGGAGCGAACTTTGCTGCTGCTGGCCGCCCATGGGGCAGCCGCTGCACGCGTCCGGCAAGTGGTTCCTACGCTACTTTCCAGGTTGCAACAGCGGGGATCGCAGATTACCGCAATCCGGGTGAGGGTACAACCCGAGGTCGGCCGGCAAAGTGACTGGGACACCGGGCCGGTGGTACGGCCCAAGGTAGCCCGGATGTCGGCGACCGGATTGTCCAGCCTGACGCAGCTGGCGCAGGAGTTGCCCGAGTCGCCGTTGCGGGATGCCCTGAATACCCTGTTGTCGCACCATCGGCAAAAGACGACGACCGGCGCTGGTTCCTGAAGCCCGTGCCCTGGACGTAAAAAAAGCCGGCTTGCGCCGGCCTTCCGCTGATACCAGAACCCTGCCCCCCCCCGCCAGGCGTTATGCAAACGCCGGCTGCAACTGCGGCAAAAACGCCGGCGGCGCATCCTCGGCCCGCTCGAACGTCACCATCTCATACGCTTCCTGATCCGCCAACAAAGCCCGCAACAGCTGGTTGTTCAGCCCGTGGCCGGATTTGTTGGCGACATAGGCACCAATCAAGGGATGGCCGACAACATACAGATCGCCGATCGCATCAAGGATCTTGTGGCGCACGAACTCGTCGCCATAGCGCAGTTCCTCGTTATTCAGCATCCGATGCTCGTCGAGCACAATGGCGTTATCCAGACTGCCGCCACGCGCCAGCCCCATCTCCCGCAACGCCTCGACTTCGTGGGCGAAGCCGAAAGTGCGGGCGCGGGCAATCTCGCGCACGTAACTTGTATCGGCGAAATCGATGGAGAAGGTCTGGCCGGTCTTGTCCACCGCGGGGTGACGGAAGTCGATGGTGAAAGCCAGCTTGAAGCCGAAGTAAGGCTCCAGGCGCGCCAGCTTGTCGCCCTCGCGGACTTCCACGGCCTTCTTCACGCGGATAAAACGCTTGGGCGCGGACTGCTGCTCGATTTCGGCCGACTGCAGCAGGAAGACGAAGGATGCAGCGCTGCCGTCCATGATCGGGATTTCCTCGGCGTCGACATCCACGTACAGATTGTCGATGCCAAGGCCCGCGCAGGCGGACATCAAATGTTCCACGGTCGACACGCGCGCGCCATCCTTCTGCAGGACCGATGCAAGACGCGTATCGCCAATGGCTGACGCGCTCGCGGTGATCTCGACGGCTTCGGGCAGGTCGACGCGGGTGAATACGATACCGGCATCCACCGGAGCCGGGCGCAGCGTCAGCGTCACTTTGCGGCCCGAGTGCAAGCCTATGCCAACGGTCTTGACCAGGGATTTGATGGTGCGCTGTTTGAGCATGACGTTCTCAGCTATTATTAAAATCTATCAAGTACACTTTCTAATATAGCGATTTTACCATTGCTTCGTTTGCTGCGCTGCGCCACTTTGTTTCGGTCTGTTAGCACCGAAGAAATAACCCGCCATAAGTGCATCTTAAAGCACTGGTTGGTTACTCAATGACACATTCACGTATTACGCGCGCAACGCCGCAAGCACCGCTTCAGCGCTGCTGACCTTGAATTCGCCAGGCGCTTCAAGCCACAGGTGGGTCACCACGCCATCGTCGATGACCATGGCGTAACGCTTGGAGCGTACACCCATGCCGCGTGCGGTAAGGTCCTGGTCCAGGCCCAGGCGGCGCGTCCACTCGGCGCTGCCATCGGCCATCATGCGCACCTTGCCTTCGGTATTCTGCTCGCGGCCCCAGGCGCCCATGACAAAGGCATCGTTGACCGAGACGCACCAGACTTCGTCCACGCCGGCCGCGCGCAGCGCTTCGGCCTGCGCCAAGTAGCCCGGCACATGCTTGGCGGAGCAGGTGGGGGTAAAGGCGCCGGGCAGGCCAAACACCACGATCTTGCGGCCACGGGCGAGTTCGGCGGCCGAGAAGGAATTGGGCCCGAGGGCGCAGCCGCCGGTCTCGACCTCAAAGAACTCATTCAGCGTGGCGTCGGGCACACGCGCTCCAATTTCGATCATGCTGTGTCTTCCTGTCTCGGTAAAAACCCTGTTTAGCATCATAGTGCGCCAGTCGCAGGTGCCCAAGTCTGACACTGCCGGGTATGCCGTAGGAATTGTCCGGCATAGGCGAGACTCTGGCTGGCGGAGGGAGCCTATGACGCCGCGCGCAGATCTGCGCGGCACGCCAGACTCGTTTCCTGGGCGGCATTGATGGCGCCAGGCTCAAGGCCCCGAGGGCTTCAAGCCGCACTGCTCTTCAAATGGGTCCGCGTGCCGATCTTGCGATCGACGCGCGGACGACGGCACATCCCGGCCGGGATGGCGGGAGACCAGTCCGGGGAGGCGGCCGGAGGCACGCCTGTCCCGGCGACGGGATGCGACCTGAGGACGTCAGCGCGGGTGCGGCATGGCTGGCTGCTGGTCAGTCCACCGCCACCGGGCGCAACACGAGCGGATAGGGAGCGCTAGCGTGTTTCGCCGATCCGGGGCGGGGCCTGGCTGGCAGCCGGCCTTGCCGACACTTTGCCGAGCCAACTCAGTCCGCCTGCTTGCGCAGGAACGCCGGGATGTCGTACGTATCCACACCCTTTTCCTGCAAGGCGGCCACGTGGGCGGACGCAGACTCGCGCGAGCTGCGCCATACCGCCGGCGTGTCCAGGTTGCTGTAATCGGGAGCGCTGCTGTGGCCGGCGTTCACGCTGCTGGTCATATTGCCCATCATCTGCACCGGCATATTGTCGGTACCGGTCTTGAGCAGGGTCATCGGCTGTTGCTTCTTGGCCGAACGGCCCAGGCCCGTCGCCACCACCGTCACGCGCAGCGCATCGCCCATGGAATCGTCGTACACCGTACCGAAGATCACGGTGGCATCTTCCGCGGCATAGCTGCGGATGGTGTTCATGACTTCCTTGGTTTCCGACAGCTTCAGCGAGCGGCTGGCCGTGATGTTGACCAGCACGCCGCGCGCGCCCGACAGGTCCACGCCTTCCAGCAGCGGGCTGGCGACAGCCTGCTCGGCAGCCAGGCGGGCGCGGTCCACGCCCGACACGGTAGCCGTGCCCATCATGGCTTTGCCCTGCTCGCCCATGACCGTCTTCACGTCTTCGAAGTCGACGTTCACCAGGCCATCGACGTTGATGATCTCGGCGATGCCCGCGACTGCGTTATGCAACACGTCGTCGGCGCACTGGAAGCATTTGTCCATCTCGGCGTCGTCGCCCATCACCTCGAACAGCTTCTCGTTGAGCACAACGATCAGCGAATCGACGCAGGACTCCAGTTCGCCAGAACCGGCTTCCGCCACCTTGGCGCGGCGCGCGCCTTCGAACTCGAAGGGCTTGCTGACCACGCCCACGGTCAGGATGCCCATTTCCTTGGCAACCTGGGCCACGACCGGTGCAGCGCCGGTACCGGTGCCGCCGCCCATGCCGGCAGTGATGAAGACCATGTGGGCACCACGCAGCGAGTCGGCGATCTGCTCGCGCGCCTGATCCGCGCAGTTGCGGCCGACCTCCGGCTTGGCGCCTGCCCCAAGGCCGGTGTTGCCGAGCTGCAGCACGCGCGAAGCGCTGGAGCGCTTGAGCGCCTGCGCATCGGTGTTCATGCAGATAAATTCGACGCCTTGCACGCCACGGCTGATCATGTGCTGCACAGCGTTGCCGCCCGCGCCGCCCACGCCGATCACCTTGATGATGGTGCCGTCCTGCAATTCCGTTTCGATCATGTCAAAGTCCATCACTGCCTCCAAGTAGTATCAGCCGCCAAACGCTGCAGCCTCCCCGCCGCAACCCTTGGTTACTGAACAAGAAACCATCAAAAGAAAACTGCCTGTTCAACGGATTGCCCACAATTCCGTGGACAATCCCCTCATTCATTCAAGTGCAATCCAATCGGCGGCAGCTTAGAAATTGCCGACGAACCATTCCTTCATGCGGGTCCACACCTGCTTGACAGAACCGCTCTGCACCGCAACCTTGCGGCCGCGCATGCGTTGCACGCGACCTTCGAGCAGTAGTCCCATTACGGTCGAATAGCGCGGACTCTTAACTACTTCGTGCAAATTTCCCCGATATTCCGGCACGCCGACCCGAACCGGTTTGAGGAAGATGTCCTCGCCCAGTTCCACCATGCCCGGCATCATCGCGGTGCCGCCAGTGATCACGACGCCCGACGACAGCAATTCCTCGTAGCCCGACTCGCGCACCACCTGGTGCACCAGCGAGTACAACTCCTCGATGCGCGGCTCGATCACCGCCGCCAGTGCCTGGCGCGACAGCGACCGCGTGCCGCGGTCGCCCACGCCGGGGACCTCGATCATGTCTTCCGGATCGGCGATAGCCTGCTTGGCGATGCCATACTGAATCTTGACGTCTTCGGCATCGGGCGTAGGCGTACGCAGCGCCATGGCGATGTCGTTGGTGATCTGGTCGCCGGCGATGGGGATCACGGCCGTATGCCGGATCGCGCCTTCGCTGAAGATGGCGATATCGGTCGTGCCGCCGCCGATGTCGACCAGCACCACGCCCAGTTCCTTCTCGTCCTCGGTCAGCACCGCCAGGCTCGACGCCAGCGGCTGCAGGATCAGGTCGTGCACTTCCAGGCCGCAGCGGCGCACGCACTTGACGATGTTCTGCGCCGCGCTGACCGCGCCGGTGACGATATGCACCTTCACTTCCAGCCGGATGCCGCTCATGCCGATCGGCTCGCGCACGTCTTCCTGGCCGTCGATGATGAATTCCTGCGTGAGAATGTGCAGGATCTGCTGGTCGGTCGGGATATTGACCGCCTTGGCGGTCTCGATCACCCGGGCCACATCGGTCTGGGTGACTTCCTTGTCCTTGATCGCCACCATGCCGCTGGAATTGAAGCTGCGGATATGGCTGCCGGCAATGCCGGTGAACACTTCGGAAATCTTGCAGTCGGCCATCAGCTCAGCCTCTTCCAGCGCCCGCTGGATGGACTGCACGGTGGCCTCGATATTGACCACGACCCCTTTCTTCAGACCCTTGGACTCTGACTGGCCCATCCCGATCACTTCGTAGCTGCCGTCGGGGCGCAACTCCGCCACTACCGCGGCCACCTTGGAAGTGCCGATATCGAGACCGACCAGTAGGTCCTTGTATTCCTTGCTCATCGGTTTTTCTCCGCGTTCTTACTCTTGAGTCGCGTCGGATTGTTATTCGGATTGGTGTTGGTACTTGTACTCGTACTTGTATTCGTGCTGGCGCCGGCGGTTTTCGCCTTGGCAGCCGCCGCTGCCTGGGCGTCAGTCAGGAACCGCACGTTGGCCGCGCGGATGGCGAACCCGTTGGGGTAGCGCAGGTCCGCGTACTCGATCTGCTTGCCCCACTGCTCGGTGACCTGGGGCCAGGCCACGACGAATCGCTTGACGCGCTGCGCCATGGCGTCGCGCTCCTCGTCGTTCTGTTCGCGCCCGAGCTCCACCACCATGCCGTTGGACAATTTGGTGCGCCAGGCATAGCGAGACGACAGCGTGACCGCCAGCGGCTCGACCTTGAGCGGCTTGAACCATTCGCGCATGGTCTCCAGCTTGTCGACCACGTCGCCCTCGCTGTCCGGCGGGCCGTCGAGCGCGAGCAACTGGGCATCTTCCTCGGCTTCCGCCGGGTTGGCGACGAACACTTCGCCATAGGTGTTGATCAGGCGACTACTGTCGGCATTGCCCCACGTACCGAGCGCTTCGTGCTCCTCGACCTCGACCGCCAGCCCGTTGGGCCATTCGCGGCGGACGCTGGCGCGGCGCACCCAGGGCACCGACTCGAAAATCTGCCGCGCCTCGTTGAGATCGAGCGTGAAGAAGCTGCCCGACAGCTTGCCCAGCGCGTTGGCGCGCACGCTCGGCGCATTGACATGCCGCAGTGAGCCGCCTTCCATCGGCGCCAGCTCGACGTGCGTGATGGCAAATACCGGCCGATGCGCCAGCCACAGCAGGCCGGCCGCGAACGCCATCACCGCCACCAGCGCGTAGAGCGTGGAAGCGATCAGGTTGAGCAGGCGAGTGTTGTGCCACATGGCTTAGCGTTGTTCCGGTTCCGGTCGGTCGGGTTGCAGTGTTTGTCCAGTGCTCAATCGGGTTTCCAGGCCTCGCTGGGATGCAGGTCCAGCGTGGCAGCCGCGGTCACCTGCATGACGAAATCCTCGTAGCTGATGCCCACCGCGCGCGCCGCCATCGGCACCAGCGAATGGCCGGTCATGCCGGGCGAAGTATTCATCTCGAGCAGGAAAGGCTTGCCGTCGGCGCCCAGCATCACATCGGCGCGCGCCCAGCCGCGGCAACCCAGCACGCGGAAGGACTGCACAGCCAGGCGCCGGACCTCGGCTTCCACGTCGTCCGGCAGGCCCGACGGGCACAGATATTGGGTATCGTCAGTAAAGTACTTATTTTGATAGTCGTAGTTCGCGCCGGGTGCGACGATGCGGATCACCGGCAGGGCTTCGGCGCTGGCGCCCTCCCCGACTATCGGACAGGTCAGCTCGGCGCCGTCGATGAAAGTCTCGGCGATGACGTCGTTGTCCAGCGCCGCGGCTTTCTCGAAGGCGGCACGCATCTGGCCGGACTCGGTCACCTTGGTCAGGCCGATCGACGAACCCTCGCGCGCCGGCTTGACGATGAGCGGCAGGCCCAGGTCGGCGGCAACAGCGTCGAAATCCGTATCGGCATGCAGCATGGCAAAACGCGGCGTGGGCAGGCCGTGGGTCATCCACAGGCGCTTCGTTGCCTGCTTGTCCATGGCCAGGGCCGAGGCCAGCACGCCGCTGCCGGTGTAGGGCACGCCCAGTTGCTCCAGCAGGCCCTGGATGGTGCCATCCTCGCCGTAGCGGCCGTGCAGGGCGATAAAGACGCGATCGAAACCGGCCGTGGCCAACTCGGCCACCGACTGCAGGCCGGGATCGAAGGCATGGGCATCGACGCCGCGCGAGCGCAGCGCGGCCAGCACGCCGTTGCCAGACAGCAGTGAAATCTCGCGTTCGGCCGAGCGGCCGCCGAGCAGCACGCCGACCTTGCCCAGCGATTTGGGATCGATATTGGGATGGGCGACGAAACTCATGCCTGTCCCCCAGCCTGTTGCGAAACCAGTTGTCCGGGCACGGTGCCGATCGTGCCGGCGCCCATTGTCACCACCACGTCGCCGGGCCGGGCGACATTCAGGATAGCCTGCGGCATTTCGTCGATCTGCTCCACAAAAACGGGTTCAACCTTGCCGGCCACGCGCAGCGCGCGCGTCAGCGCGCGGCCGTCGGCGGCCACAATCGGGGCTTCGCCGGCGGCATAGACCTCGGCCAGCAACAGCGCATCCACGGTGCCCAGCACCTTGATGAAATCTTCAAAGCAATCGCGCGTGCGGGTAAATCGGTGCGGCTGGAATGCCAGCACCAGCCTGCGTCCGGGGAACGCACCCCGCGCCGCCGCCAGCGTCGCGGCCATCTCGACCGGGTGGTGGCCGTAGTCGTCGACCAGCGTGAAGGTGCCTTCGCTCCTGGTTTCGCCCTGCGCATCCGTGCTGACGCAAGCGACTTCGCCATAGCGCTGGAAGCGGCGTCCCACGCCGTGGAACTCGCGCAGCGCCTTGACGATGGCGGCATCGGGCACTTCCAATTCGGTCGCGATGGCGATGGCCGCCAGCGCGTTCTGGATATTGTGCATGCCGGGCAGGTTCAGCACCACATCCAGCGGCGCCTCGGCATGGCTGTTGAGCTGCCGCAACACGGTGAAGTGCATCTGGCCGTCGACCGCGCGTGCATTGACCGCGCGGATCTGCGCGTCCTCGGCAAAGCCGTAGCGCACGATCGGCTTGGAGACGAACGGCATGATCTCGCGCACGTTGGGGTCGTCCACGCACAGCACGGCGATACCGTAGAACGGCAGGCGCTGGGTGAATTCCACGAACGCCTGCTTGAGCCGGGCGAAGTCGTGCCCGTAGGTGTCCATGTGATCGGCGTCGATATTGGTAATGACCTCGATCACCGGGAACAGGTTCAGGAACGAGGCATCCGACTCGTCGGCCTCGGCCACGATGAAGTCGCCGGTACCCAGGCGCGCGTTGGCGCCCGCCGAATTCAACCGGCCGCCAATCACAAAGGTGGGATCGAGCCCGCCTTCGGCCAGCACCGACGCCACCAGGCTGGTAGTGGTGGTCTTGCCGTGGGTGCCGGCGATGGCCACGCCCTGCTTCAGGCGCATCAGCTCGGCCAGCATCACCGCGCGCGGCACCACCGGGATGCGCTTGGCGCGCGCAGCCAGCACTTCGGGGTTGTCGTTGGTGACGGCGGTGGACACAACCACGGCATTGGCGCCGTTGATGTTGGCGGCATCGTGGCCGTGCATCACGGTCGCGCCCAGCGACGCGAGGCGCCGAGTGGCGGCGTTGCTGCCCACGTCGGACCCTGAGACCTTATATCCCTGGTTCAACAGGACCTCCGCGATGCCGCTCATGCCGGCGCCGCCGATGCCTACGAAGTGGATGTTCTTGACGATGTGCTTCATGAATCCGTTGTATCAATCCCTGGCCATCTGGCTGCAGATCTCCGCCACGCGCCGGGTTGCTTCCGGCTTGGCAAGACCACGCGCCTGATGCGCCATCTCTTTGAGTCGGGGCCGCGACAGCGAGGCCAGCGTCTGCGCCAGCCCGCTCGCGGTCAGTTCGTTCTGCTGGACCAGCAAGGCGGCATCCTGGCTCGACAGGAATTTCGCATTGGTGGTCTGGTGGTCATCGACCGCATGCGGGAAAGGCACGAACAGTGCCGCCACGCCTGCCGCCGCCACCTCCGACACGGTCATCGCGCCCGCGCGGCAGATCACCAGATCCGCCTCGGCGTAGGCCGCTGCCATATCGTCGATAAAGGGCAATGCTTCCGCCGCCACGCCGGCGGCCTGATAATTGGCGCGCAGCGTGTCGATCTGCTTGGCGCCGGCCTGGTGCCTGACCAGCGGGCGCTCGCCTTCCGGCAGCAGCGCCAGCGCCTTCGGCACGACTTCGTTGAGCGCCACCGCGCCCAGGCTGCCGCCCACCACCAGCAGCCGCAGCGGGCCGCTGCGGCTGTCGTAGCGCTGCTCGGGCGCCGGCATCCGCGCGACTTCGTCACGCACCGGGTTGCCGGTCCACTCGCTGTCCGGCAGCGCGTTCGGGAAGGCGCACAGCACCCGGTCCGCGACCTTCGCCAACACCTTGTTGGCCAGACCGGCGATCGAATTCTGCTCATGCAGCACCAGCGGCCGGCCCAACAGCGAGGCCATCATTCCTGCCGGGAAGGTGATATAGCCGCCCATGCCCAGCACCACATTGGGCCGCACCCGGCGCAGCGCCTGCACGCTTTGCCAGAAGGCGCGCAACAGGTTCAGCGGCAGCATCAGCTTGGTCAGCGGACCCTTGCCGCGCAAGCCGCCGAACTGGATGAACTCCATCGGGATGTCGTACTTGGGCACCAGCGTGGCTTCCATGCCCGTCCGGTTGCCCAGCCACACGACGCGCCAGCCCTGCTCGCGCAACGCGCGCGCGACCGCCAGCCCGGGGAAGACATGCCCCCCGGTGCCGCCGGCCATCACGAGCAAGGTGCGCGGTGCGGTCATACTTTCCCTCCGCGCATCATGACGCGATTCTCATAGTCGATGCGCAGCAGGATCGCCAGCGCCACGCAGTTCATCAAAATGCCCGAGCCGCCGTAGCTCACCAGCGGCAAGGTCAGCCCCTTCGTGGGCAGCAGGCCCAGGTTCACGCCCATATTGATAAAGGTCTGCCAGCCGATCCAGATGCCGACGCCCTTGGCCACCAGGCCCGCAAAGGTGCGGTCGAGCTGCAGGGCGGTACGGCCGATCTCGAAGGCGCGGCGCACCATCCAGTAGAACAGCACGATCACCACCAGCACACCCACAAAGCCGAATTCCTCGCCAATCACGGCGAGGATGAAGTCGGTATGCGCCTCGGGCAGGTAGTGCAGTTTCTCAATACTGCCGCCCAGCCCCACCCCGGTCCACTCGCCGCGGCCGAAGGCGATCAGCGAGTGGGTGAGCTGGTAGGCCTTGCCGAGCGCGTTGGCCTCTTCCCACGGGTTGAGATAGGCGAAGATCCGCTCGCGCCGCCATGGCGACGCCGTGATCAGCAGCGCAAAGGCGCCCACCGCCACGCCGACCAGACCGGCGAACAGCTTGCCGTTGATGCCGCCCAGGAACAGGATGCCCATGGCGACCGTGGCCACCACCAGGAAGGCGCCCATGTCGGGCTCCAGCAGCAGCAGCATGCCTACCACTACCACCGCCACGCCCATCGGCAGGAAGCCCTTGCCCACGTTTTGCATCCACTCCTGCTTGCGCACGGTGTAGTTGGCGGTGTACAGCACCACCGCCAGCTTCATGAACTCGGACGGCTGGAAGTTCATGATGCCGAGCGGAATCCAGCGCCGCGCGCCATTCACGCCCTTGCCCACGAAGGGCACCAGCACGAGGATCAGCATCACCAGCGCGATCACGAACAGCTTGGGCGCGTACTTGTCCCAGAACTTGACCGGAATCTGGAAGGCCAGCAAGCCCATGGACAGCCCGATGAACAGCGCGAACGCATGTCGTGCGAGAAAATGGCTTTCACGGTAGTTGGCGTACCGAGGCGAGTCCGGCAGCGCGATCGAGGCCGAGAAGACCATCACCAGACCAAGCGCGAGCAGCACGATCGCCACCCACAGCAGCGGCTGGTCGTACTCCATCATGCGCGAGCGCGTCGGCTTGACGCCGGACACCGCATCGCGCAATCCGCCCCAGGCGTTGCCGATGGTGGCTCCGATAAAGCCGCTGCGCTTGACCGGTGCGTCGCTCATGGCACGATCCCCCTGGACATCGCCAGTTCTTCCACCGCGGCACGAAAGACTTCGGCGCGATGCACATAGTTACGGAACATGTCGAGGCTGGCGCACGCCGGCGACAGCAGCACCGCATCGCCGCCCTGCGCCGCAGTGGCAGCCAGGCTGACAGCCTGTTCGAGCGTGGTGGCGTCGGCCAGCGTGACGCCGGTATCCTGCAGCGCGCGGCGCAGCTCGCCTGCATCCTTGCCGATCAGCACCACGGCGCGGGCGTACTGCGCCACCGGCGCGGCCAGCGGCGAGAAATCCTGCCCCTTGCCTTCGCCGCCGGCAATCAGCACCACGCGCTTGTCCAGCCCGGACAGCGCGGCCACGGTGGCGCCCACATTGGTGCCCTTGCTGTCATCGAAGAACTCGACGTCGTCGATCGTGGCGACCCACTCCACCCGGTGCGGCTCGCCGCGGTATTCCCGCAGGCCGTGCAGCAAGGCGTTCAGCGGCAGGTCGATGGCACGGCACAGCGCCAGCGCGGCCATCGCGTTGGTGGCGTTGTGCATGCCGCGGATATGCAGCGCGTCCGCCGGCATCAGGCGCTTGTGGCGCACCGGAACGGCTTCCGCTTCTTCGGCGGCGGCGGCCTTGCGGCGGCGCGGCTTGTTCTCGCCGTCGGATTCGCTATCGGGTTCCGCCACCACCAGCCAGGGCATGCCGCCCTCCCGCAGCACGCCGAAGCTGCCCGGTACCTCGGACAGGTCGGTGCCGAAAGTCACCGGCGCCGTGCCGGGGCGTGCCATGTCCAGGCTCAGGCGGTCGTTGCGGTTCAGGATCTGCACGCAGCCAGCTTCGCTCGGCGCCGGGGCCGGGCCGAAGATGCGGGCCTTGGCGGCGGCATAGGCTTCCATGCTGCCGTGCCAGTCAAGATGGTCCTGGGTGATATTGAGCACCGTGGCGGCATGCGGCGCCAGCGTGTGCGTGGTTTCCAGCTGGAAGCTCGACAGCTCCAGCACCCAGACCTCGGGCAGCGTGGCCGAGGCGATGCAGGCAGCCAGCTTGTCCAGCGCCGACGGGCTGATGTTGCCCGCCACCGCCACGCTCTTGCCGGCGCGCTCGACCAGGCGGCCGGTCAGCGCGGTGGTCGTCGTCTTGCCATTGGTACCGGTGATTGCCAGCAGCTTCGGCGCATAGCCCGACTCCGCCTGAAGGTGCGCCAGCGCACGCGCGAACAGCTCGATCTCGCCCCACACGGGAATCCCGCGCTCGCGCGCCGCGGCCAGCAGCGCGGCAGTGGCGCTTTCCAGCGGCGACAGGCCGGGGCTGATCGTCACCAGTTCGATGCCGTCCAGCAGTGCGTCCGTGAAAGAACCACCATGAAATTCGGCGGAAGGCAGCTCGGCTTGCAGGAAGACCAGGTTGGCAGGCGCCTCGCGCGTGTCGGCAACGCGCACGGGCGCGCCATACTGGCCGCACCAGCGCGCCATCGCCAGGCCCGATTCGCCGAGGCCCAGCACCAGCACATGAGGTTTTTGCAACTCGCCAAACACTTCGATTCCCGCCTTTTTCGTTTCTGCGTTGATAGATATGCGCCAGTTCAGCGCAACTTGAGCGACGACAGCCCGATCAGCACCAGCAACATGGTGATGATCCAGAAGCGCACCGTCACCTGCGTTTCCTTCCAGCCCGACAATTCAAAGTGGTGATGCAGCGGCGCCATCTTGAACAACCGCCTGCCCTCGCCGTAACGCCGCTTGGTGATCTTGAACCAGGTCACCTGCAGCATCACCGACAAGGTTTCCACCACGAAGATGCCGCCCATCACGAACAGCACGATCTCCTGGCGCACGATCACCGCCACCGTGCCCAGCGCGCCGCCCAGCGCCAGCGCGCCGACGTCGCCCATGAAGACCTGGGCCGGATGGGCGTTGAACCAGAGGAAGGCCAGGCCCGCCCCCGCCATCGCCGAACAAAAGATCAGCAACTCGCCAGCCCCCGGGATATGCGGGAACAGCAGGTATTTGCTGTAGACCGAACTCCCCATCACGTAGGCAAATACACCCAGCCCGCTGCCGACCAGCACTACGGGCATGATCACCAGCCCGTCCAGGCCATCGGTCAGGTTCACTGCATTGCTCGAACCCACGATCACCAGGTAGGTCAGCACGATAAAGCCGGCCACGCCCAGCGGATAGCTCACTTCCTTGAAGAAGGGCACGATCAGGTTGGACTTGTAGGGCATGTCGAGCGACAGTCCGCCTTCGACCCAGCCCAGGAACAGGTCCCACACCCGCACATTGCTGCTTTCCGACACCGAAAACGCCAGGTAGACCGCGGCCACCAGGCCGATCAGGGTCTGCCAGAAAAACTTCTCGCGGCTCGACATGCCGCGCGGATCGCGATAGACCACCTTGCGGTAATCGTCCACCCAGCCGATCGCACCGTAGCCGAAGGTCACCAGCATCACGACCCAGATGAAACGATTGCCCCAGTCGCACCACAGCAACGTGGAGATGGCGATCGACACCAGCACCAGCACACCGCCCATGGTGGGCGTGCCGGCCTTGACCAGATGCGACTGCGGGCCGATGGTGCGCACCGCCTGGCCAATCTTGAGTTCGGTCAGCTTGCGGATCACCCAGGGTCCAAGGCCGAGCCCGATCAAAAGCGCGGTGAGGTTGGCCATCACCGCGCGGAAGGTCAGGTAGTTGAAGACCCGCAGGAAGCTGTAGTCGTTTTGCAGCCACTGGGCCAGAGCCAATAACATCGTGTTTCCGTATTCCTTTCGACAACCGCCCGGCGTGGCCGGGCTATCTGATTGCTTGATTAAGTGTTGATGACGATTAATGCGCGGGAGTGTCTGCGACCAGCGCATCCACCATCCGTTCCATCCGCATGAACCGAGATCCCTTCACAAGTACCGCGCTTGCTGCCGCCACGGTACCGTCCTTGTCTTCCGCCAACGCCTGCGCGAGGTCTTCAGCGCGTTCGTAATGCCGGGCCTGCGCGCCAAAGGCCTGCACCGCGTGCACCACTGCCGCGCCCGTCGCCCATAGCGTCTCGATGCCGCGGGCGCTCGCATAGGCACCGATCTCCGCATGGAAAGCCGGCCCCTGGTCGCCCACTTCGCCCATATCCCCCAGCACCAGCAGGCGCGGCGCGGCAAACCGGGCGAGCACGTCGATGGCCGCGCGCACCGAATCGGGATTGGCGTTGTAGCTATCGTCGATCACCAGCGTGCCGCCGGCAGCGTGCTTGACCTGCAGCCGTCCCTTGACCGCGGCAAATCCGGCCAGGCCGGAGCGAATCGCCTCAACGCCCACGCCGGCGCCCAGCGCGCAGGCGACCGCCGCCAGCGCGTTACGCACGTTGTGGGTGCCAAGCACCGACAGGCGGACCTCGAACGTGGTGCCGGGCGCGCGTACCTGCATCACTTGCACCCCATCTTCCAGATACACGCCGGCACTGACATCGGCGCCCGCATCCAGGCCAAACGACAGCACGCGCCGCTGGCCGGCCGCCTGCCGCCAGATACCGGCATGTGCCCCGCCGCCCTCGGCGTCGAGCGGAAACACCGCCACGCCATCGGCGGGCAATGCCGCGATGGCCGCCGCATGCTCGTGCGCCACGGCCTCGACGCTCACCATGAACTCCTGGTGCTCGCGTTGGGCATTGGTCACCACGGCCACGGTGGGCTGGGCGATGCCGGCCAGGTAAACCGTCTCGCCCGGGTGGTTCATGCCCAGCTCGAGCACGGCGAGCCGGTGCGCGTCAGTCAGGCGCAGCACGGTCAGCGGCAAACCGATATCGTTGTTCAGGTTGCCGCCGGTGGCGAGCCTGGCGCCCTCCCCTACCGCCGCGGCGAAGATCGCCGCGATCATTTCCTTGACCGTGGTCTTGCCGTTACTGCCCGTCACCGCAACCGCGGGCAGGCTGAAGCGGCGGCGCCAGCCGGCTGCCAGCTGGCCCAGCGCAAGGCGGGTATCGGGCACCACGATGGCGGGAATGCCAAGGCCGGCGTCGGGCTCGCGCTCCACCAAGACCGCGGCAGCGCCACGCGCCACCACATCGGCCAGGAAGTCATGCGCATCGAAGCGCTCGCCCCTGAGCGCGACGAAGAGGTCGCCGGGCTGGACCGTGCGGCTGTCGGTAAGCACGCGCGAGAAGGCGCGGCTGGCGGCGCCATCCGGCCCGGAAATACGCGCGCCGGCGATCCAGCCGGCGGCTTGCTGCAGATCAGTCATGGTGAGTTGCGTCATGCCGACACCCCACGCGTACCCAGCGTCAGCCGGACGTGCTCGCGGTCGGAGAATGGCCGCTTGCGGCCATGCACCTCCTGGGTGGCTTCGTGCCCCTTGCCGGCCACCAGCACCACGTCGGCCGCGGTAGCGTGCTTGATGGCGTACAGGATGGCGGCGGCCCGGTCTTCGATCAGGTGGGTGTGGCTGTGGTCGTCGATGCCATCGGCGATCGCGTTCAGGATGTCCAGCGGGTCTTCGCTGCGCGGGTTGTCGCTGGTCAGCACGACTTCGTCGGCAAGGCGCGCGGCTACCGCGCCCATCAGCGGGCGCTTGATCGGATCACGGTCTCCGCCGCAACCGAACACGCACCACAGCCGGCCCTTGCGCGCCTGCGCCACCGGGCGCAGCGCGGCCAGGGTTTTTTCCAGCGCGTCCGGCGTGTGGGCGTAATCGACCACCGCCAGCGGGCCATCCTGGCCGCCGTGGCTGCCACCGAACAACTCCATGCGGCCGTCGACCGGCCTGAGCGTCCGCAGCGCGTCGATGGCTGCAGCCCACTCGATGCCACTGGCGAGCGTAGCGCCGAGCACGGCGAGCAGGTTGCTGACATTGAACTCGCCGATCATCGGCGTGGCGACATCGGCGCTGCCGAAGCTGCCGTCGACATGGAAGGCGGTGCCGGCAGCCGTGGCGCGCACGCCGGTGGCGCGCAGCCACTGGCCGCCCTTGCGGGTTGCGCCGGCGGCGCCGTCGATGCCGTATTCGATCACCTGCCCGGTGGCCAGCGTGCCCGCCAGCAGGCGCCGGCCCATGGCGTCGTCACGGTTGATCACGGCCCCGCGCAGGCCGGGCCATTGGAACAGCAAAGCCTTGGCCGCCTCGTACTCGGCCATGGTGCCGTGGTAATCGAGATGGTCCTGCGTCAGGTTGGTCAGCACCGCCACGGCGAAGTGTGTGCCGGCTACCCGACCCTGCTCGAGCCCGTGCGAGGACACTTCCATCGCCACGGCTCGCGCGCCGGCGGCGTTCAGTTCCGCCAGGCTGTCCTGCAACTGGACCGCGTCGGGCGTGGTGAAACCGGTAGCCGCGAGCGCATCAGGAAAACCGGTGCCAAGGGTGCCGATGGTGGCACAGCGCGTGCCGGCCACCTGCAGCGCGCGCGCCAGCCACTGGCTGCACGAAGTCTTGCCATTGGTACCCGTGATGCCGATCACCGCGAGATCGCGCGCGCCGTTGCCGTACCAGCCCGCGGCGATCGGGCCGGCGAGCTGGTGCAGGCCCGACACACCAAGGTGCGGCACGGTCTCGCCGTGCGGCCAGGCAAAGCCATCGGCCTCGTGGACGATCGCGCTGGCGCCGCGGGCGATGGCCTGGGCGATGTGCGGGCGCGCATCGGTCGACAGGCGCTCGTTGCCGAGCACGTAGGCGAAGAAGACGTCGCCCTGGGTCAGCCGGCGCGTGTCGCCGGTCAGCCTGGCGCCGGCCGGCGCGTGCTGGCGCAACCAGTCCAGCGCGTCGCCGGCCTGTGCGGCCACTTCGAGGGGGAGCAGCGGCCGGCTCATTGCGTCGCGCTCCACGGTTCGCTTTCCTGCACCTTGTCGCTCACCACGAGTTGTCGGATCGGCGAATCCGGCTGCACATTGAGCGCACGCAGCGCGCCACCGGTAATCGCCGCGAAAGCCGGGCCCGCCGCGGCGCCGCCGTAGTGGCTGCCGGAGGTGGGCTCGTCCACGCTGACGGCCACGATCACGCGCGGGTTCGACATCGGCGCCAGGCCGATGAAGGAAGCGCGATACTTGCTGCGGTCGTAGCCGCGGCCAACGTGCTTATAGGCGGTGCCGGTCTTGCCGCCCACCCGGTAGCCCATCACCTGGGCCTCGGGCGCGGTGCCGCCGGGCGCCGTCACGGTCTCGAGCATGGCCCGCACCTGGCGCGCCACTTCGGGCGACAGCACGCGCTCGCCGCTAACCGGGCCATTGGCACGGAACATCGTGACCGGGATCAGTTCGCCGTCATGGGCGAAGATGGTGTAGGCATGGGCGATCTGGAACAGCGACACGGACAGGCCGTAGCCATAGGACATGGTCGCCTGCTCGATGGGCCGCCAGCTCTTGAACGGGCGCACCCGTCCCGCCACCGCGCCCGGGAAGCCGATCTTGGGCGCCTGCCCCAGGCCCAGGCTGGTATACATATCCCACATTTCCTGCGGCTTGAGCAGCATCGCGATCTTGGTCGTGCCGATGTTGCTCGACTTCTGGATAATGCCGGCGACCGTCAACGACCCGTAGTTATGGGTGTCGCTGATGGTGGCGCCTTCGTAATTGAACTTGCCGGTGGTGACGAAGACCGTCGACGGGGTGACGCGCTTAAGCTGCAGTGCGAGGCCGACCGTGATCGGCTTCATCATCGAGCCCGGCTCGAAGGTATCGGTCAGTACCCGGTTGCGCAGCTGTTCGCCCGACAGCCGGGTGCGGTCGTTGGGGTTGTAGGTCGGCCAGTTGGCCAGCGCCAGCACCTCGCCGGTCTGCGCGTCGAGCACCACGGCGCTGGCCGCCTTGGCCTTGCTGCGCTCGACGATGGCCTTGACCTCGTTGTGGGCCAGGTACTGGATCTTGGCGTCAATCGAGAGCTGCTGGTCCTCGCCGTCGCGCGGCGTCTTGAGGATGCCCACATCCTCCACCACGCGGCCGAGGCGGTCCTTGATCACCTGGCGCGCACCGGACTTCCCGGCCAGCACAGCCTCGCGCGCCAGTTCCACGCCTTCCTGGCCGCGGTCTTCCACATTGGTAAAGCCGACGATGTGCGCCATCGCCTCGCCCTCCGGGTAGAAGCGCTTGTATTCGCGGGTCTGGTGAATGCCGTCGATCTTGAGCGCGGCGATCTTGTCCGCGGCGTCCGGCAGCACTTGGCGCTTCAGGTAAACGAAGCTCTTGTCCTCCGTAAACTTGCGGCGCAGTTCCTTGTCACTCATGTCGAGCAGCTTGCTCAACTGGCGAATCTTGTCCGCGTCGATTTCGTCCGGAACGTCCTCGGGGACCGCCCAGATCGCCTTCACGGGAAGGCTGGTAGCCAGCACCAGGCCATTGCGGTCGAGGATCTTGCCGCGCGTTGCCGGCAGCTCAAGGGTGCGCTGGAATCGCTTCTTGCCCTCGGCCTCATAGAACTGGTTGCCCGGACCCTGGATCCACAGCGCGCGTCCGGCCAAGGCGACGAAGGCGGCAAACATCATGAATACCACCAGCTTGGAGCGCCACATCGGCAGGCGCAGGCCAAGCACGGGGCTGGCCGCGAACTGGCCGGTGCGTGGGCGCGAAGGGTTTCCGCGCTGGGCGTTTTGCGAGGGCCGGGCGATGGTCATGGCTTACTCCCCTCCGGCGCGGCGGCCGCAGGCGCGCGCGCAGGTGGCGCATCAAGCGCCACGCCGGCCAGATATTGGGTCCTGCCGGGAAGTACCGGCGTCATCTTCAGCTGCGTGCGCGCCGCTTCGGCAATGCGTGCGCTCTTGCCAAGCGCGCTCTGCTGGTACTGCAAGCGGGACCAGTCGATGTCGAGCTGCCTTTCTTCCGCCTGCGCGCGCTCATAGGCGACGAACAGGGTCCGGGCCTGGTGCTGAGCGCTCACGAGCGAGAGCGCGCACAACATCAGTGCTGCGAGCAGGAAGAAGGTCAGGCGGTTCATGCTCGGCCCGCCTGCTCGGTGGATACGGATACGGCGGGCAGCTTCTCGGCCACGCGCATCACGGCCGAGCGCGCGCGCGGGTTGGCTGCGATCTCTTCGGCGCCCGGCTTGACCCGGCCGAGCAGCCTCAGCGTGGGTTGCGGCAACTGGTCCGCGCGCAGGGGCGCGCGGCGCATGGCGGGGTCGGCGTTCTGCTGCGGACGGGCGTGCGCCAGCATGAACCGCTTGACGATGCGGTCCTCAAGCGAGTGAAAGCTGATGACCACCAGCCGCCCTCCTGCCTGCAACAAGTCGTAAGCCGCGCTCAGGCCTCTTTCGAGGTCCGCAAGCTCTTGATTGACGTGAATCCGTAGAGCCTGAAAGGTGCGGGTCGCAGGGTCCTGACCCTTCTCGCGTGTTTTGACGGCTTTCGCCACGAGCGCGGCAAGCTCGGCAGTAGTGGTGAGAGGTCCGCCATGGCCGGGTTCGCTCCTGCGAGCAACAACCGCCTTTGCAATCTGTACAGCAAACCGTTCTTCCCCATAGTCCCGTATCACCCTCGCGATGTCTTGCTCATCCGCTTGCGCCAGCCATTGCGCGGCGGTAATGCCGCGCGTGGTGTCCATGCGCATGTCCAGCGGTCCCTCGAAGCGAAAGGAAAAGCCCCGCTCCGCATCGTCGATCTGGGGCGAGCTGATCCCCAGGTCAAGCAGTATCCCGGTCACCTTGCCGCGTCCTGCCAGCCGGTCCGACATCTCGGCGAAGCTGGTGTGCTCAATGGAGAAGCGGGCATCCTTGATGGTGCCCGCCTCTGCGATTGCTGCCGGATCCTTGTCGAATGCCACCAGGGCTCCGGCCGGGCCCAGCCGGGCCAATATTGCCCGGCTGTGCCCCCCTCTGCCGAAGGTGCCGTCCACGTAGACGCCATCCGGCCGCCAGACCAGGGCTTCGACAGCCTCGTCCAGCAACACGGTGCGATGGCGCAGGGCGGTGGTCCCTGGCGTTTGGGTTGAGCTCATGACCTCGTCAGAAAGAGAAGTTCTTCAATGCATCCGGCATGCCCTGTGCCATCGCCTGCTGTTCCTTGGCGGCGTAGGTTGCGGCGTCCCAGACTTCGAAATGGCTGCCCATTCCAAGCAGCATGACTTCCTTGTCGAGCATGGCGGCATTGCGCAGTTCGGGGGCAATCAGCACCCGGCCCGCGCCGTCCATGTCGACGTCAGCGGCATTGCCCAGGAAGATGCGCTTCCACCAATGCGCGTCCATCGGCAAGGCCGCAATGCGACTACGGAAGTTTTCCCATTCAGGGCGGGGAAACAGCAGCAGGCAGCCGTCCGGGTGCTTGGTCAGCGTCACCCGGCCTTCGGCCTGCTGTTGCAGCGCTTCACGGTGCCGCGCCGGAATCGACATCCGGCCCTTGGCATCCAGTGACAGCGCCGATGCTCCCTGAAACAAGCTAGCCCCCGATCCGCGCCGGCATCTTTACCGCCGGTTGGCGCGTGAATCCTTCGGAATCCGACGTTGGGCGATGATCCCACAGCCAGACTACCTTTTCACACAAAAATACACTTCCTCACACTATTTCCCACTTTAGAGGAAGCGATTTGGCGGGTCAAGGCTCGCCGCAAGGCAACAAACCGGGTTTTTCGAATTAGAACAATGACTTAGCGCGCACACTTCACGCACCGAAAAAGTGAATCCCTAATGAAATGAAGATCTTATGGAGGAAAGCAGAGAAACCACCTGAGAACAGCGGGGGGAGGAACTGCCTGCAGCACGAAATTCAGCCACGCGGGACCGATGGAAGGATACAACGTTTTGGCGTCTACCCTGCGTACGGAGGGTGTCAGTTGACGCGCTGCGTACGGAGGGTGCCCGTTGCTGCGCTGCGCGAGGCAACTGCGCGTGGCGAGCGGCGAATGCCGCGGGGATTCATCCTGCGCCGTACCGTAGCGCCGTCAGATCCGGTACGCGGCGGCGGTCATGACCCGGGAGGCTGCTCGCATCATCGCCCGCACCGGTGCGGGCAGCGGCATGCCCCCCGCCTCGCGGGCGGCGGCGCCGTGGCGGACCTCATCATCGCGCATCTGTTCCAGGATCGCGCGCGAGCGGGCGTCGGCAGCGGGAATCTGTTCGAGATGGCCGTTAAGGTGCTGCTCGACCTGATACTCGGTCTCGGACACGAAACCCAGGCTGACCCGGTCGCCTGCCCGCCCTGCAGCCCAGCCGATGGCAAACGCGCCGGCATACCAGAGGGGGTTGAGCAGGCTCGGGCGCGAGCCAAGCTCACGCAGACGCTCGGCGCACCAGCCGAGGTGGTCTTCTTCCTCGCGCGCGGCCTCGTCCATCTGCGCGCGCACCTGCGCGGTCCGCGCGGTCAGCTTCTGCGCCTGGTAGAGAGCCTGCGCGCAGACCTCGCCCACGTGGTTGACCCGCATGAGCCCGGCCACATGGCGGCGTTGCGACTGGTCCAGGCTGTCCGTATCGGGCGCGAGGGTTTCCGCCGGATTGGCGCGGCTGGCACGGGTGACGCCTGCGATCGCGCGCAAGGCCACATCGAATTCGCGAATCAAATTATCCATGAATGCATCGCTGGTGGTTGCTCGGGCCAGGCGTGCCGCCCGCTCCCGCCGCGGCGGGCACAACGCTTGTGAAATCGCCCCGGGATTTCCCGCATTGTACCGTGAGCGCGTCGCGCCCCGCCCTGCAGCCAGCCCCCGCCAGGGCCAGCGCCTGCCGCATCCGATACTCCAAAACCCTGAGTTGTGAAAAGTTGACAAGGGCAGTCGCCCCGATTGTGAAAAGAGGGCGGTTTGTTACAGTACTTGGCAGCTTCTGACGAAGTTGGGTAAGCGGTGCATGGAGACTCAGGAGGTTTCTCCGCTGACCACCAATAATTCTTACATGGAGATCATCGAGCATGAAAAAATCGCTTCTCGCGCTGGCTGCGCTGGGTGCATTTGCGAGTGCCGCACAGGCACAGTCCAGCGTGACGCTGTACGGCGTGGCGGATATAAACCTCGAATACGTCAGTCACATGGGCTCGCAAACGCCGACGATTGCCAACGGCTTTAATGCCGGCCAGGGTAATAACCTGTACCGCATGTCGTCCGGCGGCCTGTCCGGTTCGCGTTGGGGTCTGCGTGGCGTGGAAGACCTGGGCAGCGGCATGAAGGCCCTGTTCGTGCTCGAAAGTGGTTTCGGCCTTGACAATGGATCGCTTCAGCAGGGCGGCCGCATGTTCGGTCGTCAAGCGTACGTCGGCCTGGAAAGCGCCCAGGCTGGCCGCTTCACCTTCGGTCGCCAGTACACCACGCTGTTCGACCTGCTCGCCAACTTCTCGCCCAGCGGCTATGCAACCCAGTATGAACCGGTGGTGGCCCAGCTCGGCCTGAACTTCCGCTCGGACAATACCGCCAAGTACACCGGCGTATTCGGCCCGGTAACCGCCATCGCCCACTGGTCGTTCGGCAACGGCGTGGCCGGCAACGGCGAAGTCCCGGGACAATTCCGCCGCGATACGGGCTACGGCGCCGGTGCAGCATACGCTGCCGGTCCGTTCGGCGTGACCGTCGCCTACGACCAGTACAACCCGACCCTGAGCGCGGCCGGCGACACCGGCACCTTCAAGAAGGCCGCAGTAGCAGGCAGCTATGCCTTCGGCGCGGCCAAGATCATGGGCGGCTATCGTTGGGGTCAGTCCAAGGCGCAGAACGGCACGGCCCTGCTGCGTGACAACTACTACTGGATTGGCGCTAACTATCAGGTCCTGCCGGCGTTGGGCCTGACGCTGCAGTACACCTACGACGACGTTATCAAGCTGAACAATGTGAACGTCACGAACCCTTGGCAGATCGGGTTCATCGCCGACTACAACCTGTCCAAGCGCACCGACGTCTACCTGACCACCGCATTCTCGAAGAATGCAGGCCTGAACTTCGACACCTCGGCGATCAGCTTCGCCAATGGCTACTTCCTCGGCACCGGCAAGAACACCATGATCGGCGCGGCCGTGGGTATCCGCCACAAGTTCTGAGCGCATCCGCGTTCTTTTGCAAAGGCACCTTCGGGTGCCTTTTTTGCTTTCCGGCCGCGCCTCGTGCTCCTTCTTAGGGCATCACCCCATCGGCACTTTGTTATGCCGACACTACAATGCAGCAGCCTCTTCGGCCGCATTCAAATCGTGCCGTGCGGCCGCAGCCAAAACCAACAAGGAGACAGCCCATGCACCGCACCCGCCGCCGCGCGGCCCAAATGCTGCTGGCCACTATCGCCGGCGCATGCCTTGGCGCCTTCGCCTGGCAAGCCCCCGTGCTGGCCGCCGACCCTTACCCCAACAAGCCGATCCGACTGGTGGTTCCGTTCCCCGCCGGCGGCACCACCGACATCCTCGCCCGCGCGGTGGCCGCCGAACTGTCGAAGCTGCAGGGATGGAATGTGGTGGTCGACAACCGGCCGGGCGCGGGGGGCAACATCGGCGCCGACATGGTCGCCAAGGCAGCGCCGGATGGCTACACGCTGCTGATGGGTACCGTCGGCACGCATGGCATCAACCAGTCGCTCTATGGCAAGTTGCCATTCGACCCGATCAAGGACTTCGCACCCATCACCGAGGTGGCCTCCGTGCCGAATGTGCTGGTGGTCAATCCGGCCTTCGCCCAGCAGAACCGCATCAACAGCGTCAACGACCTGATTACCTACGCGCGCGCCAATCCCGGCAAGCTCAATATGGCATCAAGCGGCAACGGCACCTCGATCCATCTCGCCGGCGAGTTGTTCAAGACCCAGACCCGTACCTTCATGGTGCACTTCCCCTACAAAGGCAGCGGCCCGGCACTGACCGACCTGGCCGGGGGCACCATGCAGCTGATGTTCGACAACCTGCCTTCGTCGATGGCGCTGATCAAGTCCGGCAAGCTCAAGGCGCTGGCAGTCACCAGCGCCAAACCCTCTCCGGCGCTGCCCGGCGTGCCGACGGTGGCCGAAGCGGGTCACCTGCCCGGCTTCGAGGCCAGTTCCTGGTTCGGCCTGCTGGCACCCGCAGGCACACCGCACGACATCGTCGCGCGCATCCAGCAGGAAGTCGCCCGCTCGCTAGCCACGCCAGCGGTGCGGGAGAAGATGCAGGCCCAGGGCGCGGAGCCGGTCGGCAATACGCCGGAGCAGTTCGCGGCCTTTATTCGCGCCGAACACGCCAAGTGGGCCAAGGTCGTCAAGGATTCGGGCGCCAAGGTAGATTGAGGCCCCCTGCGGCCCGTGGCGGCACGCGAGCGCATATACTTGAGGCATCAAACAACCTGCGTGCCGCGATGCCCATCACACCTGCCGCCGAAGCTGCCGGGAGCTCCGGGACCTCCGGAATCCCTGAGAAGGCCGGCGCCGAAGAGGCGCCGGTCGATCTCGAAACCCGCGCCGAAGACACCACCCATGATGCCCTGCGCCTGTGGCTGCGGCTGCTGACCTGCACCAACCTGGTCGAGTCCGACATCCGCTCGCGCCTGCGCCAGGATTTCGCCTGTACTTTGCCGCGCTTCGACCTGATGTCCCAGCTCGACCGCCATCCCGAAGGCCTGAAGATGGGCGAGCTGTCGCGCCGCATGATGGTCACCGGCGGCAATGTCACCGGCATCACCGACCAGCTCCAGCAAGAAGGCCTGGTTTCGCGCGAGGCGCTGCCAAGCGATCGCCGCGCCTACCTGATCCGGCTCACCCCGGCCGGGCGCACGGCGTTCTCCAGGATGGCGCGCGCGCATGAGGCATGGATCGAGCAGTTGTTCAGCGGCCTGCCGCAAGCCGACCGGCGCGCGCTGTTCCGCCTGCTGGGCAAGCTCAAGGCTGGCCTGATGAGCGCATGAACACACGCCGGCCGGGACCGCCCGCGCTTGCCGCCTTGCTGCTGCCACTGCTGTTGGCAGCCGCCTGCCAGAGCGCGCCGCCGGGGCCGCAGATCACGCCGCTCAATGCCACGATCAAGCTTGGGCGCATCAGCGCGAAGACGCTGGCAGGCCGGGTCGATATACCGGATGCGGGCACGGTGAACTCCGCGGTAGGCGTTGGTGGCGCGGCCTGGGGCGGCGGCGGCTGGGGCGGCGGCAGCGTTGGTTTTTCCATCGACCTGAACCAGTTGCTCAACCCGCCGCCGCGGCCGCAGATGGACCTGTACCAATACGTGGTGGTGGCCCTCGATGGCAGCCGCATCACCGTCAATGGTCCGGCGGCGCCTGGCTTGGAGCCGGGGGCCTGCGTACGGATGGTCTATCCCGATGGCGCTCTCGAGCCGCGGCTTGCGCCTTCGCGCGAATGCTGACGAATCCCCGCGCCAAATAAAAAACGGCCTCCGCGCGGGAGGCCGTTCTACCGTCGCTGGCGCCCTGGCTCAGGCAGCCTTGCGGGCATCGCGCAATTCGCGGCGCAGGATCTTGCCGACGTTGGTCTTGGGCAACTCGCCGCGGAACTCCACGTACTTGGGCCGCTTGTAACCGGTCAGGCGTTCCTTGCAGAAGGCAATCAGTTCGGCCTCGGTCAGCCCGGGGTCCTTCTTGACCACGAACAGCTTGACCACCTCGCCCGAATGCTCGTCGGGTACCCCCACCGCCGCCACCTCGAGCACGCCGGGGCATTCCGCAACCACGCCTTCGATTTCGTTCGGATACACGTTGAACCCGGACACCAGGATCATGTCTTTCTTGCGATCGACGATCTTGGTATAACCGCGCGCGTCCATCACCCCGATATCGCCGGTCTTGAAGAAGCCGTCGGGCGTCATGACCTTGGCGGTCTCGTCCGGGCGGTTCCAGTAACCGGCCATCACCTGCGGGCCGCGAATGCAGATCTCGCCGGGCTGGCCAAGCGGCACGTCGCGGCCGTCGTCGTCGCGGATGGCGATATCGGTCGAGGGAATCGGCAGGCCGATGGTGCCGGAAAAAGCGTCGGTATCCGTGGGGTTGCAGGTGGCCGACGGCGAGGTTTCCGACAGGCCATAGCCCTCGATGATCGGACAGCCGGTCCTGGCCAGCCATTTCTTCGCCACCGCTTCCTGCACGGCCATGCCCCCGCCGTTGGCCACGCGCAGGCCGGAGAAGTCGACCTTTTCGATCTCCGGGTTGTTGATGAGCGCGTTGTACAGGGTGTTGACCGCCGGGAACATATTGAACTTGTACTTCTGCAGCTCCTTGATAAAGCCGGGGATGTCGCGCGGATTGGGGATCAGCACGCTCAGGCCGCCGCTGCGCATGCCGAGCAGGCAGCAGACCGTCAGCGCGAAGATGTGATACAGCGGCAGCGCGGTGATGGTGATCACCTGGTCGATCGGCGCGCCCTTGGCCAGCGCAGGCTGCATCCAGGCTTCGGACTGCAGCACGTTGGAGACGATGTTCCGGTGCAGCAGTACCGCGCCCTTCGACACGCCGGTGGTGCCGCCCGTGTACTGCAGGAAGGCGATGTCATCTGGCCCCGTATTGGCAGGCTGCAGCTGCATGCCGCGGCCCTCCTCCAGCACGGCATTGAAGCGCACGCAGTTCGGAAGCTCCCACTCCGGCACCATCTTCTTGACGTTGCGCACCAAGAAATTGACGATCGCCCCCTTGAGCCCGCCCAGCAAGTCGCCCATGCTGGCCACCACCACATGCTTGACCGGCGTGGCGGACAGCACTTGCTGCAGCGTGGTGGCGAAGTTCTCCAGGATGACGATGGCCTCGGCGCCGCTGTCCTTGAGCTGGTGCTCCAGCTCGCGCGGCGTGTAGAGCGGATTGACGTTGACCACGACGAAGCCTGCGCGCAGCACGGCGGCCAGCACCACCGGATACTGCAACACATTGGGCATCATGATGGCCACGCGCGCGCCGGGCTTGAGCCCGCGCGACTGCAGCCATGCGGCGAACTGCCGGGAGAGGCGGTCGAGCTCGCCGTAGGTAATCGACTTGTCCATACAGACAAAGGCGCGGCGATCGGCGTAGGTGCGGAAGGATGCTTCAAGCAACTCGGCCAGCGAGCGAAACTGGCTGCTATCGATCTCGGCGGGTACGCCGGCCGGGTAATGCTTCAGCCACAGTCTTTCCATGCGCCGTCTCCTGATTTCTGAATGATCGTTCGATTTTCGACAGATGCTAAACGTGCGTCCCGCTTAAGACAACACGTTAGATGAAGTCCTCTGGATGCCGCACACCTTCTGACGTGAAGTTTAGTGCACAGTTCAATGTGGATTCGGGAATTCCCCTAGCTCCGTGGCGGCGACCGTCAGGCGTGCACCGGCAGCACCATCTTCATCATATTGGTAGCCAGTTCCCGCGCCAGCGCTTCCGCTTCCATGCGTCCGGGCTCGTGCCAGGTGTACATAAAGCCAACGACGCTGCCGATTGCATGCGCGGCGACACGTGCGTCGCCATAGCTGAATACGCCGGTACGCTTGCCTTCCTCCAGCAAGGCATAGAGGTCGCGGTAAAAGGCGCGCGCCATATTGCCCAGCCAGGCCACCGTTTCCGGCCGCAGGTACTGGTTATCGCGAAAGCTCAGCGTGGCCGGCACATAGCAGGCGATGCAGCGGCGCGCCATTTCCAGCAGGCAGGCCTGCAGCCGCTCGCGCACCGGCAGCGCGGGATCTGCGGTCTCGCGGATAACCGGCAGGCAGGTCTGGGCCGACTCCCGGCACAGGATGTCGAAGATCTCGTATTTGTCCGTGAAGTAGTAATAGACCGCGGGCTTGGTGACACCCAGTGCGCTGCACAGGTCGTTCATCGTCATGCCGGGATAGCCCTTGGTATGGAAGAGCTGTGCGGCGGTATCGAGGATCTGGCGGCGGCGGGCTTCCTGCCGCTCGGTGATATGCGAGCGGGCGGGAGCAGTATCCAGCGCGATCTCCGGTGTCATTTCCGGCTCGGCCTCGCTGGACTTGATGGCGGGAGCGGTTTTCTGTGCAGTCGGCATGACGCGATTCTCGCATGGCGCCGGGCCCGGGAAGGCCTGGCGGTCCTCGTGGACATGTTCCGCTCGCCACCTCGCCACGGCCTGGGATCCCGACTTGACGCATGGCGGCGATGTCAATAGGATCATACCCAAGGGTACATAAATATACCAAAGAGTAAATTTCGCCAGCCTATCGGCTTGGCGGCCCACCAGCAAGGAGACACCGCCGATGGACGAGACCGCCTACCTGGCAGACCTGCACGCACGCTGGCAGCGCGCGTGGCCCGAGCTCACCCCGCGCTCGCCGCAATATCCGCTGGGGCGCCAGCCGCTCACGGAGATGCTGCGGCACTGGGGCCGCGCCCGCCCCGACTGCCCGGCGGTGATCTTCTACGGCCACGAAACCAGCTATGCCCAGCTCGATGCGCAAAGCGACCGCTGTGCCGCACTGCTGGCGGCGCACGGCATCGGCGCCGGCGACCGGGTAGCGGTGCTGATGCCCAATTGCCCGCAGTTCCACATTGCCTTCTTCGGCATCCTCAAGCTGGGCGCAGTCTACGTGCCGGTCAGCCCGCTATCGCAGCGCGCCGAGTTGCAGCACGCGTTGAACGACAGCACGCCGCGTGCCCTGATCGCACTCGACCAGCTGGTGCCGCTGGTGCGCGAAACGCGCGCCGCGCTCGGCGCACAGGATCCGCTCTCGCTGCTGTTCGTGACCAGTTTCGCCGACATGGTCCCTGCCGTGCCCACGCTGGCGCTGCCGCCCATGGTGCAGGCGCCACGCTACCAATGCGAAGCGGACGACCACGCCATCGACCTGCTGCAGGCCATGGCCGCGTGCACGCACGCGGCGCCCACGGCGGCGCCATCGCTCGACGCGGTGGCCGCGCTTAACTATACCGGCGGCACCACCGGGCTGCCCAAGGGCTGCATCCATACGCAAGGCGACATGGTCGACATGGCAGCCGCGTTCGGCGCCGTCTCACTGGACATCACCGACGACAGCGTCATGCTGGGCTTCTTCCCCGAGTTCTGGATCGCCGGCGAAAACCTCTGCCTGATCTTCCCCGCCTTCTTCGGCATCCCGCTGGTGCTGCTGGCGCGCTGGGATCCCGAGACCTTCATGGCGGCAGTCCAGCGCTACCGCGTCACCAATGCCTCGATGCTGGTGGACAACGCGGTCGAGGTCATGGAGCATCCGCGCGCGGCGCAATACCAGTTGCGCTCGCTGCGCCATGTCGGCGTATCGTCCTTCGTCAAGAAGCTCAACCTGCCCTACCGCCGCGCCTGGCAGGCGCTGACCGGCTCGGTCATCGCCGAGACCGCCTGGGGCATGACCGAGACACAGACCTGCAATACCTTTACCTGCGGCATGCAGGACGACGACCTGGACCTGCGCGCCCAGCCCATCTTTGTCGGGCTGCCCGTCCCCGGCACCGAGTTCAAGATCTGCGATTTCGAAAGCGGCGAACTGCTGCCGCCGGGCGCCGAAGGCGAACTGTGCGTGCGCACGCCGACCCTGCTCAAGGGCTATTGGAACAAACCCGACGCCACGCGCGAATCGCTGCTCAATGGCTGGTTCCACACCGGCGACATCGGCTCGATCGACGAGCATGGTTATCTCCATTACCTGGGCCGGCGCAAGGAGATGCTCAAGGTCAATGGCATGAGCGTCTTTCCTGCCGAGATCGAGGCGCTGCTGGGCCAGCATCCGGCCATTCTCGGTTCGGCGGTGGTGGGGCGCGCCGATGAAGACCGTGGCCAGTTGCCCGTGGCCTTTGTCATGCTCAAGCCCGAAGCCGTCGGCACCGTCGACAACACGACGCTGGTGCAGTGGTGCCGCGCCAACATGGCGGTGTACAAGGTGCCGCTGGTGCATATCGTCGACGCCCTGCCACTCACCGCGACGGGCAAGGTGCGCAAGCAGGACCTGGCGCCGCTAGCCGGGCAGGTTGGATGAGCCGTCCATGGTCGTTCCTTATTCAGCGCTGTCCAACTCCTTCGCATCATGACGTTTCGCAAGCTACTGATCGCCAATCGCGGTGAAATCGCCATCCGCATCGCACGCGCCGCCGCGGGCGCGGGGCTGGAGAGCGTCGCCCTGTACAGCGAGGACGACCGCGACGCCCTCCACGTGCGCAAGGCCGACGGCGCCGTTGCGCTGCCCGGCACCGGTCCGCGCGCCTATCTCGATATCGCGCAAGTGGTGGCCGCGGCCACCCGCAGCGGCTGCGACCTGGTCCACCCCGGCTACGGCTTTCTGTCCGAGAACGCGGAATTCGCCCAGGCCTGCCTGGATGCCGGCCTCACCTTCGTGGGCCCCGCCCCCGATGTGCTGCGCCTGTTCGGCGACAAGGCACGGGCGCGCGCGTTGGCGCGCGAGTGCAATGTGCCCGTGGTGCCGGGTTCCACCGGCCCAACCACGCTGGCAGCCGCGCACGCGTTCTTCGCGTCGCTGCAAGCGCCAGGCGCCGATGGCGGCATGATGATCAAGGCGCTGGCCGGCGGCGGTGGCCGCGGCATGCGCGCGGTGCACGCCGCGGCGGACATCGACGAGGCTTATGCCCGCTGCGTGTCCGAAGCCACGGCCGCGTTCGGCAACGGCGCCGTCTATGTCGAGCGCATCGTGCGCGCGCCCCGCCATATCGAGATCCAGGTGGTGGCGGATGCCGCCGGCGGCGTGATCGCACTGGGCGAGCGCGAATGCAGCCTGCAGCGGCGCCACCAGAAGCTGGTAGAGATGGCGCCCAGCCCGTCGCTGGACGATGCCATGCGCGCGCGGCTGGCGCAGGCCGCGGTGACGCTGGCGCGCGCCAGCGCTTATCGTGGCATCGGCACGTTTGAATTCCTGGTGGGCGCGGACGGCGGGTTCTGGTTCATGGAGGCCAACCCGCGCCTGCAGGTGGAGCACACCGTCACCGAGGTGGTGACGGGCGTGGACCTAGTCCAAACGCAGCTGGCCATCGCCGCCGGGAAGACGCTGGCCCAGCTTGGACTGGCGCAGCCGCCCGCGCCACGCGGCATCGCGGTGCAGTTGCGCATCAACGCCGAGCACCTCGACGCACAGGGCCAGTTGCGCCCCGCCAGCGGCCGCATCGACGTCTACGAACCGCCCAGCGGCCCCGGCGTGCGCGTGGATGGGGCCGGCCATGCGGGCATGACGGTCAACCCGCGCTTCGACTCGCTGCTGGCCAAGCTTATCGTGCATGAGCCCGGCGGCGACTACCAGCGCGCGCTGTCCCACGCCTATCGCGCCCTGTGCGAATTCCGCATCGAAGGCATCGACACCAACCGCAGGCTGCTGCAGGACCTGCTGCTGCGCGAGGATGTGCGGCGCAATGACGTCCACACCCAATACCTTGATGCCGCGCTACCGGCGATGGCCGCACAGTCGCGGGACGGCAACCAGCCCCATCCGGCGCTGCACGCGACAGGCGCAATCGCGAACGTCCAGGCGTCGGGCTCCGCGCAACTGGACGACCTGCCGGACGATGCCGAACTCGTCACCGCGCCCATGGACGGCGCGCTGGCCGCGGTGCAGGTGCGCCCCGGCGACATCGTGCTGCGCGGGCAATCGCTCGCCATCATCGAAGCCATGAAGATGGAACATCCACTGGAAGCGCCGGTGGCGGGAGAAGTCCTGCGCGTGCTGGCCGCGGCCGGCGATGTGCTGCGCGCCGGCGCGCCGGTGATTGTGCTGTCTGCGCACGACGGCCGCCACCATGCGATGGATACGGGCGCCACCGTGGACCCCGCCCATATCCGCGCCGACCTGCGCGACGCCCTGGCGCGCCAGGCACTCACGCAGGACGCGGCGCGCGCGCAGGCCGTGGACAAGCGCCATCGCCAGGGCGGACGCACCGCGCGGGAAAACATCGCGCAACTGTGCGACGCCAACTCATTCATCGAATACGGCGCGCTCGCCATCGCCGCCCAGCGCCAGCGCCGCAGCGCCGAAGACCTGGAACGCGCAACGCCGGCCGACGGCATCGTCACCGGCGTCGGCACCGTCAATGCCGGAAGTTTCCCCGCAGCCGACGCGCGCTGCATGGTGCTGGCCTACGACTACACGGTGCTGGCCGGCACGCAGGGCTTCTATGGCCACAAGAAGCTGGACCGCATGCTGGCGCTGGCGCGCCAGTGGCGCCTGCCGGTGGTGCTGTTCGCCGAGGGCGGCGGCGGCCGGCCCGGCGATACCGACATGCCCGTGGTGGCCGGACTGGACTGCACGTCATTCATCCAGTTCGCGCGGCTATCCGGACAAGTGCCGCTGGTGGGCATCGTCTCCGGCCGATGCTTTGCAGGGAATGCCGCGCTGCTGGGCTGCGCCGACGTCATCATTGCCACCCGCAGCGCCACCATCGGCATGGGCGGCCCAGCCATGATCGAAGGCGGCGGCCTGGGCGTATTCGTGCCCGAGGAAGTTGGCCCGGTGAGCGTGCAAGCGCCCAACGGCGTGATCGACGTCCTGGTCGACGACGAAACCGCCGCCGTGGACGCGGCACGCCGCTACCTCTCCTACTTCCAGGGCGACCTGCCCGACTGGCAGGCGGGCGACGCACGCGCGCTGCGCCACCTGATCCCGGAGAACCGGCTGCGCAGCTACGATATGCGCAGCGTGCTCGCCGCGCTCGCCGATCACGATTCCGTGCTGGAGTTGCGCGCCGCCTTCGGCGCCGGCATCATCACCGCGCTGATCCGCATCGAGGGGCGCGCTTTCGGCTGCATCGCCAACAACCCCCGCCACCTGGGGGGTGCCATCGATGCCGCGGCCGCCGACAAAGCCGCGCGCTTCATGCAGTTGTGCGATGCGCATGGATTGCCCATCGTCTCGCTGTGCGACACGCCCGGCTTCATGGTGGGACCGGAGGCCGAGAAGACCGCCACGGTGCGCCACGTCTCGCGGCTCTTCGTCACCGCCGGTGCGCTACGCGTGCCCTTCTTCACCGTGGTGCTGCGCAAGGGCTATGGCCTGGGCGCGCAGGCCATGGCCGGCGGCAGTTTCTCCGCACCCTTCTTCACCGCGGCGTGGCCCAGCGGCGAATTCGGCGCGATGGGCATCGAGGGATCGATCCGGCTGGGCTTTCGCAAGGAACTGGAAGCCGTGGCCGACCCGGCCGAACGCGAAGCGCTGTTTGCGCGTATGGTGGAAGCGGCCTACCAGCGCGGGCGCGCCCTTAATATGGCGAGTCACCTGGAGATCGATGCGGTCATCGACCCCGCCGACACCCGCCACTGGCTGCTGCGCGGGCTGGCCTCGGTACCGCCGCTGGACGAAGCGCGCCGCGCCGAATCGCGCCGTTTCATCGACACGTGGTAATGCCAACAGGAGAGAGACAAGCCATGCCCCAGGACTTGAAGCACGCAGCGGGCACCGCCGCCCGGATCGCTACGCGCGCGGCAAGTGTGCTCATGCGCTGCGCGGCCGCCGCCGCGTTCGCGCTGGCCACGGGCGTGCCGCTGCAGGCGCAGGCGCAAACCCCGGCCCAGGCCGCCGGCGCGCCGTCCATCAAGGTCGCCTTCATCGACCAGCTATCCGGGCCTCTGGCCAATGTCGGGCAGATCTTCCAGGCCAACCTGAAGTTCGCGCTCGACGACGCCAATGCCCAGGGCGGCGTGCTGGGGCGCAACTACGAGCTGCTCAGCTACGACAACAAGCTCTCCCCGCAGGAAAGCCTGACGGCACTGCAAAGCGCGATCGATGCCGGCGCCCGCGCGGTATTCACCGGCGCCTCCGGCTCGCCGGTGGTGACCGCGCTGGTGGAGGCCGCCAACCGGAACAACGAGCGCAACCCCACGCAGCGCATCCTGATCATCAACTACGCCTCGCTTGATCCCGACCTGACGGGCGCGCGCTGCAGCTTCTGGCATTTCGCCACCGAGGCCAACACGGCGATGAAAATGCGCGCGCTGGCCAATTTCGCGCGTGAGCAAAAAAGCATGCATAAGGTGTACCTGCTCAACCAGGATTACACCCAGGGCCGCATCTGGGCCGCGCTGGGCCGGCAGATGATCGCCGGCGCGCGGCCCGACGTGCAGTTCGTCGGCGAGGCGCTGCACCCGCTGGCCAGGGTCAAGGATTTCGCGCCGTATGTCAGCAGGATCAAGGAAAGCGGCGCCGATACCGTGGTCACGGGAAACTGGGGCCAGGACCTGAGCCTGCTGATCAAGGCCGCGGGCGAAGCCGGCTATGAGCTG
The DNA here is from genome assembly GCA_000955785.1 of Burkholderiaceae bacterium 16. Taxonomy (GTDB): domain Bacteria; phylum Pseudomonadota; class Gammaproteobacteria; order Burkholderiales; family Burkholderiaceae; genus Cupriavidus. The sequence continues at coordinate 130,529 of JYOD01000019.1, forward strand.
AACTACCTGAACCACAGCGGGGGCGGCGCGCCCGGCACGGTGCTGGCCGTGTCGCAGGCGAAGAACGCGCACCTGACGTGGGTGGCCGAGTACCTGCCCAACAGTGACGATCCGGTGCTGGCCGCGCTGGCAGCCCGGGTGAAGCAGACGCCGGCCGGCGAATACTTCGCCCCGCGCGTGCTGATCTCCGTGCAAATGCTGAGCGAGGCGATCCGCCGCGCGAAATCCGACGAACCCACCAGTGTTGCCTTTGCGCTCGAAGGCATGCAATACCAGTCGCCCGTGGGAGATGTGCTGATGCGCAAGGGCGATCACCAGTTGCTGTTGCCGCAGGTGGTGTCGACGATTGCACCGGTGGACGGCACGTCTGTCAAGGTGGGCGTGGAAGGCACGCAATACGGCTTCCGCCTCGACGGCGTGACAGCGGGGCGGGACCTGAACCTGCCGTCGGCCTGCCGGATGAAGCGCCCGGCGGGCGCCTAGTGCGCCGATTCAGGTCTTCGTGACATCGGCGATGTCACGGCATCAAGGCTTGGTGCCGGTCACAGGTCCGGCCTCCGCGGGTGCGGACGGCGTATCAGGTGCGCCACCGGCACGTACCGCCCCCATCGCAGCGCCAACCGTGGCACCGCTCTCGCCGGCGGTCTGCACATCGCCACCGCTGGCCGGCGGCGCCAACTGGCGCAAGGCGGCGTCCCGCTCGTCGCGCGGCAGATCTCCAATGCGCCGGGCCGCGGCATAGAAAGCGGTCCAGTCGCCGCCGCTCTGCGCCAGCAGCACCGTGAAAGCCGGCACCCATTGCTGGTAGGTCGCCACGGCGGCCAGTTGTGCATTGGTCAGCGGCCGTTCGAACCAGCGGTCATAGCCGCTGTAGCCGCCCCACGCCTCCTTGAGCTGCGCATAACGCGCGCGCAGGCCGGCGAAGATTTCCGCCTTGCCGGCCCGCTTGACCTCGTCGGGCACGGGCGAGCGATAGAGCGCATCCAGCCGGTCCCGCGTGTCCAGCAGCATGGCGCGGAATTGCTGGCGGCGCATGTCGTACTGGCGGTAGCTGGCGCGGGCATCGGGAGACGCTGCCAACGCAAGCCAGCGCTCCACGCCGGCCGTTTCCACTGCGGTGGCGAAGGACTCGTTGAAGGTGGTGTCGTTGCGCACATAGACCACCTGGTGCGCCAGTTCGTGGAATATCAGCCTGGCCAGTTCGCCCCCCGGCAGGTAGACGAAGGTGTTGAGCAACGGGTCGTCAAAGTAACCCAGCGTCGAATAGGCCGGAATGCCGGCGACGTAGGGCTCGAGCCCCTTCTTGCGCAGCCCTTCCGCGTAGCTGTCCGCATCGGACTGGGCGTAGTAGCCGCGATAGCTGATGCAGCCCACCACCAGGAAGCACCACTTGTGCAGTTCCATCGACAGCTCGGAGGTAGCGAACACGCTCCACACCGCATACTGCCGGTGCAGGTTGGCGTAGCGCCGGTAGCTGCCGTTATCGGGCAGCTTCAGCTCGTGCGAGGCGAAATCGCGGATGCTGCCAGCCAGCGCCAGGCGCTGTGCCAGCCGCGTATCCTTGGCTTCCTGCGCCGCGGCGATGGCGTCCGGCAATGGCCGGGCTTCCGCCATCACGCCGAAGTGGCCGCCTATGGACTGCGCGTAGTAGCCAATCGTGTCGCAGCCGGCCAGCAACGCGGCAAGCCCCAGCGTAGCCAGGGCCTGTAGCGCGCGTGCCGGCCGCCGGATCATGATGCCAGTGCGGACGCTGCCGTTTCCGCTTGCGCCACCCTGGCGGGCGCGGCTGCTTCCACCTGCACCAGGCAATCGTAGAACACCGGAGCACGGCCCAGGTCGGTCAGCCGCTGGCTGGTCAGCTCGTTGGCGTTCTTGCCGTCCGGCGCCAGCTTCTTCCACCAGATCGACAGCCCCACCACCAGCCCGCGCCGCGCGCGGTCGGTCACGCGGGCCCGCGCCATCATGCTGCCGCGGTCGTTGAAGGCGCGCACCATGCCGCCGTTGACGATGCCTCGCGGCGCGGCATCCTCGGGATGGATGTCCAGGTGCGGCTCGCCCTCGGTTGCGCGCAGGCTGTCGACGTTGACGAAAGAACTGTTGAGGAAGTTACGCGCGGGCGGCGAGATCATCGCCAGCGGATAGCGCGCCGCCAGTTCCGGCGCGGTGGCGGGCGTCTCGTAGGGCGGCACATAGCCGGGCAAGGGATCAAGGCCGTCGCGGCGCATGGCGTCCGAGTAGAACTCGCACTTGCCCGATGCTGTGAAGAAGCCGCCTTCGGCCAGCGGCGCCGCCGGCAGGTTGAGCTTCTGCCAGCCCTGCGCCTTGAGGGATTCCCAGCTGATGCCGGCGGCGCGCGGGTCGGTCGCCACGATGGCCTGGGCGGCAATGTCTTCGTCGCTGTCGGCAAAGCACGGCTCGTCAAAGCCCATGCGCTGCGCCAGCCGGCGGAAGATCTCGGTATTGGGGAGCGCCTCGCCCAGCGGAGCGATGGCCTGGTTGTTGGCGAGGAAGTATGTATGCCCGTAGGCTTTGTGCACATCCACATGCTCGAGCTGGGTGGTGGCCGGCAGCAGGATATCGGCATAGTCCGCGGTATCGGTGCGGAACTGCTCCAGCACCACGGTGAACAGGTCTTCCCGCGCGAAGCCTTCCGCCACCTTGCTCGACTGCGGCGCCACCGCCACCGGGTTGCTGTTGTAGACGACCAGCGCCTCGATCCTGGGGCCGCTCTCGCCGCCGGCGTCCAGCAGCGCATCGCCGATGGTGCTCATATTGACCGTGCGCGGCAACGCCGGCAGGTCCGGCAGCAGGTCCGGCCGTTGCAGTGCCGCGTTGTCCACCGGGAAGAAGCCCGAAGTGGACAGTTGCAGGCCGCCGGCCGCATGGCGCCACGCCCCCACCAGCGACGGCAGGCAGGCGACAGCGCGCACCGCCTGGCCGCCGCCGTGGGAGCGCTGCATGCCATAGTTCAGCCGGATCGCCACCGGCTGGCGCTCGCGCACCGCCAGTTGCCCGTAGAGGCCGGCCAGCCACTCGATTTCCTCGGGGTCGATGCCGCACAGCTTGGCCGCATGCGCCGGCGTATAGGCCTGCGCACGCTCGCGCAGTGCCTCGAACCCCACCGTGTGGCTGTCGATGTACTCGTGATCGAGCAGATCGTCGCGCATCAGCACATGCATGATCGCCAGCGCCAGCGCGCCGTCCGTGCCGGGCATGAGGGCGATATGGCGATGGCATTTTTCGGCGGTCAGCGAGCGGTACGGGTCAATCGCCACCAGCGTGGCGCCGCGCCGCTTGGCTTCCTGCACGCGTGTCCAGAAGTGCAGGTTGGAGGCAATCGGGTTGCCGCCCCAGATGATGATGAGCTTGGCGTCGGGAACATGCGCGATGTCCATGCCGATACTCGCGCCGTAGGTATAGCGCAGCGCGGTTGCACCGGCACTGGCACAGATAGTGCGGTCGAGCAGCGAGGCGCCCAGCTTATGGAAGTAACGCGCCGCCATGCTCTCGCCCTGCACCAGGCCCATGGTACCGGCATAGCTATACGGCACGATCGCCTGCGGATCCCGCGCGGCGATGGCCGACAGGCGGGTGGCCACGGTGTCCAGCGCCTCGTCCCAGGAAATCGGCACGAACTTGCCTTCGCCCTTGGGGCCGACCCGCTTCATCGGTGTCAGCAGGCGGTCGGGATGGTAGGTGCGGTCCGTATAGCGCGACACCTTGGTGCAAAGCACGCCCTGGGTGCCAGGGTGGTCCGGATCACCCGCCACCTTGGTGGCGCGGCCGTCCTCGACGGTGACCAGCAAGGCACAGGTATCGGGACAATCGTGCGGACAGGCGGCACGGACGATGCGGGAGGCCATGGAATCTCCTGGCAAACGATTGGGGACGGGCGGCATGGCCGGGATCGGGGGCGGCTGGACGGCCAGGCACGCGAGGCAGGCATGCCGGACATCCCTGGCGGCCTCGCGTGTTGTACGCCGGCGTCGTCCCGACGGGCGCCGCTGGGGAAATTGTTAGGCTCCGATTGTATTCGATTATGATAGCCCGACGCTGCGCCAGGAGATGGCGACAGGGCAGCGCCGGCACAGACCGGCAAGGCATTCACGGGTAAAGAAAACACCGTCTTTCACGGGGAAACCATGCAAGTGCATTCTGGGGTCAGGGGCTGGCGCATTGCCGGCCTGCTGGTGGCGTGCGCCATCGGCTCGTCATTCATTGCCAGTGCCAACGCCGAAAGCGGCGTCAGCGCCGACACCGTCCTGCTGGGCCAGTCGGCCGCGCTCACCGGGCCCACCGCCATGCTCGGCAAGCAGCTGAATTCCGGCGCGCGGCTTTACTTCGACCATATCAACCAGCAGGGCGGGATCTACGGCCGCAAGATCGAACTCAAGGTCCTCGACGACTTCAACGAGCCGGAATCCGCCGCCAAGAACACGCGCGCGCTGATCGACGACGACCATGTCTTCGCGCTGTTCGGCTACGTGGGCACCGAGACCGGCGAGGCCTCGCTGCCACTGGCAACCCAGGCCAGGGTGCCGTTCTTCGCCCCCTACAGCGGCGCCCAGTCGCTGCGCGAACCGCTCAACCGCTACGCCTTCCACGTGCGTGCGGGCTTCAACGAAGAGGCCGCCGCCATCCTGCGCCAGATCCGCGTCACCGGCCTTAAGCGGGTGGCGGTGGTGTACAACGAGGATGCCTACGGCAAGGCAGGCCTGGAAGCACTCGAACGCGCGCTCAAGGCAGCGCCTGACAGCGGCGTGCAGATCGTCGCGCGCGAGGGCGTGGTGCGCAATACCGTGGAAATCGGCGACGCCATGCAAGGCTCGATGAAATCCAAGCCCGACGCCGTGGTGATGATCAATGCATACCGGACTACGGGCGCCTTCGTCAAGGAAGCCCTGCGCCGCGGCTTCAATGGCCAGTTCTATAACGTCTCGTTTGTCGGCACCCAGGCGCTGGCCAGGGAAGTCGGCCCCAAGGGCAGTGGCGTGATCATTTCCCAGGTCATGCCCCATCCCGGCAATGCCACGCTGCCGGTCGTGCGCGAATACCTGCGGCTGCTGCAGGCGGCCGGCAAGCCCAACGAGTTCGACTACGCCAGCATCGAAGGCTTTATTGCCGCCAAGGCCTTCGCCGAAGGCCTGCGCCGGGCCGGCAAAGACCTGACCCGCGAAAAGCTGATCACCGCACTGGAAGGCATGAAGAGCCTCGACCTGGGCGGCTACATCATCAACTTCAGCCCCGACAGCCATATCGGCTCGAAATTCGTCGAGATGACCATCATCAACTCAAGGGGGCAGGTGATTCGCTGACGCGGAGCGGAGCCGCGCGGCGCGGTCGCGCCGTGAAGGCGTCCCAGGCTAAATGTGGGTGCTCTTTTGCCCACCTTTTTGCCAGGACAGAAACCAAGATGGAAAAGCAGGCCACCTCCCCGGAGGGGAGGTGAAACTGACGTTGACGTCAGGCAATCAAGCCCGATCCTACCTACGCCATATCATTCAAATGGCAAGCCGAAAAGCGCATCGGCGCAATCTCCTTAAGCAACGGCTGCTCCTCCCGGCAACGCGGCATCGCATGCGGACAACGCGGATGGAAATGACACCCAGGCGGCGGATGCAATGGTGACGGAATCTCACCCTTGATCGCCACAAACGTCTTCTTGCCAACCTCCAGCTTGGGAGCCTCCGCCAGCAGCGCCTGCGTATAAGGATGATTCGGACTGGCAAACACATCTTCCGCCGGCGCCGACTCCACCACCCGCCCCAGGTACATGATCACTACGCGATCGCTAATGTGCTTCACCACGCCAAGATCGTGGCTGATGAAGAGATAGGTCAGGTTCAGCTCCTGCCGCAAGCGCATGAAGAGATTCAGCACCTGGGCCTGGATCGACACATCGAGTGCAGCCACCGACTCATCGCACACCAGGAATTCCGGCTTGACCGCCAGCGCCCGCGCAATGCCGATCCGCGCACGCTGCCCGCCCGAGAACTGGTGCGGAAAGCGGCGCAGCACGGTGGGGTCCATGCCCACCCGCACCAGCATGTCCTCCACATAACGTTTCTGCTCGCCGCGCGGCACCATGCCGTGCACCACCGGCGCCTCGCCGACGATGTCCATCACGCGCAGGCGCGGATTCAGCGAAGCATAGGGATCCTGGAAGATCATCTGGATCGCCAGTTGCTTCTCTCGTTTCTTCTCCGGCGGCAGGCGGTCCAGATCGACCCCCTTCCAGTACCGCGATCCTTCCGTCAGCGAATGCAGGCCCACGGCCATGCGACCCAGCGTGGACTTGCCGCAACCGGACTCGCCGACCAGGCCGACCACCTCGCCGGCGCGAATGGCCAGGTCGACGCGGTCCACGGCATGAACAACTTCCTCCTGCGCGCCGGCGCCGAACACATTGGCGATCTTGGCTGCGGTGTCGAGCGATTTGACGAATCGCTTGGATACGCCTTTCAGCTCGAGAATCGGTGCGCTGGGCGTGGGTTCTGCAACGGGTTCGGACGTCATGGCAGCGAGTGCGGGATCAACAACGGTGGCGCTCATGCGGCCTCCTGCTCTGCAAGGACCGGATGAAAGCAGCGCAGGCGACGTCCGTCCGCGGCAGTATCCAGCGGTGGTGTCGTCTTGCACACATCGGTAGCATAGGCACAACGTTCGCGAAAAGCACAGCCGCCCGGCAGGTTCAGCAGCGACGGCGTCATGCCAGGAATCTGGCGCAGCGGCGCGCCGCGCGGATTGCGCGACGGCGCGGAGCTGATCAGGCCGTGGGTATAGGGATGCTGGGGCCGCTCGAGCACCTGGCGCACGTCGCCGGCTTCGACAATCTTGCCGGCGTACATCACGCAAACGGAGTCGGCCAGGCCGGCCACCACGGACAGGTCGTGGGTGATCCAGATCAGCGCGGTGCCGGATTCGCGGCACAGCTTCTGCATCTCGTAGAGGATCTGGCCCTGGATGGTTACGTCCAGCGCGGTGGTGGGTTCGTCGGCGATGATCAGGTCGGGCTTGTTCAACAGGGCGATGGCAATCGCCACGCGCTGGCGCATGCCGCCGGAGAACTGGTGAGGATAGGCGCGCAAGCGCTCGTCCGGCGAGGGAATGCCGACGCGGGCCAACGCGTTGCGGGCACGCTCTCGCGCCACCGCCTTGTCGACCTTCTCATGCGCCAGCACTGCTTCGATCATCTGCGTATCGATGCGCAGGACCGGGTTCAGCGTCATCATCGGATCCTGGAAGATCATCGCGATGCGGTTGCCGCGCACGTCTCGCATCTGCGCCGGCGTGAGGTTGCGCAAGTCGCGCGTGACGCCATCCCGGCTGGTCAGTTCGATACGGCCGTCCACGACTTTGCCGGGCGGATCGATCAGGCCCATGATCGAGTAACCGGTCATCGACTTGCCCGAGCCGGACTCGCCCACCAGGCCCATGATCTCGCCGCGGCCGACCGAGAACGAAACGTCGTCGACGGCGCGCGCGACGCCGCCACGCGTAAAGAACTGGGTCTTGAGACCTTCTACCACTAGGGTCGGTTTGCTCATGTTCGCTCCTGTCGTGCTGCGTTACTGCGTTTGCAGGCGCGGATTGAGTACGTCACGCAGCTGGTCGGCGACCAGGTTCATGGCCACGATAGTGACCACCAGCGCAATACCCGGGAAGAAGCTGATCCAGTACTTGCCGGACAACATGTATTGCTGGCCGTTGGCGATCAGCGAGCCCAGCGACGGCTCGGTAATGGGCACGCCCAGGCCGAGGAAGGACAACGTGGCTTCCAGCGTGATCGCCGATGCCACCTGCAGCGCAGCAATCACGATCAGCGGCGGCAGGCAATTGGGCAGCAGGTGGCGGAACATGATCCGCGCTGGCGACAGCCCGAGGCAGGTGGCGGCTTCGATATATTCCTTGCGCCGCTCGACCAGCGCCGCGCTGCGCGTGGTGCGCGCGTAATAGGCCCACTGCACCGCCACCAGCGCGATCACGATATTGCCGATGCCCGGACGCAGGAAAGCCAGCAGGATCAGGGCCAGCAGGATGGGCGGGAACGACAGCTGCAGGTCGGCCACGCGCATGATGATGGCCTCGACCCGGCCGCCGAGGAAGCCGGCGATCAGGCCCAGCGTGGCGCCCAGCAGCAGCGCGATCACCGTACTGACAACGCCTACGCCAATGCTGATGCGCAGGCCGTACATCACGGCGGAGAGAATATCCCGGCCCTGCTCGTCCGAGCCAAGCAGGAAGGTCATGCCGTCGTCGGACTTCTCGCCAGGGGCCATGCGTGAGTCGAGCACGTTCAGTGTGGCGAGGTCATAAGGGTTCTGCGGCGACAGCCATGGCGCGAGCAGCGCGATCAGCACGATGGCGATCAGCAGGACCAGGCCGGTCACCGCGATCTTGCTGGAGAAGAACTGGTTGGCGAAGCGCCGCAGCGGGGTCTGTTCAGCTAGCGGCAGCGGTGCCGCCGCGGATTCGGTTTCGATTGCGGTTGTCATGAGCTCAGCCCTTGTTGTCGGCGATACGCACGCGCGGATCGAGCACGCTGTAAATGATGTCCACCAGCAGGTTGATCAGGATGAACAGCGTCACGATCACCATCAGGTAGGCCACGATGACCGGCCGGTCGAGCAACTGGATGGAATCGATGATCAGCTTGCCCATGCCGGGCCACGCGAAGATCGATTCGGTCACGATGGCAAAGGCGATGATCGAGCCGAACTGCAGGGCAATCACCGTGACGATGGGAATCATGATGTTCTTGAGCACATGCACGCCCACGATGCGCGAGTTGGACAGGCCCTTGGCCCGCGCGAACTTGACGTAGTCCTGCATCATCGCCTCCTGTGTGCCGGCGCGCGTGAGCCGGATCACCATGGCGATATTGAGCAGCGACAGCGTCACCGCCGGCAGCAGCAGGTGGCGCAAACCGTCCATCGTGAGGAAGCTGACGGGGATGCCAAGCAGCGATGCGGTCTCGCCGCGCCCATTGGACGGCAGCCAGCCCAGTTGCACCGCGAACACCATGATGAGCATCAGCCCGACCCAGAAGGTCGGCAGCGAAAAGCCGAGGATGGAGACACCCATGATGGTCTTGCCCGCTACGCCGCCAGGACGCAGGCCCGCCCACAAGCCGAGCGGAATGCCGAGCAGCACGGCCAGCAGGATGGCGCACACGGCCAGCTCCATGGTGGCCGGCATGCGCTCGAAGATCAGCTTGAGTGCCGGTGTGCCGTGCGCGAAAGAAGTGCCCAGATCGCCGTGCAACGCATTGCGCAGGAAGATCCAGTACTGTTCCCAGAGTGGCTTGTCCAGGCCAAGCGCGGCAATGGTGCGCTTGATGTCCTCCTGGTCGGCCTGAGGATTGATCAGGATATCGACCGGGTTGCCGATGGCAAAGACGCCCAGGAAGACCAGCAAGGACATGACGAAGAGCACAACTACGCTCTGCATCAAGCGTCGAATGATAAAAACCAGCATGTTCGGAAGCTTTCCTTCGCCGATGACAGGCCACGGCGCCTGTGGGCGCCGCCTGGCTGCACCGGCAGTCGGCTCGTGGCTAGGCCCGGCTACCGTCCGGGGATGAATCGTAGGGAAGCGGCCAGCCAGACCGCGGACGCTTCCCGCTTATACCTGCGGATGCATTCTTGTCCGGGAGCACGATCTCGTGGCCGCGCCCCCGGCGTTTCACTTGTCACTTCACTGCGGCTTGAAATTGTGCGCGTACGTCCGTTCGTCGGTACGCGGCACGTACGTGATGCCCTTCTGGGTGGCCCATGTGGTCACCTGCTGATGGATCGGGATGATACCGCCATCGTTGATGGCAATCGCGGTAGCTTCCTGCAACAGCTTGGAACGCTCGCCGTCATCCACGGTGGCCAGCGCCTTTTCCAGTACCACGTCCATCTTCGGATTACAGTACTCGCCCCAGTTGGTCGTGCCAAAGCCCTTCTTCGGATCCTCGCAAGCCAGCAGCGCGCGCAGCGGCGAACTGACTTCGCCGGTTTGCGCGCCCCAGCCCAGCAAGCCGAACGAGAACTCGTGCTTGATGCCCTTGGACGAGTAGGTTGCCATCGGCATGCCCTCCACCTTGGTCGTAATGCCGATGCGGGTCAGGTTCTGCGCAATGGTCTGGGCAATCTTCTCGTCGTTGACGTAGCGATTGTTAGGCGTGTGCAGGGTAATACCGAAGCCGTTCGGATAGCCCGCCTCGGCCAGCAGCTTCTTGGCGCCTTCCGGGTCGTACTTGACCGTCTTCAGGTTGGGGTTGTAGCCGAACAGCGTGGGCGGCACCAGGTTGTTGGTCGGTTCGGACAGGCCTTCCATCAAGCGGTCCTTGATGCCCTGCCGGTTGATGGCCATGCTGATGGCATTGCGCACGCGCGCATCCTTCAGCGGGTTCTTGTCCATCGGCGCGCCTTCCTTGGTGGTGATAAAGGGCGACTTGTCTTTCTTGTCATCGGTGTACAGGTAGATCACGCGGTGCGAGATCTTGGAGAAGAACGTCAGCTTGGGATCCTTGCGCACCTGCGGCAGGTCTGGCGTCGGCACGTTCTCGATGGCCTGCACGTCGCCGGACAGCAGCGCCGCCATGCGCGTGGCCGGATTCGGGATGAAGCGCAGCGTCACCTTGTCCCAGGCGGGCTTGGGGCCCCAGTAGTCGGGGTTCTTCACCAGGTCCACACGGTCGTCGCGCGCATAGTTGACGAACTTGAAGGGGCCGGTGCCGATCATGCCCTTGCCCTGCGCGAAGTCGTCCGAGGTCAGGCCCTGCGTCGCCTTCTTCTGCACGATGAAGATCGACGTCAGGTCGTTCAGCATCAGCGGGTACGGCGTGTTGGTGGTGAGCTGGATGGTGTACTTGTCGATCACCTTCTTGTTGATGATCGCCTTGGTGTAGACGTCAAACTTGCCGGGGCTGTTCAGGATGGTGGCCGGGCGCTCGAGCGACCAGATGATGTCTTCGGTGGTGAGCTCGGAGCCATCATGGAACTTCACACCCTTGCGGATCTTGAATTCCCAGGTCAGGTTGTTGACCAGCTTCCAGGACTCGGCCAGGCCGGGAATGATCTTGCTGTCCGCGTCCATCTTCACGAGACACTCGAACATGTGCTCGGAGACGTTGATGTTCGAGAACAGGTTATAGAAATGCGGATCCATCGAGGTCGGGGGCGAACTCATGGCCAGCTTGAAATCGACCGCGTGGGCCTGGCTGGCAAAACCGAAGCTCATGGCCGCGGTTACCACCATGGCACCGAATGCCTTCTTGCATGTGCGAAGGGACATCGCGCAACTCTCCCAGGGGAAAAATGGTAGCAAACAACTACTAATGGCAGCGTTGGCACATCGCGCCGGGCGCCGCATTTTGGTGCGGCTGGCTGGGCGATCAGCGGCAACGTTGCCGGGCAGGCACATCAAGCATGAACTGTTCCAGCAGTGGACCCTGCGGGGCAATGCGGGGAAACCCCCGCGCTGTCTTGCCCGCAGTGCATCACGCGCACGCGCATAATCGCGCACTTGTGGCCTGCCGAGCGCCTGTTTTGGCGCTTTCACGCAAGCCGTCGTATGATCCGGATATCCCTCGCCCAAACTGGCATCATGACACTCATCCCCGAAATTCTTCAGGCGCAAGCCGAGATCCGCACCATCCGACGCGACATCCACGCCCACCCGGAGCTTTGCTTCAAGGAGGAACGGACTTCCGACGTGGTGGCGCAGAGCCTCGCCGCATGGGGCATCGAAGTTCATCGCGGCCTTGGCACCACTGGCCTGGTTGGTGTGATCCGCAATGGCAATAGCGGCCGCAGCATCGGCCTGCGCGCTGATATGGATGCGCTGCCGCTACAGGAAGCCAACACCTTTGGCCACCGCTCGCAGCACGATGGTCGCATGCACGCCTGCGGCCATGACGGCCATACGGCGATGCTGCTGGGCGCGGCGCGCTATCTGGCCGAGCACCGGAACTTCGACGGCACCATCAACCTGATTTTCCAGCCGGCCGAGGAAGGCGGCGGCGGCGCCCGCGAAATGATCAAGGACGGCCTGTTCGAACGCTTTCCCTGCGATGCCGTGTTCGGCATGCACAACTGGCCCGGCATGCCTGCCGGCAGCTTCGGCACCACGGCCGGGCCACTGATGGCGTCGAGCAACGAATTCCGCATCGTCGTGCGCGGCAAGGGCGCGCATGCTGCGCTGCCGCACAATGGCAACGATCCCGTTTTCACCGGAACGCAAATTGTCTCGGCGCTGCAAGGCATCATCACGCGCAACAAGCGTCCGATCGATGCCGCGGTGATTTCGGTCACGCAGTTCCATGCCGGCGACGCCACCAATATCGTGCCGGATGAAGCCTGGATCGGCGGCACGGTGCGCACCTTCACCCTGCCTGTGCTGGACCTGATCGAGCGCCGCATGGAAGAAGTCGCGCGGGCTGTGGCAAGCGCGTTCGATTGCACTGTGGATTTCGAGTTTCATCGCAACTACCCACCCACCGTCAACAGTGTGGCGGAAACGGCGTTTGCCGCGGAAGTAGCAAGGGATCTGGTGGGCGCGGACAACGTCGACGACAAGATCGAGCCGACCATGGGCGCCGAGGATTTCTCCTTCATGCTTCTGGAAAAACCGGGGTGCTACCTGTTCATCGGCAATGGTGAAGGCGTGCACCGCGAAGCCGGCCATGGCCTTGGCCCGTGCATGCTGCACAACCCGAGCTATGACTTCAACGACGAGATCCTGCCGGTTGGCTCGACCTTCTTCGTAAAGCTGGTGGAAAAGTGGCTGGCTCCTGCCTGAGTACGCAGATCAGCGCCGCGCCGGCCTGCAGCGCCGGCGCGTGGTCATGACGGAGAAGCGGTATCAGTCCAGCGCGATGTCGCCGTACCAGCTTTCAGCGCGGCTCTTGGTATTGTCGGTATCGGTCATGAGGCCGATCGCAACAACCTTCCCCGGATCGGTCCCGAAGGCCTTGCGGTAGTCGGCGCGCAAGTCGCGCCGATGGCAACGCCATTCGTTGGTATGGCGGGTACCGGAATCCACCACGATCATGCGCACGCGCTCGGTGTGCGGGTTCGACAGCACGGAGCCTTCCGGCTTGCGCCCTCCCCAAATGTACATGAGCGTGGCGTAGGGCATCTCGCGCCCTGTCGTCAGCCGCGCCATCTCGTACATCAGTTGATCCTTGAGCGAGAGACTGCCCTTGTCTCCATCGAATGCGACGAAGATGCGCAGCGGCGAGTCCTCACGCGGGGCCTGGCTATTGTCGGCACTGCGGATCACGTCACGTGTCTTCCACGTCCAGTTCAGCATGCCCGGCTCGCGCCCCACCAACGGCACATACAGACCCGAGGCCGAACTGTCGGCTTCTGCATGCAACACCATGCGTCGGTCGACTTCGGTCAAGGTATAGCGGGTGGGAAGCTTGTTTCGGTTGACGGTCCAGGGCTGCCAGCCTGCTGGCTTGCTAAGCCCATAGGGAGCCGCCGAAAACAACGGCAGCCCCTTTAGCGTAGGGTGTTCTTCCGCCTCGCTGCCATGGTCGGCTTCCGCATGTTCCTCGCTCGTCGAAGCGAGGTCCCGAGCCGGTGGCCCGGGTGGAACCAGCGTGTCCGTCGGCGCTGCATGCCTGAGCTGTTCGATATGCCTGGCAAAGCTGCCGCAATCAATCGCCGAGGCAGCAGCCATGGCCCCAGGGCCTGATTGCGCGACCGGCGCACGCGCGGTGGACGCCGTTTCCAGTGTGCCGCAACCCGCCAAAGTAAGCGCACCTACCACGCCGGTCAGTGCCAACAGGCAAAATCTGGCCGCCATTGATCCCCCGCCTGGATGCCACTGCCGGCCACGCCCTCTCGCGCTCGCCGGCATTGGATCTTTGAAATCTTTCGAACTGCGTCAATGCATCGAACTGCGTCACGGGGGACTGCGCCCTCGCTTGGACCTACGGTAACAGAACGATATGGGGGAAGGAAGACTCCAGTACCCTGACTGGGGGGACTTCTGCGACAGCGTAAATCGCCGC
>JYOD01000189.1 GCA_000955785.1 Burkholderiaceae bacterium 16
ATCGAGATGCTGCGCGAGTCCGTGCGCAACTGGGCACAAGCCGAACTCGCTCCGCGCGCCGCGGAGATCGACCGCACCGACCAGTTCCCGATGGACGCCTGGAAGAAGATGGGCGATCTCGGCGTGCTCGGCATCACCGTGGCGGAGGAGTACGGTGGCGCCAATATGGGCTACCTGGCCCACATGATCGCGATGGAAGAGATCAGCCGCGCTTCCGCCTCGGTCGGCCTGTCCTACGGCGCGCACTCCAACCTGTGCGTGAACCAGATCCACCGCAACGGCACCCCCGCGCAAAAAGCCAGATACCTGCCCAAACTGGTCTCCGGCGACTGGATCGGCGCACTGGCCATGAGCGAGCCCAATGCCGGCTCCGACGTGGTGAGCATGAAGCTGCGCGCCGACTTCAAGGGCGACCGCTACGTGCTCAACGGCACCAAGATGTGGATCACCAACGGCCCGGACTGCGATGTGCTGGTGGTCTACGCCAAGACCGAGCCGGACCTGGGCGCGCGCGGCATGACTGCCTTTATCGTCGAGAAGGGCATGAAGGGCTTCTCGGTGGCGCAGAAGCTGGACAAGCTGGGCATGCGCGGTTCGCACACCGGCGAGCTGGTGTTCCAGGACGTGGAAGTGCCCGTCGAGAACATCCTCGGCGCGGAGAACGCCGGCGCCAAGGTGCTGATGAGCGGGCTGGACTACGAGCGCGCGGTGCTCTCCGGCGGCCCGGTCGGCATCATGCAGGCCTGCATGGACGTCATCACCCCCTACATCCACGACCGCAAGCAATTCGGCCAGAGCATTGGCGAGTTCCAGCTGATCCAGGGCAAGGTGGCCGACATGTACACCACGCTGCAGGCGGCACGCAGCTATCTGTACACGGTGGGCAAGAACCTGGATTCGCTGGGCACCGAACACGTGCGCCAGGTGCGCAAGGACTGCGCCGCGGTCATCCTGTACACCGCCGAGAAGGCCACCTGGATGGCCGGTGAATCGGTGCAGATCCTGGGCGGCAACGGCTATATCAACGAATACCCGGTCGGCCGGCTGTGGCGCGACGCCAAGCTGTACGAGATCGGCGC
>JYOD01000190.1 GCA_000955785.1 Burkholderiaceae bacterium 16
TGGCGAATGAATTTGACTACTTATTTCTCCGCATAAGGGAACTCGATCTTAGAGAGGCGATGAGTTCATCCGTAGCCTTGAAGCGTCCGGAACGCAGATTTAGCGGGACGATTGCTTCGAGCGCTTCCAATTTTACCGATGGGTCCGCACGTGTGCAGACCTCGGTCGTCTGCATGTGTGCGTGGCCGAGCCAAAGCGAAACCTTTCTGAGATCCTTGGTGACTTGCAGGACGGACAACGCACAAGTGTGTCGCCTATATCGTCCACGATATAGACGACACTATATGCCCTTCCCGACTATGTCTGGTAATCGAACGACAGCCCTATTTCATGGGCAAGCGGATGGCCGGAGATAGAGATAGTCTTGACTCCTTCCTTCAGCCCCAGAGCATCCGGGAAGGAGTCCATCATGAGATACACCATCCATGACCGTGTCGTTCTCGCACGCGCGCCAGACGGCCCGCTCGCGTCCCATATCGTCGCCTTCGCGAACTCGATCGCTGCGCAGGGATACAGCACCCAGTCACTGAAGTACCACGTTCGGCTCGCTGCAGGTTTTAGCCGCTGGCTTGGTCGAAACGGAATTGACTTGCGTAACGTCTGTCCTGATCACGCGGCGCGTTACTTACGTTATCGTGCGCGGCACGTGCGACCGGGTCCGGGAGACCGTGCTGCGCTCAAGCATCTCATTGCTTTTCTCAATCGAGAGAGGCTGATTTCGGCGCAGAGGACGCCCGCGCGTCGGCTTACCCCAATTGAGTCCTGTACACGGGATTACGTTGAGTATCTGCGCGAGGCGCGCGCCCTGTCCAAGGCGACGATCATCAACTACACGCCGTTCATCAGGGAGTTTCTCGAAGATTGTTTTGGTGACGGGCGCGTCAGGCTTTCGCGTTTGCGTGCCGGCGATGTCGTGAGCTTTGTCCAATGTCAGGCACCGCGTCTGCATCTGAAGCGCGCGAAGCTGATGACTACAGCGCTGCGATCCTTTCTACGTTACGCGCGCTTTCGGGGCGACATGACGCTCGATCTGGCCGCCGCCGTTCCGGTCGTAGCAAACTGGTCGATGCAGTCCATCCCTCGCGGGATTCCGCCAGAGCAGATTCAGCAACTGCTGGTCAGTATCGATCGACGGACTGCCGTTGGTCGTCGTGATTACGCCATCATTCTGCTGCTCGCGCGCCTGGGACTGCGTTCTGGGGAAGTGGCATTTCTCGAGCTCGAAGATATTGACTGGAACACAGGAGTTTTAAGCGTGCGCGGCAAGAGTGGCCAGCGTAACGGGCTGCCTTTGCCCGCCGATGTTGGCAAGGCGATTGCAGCATACCTTCGATACGGGCGACCGCAGAGCACCAGTCGCCGTGTATTTTTGCGTGCTAAGGCGCCTATCACCGGCTTTCGTAGTGCGTGTGGCGTGGGCTCCATCGTTCGGCATTCGCTCCAGCGCGCCGGTATCAACGCCCCAACCACTGGGGCACACCAGTTTCGCCATGCACTGGCCAGCCAGATGCTCCGACACGGCGCGTCACTCAGTGAGATTGGTGAGTTGTTGGGACATCGTCATCCGCAGACCACGAAGATCTACACGAAGGTCGACATAGAGGCATTGCGTACGCTGGCCGTACCGTGGCCGGGAGGTGTGCAATGAACACGCTGCGGCAGGCCGTTCAGGAGTATCTGGACCTCAGGCGGAGCTTGGGTTTCAAACTTAGAGAGGCCGGCAAGGCATTGCCTGATTTCGTCGCGTTTATGGAGAGGCACCGCGCTTCCGTCATCACCCAGGCATTGGCTCTTATGTGGGCCCAGCAACCTTCCAACGTCCAACCCGCGCACTGGGCGCGACGACTCAGTATCGTGCGCGAGTTTGCACGTCATCGTAGTGCGAGCGACCCACGCACACAGATTCCTGCACCGGGTCTGCTGCCGTTCTCGCCGAAGCGGGCCCGACCATACCTATACTCGAGCGACGAGATTCGCAGACTACTCCATGCTGCGCTTCAGATACCTTGCCGCTACGCGCGCGACGAACTGCAACCATGGACCTATTACTGCCTATTTGGTCTGCTGAGCGTATCGGGCATGCGTCTGGGCGAAGCGTGCAATCTTGAGCTTCAGGACATCGATCTGACGGCGGCAATATTGACGATTCGCGGCGCCAAACTTGGCAAGTCCCGACTCGTCCCAATGCACGCGTCGACCTGCAAAGTGCTCGCGGACTATATCGCACGACGCAAACGTCATTGGGCGGGGCGACCGGTATCCTCCTACTTGTTCGTGTCTAACCAGGGCAACCGTCTGGATAGTGGCGAGATTCATCGACACTTCTATGCGTTGTCCCGGCAAATCGGTCTGCGTGGCGCAGCCGACAGTCACGGCCCCCGTCTGCACGACATGAGGCACGTATTTGCGACGAATACGCTTGTACGCTGGTACCGTTCCGGACAGGACCCCGAGCGCCGCCTGCCCATCCTGTCAGCTTACCTCGGTCACGTCCACATCGCGGATACGCAGTGGTATCTGAACGCCTCGCCGGAGCTGATGCGCGAGGCGATGCGCCGGCTCGAACAGCGCTGGGAGATTCAACCATGACTACTACCGCCAGTCTCGCTCCGCTGCTGGAGCGATTCTTTACGCAACGCCTGATGCAGCAGCGCCAGGCGAGTCCCCACACGATCAGTTCCTATCGCGACACCTTCCGTCAATTCCTGAAGTTCGCGCAGCAACGCCTGCACCGGCAGCCTTCACGCATGAATTTCGAGGATATCGATGCCCCTTTGATCGTTGCATTTCTCGACGACCTGGAGAAGCGTCAGGGAGTGAGCGTTCGCAGTCGAAATCTTCGCCTCACGGCAATTCATTCCTTCTTTCGTTATGCGGCGCTCGAGACGCCGGCTCATTCCGCTCAGATCCAACGGGTTCTCGCTATCCCCAGCAAGCGCTTTACCCGCACACTGGTGCAATTCCTGACTCGCCAGGAAGTCGATGCGCTGCTTGCCGCGCCGGACCAGCGTACCTGGGCCGGCCGACGCGATCACGCCTTTTTGCTCGTCGCCGTACAAACTGGCCTGCGCCTTTCCGAGATGACCGGACTCAAACGCGATGACCTTGTTCTCGGAACCGGTGCTCACGTGCGGGTGATCGGCAAGGGTCGGAAAGAGCGTTGTACGCCCATCGTCAGATCCACGCTCGCCGTACTGAAAGCCTGGCTTCGGGAACCCAAGCGCGGTGAGGACGACGTGCTGTTCCCCAGCGCAAGGGGCGAACGTCTTACTGTTCATGGCGTGCAGTATCTGCTAAACAAGCATCGAGAGACCGCGTCAAGAATTTGTCCGTCGTTGAAGCACAAACAGGTCACAGTTCACCGTTTGAGGCATA
The DNA here is from genome assembly GCA_000955785.1 of Burkholderiaceae bacterium 16. Taxonomy (GTDB): domain Bacteria; phylum Pseudomonadota; class Gammaproteobacteria; order Burkholderiales; family Burkholderiaceae; genus Cupriavidus. Next base: position 3,376 of record JYOD01000190.1, read on the forward strand.
CGATGGCCATGGACCTTCTGCAGGCGGGCGTTGATCGGTCCGTGATTGCGCTGTGGCTCGGGCATGAATCGGTGGAAACCACGCAGATCTATCTCGAAGCGACACTTGCGATGAAGGAGCAGGCTCTCGCGAAGACAACTCTGGCTCACGGCAAGCCAGGACGCTACCGGCCGACAGACCAACTTCTCGGCTTCCTGAATGGACTGTAGGGCCACGAAACTATGTCGGGTAATGACGGGCCGGATGGCTCCGCAAGAAGTGCGCATCGGACGATCACGGAAGCTCAACCCTCATTACCCGATATAGTCGGGAAGGGCATATAGTGCCGACCTCCTTGAGCAGAAGTCTCCAGTCGGGGCCAGAAAGACGTCAATA
>JYOD01000191.1 GCA_000955785.1 Burkholderiaceae bacterium 16
CCGATGCGGACGTGCATCGCCAAGTGTGGGAATCCCCTGCCTTTAGGCAGGCGAGGACGTCAACGCAATCTCCATCGTTTGCGTGTCACCACGTCGGCAATCTTCTCGCCATCGCTGCCGCGCCGGATCTCGCACCAGTGCGCAAGACCGTCCGGCCGGATATCCACGGCGGAGAACGACAACTCCAGCGCTTCGCCGAGGTTGACGTTGCCGTGGAAGAACAGGTCCCGCGCCGCTACCGTCGGCGGCTCCTCGAAACGCTGCCATTGCCACTCGGCACGATCGACAATGGCCTGGAAGTTGGCGAAATAAAGCAGGTCGGCGCCGTTGAAGTCGCTGTAGGGGCAAGGCAGGTACTCGGCAGTGTGGCTGCCGCGGTGCCGGGCCTGCTCCAGGCCAAGATGCCCGCCCCAGTCTCCCGCGCGAAAGCGCTTGGCCAGCGCGGCCATTTCCACCGCCGCTGCCGGCGGCGGCCCGTCCACAGGCATGTTGAACGCGGCCCTGACCACCGAGCGGTTGTCCCGCTCGCGCTCGCGCCGGATAAAGGTGGATACCATCGATACCTGCGCGCGCCTGGCGCCGGAGCCATCGCCTTCCAGCATCAGTTCGTGCGAGCTGAAATGCCGTGCGCCGGCCACCCGCATCAACCGCGTGTTCACGGAGAATGCCGCATTCTCGCCAAGCGCTTCGAGCGAAGCCTCCCGCAAACGGATCGCGGTGAAGGCCGCGTAAGCCTTGTTGCCTTCCGCGTCCCTGAACTCCGGCAGCGCCTGGCCGGACAGCTCCGCCAGCCCCTGCCAGTGCAGGTCGCCGCACGCCTTGAGCAGCCAGTTCTCCGACAGGCCGGTATAGGACAGGTTCGGCATGCCGGCGACATAGCTTGTGCGCGCGTCAGACATGTCAGGCCGCCAGTGCTTGCGCGCCGAGCTTTTCGCGGACCAGCCCGGCCAGGTATTCGGCATCGCGGGCGATGCCGGAAAAGCGGCCGGAGCCCCAGGTGTGCAGCCACGGCAAGCCAAGGAAGTACAGGCCATCCTGCGCCGTCACGCCGCGCACGTGGCCAGGATAGCCGCGCCCATTGAAGACAGGCGCCTCCAGCCAGCTGAAATCCGGGCGGAAGCCGATGCACCAGACAATGGCGCCGATGCCGGCCTCGGCCAGGTCAAGTGCCCAGCGTTCCTCGCCCGGCGTCCATACCGGCACATACGCGCTGGCGGCCGGCGCGGCGATGCCGTGCTTGTCGATGAACTTGTCGATGCTGGCGTTGATGCGGTTGTAGGTGTCGTCCGCATCGTCGAGGTTGGCTTTCAGGTTCGGCGTGAAGCGCAGCTTGCCGTCATGGAAGTCTTCCAGCGCGCCAAACAGTTCCATGCCTTCGGTGGCGAACTTGCGCAGGTCGATGTCGCGCCCGCCATCGCGGCCGGTCACGTAGTGATTGGTGTTGTCGCGCACGCCTTCGCGCAGCGGATGCTCCTGCACCGGCATGTCGTAGTACTGCATGTCGGCCAGCCAGTCCACCACGTCCCGGCCACGGTAGAAGCGCGCGCAGCGCGGGGCCTCGCCGACAGCCAGGAACACCTTGCGGCCCGCCAGGTGCAGGTCCTCCGCGATCTGCGCGCCGGACTGGCCCGAGCCCACCACCAGCACGCCGCCTTCCGGCAAGGCTTGCGGGCTGCGGTACTCGGAGGACTGGATCTGCCGGACGCCGGCGGGCAGGCGCTCCGCCATGCGCGGCACGATCGGCGTGTGATAGCCGCCCGAGGCCACCACCACCTGCCCGGCGGTGAAGTCGCCCTGCGAAGTGGAGACAAGGTAGCCACCCTGCTCCAGCGGCTTGACGCGACGGACCTCGGTATGCTCCAGCACCGGTGCGTTCACCATGCCGATGAAGCCATCGAGATAGGCGGTGATCTCGTCCTTCTTCATGAAGCCGTGCGGGTCATCGCCCTGGTAGGGATAGCCCGGCAAGGCGCACTGCCAGTTCGGCGTGACCAGGCAGAAGGCATCCCAGCGCTGGCTGCGCCAGGTGTGGGTGACGGTGTGCTTCTCCAGCACGAGATGGTCGATGCCGGCCTGCTTGAGGTAGTAGCTCATGGACAGGCCGGCCTGGCCGCCGCCGACCACGATGACGCTGTAGTGTTTGGGGGAGGTGGCCGTGGCCTGGGTTTCGCTGCGGGTGTTCGACATGATGCGTCCTTCGTTGATTTCTGTGAGATGCTTTAAAGCTTCCAGATGCGGGCTTTTGGATGCGGGCTAACGGCCGAAGCCAAGCACGCGCACCGTGGCGTCCGGCTGCGCGCTGAAACGCGTTGCAGTGTTCTCGATCTGTTCAAGCTGATCCATCGCGGACGAGCAGGCATAGCCATACTTTGCCCTGACGCGCTCCGAAGCGCTCGTCAGCGCCTGCCTGGCAAGCCGCATGAATTCCTCCAGCGCGTAGTCCTGCCCCGCGACAAAGAACTCGCTGACCACCGACGACGGGGAATAACAGGTGACCTCGCTCTGATCGGGCCAACGTACCCGGAAATGTGTCACTGGCATGGCCTCTCCTCAGGCATCTATGGGGGTGGCGTCCCGCGCCGGGCAACCGGCCTGCGGGACGATAAATGCATCGCGCGCGAAGTCCCACAGCAGTGCGGTTTCGCCGGCGCCGCTGACCGAGACCTGCTTCGAATCGTCAATGACGCCGATCTCCGCGCAGACAATGTCCCGCGCCCTGAATCGCTCGCTCACGCGCTCCGCGTCCTGCTCGCGCACGGCCAGCAGGAAGCCATAGCTCGGGAACGCCGTGAGCCAGCGCGGCAGCGACACACCCGCCGGCGCCGGAATGCGGTGCAGGTCGATCCGGGCGCCAACGCCGGAGCACTCCAGCAACATCAGCGCCGTGCCCAGCGTGCCAGCCATGCTGATGTCTTTCGCCGCGGCGCACAGGCCATCCTCGGCCAGTGCGGGCAGCAGTTCCAGATCGGCCCGCAGCCGCCCGGCGGGCGCGCCGGTGGAGGCATTCCAGTAGGGATACGGCTCGGCAAAGGCGCCGCGCAGGTCGACCGCCATCAACAGCCGGTCGCCCGGACGCGCCGCGAAGCTGGAGAGCAGGCTGCGCGCCCGGCCAACGATGGCCACCGCAAGCTGGCCGTGATCGCTGCGGGCGTTGCTGTGGCCACCGACGATGGGCACGCCATACGCGGCCGAAGCCGCCGCCATGCCCTTGAGCACTTCGGCGGCTTCGGCCACGCCCGCGCTCCAGATGGCGTCCACCACCGCCAGCGGGCGGCCGCCCATCGCATAGATATCGCTGACGTTGACCATCACCGCGCTGTAGCCCGCGAACCACGGCTTGGCATGGATGAAGTCGCTGACCATGCCCTCGATGGCGAACAGGAGGTAGCCGTCATGGTCCGCAATGGCGGCGCAGTCGTCACCCACGGCAACGGCCTGGCCGAGATCGCGCACCCCGCCCGGCAGCGCACTGCCGAGCGACGACAGCACCCCGGCGATATCGGTCTTGTGGCCGAAGCCGCGGCTGGCGCGCAGGCTTTCCACGATCTGCGCGACGTTCATGCTCCGCTCCTGCCCATTGCCGGCATGCCGATACGCGGCGTCAGGCAAGCCGGGTAGTAGTCCAGGTCGGCCTGCATCAGGTGGTGCGGGCGGCCAAGCAACGTTTCCTCCGCCAGCACGTTCCAATGCAAGCGGCGGAACAGCGGCACGTTCTGGCTCTGCACATGCGCGAGGAACTTCGTGCAGCCAAGCCCGTGCGCGCTGCTCACCGCCAGCCTGATCAGCGTGGCGCCGATCTTGCCGTGGCTGCGATATGCGGCGTGCACCGCGAGGCGAGAACCAAACCAGACACCAGGTTCCTCCTCGTGAATACGCACGGTGCCGACCACCATCCCCGGCGCATCCGCCTCGCACTTCACCGCCACCAGCAGCTGCGCCCGCGCGTCGGTCTCGTCGCGGTCGTCGCCAGCGAAGATGCCCTGCTCGTGGCAGAACACCGCCCGGCGCAGCGCCATGGCCTGCTCCGCCTCCCACTGCGCCCCGGCCCAGCGAATGCGGAACGTGGTCGCGGCAGGCACCTCCACGCAAAGGTCGTCGTTCATGCGGCCACCTCTTCATAGGAAGACAGCGAGGAGCACGCGCCGCACTTGCCGCAGCCCGCCTTGATATCCGCCGAGCGCATCCCCGCCGCGCCGATCATGGCGCCGAGGGGCTTGAGGATGGACTTCATGAATTCGGGCGGCGGCGCCGGATGGTCTTCCAGCGGCGTGCCCGTGATCGGCACGAAAGGCACCACGAAGGGGTAGACGCCAAGCGCAACCAGTTCCCGCGAGATCGACAGGATGGTCTCCGCGCTGTCGCCGAGCCCGGCGAGGATATAAGTGCTCACCTGCCCCCGGCCGAACACAGCCACCGCGGCCTTGAACGCCTCCATATAGCGGCTGACCGGCACTGCGGCCTTGCCGGGCATGATGCGTTCACGCAGGGCAGGCGTCACCACCTCCAAGTGCATGCCCAGCGTATCGATGCCGGACGCCTTCATGCGGTCGAACCAGCGGTCGTCGTCCGGCGGCTCGCATTGCGCCTGGATGGGCAGGTCGACGGCCGCCTTGATCGCAAACGCGCTTTCGCAAAGGATGGCAGCGCCTCGGTCCGGCGTGGGCGGCGTGCCCGTGGTCAGCACCATATGCTTGACGCCATCCAGCAGCACCGCGGCACGCGCCACTTCGGCCAGTTGTTCCGGCGTCTTGCGTGCGATGGTGCGCCCCGCCGCGAGCGATTGCCCGATCGCGCAGAACTTGCAGGTCTTGCGGCGGCTCTCGTAGCGGATGCAGGTCTGCAGCACCGTGGTGGCCAGTACATCCGCGCTGTGCAGCGTGGCGATTTGGGAATACGGCACGCCATCCAGCGTCTGCAGGCCGTAGAAGCGCGGCGCCTTCGGAAAGCTGATATTGGCAATCGGAATCGTGCCGCGCATCAGCGCGCTGGTGCCCTTGCCATCGGGCGACGACGCCACAAAGGGCGAATGCCAGGCGGTATTGGTATGCACCGGCACCATGATGGTCACGCCGTCGATGGTCACGGCCTTGTGGTCCGACGGCCCCGCGCCGCCGCGCCGGCTGGCGGCGCCGGCCGCCGGGTCCAGCAGGCGCATCCCTACCGATTGCAGTTCGGTCCGAAGTTCAGTTACCGACAACCGGCTCGAGGCCGGCGTCATCTCGCTGGAGTTCATGTTGGGTGCTCCCGTGGAAGTTGGAGAAGGCGGCGGCCATGGGCGAGGCAGTCGCCGCCGGCCGGTCGTTGATAGCGAGGCTGAGCAGCTCCGGCCGGGCGTAGTGCCCCACCGAATCCATCATTCGCTTGCGCTTGGTGATAAGCGACATATCCAGGTCGGCAATCACCATGCCCTCGCCCTCGCGCAGCGGCGGCGCCAGGTGCTGGCCCTCCGGCGACACGATGGCGGTGTTGCAGCCGCCCCGCAGTGCCTTTTGCAGGCCGGGGTCGGTGGTCACGGAGGCGATCTGCTCGTCGGTCAGCCAGCCGGTGGCATTCACCACGAAGCAGCCGGATTCCAGCGCGTGATGGCGGATGGTGACTTCGATCTGCTCCGCAAAAATGGGGCCCACCAGCGAGCCGGGAAACTGGCTGCAGTGGATTTCCTCGTGCTGGGTCATCAGCGCGTAGCGGGCCAGCGGGTTGTAGTGCTCCCAGCAGGCCAGCGCGCCCACGCGGCCGATCGCGGTATCGGCCACTTTCAGGCCGGCTGCGTCGCCCTGGCCCCAGATCATCCGCTCATGGAAGGTCGGCGTGATCTTGCGGCGCTTGAGCACCAGGCGGCCATCGGTATCGAAGATGAGTTGCGTGTTGTAAAGACTGCCGTGGTCGCGCTCGTTGACGCCGAGCACCACCACCATGCCGTGCCGGCGCGCGCGCTCGGACACGGCATGGGTGACGGGGCCGGGTACCACCACCGCCTGCTCGTACAGGCGCATATGGTCGCTACCGGATTGCACGGGCGGCCGCACGAAGGAGAAGTACGGGTAGTACGGCAGGAAGGTTTCCGGAAAGACGATCAGCTGCACGCCTTCCCGCGCGGCCTTGTCGATGGCCTCGCAGACTTTCCCGAGGGTGCCTTCGCCGTGCTCGAGGTCCGGGGAGATCTGGACCGCGGCCGCGCGCACAATGCGTTTCTGTGACATGGTGGTGCCCGCCTTTTCTATCTCTATCTGTCTCTCAAACCGTCCAGGTATCCAGGATCAGCGCGTTCTCTTTGCGGTGGATGAGCCTCAGGTCCAGCACGTCGAGCGGGCTGATCGGGCGGATGCCTTCGATCAGCGAGGCTTCGCCGTGACCATAGAGCGCTTGCAGCGCGAAGCGGCAGGCGTAGACCTTGCCGCCCTCTTCCATGAACTTGGTGATCTGCTTGTTGAAGTTGAGATGGCCGGCGAAGGCCTCGTCGCCCAACGTGGGAAAGCCGCGTTGCAGGCCCAGCGTGACGCCCGGGCCGTACAGCAGGATGGAGGTCTCGAAGCCCTTGCGTTGCAGGCGCGTGGCCTGCAGCAGGTTGACGAAGCCGATCGAGCCCTCAAAGGCGACGGTGTGGAAGGTGACCAGCGCCTTCTCGCCCGGCTCCGCCTTCACGTCCTCGAAGACCTTCTCTTCGTAGTCGACCAGGAAATCGCCTTTCTTGTGGGCCGGTTTGTTGACTGCGGGCATGCTGTGCTCCATAGGGTGTGGGTGGGTCTGTCGATCGTTCGCGCATTTCGGTCGCGTATTCGCTCGATCGATCGGCCGGGGGGCCGACACCACTCCATGAGCACGGGCTATGCCATCTACTCTGCCGATCCATGCGATCAATTAGCGATCAAGCAGGGAATCGTTCATTGATCGCATGGGTGATTTTCCGGATGGCGGAACCGGTGGCAATCGGTTGTGCGCTGGCCGATACAACCCAATATGGGGCATGCACTGGGGCGGAACGCGCCGGCGCCGCGCAGACGCCCGGAAGCGGTGCAATCCCGCAATTACGCACCATCATTGAGCACCAAAAAATGCGATCACTTTATGAACACGAAGCGATCAATGTGATAGTCTGTTGCCTCGGTACCTTGTACGCGTCAACTACCCCGCCCTGAAGGGCGGAGCTTGTAAAGGCAACTGAACAGGCTCGGGTTGACCAGGCAAAGCGGTAACCAACCCACTACGTTGTGAATAGGTGCAAG
>JYOD01000192.1 GCA_000955785.1 Burkholderiaceae bacterium 16
CCGAAGCCCCTCGCGTGTGAGGGTGATGCAGCCTGCTCGGACTGAGGGGACCGCCCTTTTCTATGCAAGGGCGGGCGTTGGCCGTGAGGTCTCGGCCCAGAATGTGGCTACTGCGCCGCATACCGAACCTCAAACCGATAATAAAAGGAGACAAGTCAATGAAACCAATCGGCCCTGACCTGGCACCTGCACATTCAAGCATGCACCGGATAGACGTTCAAAAACTGGCCGACGAGGCCAAGTTCAACAGCTTTCACTGGTCCGTGCTGATCTGGTGTTTCGTGATCCTAGTGCTCGACGGCTACGACCTGGCGGTCGCCGGCACCGCGCTTCCGTCGATCATGAAGGCGATGAATGTCGAGGCCTCGACCGCGGGCTTCATGGCCAGCTCGGCGCTGTTCGGCATGATGTTCGGAGCGATCGCGCTCGGCGCGCTGGCCGACAAGATCGGCCGCCGCTGGGCGATCTCGATCTGCGTGTTTCTGTTCAGCGCCTTCACCGCGGCCGCCGGGTTCACCAACGACCCTATCACCTTCAGCATGATGCGCTTCCTCGCCGGGCTCGGCATCGGCGGCGCGATCCCGAATGCGGCCGCGCAGATGACCGAATACTCACCGAAGAAGGTGCGCAGCGTGATGGTCACGCTGATGTGCTGCGGCTACGCGGTCGGCAGCATCCTCGCCGCGCTGCTCGGCAAGCAGTTCATCGAGGCCTATGGCTGGCAATCTGTGTTCATCGCCGCGGGCGCCGCAGTGGTGCTGATCCCGTTCATCCTCAAGTACATGCCTGAGTCGCTGCCATTCCTGATCAAGCAGCAGGACCACACGCATCTGCGCGAAGTGATCCGGAAGATCCGACCGGACATGCGGCTCGAGCCGCACGAGGAGTTCCTCGTTCCGGCCGAGGACAAGGCCGAAGGTCCGACCGTAGGCAGGCTGTTCCTGGACGGCCGCGGCTTCAGCTCAGTGATGTTCTGGGTCGCCTATATGACCTGCCTGTTCATGCTCTATGCGCTCAGTTCGTGGCTGGTCAAGCTGATGGGCATGGCCGGCTACAGCCTCGGTTCCGCGCTGAACTTCCTGCTCGCCTACAACGCCGGTGCAGTCGTCGGCGCCGTCGGTGGCGGATGGCTCGCCGACAAGCTGAACATCAAGTGGGTGACGACCGCATTCTTCGGGGTCGCCGCGGTCTCGCTGACGCAGCTCGGCTACGGCGCGCAGCCGCTGTTCCTGATCGTTGCCGTCGTCGGCGCGTCGACGCTGGGCACGCAAATCCTGCTGTACGCGTATGCCGGGCAGTTCTACCCGACGCCGATCCGTTCGACGGGACTTGGCTTTGCCTCGGGAGTCGGGCGCATCGGCGCGATCGCGGCGCCAATCGTGATCGGGCTGCTGGTTTCGATGAAGCTTCCGCTGGTGCAGAACTTCCTTGCCATTGCAATGGCCGCGGTGATCGGCGGTGTCGCGGTTGCTCTGATCAAGCACAAGTCCTCGGCCTCTTCGCATAGCCACGACTCGAGCGCGGTCGGGCAGCGGCCTTAATGCTCGACCAGTTGCGAGCGTACGAGTTGGTGGAGAGCCCTTTCGCCGACCTGCCTGCTGGAATCGGCGAGCGCGTGCACCCAGGCGCCAGAGGACGAAGTCGAGGTTCTCGCTCCGACTCACAACCAACCAAGGAAACTTCCATGTCCCGCAAACTTGAGCAAGATCGCAATCGTTACCGGTGGATCCACCGGTATCGGGCTCGCTACCGCTAAGCGGTTTGCTAGCGAAGGGGCGCATGTCATTGTCACCGGTCGCCGACAGGCCGAACTCGACGCCGCGGTGTCCACGATCGGTAACGCTACCGGCATCCGGGTCGACTCATCGAACATGGCCGAACTGGACACGCTGTTTGATCGGGTGAAATCGGAAAAGGGTAGGATCGACGTACTGTTCGTCAACGCCGGCGGCGGCATCGCTGATGCCGCTCGGGAATATTACCGAGGATCAGTATGACGACACCTTTGGTCGTAACGTCAAGGGCGTACTGTTTACTGTACAGAAGGCTCTACCATTGCTAGCGGACGGTGCATCAGTCATCTTGACTGGCTCCACCGCCGCCAGTGGCGGCACCAAGGCATTCAGTGTCTATGCCGCCTCAAAGGCCGCAGTACGCTCATTCGCCCGCAACTGGATTCTCGATCTCAAGGGTCGCGGTATCCGGGTCAACACGCTCAGCACCGGACCCACCAAGACGCCAGGCTTGTTTAACCTGGCCGGGCCCGACGCCGCACGGCAGCAGGGAATACTCGACGCTCTGGCCTCGCAGATCCCAATGGGCCGCGTCGGCGATCCGGACGAAATTGCCAAGGCGGCGGTCTTTCTTGCCTCCAACGATTCAAGCTTTGTCAACGGTATTGAACTATTCGTCGACGGTGGTAAGGCTCAGATCTGAATATCGCAGCAGTTGGGCGGAGCTGGCCACCTGATGCCGTGAAGTGTAGTAAAGATG
>JYOD01000193.1 GCA_000955785.1 Burkholderiaceae bacterium 16
TGATCTAAGCGTTGAATGGCAGCTTTCCGCTTCGCCGAAAGGCAGCTTAGGGGGCGGAAACAGCCGGCCGGCATGCGGCTGGCGGAGGTCGCTTGCCGGCCACGAACCGTCATTCGCTCACATCAACTATTCGACATTCGGCAGGCAGCTCGGCCTCTGAAAGCGGACGCTCAAGGCGCTCTTAGACGACCGCGTTATATTTATGCGTGAAGCCTACGCGCCTTGACGCAGCGCTTGAGCAACGACGACGAACGCAGGAGTCGGTTGCCGGCGGCTCGGATAGTACAGGTGAAAGCCGGAAAACGACGGACACCAGTCGAACAGCACGCGCAGCAGCTCCCCACTCGCGAGTTGCGACTGCACCCGTTGTTCGGGAACGAAGGCGAGGCCGACGCCAGCAAGTGCGGCCTTGACGGCCATCGTCGCCGTATTGAACACGAGTTGCCCTTCGACGCGCACGTTCAGTTCGCGTCCTCCCTTCCTGAACTCCCACGCGTAAATGCCACCGGCCGTTGGCAGCCGGATGTTGATGCAGTTGTGCGCCGTCAGGTCCTGCGGCGTCTTCGGCTTCGAGTGCCTCGCGAAATACTCCGGCGTGCCGACCACGGCCATGCGCACATCGGGGCCGATGCGAAGGGCGACCATATCCTTGGCGACCTGCTCGCCAAGTCGCACACCTGCATCGAGCCGCTGTTCGACGATGTCCGTGAGTCCATTGTCGATGACGATTTCGATCGTAATGTCTGGATAGTGGGGCAGGAGCCGCTCGATCACCGGCCACAACAACAGTTCCGCCGCGTGCTCTCCCGCGGCGATGCGCACGGTGCCGGCCGGCGTGTCGCGCAAAGCGGTGAGCGCGCTTAGCTCGGCTTCAATCTCATCCAGGCGGGGACCGACCGACTGGATCAGCCGTTCGCCGGCTTGCGTCGGCGAGATATTGCGAGTAGTCCTAGTCAGAAGCCGCAGCCCGAGCCGGGCTTCCAGATTGCGCACAGTCTGACTGAGCGCAGACTGCGAAACGCCGAGCTTCGCGGCCGCTTTTGTGAAGCTTCCATCACGTGCGACGGCCAGAAACGCGGTGATATCGGAGAGGTTGGAACGCGCCATTTATAAGCCTGCCTTCTAGCATCATGCGGATTTTAGCCCTTTATCGCTGGAGGACGCGTTGCTAAATTGAAGGTCGAGATACCAATCCAAGGAGCGTCCATGGAAATCACAAGAAGCGGCTCGCAGCCTTCGGCGAAAGGGCCCGCGGAGTACTTCACGGGAACAGTGCGAGTCGATGCACCATTCGCAGGCGAGCAGCCGGCCCGGATTGGCGGCGCGACGGTGACGTTCGAACCGGGCGCGCGGACTGCCTGGCATACACATCCGCTCGGTCAGACGCTGATCGTGACCGCAGGCCTCGGTTTGGTGCAGCGCGAGAGCGGCGCAGTTCAGGAGATCAGGCCTGGCGACATCGTCTGGATCGCACCCGGCGAAAAGCACTGGCACGGCGCGACTGCGATCACGGCGATGACGCACATCGCTATCGCTGAAAAGCTTAACGGCAGCCCGGTCGACTGGATGGAAAAGGTCGCAGACGAGCAGTACCTGGCCGGCGTGACCGTAAGCGATCAAGGATTTGGGTCATGAAGAAACGTATTCTCGGAAAGAACGGGCTGGAAGTCTCTGCTATCGGCCTCGGGTGCATGGGCCTGAGCTTCGGACTCGGGCCCGCAACGGAGCGCAGTGAGGCGCTGCAGGTCATCCGCTCGGCCGTAGATCGCGGTGTCACGCTGTTCGACACAGCCGAAGGCTATGGCCCCTTCATCAACGAAGATCTGGTCGGAGAGGCGTTGCAGCCGGTCCGGGACCAGGTACTGGTGTGCACGAAGTTCGGCTTCGCGATCAATGAGAGAGGCGAATTGACCGGACTCGACAGCCGGCCCTCGCATATTCGCGCGGTGGTCGATGCTTCCCTTAAACGCCTGCGCACCGATCATATCAACCTCCTTTATCAGCACCGCGTTGACCCGAACGTGCCGATGGAGGATGTTGCTGGTGCTGTCAAAGATCTCATCGACGAAGGAAAGGTCCTGCACTTCGGCTTGTCGGAGGCAAGCGCGGCAAACATCCGCAAGGCACACGCGGTGCAGCCGGTGACGGCCATTCAGGACCATTACTCACTCTGGATGCGCGAGCCTGAGCAGACGAAGTTTTCTCTCTGCGAGGAGCTGGGCATTGGCCTCGTTGCATGGGGCCCGCTCGGCCAGGGTTTCCTGACCGGCAAGATCACGCGAGGCATGAAGTTTGACGATGCCAACGACCTGCGTAAGGATTTCCCGCGCTTCACGCCCGAAGCGATGGAGGCCAACTTCAAGGTCGTCGACTTTCTGAAGGACCTGGCCGCCCGCAAAAACAGCACGCCGGCTCAGGTTGCGCTGGCCTGGCTGCTCGCGCAGAAGCCTTGGATCGTGCCGATCCCCGGCGGTACAAAGATCGAGCACCTCGATGACAACCTGCCGGCCGCCGACCTTGTGCTGACGCCGGACGACCTGCGCGAGATCGACAACGCCTTCGAGACGATCGACATCAAGGGCGCGCCGCTGTCGGCTGCCCTGGATGCGGCGATCGACCGCTAAACCATAAGGGGACGAAGCGATGCACAAACGTATCCTCGGTAAGGACGGATTGGAAGTCTCCGCGCTTGGCCTCGGCTGCATGGGCATGAGCGCGAATTACGGTCCTGCGCCCGACAAGCAGGAGATGATCGGGCTGCTGCATGCGGCCGTGGATCGCGGCGTGACGTTCTTCGATACCGCCGAAGTGTACGGGCCGTTCGTCAACGAAGAACTGGTCGGTGAAGCGCTCGCGCCCCTGCGCGACCAGGTCGTGATCGCGACGAAGTTCGGCTTCGACATCGATCCGCGGACGCGCGAGCGCAAGGGCTTCGACAGTCGGCCTGAGCATATTCGAGCGGTCTGGGAGGCGTCGCTGAAGCGCCTGCGCACGGACCGCATTGATCTTCTGTACCAGCACCGCGTCGACCCAAACGTGCCGCCCGAGGACGTGGCTGGCACGGTGAAGGATCTGATTGCTGAAGGAAAGGTCAGGCACTTCGGGCTTTCGGAGGTTGGAGCCGCGACGATTCGCCGGGCTCATGCGGTGCACCCGGTTGCCGCCGTGCAAAACGAGTATTCGTTATGGGCCCGCGACGTTGAAGCTGAAGTGCTCCCAGCATGCGAGGAACTGGGCATCGGCTTCGTGCCCTGGAGTCCCCTCGGTCAGGGCTTTCTGACCGCCAAGGTCGATCCCAAGGCGGGCTTTGATAAATCCGACGTCCGGTCCTGGTTTCCGCGCTTCACCCCTGAGGCGATGCAGGCCAATCAGGCGCTCGTCGACCTGCTAATCGAGATCGCGAGCAAAAAAGAGGTGACTGCCGCACAGATCGCGCTGGTATGGCTCCTTGCCAAAAAGCCCTGGATCGTGCCGATCCCCGGAACCCGAAAGCTGCATCGGCTTGACGAGAACCTGGCTTCGGCGAGCGTCGTGCTGACAGCGGACGATATGCGGGAGATTGAAACGGCAGCGGCAAAAATCGAGGTGCAAGGCGCCCGGGGAACCGGCCACGAACAGCACGCCTGACCTGTGCCTCACCATCACATGCAAGGAAATAAATATGCAAAAGCGAATTCTCGGTAAAAGCGGCCTCGAAGTCTCTGCCCTCGGTCTTGGCTGCATGGGACTCAGCTATGGCTACGGTCCCGCCGCCGACAAGACCCACGCGCTCAAGCTGATCCGCACCGCGTTCGAACGCGGCGTGACATTTTTCGATACGGCCGAAGCCTATGCGCAAGGCGCCAACGAAGAGTTGTTGGGCGAGGCGCTGCAGCCATTTCGGGACCAGGTCGTTATCGCGACGAAGTTCGGTTTCCAGGATGGCGACGCCAGCAAGGGCCAGGATAGCCGACCGGAGCGCATCCGCGAAGTGGCGGACGCTGCGCTGAAGCGGCTGCGGACCGATCGCATCGACCTCTTCTATCAGCACCGCGTCGATGCGAACGTTCCAATGGAAGACGTCGCGGGCACTGTCAAAGAGTTGATCCAGCAGGGCAAGGTCAAGCATTTCGGCATGTCGGAAGCAGGCGCGCAGTCGATCCGTCGCGCTCATGCCGTGCAGCCGGTCGCTGTTCTGCAAAGCGAATATTCGCTGTGGTGGCGCGAGCCCGAGAAGGAGATTCTGCCGCTGCTCGAAGAGCTGGGCATTGGTTTTGTGCCGTTCAGCCCGCTTGGCAAGGGCTTCCTGACGGGCGCGATCAATGAGAGCACCAGCTTTGACAAGTCCGACTTCCGCAATGTGGTGCCGCGTTTTTCGGAAGAAAACCGCAAGGCCAACCAGGGCCTGGTTGACGTGTTGAAGCAGATCGCGACCGGACTGAATGCGACGCCCGCGCAAATCGCGCTTGCGTGGCTTCTGGCGCAAAAGCCCTGGATCGTGCCGATCCCCGGCACGACGAAGCTGCATCGACTGGAAGAAAACATCGGCGCGGCCGCCGTCGAGTTATCCGCCGACAACCTGCGCGACATTGATTCGGCGCTCTCGACCATTGCTGTCCAGGGTGACCGTTACCCGGCGCATCTGCAAGCGCGCGTCGCAAAGTAGCCCTCGCCATTAATCGCGCGATTTGCGCAGAAAGGACGACCATGTCAGAGAACATCGCAGGCAAGGTTATTGTCATCACCGGCGCAAGCAGCGGCCTTGGTGAAGCAGCCGTTCGCCGCCTGGCGGCAGACGGCGCAAAGCTGGTGCTCGGCGCTCGTCGCGTCGATCGCCTGAAGGCGTTGGCCGCCGAACTCGAGCTCACCGAAGACGCGGCAGTCGAGACGGATGTCACTGATGCCCAACAGGTCAAGGCGCTCGTCGATTGGGCGGTGAAGACCCACGGCCGCATTGACGTCATCATCAACAATGCCGGTCTGATGCCGCACTCGCCTCTGGAGCGCGGAAAGATCGAGGATTGGGACAGGATGATCGACGTCAATATCAAGGGCGTGCTGTATGGCATCGCCGCGGCGCTCCCCCATATGACGCGCCAGAAAAGCGGTCACATCATCAACGTGTCGTCGGTCGCGGGCCATAAAGTCGGCAAGAACAACGCTGTTTACTGCGCCACGAAGACAGCGGTTCGGGTGCTCTCCGAGGGACTGCGTCAGGAGGTGAAGCCCCACAACATCCGCACGACGATCATTTCGCCGGGCGCGGTGCAGTCGGAACTGCCCCAGAGCGTCACCGAAGCCGATGTAGCGGCGGGGATCGCCGACTTTTACGAGAAGTTCGCCATTCCGGCAGACAGCTTTGCAAGGATGGTCGCTTTCGCGATACAACAGCCCGAAGACGTGGACGTGAACGAAATCCTGTTCCGCCCCACGGCTCAGGAACTGTGAAGTCGACTGGGAATTGCCTGAATGACAAGAATACTGATCCTTGGAGCCAATGGCGGCCTGGCGCGGAATACGACGCGCGTTCTGCTTGAACGCGCGGACGTCTCGCTGACGCTTTTTTTACACGCAGCCAGGCGGCTTGAAAACCCTGACCCGGTCCGCGTGACCATCATCGAAGGGGATGTTCTCGACACGGCCGCATTGGGCTCCGCAATGCAGGACCAGGATGTCGTCTATGCGAACCTGTCGGGGGACATGGCCCGGCAGGCGCGAAGCATCATCGACGCGATGCACGCGGTCGGTTTGAAGCGGCTGATCTTCATCAGCTCGATGGGGATTTACAGCGAAGTGCCGGGCGAAAAATATCGCAGCATTCTTGACCCTTACCGGGACTCGGCCGCGCTGATCGAGGCGTCCGATCTCGACTATACGATCCTGCGGCCGGGTTGGTTCACGCGTGATCCTGGAGGGCGATACACCATCACGCAGAAGGGCGAACCGTTCCAGGGTCACGATATCTCTCTCGATAGCCTGTCAGGGCTGATCGCCAAGATTGCGACCACGCCCGGGCTCTACGTTGGCAGCAGCATCGGCGTCAGCGATCGCTGAATCAGATAGAAGGACACAACACCATGCAGAAGGTCATCGTTGTAATCGGGCCTGGATCAATCGGGCAGGCCATCGCGCGCCGGGTCGGCGCCGGCAAGCATCTCCTGCTCGCTGACCTGCGGCAAGAAAATGCCGATGTGGCCGCGAAGACGCTGAGCGAAGCCGGGTTCGACGTGACGACGACAGCCGTCGATATTTCATCGCACGCGTCCATCGAAGCCTTGGTCGCAAAAGCTACGTCGCTGGGAGAGGTTCACGGTCTCATCCAGGCGGCGGGCGTCTCGCCGTCGCAAGCCTCGCCGGAGACGATCCTGAAAGTCGATCTCTACGGCACGGCGGTCATTCTTGAAGAGTTCGGCAGGGTGATCGCGGAAGGCGGTTCCGGAATTGTGATCGCGTCAACACCTGTCGAGGATTTGCTGAAGCTGCCCTTGCTTCAGCCCAACCAGGTGAAGGATTCCCTGCACGCCTATCAGCTCTCGAAGCGTGGCAATGCGCTGCGTGTGATGTTCGAGGCCGTTCGTTGGGGCAAGCGCGGTGCGCGGGTCAACACGATCAGCCCGGGCATCATCATCACGCCGCTCGCGAAGGACGAATTGTCCGGTCCGCGTGGCGAAGGGTACCGCCGCATGATCGCCGGCTGCCCGGCGAAGCGAGCTGGCACGCCCGATGAGGTCGCGAATGTCGCGGCGCTGCTCATGGGGCCTGACGGCGGTTTCCTTACCGGCAGCGACTTCTTGATGGATGGAGGCGTTACCGCTTCCTATTGGTTTGGCCCCTTGGCTCCGCAGTAGTGATTGCCTGGCGTTTTATGCCTCGAAAGCGGCCATTGCCGGCTCGCTACGCTCTACGGCCGAGATGGGTCGTTCTCTGCCACTCAGGCTCCCGGCCCTTGATCACTCAAGTCCGCGGCGCAGTACGCGCCATTCTTCCGGAGGAGGCAAAGGGACTTCGCTGGAGTTTCGAGACACACCCCTCCGCACGCGGCACTCGCTTAAAATAAGCTCTAGGATGATGTCGTCGGCATGCTGAATCAGATACTCGGAACTCCATTCAGCCGGTGACACGACCCTGGCCGCCTGTTCCTCCGAGGCTGCATACCGGCGAGGTGACAAGGTGCTGGGCAATCCTGGGAGAATGGCAACTACCCGGCCAGGTAAGGGATGAGAATGCAGGGCATGGCCCCTGTACGGAGACGGAACCATGAAGGATGCGCCATCTCCAGCGCCCTATCCGGGCATGTATCCCGGTCGCTACTGGCATTTCCTGGACGACGGCCGCATGCAGTGCGACCTTTGCCCGCGCCACTGCCGCCTGCATGACGAGCAGCGCGGAGCTTGCTTCGTGCGCCAACGGCTTGGCGGCCGCATGCTGCTGACCGCCTATGGCCGCTCATCGGGCTTCTGCATCGACCCGATCGAAAAAAAGCCGCTCAACCACTTCTATCCGGGCAGCGCTGTCCTGTCGTTCGGCACGGCCGGCTGCAACCTGGCCTGCAAGTTTTGCCAGAACTGGGACATCAGCAAATCGCGGGAGATGGAGACTCTCGCCGACGCGGCAATGCCCGATGCCATTGCCAATTCGGCAGCGGCCCATGGTTGCAAGAGCGTGGCTTTTACCTACAACGATCCGGTGATTTTCGCCGAATACGCAATGGACGTTGCCGATGCCTGCCACGAGCTCGGCATCATGGCGGTGGCGGTGACCGCCGGGTATATGGGCGCGCAGGCCCGGCGCGATTTCTATGCCAAGATGGACGCGGTAAACGTCGACCTGAAAGGCTTCACCGACGCGTTCTATGTTGCATTCACCGGTGCGCACTTGCAGCCGGTGCTGGAGACGCTCCAGTACCTGAAGCACGAAACCGACGTCTGGCTCGAGATCACGACGTTGATAATCCCGGGCAAGAACGACGGCGATGAGGAGATCCGGGCCGAAGCCCAGTGGATTGTAAGGGAACTGGGCACCGACATCCCGCTGCACTTCACGGGATTCCATCCCGACTACAAGATGCGCGACGTGCCGCCGACGCCAATCTCCACCCTTACGCATGCCCGCAAGCTCGCAATCGAGGAGGGTCTGCGCTATGTGTACACAGGCAACGTCCACGATACAGCAGGCGCAACCACTTACTGCCCCGCCTGCCGAACTCCGCTGATCGTGCGCGACTGGCATGCCATCGAAAATTATCGCCTCACGCCCACCGGCGCCTGCCCCGACTGCTTTGCGTCGGTGGCAGGTCGCTTCGGGCATTTCGAGCATCACTTCGGGCGGCGACGGATTCCTGTACACATCGGCTTGTAGGCCGATGCTCCACCGCACTGCAACGCCACTGCAACGCGATGGCCTGATCAGGCTCTCCTGAATGTGATTTGGCGCGAGTCGCGGCCGGCCCGTTTGTTGGCTGTCGGCTGCAGTGCTAGGCTGAAGACGTCATCTTGCCGCCCAGGCGGAGACAAGCAAATGGTCGAAGCTTCCGGATTAAAGTCGGGCATGGTCATCATGCTTGAAGGCGAACTTCACAGTGTCGCGAGCGCTGGGTACCACGCCGGCGGCGGCCAACAGGGGAGCGCGGTCTTTGCCAAGCTCAAGAACTTGAAGACCGGTCACGTCAAGGAACTGCGGTTCCACCCTGGCGACAAGCTCGAAGAGGTCACGCTCGATCACAAGGAGATGGAGTATCTGTACACGGATGGTATTGCCTTCTACTTCATGGATCCCGACACCTTCGAACAGATCAGCTTGCCGTCGGAAACCATGGGTGCATACGAAAAATTCCTTCAGCCCAATATGCGATTTCCGGTGCAGCTTTATGAGGGCGCGCCAGTTGCCATCGCATTCCCCGCTGCAGTCGAGCTAACTATCGTGTCCACGCCGCCTGGCCTGCACGAGCATCAAACCTCTAACTTCAAGACTGCCACGCTCGAGAACGGCATGGAAGTTCTTGTTCCCCAGTTCATCAAGGAAGGGGATACGGTACGAATCGACGTCGCCTCAGGAAAGTACCTGGAGCGCGTAAGGCGAGAGACGCGAAAATCGTGACGTCAGCGTTCCTTGCATTTCAAGGCACCGTCCGGCCGCATTGCACTCGCTGTCCCATGCCGGAAAATATTTCTCCCGAACGCAATCGGGACGAGCAAGCCAGTCGGCTGGCGCCGCCAGCCGGGTGAGCGACTCGAATGCCTGAAATTGAGCTGCATGCGTGGGCGGACAGCCGACGAACGCACGGGAAGAGGCAGCGCGTCGTTGACAGCCGAACGCCCGCCGCCCAATGACGCATCGGAGGCAGGCGAAAGCTTTTGACGTCCTCCCCTGCCTAA
>JYOD01000194.1 GCA_000955785.1 Burkholderiaceae bacterium 16
CACGCTTACTGCGACAGAACCCGACCGAGTGCGGTCACTGCATGTGCAACCGCAACGAGCGCGAGCGGCCGGTGTACAAGATGTCGCTCAACAACGAGATCAACTGGTGCATGGCGAACAAGCCGTCCACCTATGTGTGCTCGGTGTCGTACTTCCTCGGCATGCAGGAGCAATGATGAAGCGCCTGGCTTGTGCTGCCGCGATGCTGCTCGCCGCCCTGCCGGCAGCCGCGCAGAACCTCGAAAGCGGCAAGGCATTGTTCGACAGCCACTGCGCGGTCTGCCACCAGCCGGGCGGCGTCGGCATCGACGGCCTCGCGCCGCCGCTGACCGCCAACCCGGGCCGATACGCCAGCACCGAGGCGGAGCGGCGCGTGCTGGCGAACGTGGGGTTGTTCGGCATGTATGGCGAGATCGAGTCGGGCGGCAAGCGTTTCAACGGCAATATGCCGGCCTTCCGTGCAGCGCTGGACGATGCCGAACTGGCCGACGTGCTGAACTATCTCGTCTTCCAGCTTTCCGGCAGTGGACAGGCGAAGCCCTTCAGCGCCGGCGAACTCGCCGCACTGCGCGCGCAGACGCTGAACGGCAACGAGGTACGCCGCCAGCGCATGACGGTGCTGGGGGAGGGCGTCAAGTGAAGCGTGCCATGGGTCTGTCGATAGTGGTCGAGGCGCTTGCCGCTAGCGCGGGAGCTCGCGCCGCCGACAGCCAGGCCTGGGAGGCGACCGCCTACCGCAACTACACGCTCAACTGCATGGGCTGCCACGGCCCGCACGGCGAGAGCGTGGACGGCAAGATCCCGCCGCTGCGCGAGGCGCTTGGCCTGTTCATGCACACGCCGGCCGGGCGGCAGTTTGTCGTCAAGGTGCCGGGCGAGTCCAACTCGGCCCTGAGCGACGAGGAGCTGGCGCAAGTGACCAACCTGCTGCTGCTCCGCTACAACCGCGCGCAGTTGCCGGCGGACTTCCAGCCCTACACGGCCGCCGAGGTTGCCGCCTTGCGCCGGCCGGCCTTCAGCGACGTCAAGACGGTGCGGCACGAAGTGGTCAGCGAACTGCGTGCACGCGGTTTGCCCGCCAGCTATGACTACTGAGCCTCATATGCGCCGGGCAACCACCCCAGAAGAGTGTGCGGTGGCCCGCCCATGCGTGTAAGATCGCCCGACATTGATTTCCGGGTGACAGGCATGCAGGGAGGGGCTGGATGATGCTGTGGCTTGCCGGCGCACTGATCGTGCTCGCGGGCGCGGCCATCGGCGCGTGCTCAATCGGCGGCGTGCTGGTGGTGCCCGCGCTGTCGCGTTTCGCGGGTCTGCCGCTGCCCGAGGCGGTGGCCGTTTCGAGCCTGGCCTTCGCTGTCACCGGCCTTGCCGGCCGGCGCAGCGTGCGCGACGCCGGCATCGACGGCCGCACGCTGTGGCCGCTGTACTGCGCAGCCCTGCTCGCCGCGCTGGCGGGCGCCGCGTTGGTCCATGTCTTCGATCCCGCCGTGACGCGCTATTGGGTGGCGCTGCTGGCGGTGGCGTCGGGAGTCTATGGGCTGATCCCGCGATCCCCTGGCGCCGGGCGCCCCATGCCCGCCACCCCCACCCTCTGCGTGATCGGCCTTGCCGTCGGCTTCGGCTCCGCCCTGTCGGGGACTGGCGGCCCGGTGCTGCTGCTACCGCTCCTGATGCTGCTGCGCGTGCCGGTGACGCGCGCCGTCGCCGTATCTCAATCCGTCCAGCTTCCCATTGCCCTTGCCGCCAGCACCGGCCATGCGCTGAACGCGCACCTACCATGGGCACTCGGCCTCGCCATCGGCGTGGTCATGCTGGGCAGCGCGACGGCCGGACGCCGGCTTGCAAGCTATTGCTCTCCCGCGATGCTGCGCCTGGGCATCTCGCTCGGCCTGGTGGCGCTGGGCTTCTGGTATGTGATGACATGAACCATCCTGCTGACCTGAGCGCCGCCGAATTGTCGGCGTGCTACGCAAGAAAAGACCTCTCGCCCCTCGAGACGGTGAACGCCGTGCTGGCCCGGATCGAGGCCCTCGACCCCATTTACAACGCCTTCCGTCATGTCGACGCGGACGGTGCCCGCGAACAGGCCCGCCAATCGGAAGCCCGCTGGTCGCGCGGCGAGCCGCTCGGCGCGCTGGACGGTGTGCCGGTCGCCCTCAAGGACCTGCTGCACGTCGCGGGCATGCCGACGCGCATGGGCAGCCTCGCCACCCCGGACAGCCCCGCGCCGTACGATTGTCCGGCCGCCGCCCGCCTGCGCGAGCATGGCGCCGTGCTGCTCGGCAAGACCAATACTTCGGAGTTCGGCTGCAGGGCGGTGACGGAAAGCGCGCTCGCCGGCATCACGCGCAACCCCTGGAACGCGGACCACACCCCGCTCGGCAGCAGCGGCGGCGCCGCGGTGGCCTCGGCACTCGGCTTCGGTCCGCTGCAGGTGGCGACCGATGGCGGCGGCTCCACCCGGGCGCCGGCGGCGGCGTGCGGAGTGTTCGGCTTCAAGCCGAGCTACGGGCGCGTGCCGTGCTATCCGCCAGCGCATTCGGGAACGCTGTTCCATGTCGGACAGATTGCCCGTACCGTGACCGACGCCGCGCTGCTGCTCAACGTCATCGGCGGCCCCGACGCGCGCGACTGGTACGCCCTGCCCGACGAGCGGCGCAACTGGCTCGCCGGACTGGAGGACGGCGTGGCCGGCCTGCGCATCGCCTACAGCCGCACCCTCGGTTATGTGCGCGTCGACCCGGAAGTCGCGGCACTCGTGGAGCGCGCCGTGGCCCGCTTCGCCGAATTGGGCGCCATCGTCGAAGAAGCCGATCCCGGCTTCGAGGATCCCCGCGCCATCATGCAGGTGCTCTGGCAGGCTGGCGTCGCCCGGCTGGTCGAGCAGATGCCCGCTGCGCAACGCGCGCTGCTGGACCCGGCTCTGCTTTCCACCGCCGATCAGGGCAAGGCCCTCGGCGCCGGCGCCTACCTGGAAGCCATGGACCGCCGGATGGCGCTGGGCATGCATCAGCGCCGGTTCCACGCGCACTACGACCTGCTGCTGACGCCAACCCTGGCCGAGCCGGCGCCGAAAGTGGGCAGCGGGAGCGCTCCGCTGTTCTGCATGCCGTTCAACCTCACGCAGCAGCCGGCGGCCAGCATGCCGTGCGGCTTCACCGCCAGCGGCCTGCCGGTCGGCCTGCAGATCGTCGGGCCGCAGCATCGGGACGACCTCGTGCTGCGCGCGGCGCGGGCCTTTGAATCAGCGGCCGGCGCGCACGCGAGCTGACGCCGGCCCCGTTCTACATGGACATCAACAGAGGAGAAGAAGCGATGGCAGATTCAGATGTGAAGACCGTGCTCAAGGCATTCTCGGTGGCCTTCGCGGCCGGCGATCTCGACGGGATGGTCGCCTGCCTAGGCGACGACTTCGTCTGGACGCTCCCGACCGGCGAAGCCGATCCGCGCGGCCATGTGGTGCGCGGCAAGGAAGCCGCCCGGGATTATCTTCGCCAGCGATTCTTCGAGGACAAGGCCAACGCCCCGGTGTTCTCGGACAGCACGGTCGAGTTCAGCGGCGACCTGGCCATCGTGCGTTATCGGGTGCGCGCGCCGGGCGTCGATGCGGACGGCCTGGAGGTCTACCGCGTTACGGAGGGGAAGATCCGCTCGAAGGAAGCCTACTGGAAACAAGTCAGCTGGCCGCAGGCCTAGGCGGTCGCCGCGCGCGGGCTGCCGGCCAGCTATGACGACTGAGCGGACCGGTGCGAGTCGCGGTCCAACAGGGGTGCTTCGGGCATACAATCGCGCGGGTCCAGCCCTTGCCGGCTGGCACGCACTGTCCGAACGATTTCCGCCCCCTCGCATGAAGAACTGGCTCTTCCTCGCCGTCGCCATCGTCTCCGAAGTCATCGCCACCTGGGCCCTGAAAGCCAGCGACGGCTTCAGCCGCCTCGGGCCATCTGCCCTGGTCGTGGCGGGCTATGGCGTTGCGTTCTACTTCCTCGCGCTGACGCTGCGCACGATCCCCGTCGGCATCGCCTACGCCGTCTGGTCAGGCGCTGGCATCGTGCTGATCTCGACCATCGCGTGGTTCTGGTACGGCCAGAAGCTCGATCTGCCCGCCATCGCCGGCATCGGGCTGATCGTGGCCGGGGTGATGGTGCTCAATTTGTTCTCGAAGTCGGTCGCGCACTGAGCTTGAGGCTTCTCCACACGTCGCCCGATTGTCTGCAGGCGCGGGAGTCGAACGCCTGATTCGCCCCGACGGTTGCAAAGCCGCGATCTCGTCAGGATTCGCGGCATTGTTTCATTGAGATTCATCGAAGCCTCCCGCCTTTTCAACCCTTTCCAAACGTCACGCTCAACAGCGTCCCGATCTCGTGCCGCCGCGATGCCGGCATGCGGGACGCCGTCGACACCACACTGACCGCCGCGTCTCCCGCCAGCGCGAGCGGCAGCACGTAGCCGACCCCGGCCACGCCTTCTGCGCCTGCCAGCGCATAGCCGAGCCTGCGGCTGCGTTCCACGCCGCGCAGCAGGGTCAGCAGGCGGTTCTGTCGCAGTAAGCGTGG
>JYOD01000195.1 GCA_000955785.1 Burkholderiaceae bacterium 16
GTGCCTGCGCTTCGAGCATCCTCGGCAGTTGGCGATGGCCTGGCTGCCCGCGCTGGCGCGACAACAAGCCCATAGGGCCGTCGGCTCGCCAGCGCTGGACCAGCCGCCGGACCTGTCGCGCCGTCAAATCCAGGCGCTCCGCGGCACGCCATTGCGCCAGGAGGCCCGCGGCCGTTGCCTGAATGACCTTGAAGCGGTCAACTTCGCGCAGACTCATGGTGATCAACCCCCGATCCTTCATGGCGCGCTCCCGTCCAGCCCAGGCGCTACCAGTATAGGTCTATCCAGAGGACATTCTGATGTGGCTGGAAGCGGACATTCTGATTTGGCCTTTACAGATTTCAGCGCTCATAATCTGTCTTATGTTAAATAACCGAAAAAGGCAGCAAGCCAATATTCGCGCGGCTTTCCAGGATTTCCCTCGTTATCGCGTGATGCAACAGTGCTAGCGTGCCAAAACGCTGTGTGATTAGCGCTGACGCCCCGGTGTCACAAGGCATACCGATCAATTTTGAGCGCTTCGATTCAACAGCCAATGCTTGCCCTCATCCGTTACGCGCCTGCGCGGCCGCGTGCGCCTGGCGCTCGGCCTGCACGACGACCGCCTCCAGCAGCTTGAGCGCCCAGCGGTGCACGGTTGAATTGATCACTGAAGCGTCTGCACTACCCGCTGGAGGTAATGCTGACCTGCGTGCGCTGGTATGTTTGATCCTCAACCGGCGAGTTCCGTCCTCCTGTGGCCAACGGTGAGCCATGACGCCGTGGCCGTTCATGAGATTATGCGCAGCAAGCTATTGCCCACCACGGGCCTCTGCAAGTGCAACGGTCAAGTGCTGCACCTTCTTTTTCAACTGATCGCGCTCTTCTGTGAGCTGTGTAACCAATAGCGTCAGGCGATGAATTGCAACTTGATCGGGTGTGGCGTCGCTGGCTGGGGGCGCCGGTTCAGGCTTGGGTGGCACGCGGGCCTCGCGCACCTGTCTCGCCACCTCGCGCAGTTCCTTCTTGCCGCCAGCAACAGCCGCTACTTGCTTCTCGCCAGGCAAGGAGGCTACGGCAGCTGCGGCATTAATAGAAATTACGCCCGCCTTTACTGCGCTGACCAACTCTGGCGCAGCCGTCTTCTGGATTTTCTCGATCTGGCCAAGCGTCGCACTGCTCACCCGCGCTGTGCGCGCAACAGCCTCGCGAGTCAACACTGGATCGGCCCCGGATTGCGTGGCGACTTTAGCCCCGGCAGGTTTTGCAGAACAATGCTGCGCTTGTACCAGACGCGCGGATACGATTTCCTTCTTCCGCAGTGCAAGTACGCCTCGTTGGAAATCCGATACGCTGCGCCGCCCGAGGTGATTGTCGATCATCCACAGGTGCACATCGTCCATGGACTGGAACGTCTGGTTTTGTACCGTATTGAAAGGGATTCCGTGCTCCTGGCAGATGCTGTAGCGGTTGTGTCCGTCCACCAGGAGATTGCCCCACAATACCAGTGCATCGCGGCACCCTTCCGAGAGTAAGCTGCGTTTTAATGCCGCGTATTCGTCTTCTGTAAGTGGATCGATATAGGCACGGAGGTCTTCGTTGATAGTGATCGTCATGGGCCAAACAAAAAAATAGCACAGTAGTGTACACACTGCCGCCTTTTCAAGCCGTGTAGCGGCGCTGCGCTGGCTTGCTTCGGTGCGTCGGTGTTCTGCGCGCTGGGCGGACAAGGCCTTTGGCGATGCGCTGCACGTCGGCCTCGATTCGCGTAGCCATGCCGTTGCGCAACTCGCCGGCGGCCAGCTTTTGTCAGTTTGCCGTGCGTGTCTCTTTCT
Organism: Burkholderiaceae bacterium 16; assembly: GCA_000955785.1. GTDB lineage: Bacteria > Pseudomonadota > Gammaproteobacteria > Burkholderiales > Burkholderiaceae > Cupriavidus. The sequence goes on from JYOD01000195.1 coordinate 1,815, forward strand.
CGAACCGCTTGCCAATGCGTTGGGGGGCGTGCGACTCGAATAAAGTGACCTGACCACTGTGCCCTGCTGGCGACCAGCAGCGGCCGCCGTGGGGCCCGCATTGGGCAACGAAGGTGGCGAGGCCTCAGGCATGGCAGCCGGCGGCGCCGATGAAGCTGGGCCCGGCGCTACACATCGGCGAAGTCTGAACTATCTCTTCGGTGCGTCCACCCTCACCTTCGCCGGGCCGATCTCCGCGACATCCGCCCACGCCTTTGCGTCGAAGCAAAACTCCGCGATGGCGCATGTGGGCATGTCTATGATCGTGCTCGATAGCCGATGCGCGAGGTCGGTGAACTCGGGATTGTGGCCGAAGAGCATCACGCGGTCTAGCCTGTCGTCGAGTGCGCAGATTACGGCAAGCAAGTTGTCCGAGTTGCTGGCGTAGAGGCGTTCATCGACGACGATGTCCTTGCGCTTGTAACCGATCTCATCGGCGATGAGTTGCGCTGTGGTCAGCGCACGCAGCGCCGGGCTCGACATGAGTAGATCGGGATCGACCCCGCGATCAGTCAGGCGCTTGCCCATCTTGGACGCGTCATTGCGGCCGCGATCGTCTAACTGGCGCTGCCGATCGGGCAAGGACGGATCGTCGCGACTCGATTTGGCATGCCGCACAAGAAACAGGATTTTCATGATCAAGCTGAGGGATGGCCCGAATCGTCATTATCGCCCTATTCGGCCGCCGCGGCGACTAACAGGGGTGCTAGCCTTTCATGTTTTCGATTGCCGTCGTTTTCAACCTCGCATCGCTGCTGGGCTTGCGAACCGCCGTAAATTGCGCCGAAATTAAAGCTACCCCAAAAAGGCCTACCGAAGCGGTACATCCAGATTCGTGCCACCGACGTGGAGTTGCTCCGACCCGTACACCACGACTTTAGGCGGCGCGAACTCCAGGTGATTCTCTTCCAGCCATGCGGCGACCGCGGCTTCCAGCCGATTCATGAGATCCAGTTGAAGTTTCCATGACTCTGGGGACTCGCGGCCGGGAAAGCCATCACCGATCGCTGCCGCGAGAATGGGGGCGAGCACATCTTGGGCTTGCTCGCTGCCAATCAATTTTCCCTCGTGCTCGCCCAAGGCCATGCCAGAGAGCATCCGCTCGAGAATCCTCGTCGCTTCGAACCGCGCGAAGTAGGACGGAGGCTCAGGGCTAAAGCCCGCGGTAACCACCTGCGTCATGCCCACCTGCGCTGCCGCCGAGATGGCATCGCGACGGGACCCGAACCCCGCGACCCATCTACCGGCCGCATCCTTGTACCCGAACTCTTCCTGCATGCTGCCTCCTGCGTGGTTGATGTTGGGCCTTTGCCGTGGCATCCGTTGACACGCTATGTCGTTGACACGACCCGGAAATGCTCCACCGTCTGCCCGGCGTGGATCGCCCGCTGTAGCCAGTCCGGCATGGCACCGCGGCCGTCCCAGCCCTGCCCCTGCGCGTTGCGATAGCGCACCGCCCCCGGCAATGGCGTCGGCGCCGGCTCGGCAAAGCAGCCGGCGGCCTGCAGGTCGTGCTGGGCCATCTGGATGCGAACCCAGGTAATCGCTTCCGCGCGCTCGATTTCGATCGACATTGTGTAGGTGAAGAAATTTGGGGCGGCCCGGATACCGCGCTGTGCCGTCTTGTGGGCGCGTTGGACTTCAGGGTTGGCTGTGGGAATCCGCGCCGGCGCGAGGGCGTGGCCGCCCTCGTTGCTTAAATTTTAGTCAAATCTGCGGAGACCCTCGGCACTTTGCCTCCGCGCTGCTTGTCCACAAGCTTGTCCCCTTGCAAGGTGGATAAATTTCATCCGACACCTCCGGCGCCCCCTCAGCCAGGCCGGTGCTTGACCTTTGGGCGCGTCGCCGGTGCCCGGCGCTTGGGCGCCACCAGGGAGAGCGCGCCAAAGCGGGGGCCAAGATCAGGCCTTGTTCCGAGAGGCCAATGAGCCACTTACAATGCGCACATACTGTCCGACCTCCGATGCACGGGCCCAGCGTGTCTCGTACTAGCAAACATACGGTGTTGTTGTGTTGGTTTGCACCCGCCAGATCCAGGCCCGCACGCGCTAGGCTTTGACGCCATTTTCGTGCCCGAAAAAAATCGATCCCAAGCCCAGTCTGCCTTTGCGGGCGATTCACGCTGACCTGGCCCGCCTTGGCACACTCCATGC
>JYOD01000196.1 GCA_000955785.1 Burkholderiaceae bacterium 16
ACCTTGGCGTGGGTGGCGGCCCATTGCGACGGGTTGACGTCGATGCTCAGCGGGCCGAAGCCGGAGCCGATCACGCCGACGTTGTTGAGCGTGTTCACGTTGATGCTTTGCAGCTGGGCGATGTTCTGGTTGACGTTGACATTGACGTTGGCCACCGGGCCCAGTCCTTGCAGCCAGGAGTTGCCGCCGCGCACCGCGGTCATGGACTTGCTGTCGAGTTCTTGGGTCAGGGCGAGGTCGCGCACGATGATGGATGGCATGGTGGTTCTCCTTGGTTTCACTGGATGACTTGAAATGTTCTTGAGTGGCTGCCTGGCAGCGGAGGTGGCGGGGCCGCCTCCGCGTTTGCCGGGCCGTTCAACGATAGATGTTGTTTTGGGCGTTCTGCGTCGAATGGACATGCGACTTGATGTCGTCGACGAAGGCCGCGTTGTTGCCGTTCATGTTGGTGACGTTCTGCGTCTGGCCGATCAGTTGCTCGGCGTTGAAGGTCGAGTCAATCTTGACCGCGCTGAACACGGGCAGGAAGGGCACGAAGCCGCCGCGCACGGCGCGCATGGCGCGGGCGTCGAGTTCTTCGGTGACGGACAGGTCCTTGATGGCGAGGGTGGTAGTCATGGCAGTTCTCCGGGTATTCAGTAGTTTGCGAATTCAGCCTGGGCGGTGGCCCGCGGCTCAATAGATGTTGTTTTGGGCGTTCTGTGTCGAGTGGACATGGGACTTGATGTCGTCGACGAAGGCCGCGTTATTGCCGTTCATGTTGACGACGTTCTGCGTCTGGCCGATCAGCTGCGAGGCGTTGAAGGTCGAGTCGACCTTGACCGTGCTGAACACGGGCAGGAAGGGCAGGAAGCCGCCGCGCACGGCGCGCATGGCGCCGGCGTCGAGTTCTTCGGTGACGGACAGGTCCTTGATGGTCAGGGTGGTAGTCATGGCAGTTCTCCTTGGGAGCGATTGGGACTTGGGTTTGGTTGGTTTGAGCATTGTTTCTGCGCTCGGGAGGTACAAACGCATGGAGTGTGCCAAGGCGGG
>JYOD01000197.1 GCA_000955785.1 Burkholderiaceae bacterium 16
TTTCGTCACCTTGAAAGGGGTGTCGCCACGATGATCGGCGATTTCTACTTTGTCGAGGCCTTGTGCAAGCTCGTGCACCCAGGCCGCTTCCGTCCGGCGCCGCGCGCCAGCCTGGGCTAGAGCGTTCCATCGTGTCCTGATCGACGACGTCCGCGACAATTCGCGAGGCGCGCGCCTGGCTGCGCACCTCCGACATATATACACAGAAAGTGTCAAAAACCGACCAATAATATATTGGACGTGATCTAGCTGCGGCCATATTCTCCAGCAGACCCAACAACGGGCGCGGAAATGACCATGGCAAACGATCTCATTCTTGAAACCGTCGGACTGAGGAAGGAGTTCAAGGGATTTGTCGCCGTAAACGACGTCAGTCTCAAGGTCAGGCGTGGGCACATCCACGCGCTGATCGGTCCGAACGGCGCAGGCAAGACAACCTGCTTCAACCTCCTTACCAAGTTCCTGGATCCCACGCGCGGCACCATCCGTTTCAACGGTGCTGAGATCACCGGCGAGAAGCCGGCGCAGGTCGCACGCCGGGGCGTGGTGCGCTCCTTCCAGATCTCGGCGGTGTTTCCGCACCTGACCGTGCTGGAGAACGTGCGTATCCCGCTGCAGCGCAGGCTCGGGATCTCCTTCCAGTTCTGGCGCTCGCCGAAAATCCTCGCATCGCTCGACGACAGGGCCATGGCATTGCTCGCCGACGTCGGACTGGAGGACTTCGCCGACATGACGACCGCCGAGATGCCCTACGGCCGCAAGCGCGCGCTGGAAATCGCCACCACGCTGGCCCTCGACCCCGAGTTGATGCTGCTCGACGAGCCCACGCAGGGCATGGGCCACGAGGACGTTGACCGCGTCATGCAGCTCATCAAGCAGGTCTCGGCCAATCGCAGCATCTTGATGGTGGAGCACAACATGAAAGTGGTTTCCGGCATCTGCGACGCCATCACGGTACTGGCGCGCGGCAGCGTACTGGCCGAGGGCACATACGCGGAAGTCTCCGCCAACCCGCAGGTCATCGAAGCCTATATGGGCAGCGCCGATGCCGCGCTCGCTGCGCCGGGAGGGCACTGATCATGGCGACGGAATACCTGCGGGTCACCGACCTCCATGCCTTCTACGGCGAATCGCACATCCTGCACGGCATCGACTTGCTGGTGAACGAGGGAGAGTGCGTGACCCTGCTCGGCCGCAACGGGGCAGGCCGTACCACCACCCTGCGCGCCATCATGGGCCTGACGGGGCGGCGCGCCGGCTCGGTCATGATCGACGGCCGCGAGGCAATCGGCTTGCCGGCCCATCGCATCGCACGTCTCGGCGTCGGCTTTTGCCCGGAAGAGCGGGCGATCTATTCCAGCCTCTCGTGCGAGGAGAACCTTCTGCTGCCGCCGCAGGTGGGTGGCGGCGGGATGAGCCTCGACGAGATCTACGCGATGTTCCCCAACCTCCACGAGCGGCGGCATAGCCAGGGCACGCGGCTCTCGGGCGGCGAGCAACAGATGCTGGCGATGGCGCGCATCCTGCGCACCGGGGCGCGCTTGCTGCTGCTGGATGAAATCTCCGAGGGACTGGCGCCGGTGATCGTGCAGAAGCTCGCCCAAGTCATCCGCGACCTGAAGGCGAAGGGCTACACGATCGTGCTGGTGGAGCAGAACTTCCGGTTCGCCGCGCCGCTGGCCGACCGCATGTACGTGGTGGAGCACGGCCAGATCGCCGCGGAGATCCACCAGCACGAGATTCACGAGAAGCAGCACCTGCTCCAGGAACTCCTGGGTGTCTGAGGCCGCTGCGGAGGAGACAACATGACAACGATTCTGGGAGTCCCGCTACAGGGGCTGTTGGGGCAACTCGTGCTCGGGCTGGTGAACGGCTCGTTCTATGCGATTCTCAGCCTCGGGCTTGCCGTGATCTTCGGCATGCTCAACATCATCAACTTTGCCCACGGCGCGCTGTTCATGGTGGGCGCTTTCGTCGCCTGGGCGGGCCTGGAGTATCTCGGCATCAGCTACTGGTGGTCGCTGCTGGCGGCGCCGGCGTTGGTCGGGCTGGCGGGTATCACCATCGAGCGCGGCCTGCTGCGGTGGCTGTACACGCTCGACCACCTGTACGGGCTGCTGCTCACCTTCGGGCTGGCGCTCATTATCGAAGGCCTATTCCGCTACCAATTCGGCGTCTCGGGGCAGCCCTATTCGATTCCCGACGAAATGGCCGGCGCCTTCAACCTCGGCTTCATGTTCCTGCCGAAATACCGCGCGTGGGTCATCGGCGCCTCGCTTACGGTGTGCCTGCTGACCTGGTTCACGGTCGAGAAGACCCGCCTCGGCGCCTACCTGCGCGCCGCCACCGAGAACCCGAGCATTACCCAGGCCTTCGGCATCAACGTGCCGGTGATGGTGATGCTGACCTACGCGTTCGGCGTGGGCCTGGCCGGGCTGGCCGGCGTGCTGGCGGCGCCGACGGGGCAGCTCAGTCCGCTGATGGGGTCGAACCTGATCATCGTCGTGTTCGCGGTGGTGGTGATCGGCGGCATGGGTTCCATCCTTGGCGCGATCGTCGCCGGGCTGGGGCTGGGCGTGGTCGAAGGACTAACCAAGGTGTTTTATCCAGAGGCGTCGGCCACCGTGGTCTTCGTGATCATGGTCATCGTACTGATGGTTCGGCCCGCAGGCCTGTTTGGCAAGGAAAAGTGAGGTGAGTATGAAAATGAGAAGTCTTAGCTACGGCGTCCTGCTGCTGGGAGCGCTGGGTGCCCCGGCGGTGCTCTATCCGGTCATGCTGATGAAGGTGCTGTGCTTCGCCCTGTTCGCCTGCGCCTTCAACCTGCTGCTCGGCTATACCGGCCTGCTGTCGTTCGGCCATGCGGCGTTCCTCGGCACGGCGGCCTATATATCGGGCTACGGCATGAAGACCTGGGGGCTGACCCCGGAACTCGGCCTGCTGCTCGGCACGGCCGTCTCGGCTGCCGCGGGCTTTGTCGTCGGGGCGCTCGCTATCCGCCGGCAGGGCATCTACTTCTCGATGATCACGCTGGCCTTGGCCCAGATGGTCTACTTCCTGTTCCTGCAGGCGCCGTTCACCGGCGGCGAGGACGGCATGCAGGCCATTCCGCGAGGCAGGTTGTTCGGCCTGATCGACCTGGCGTCGGACCTGCACATGTACTACTTCGTGCTGGCGATCTTCTTGTTCGCCTTCTGGCTGATCCACCGCGTCATCCATTCGCCCTTCGGCCAGATCCTGAAGGCGATCCGCGAGAACGAGGCGCGCACCACCTCGCTGGGCTACGACGTCGCGCGCTACAAGCTGCTGGCTTTCGTCCTCTCGGCGGGCCTTGCCGGTCTTGCCGGGGCCACCAAGACCCTGGTCTTCCAGTTCGCCACGCTGACCGACGCGCACTGGCACACCTCCGGCGAAGTCGTGCTGATGACGCTGCTGGGCGGCCTTGGCACTGCCTTCGGCCCGGTGGTGGGCGCGGGCATCGTGGTCGCCATCCAGAACGCCTTGGCCGACAAGGTCGGTTCCATGATCACCGTGATCATGGGGAGCATCTTCGTCGTGTGCGTGCTGGCGTTCCGCCGCGGCATCGTCGGCGAGTTGAACGCGTTGTGCCAGAACATCGCGGGCAACCGCCGCGGCCGGCCCGCACCGAGCCACGCTGCCGTGCCAGCACCAAGTCATGACGAAACGCCAGTCGGAGCAGGCGTGCATGGCGGGAGCGTGGAAGGAAAGGCGTGAAATCGGGCGCTGGACGGAACACCCCATATATATCCCCACAGTAGAGGAGACACAGGATGAACACTCGCATCAAGCTGCTTTCGCTCGCCGCGCTGCTGGCAGCCTCGACGGCGCAGGCCGAGATCACGGACGGCGTGGTCCGGATCGGCGTGCTCAACGACCAGACCGGCGTTTATGCCGGGCTGGCTGGTCCCGGCTCGGTCTGGGCCGCGAAGAAGGCGGTCCAGGACTTCGCGCCCGAGAAGCACGGCCTGAAGGTGGAGATCGTGGCCGCCGACCACCAGAACAAGCCGGACGTCGGGGCGAGCATCGCCCGCCGCTGGTTCGACGTGGACAAGGTGGACGCCATCGTCGACGTGCCGACCTCGTCGGTCATCCTGGCGGTCAACCAGGTCGTCAAGGAGAAGAACAAGGTGATGATCGTCACCGGCGGCGGCACCTCCGACCTCACCGGCAAGGCCTGCACGCCCAATGCGATCCACTGGGCCTACGACACGTGGGCGCTGGCGAACGGGACTGGCAAGGCGGTTGTCAAGTCGGGCGGCAAGAGCTGGTTCTTCGTGACTGCCGACTACGCCTTCGGCCACTCGCTCGAACGCGACACCGAGGCCGTTGTCGTCAGGAACGGCGGCAAGGTCCTCGGCAAGATCCGGCATCCGTTTCCGGGCAACGACTTCTCCTCCTACCTGCTGCAGGCCCAGGCCTCGAAGGCGCAGGTAGTGGGCCTGGCCAACGCTGGCGGCGACACCATCGGCGCGGTCAAACAGGCCGCCGAGTTCGGCGTGACCGCCGGCGGCCAGAAGCTGGCGGGCCTGCTCGTCTTCAGCAGCGACGTCCAGGCGCTCGGCCTCAAGGCCGCCCAGGGCCTGTTGCTGAGCGAGACCTGGTACTGGGACATGACCGACGAGAACCGCAAGTTCGGCAAGGAATTCGCCGCCGCCAACAACGGCAAGTTTCCGACCATGGCACAGGCGGGCACGTACTCGGCGGTGATCCACTACCTGAAGGCAGTGGCGGCGATGAAGGCGGACGGCGACGGCGCCGCCGTGGTCGCGAAGATGAAGGCGATGCCCACCGACGACAAGCTGTTCGGCAAGGGCAGCATTCGCGAAGACGGCCGCAAGATCCACCCGCTCTATCTGTTCGAGGTGAAGAAGCCGTCGGAATCGAAGTACGCGGGCGACTTCTACAAGCTCATTGCCACCATTCCCGCCAACGAGGCGTTCCGGCCGATGGAAGAGGGCGGCTGCCCGCTCGTTGGGAAGAAGGCGTCATGAAGATCACCGGACACATGTTGATCGGGCAGGGCAGCGTCAGCGGCACCGCCGGCGCGTTCAAGGCCTTTTCTCCAGCGCTTGCCGCCGACATCGAACCCGCGTTCGGCGGCGCCGGCGCCCCGACGACGTCGACCGGGCCTGCCGCCTCGCTGCGAGCGGCTTTGCGAGGTATCGCGACACGACGCCCGAGACTCGCGCCAGCTTCCTGGAGGCCATCGCCCTCGGCATCGAAGGGCTGGGCGACGCCCTCATCGAGCGCGCCATGGCCGAGACGGCCCTGCCGCGGGCGCGGCTGGAGGGCGAGCGGGCGCGCACGGCGGGCCAGTTGCGGATGTTCGCCGGGGTTGTGCGGGCCGGGCACAGGCATGGGGCGACATTCGATACGCCCTTGCCGGATCGCACGCCGCTGCCGCGCCCGGACCTGCGCCGGCGCAACGTCCCGCTAGGGCCGGTGGCCGTCTTCGGCGCCAGCAATTTCCCGCTGGCGTTCTCGGTGGCCGGTGGCGACACGGCGTCGGCGCTGGCGGCGGGCTGCCCGGTGGTCGTCAAGGCACACCCCGCGCATCCCGGCACTTCCGAACTGGTCGGCCGTGTCATCCAGGCGGCGGTGGCCGAATACGGGCTGCCGGAGGGAACGTTCTCGCTGCTCTTTGGCGTCGGCAATGAAGTCGGACCGGCGCTCGTCGGACATCCCGCCATCCGGGCAGTCGGCTTCACCGGCTCCCGGGCCGGTGGCCTTGCGCTCTTCCGGCAGGCGATGGCAACGCCGGTGCCGATTCCGGTCTATTGCCGAGATGAGCAGCGTCAACCCGGTGCTCCTGCTGCCACATGTGCTGGTGGATCATGCCGAAGGTATCGCGCGGGAATTCGTCGATTCGCTCGTGATGGGCGTCGGCCAGTTCTGCACCAACCCGGGTCTGGTGATCGCGCTGGAAGGGGAAGACTGCGACCGCTTCGAGGCCGAAGCCGGGCGGGCCGTGCAAGGCAAGCCGGCGGGCACGATGCTGACCCCCGGCATCGGCCGCGCCTGCGCCGCCGGGGTGTCGCGCCTGCAGGCGCATGGGGCAGTCCGAACCGTGGCCACCGGCGAGAGCGGCAGCGGCGCGTGCGTGGCGACGGCCCATCTGTTCGCCACCGACGCGGCCAGCTTTCTGGCGTTCCCGGAACTGGGTGAGGAGATCTTCGGTCCCTGCTCGCTGATCGTCAGGTGCCGCTCGGCGGCGGACATGGAGGCGGTGCTCGACGGGCTGGAGGGGCAACTGACCGCCACGCTGCAGATGGCGCCGGCGGACGAGGCCCTCGCGGCCGAACTGCTGCCGCAGCTGGAAGACCGGGCGGGCCGTATCCTGGTGAACGGCTTCCCGACCGGCGTGGAAATGAGTCACGCCATGGTCCACGGCGGGCCGTTCCCGGCCACGTCCGATGCGCGCAGCACGTCGGTCGGCAGCGCCGCCATCGAGCGGTTCCTGCGCCCCGTGTGCTATCAGAACTTCCCATCCCGCCTGTTGCCGGCCGCCCTGGCCGACGGCAACCCGCTGGCGCTCGACCGCCACGTCGACGGCTGCCTGTTGCCGGCCTCCCGGCGCGACTGAACGTCCGCGCCATCCTCCGCCTTGCCCATGTTGCAGCGGGCGAGGCCGGGGGAACCCTCACAGCATGCTTTTCGCCGTCTCGATGAACGCCGTCATCAGCGGCGTCGGGGTGCGCCGGCTATAGCCGAGCATGATCTCGACGGTCGGCTGCCGGCCTTCGATGGGCTTGTAGACCACGTGGTCGAACTTCACCTGCCGGACCGACGCCGGCACGAAGCCGATGCCCGCACCGGAGCTGACCAGGCCGAGCAGCGTGTAGACCTGCCCCACTTCCGAGGCGACCTTCGGCACGAAGCCCGCCGACGCGCACATGCGCATGTTCATGGCGTGGAAGTCCGGCGCCACCTCGGGCATGTACATGATGAAGGGCTCCTGCGCGCAATCCTTCAGCGAGATCGACTCGGCGTTCGCGAACGGGTGCCTTGCCGGCACGGCCAGCACGAACGGCTCTTCGAGGATGGTTTCCCACGTCACGTCCTCAAGGTCGGGCACCGGCCGCATGAAGGAGATATCCGCGTCACCCCGGCGCAGCGCCTCCGCCTGTTCGACGACCGGAAACCAGCGCAGTAGGATTTCCACGGAGGGAAAACGCTCCCGGTAGGCACGCAGGATGGGCGGCAGCAGCGTATAGGACGTGTGCTCGAAGAAGCCGACCGTCAGCCGGCCAGTCTCACCGCGATGCGCGCGCTGCGCCTGGATGACCGCACTCTCGGTAGCGCGCAGGATCTGCCGCGCCTGCGCCAGGAAAATGCGACCCGCCTCGGTCAGCTCCACGTGCCGGCGCGTCCGGTTCAGCAGCGTCACATCCATCTCCTCCTCGAGCTGGCGGATCTGCAGGCTCAGCGGCGGCTGGGCGATGTGCAGGCGCTCGGCCGCCCGCGTGAAGTTGAGTTCCTCGGCGACGGCGATGAAGTACCGGAGGTGGCGAAGGTCCATCGCTATATCCTGTGAGTATCAAAGAGCGATTAATTATATATTGGACACCCATTTACGCAATCCCTACGATTCCATGCATACCCGCTCCGCGCGCCAGCCTGCCAGTCCGCAAGGCAGGCACCGGAGACCGGATAAGCCAACGTATGCATGGAGACAAACCATATGGATTCCAGACTGGTCGATGACGCGCTCGGCCGCATCCTGCAGCGCATCGATGCGACGATCGCGCAGGACGAGGCGGGCTTTCCGCACTACGGCAACCCGGCCGACGACACCTGGACACGCTCGCCGGCCGGCGACTGGACTGGGGGCTTCTGGGTCGGGATGCTGTGGCTGGCTGCCCTGCGCACCGGCGAGCAGAAGTACCGCGACAGCGCCCGCATGTGGTCCGCACGGTTGGCGCCGCGCGTGGCGTCGAAGTCGGTGTTCAAGGGATTCCTCTTCTGGTACGGCGCGCAACTCGGCGGCTCGCTGCTGGCCGATTCGCAGGCCGCGGGGCTCGCGCTCGACGGCACGCGCGGCTTGGCGGAGATGTACAGCGAAGCGGCCCGCCTGATCCCTCTCGGCACCGAGGCCGAGGAGGCCTCCAGCGTGGGGACGAGCGAGGCCAACATCGATGCGATTCCGGGCACCGTGGCGCTGCTGCTGCGGCACGACGCCGCCCTCGGCACGGGCGAGATCGGCCGCCAGCACCTGCGCCAGCACATCGCCCTGTGCGTGCGGGAGGATGGCTCGGTCTGCCAGTCCGCCACATTCAACGCCGCCGACGGCTCGCTCGTGAAGCGCTACACGCACAAGGGCATCCATGACGGCAGCACCTGGGCCCGCGCCCAGGCGTGGGGCATGATCGGCCTCGCGCAGGCGCTGTCGTGCGGCGAGCAGGCGTTCGCGTCCGACGCGATCCGCGTGGCCGACTGGTGGGTCGCGCACCTGCCCGCCGACCGCGTGGCCTTCTGGGATTTCGACGATCCCGCTATCCCGCACACCAACCGCGACACCTCGGCCACCGCTATCGCCGCCGCCAGCCTGCTCAAACTGGCCGCGCTCATCCCGGAGCGCGCGGCGGTCTACCGCCAGGCCGCCGTCGACAGCATCGAGCAACTCGTGACCCGCTTCCTGACCCCGGTCGGCCCAGGCGATATACGGCAGCCTGGCATCCTCACCGGCGGGTGCTTCAACAAGCGCAATGGCGTCGCCATGGACAACGAACTGGTCTGGGGCGACTACTTTCTCCTCGAATCCCTGCTCATCCTCGCGGGCACGGTAGGCGCCCCCCAGGTCTGAACCCAACCCACTTCCGGAGAACCCACATGTCCGACATCAAGATCCCGCACGAAGGCGCCGTGTCCACCCTCATTGGCACGCACACCAGCTACACCCGCACCCTCGGCGAGTACGACATCTACGCCTTCGCCGGCATCAGCGGTGACAACCACCCCAACCACATGGACGATGAGTACTGCAAGCGCATGGGCTTCGGCGGCCGCATCGCGCAGGGCGCCATGATGGTCGGCTTCATCGCCGGCGCCGTGACCAAGTATCTCGACATGATCCAGCGCCCGGCCGTCTCCTACGGCTACGACAATGTGCGCTTCACCAAGCCCGTGCGCATCGGCGACACCCTCACCGTGAACTACCGCATCGCCCGCGCCGACGACGAGAAGAAGCGCCTGTGGGCCGAGGCGACTCTGCTCAACCAGCGGGGCGAGACGGTCTGCGTCGGCACCCACATCATCCATTTCCAGGCCTGAGCACGGGCTGCGAGCAGCGAGAAATGTGAGGGATCGCATGAGCAAGATCTGCACTGCGGCGCAGGCCGTTTCGGACATCCGGCCCGGCCAGAGCGTGGGCAGCGTCGGCGTAATCGGCTGGCTGACGCCGGACGCCCTGTTCAAGGCGCTGGCGCAACGCTTCCAGGAGACGGGGTCGCCCCGTGACCTGACGTTCTACTTCCCGGTCAGTGTCGGCGACGGTATGGGCATCCGCGGCATGGATCACGTTGCCGTCGAAGGGCTGATGAAGCGGATCGTGTCCGGCAACTTCACCAATGCGGTAAATCCGGCCACCGGCAAGCGCCCGGAATTCATGCGCCTGATCCGCGAGAACCGGGTGGAAGCCTACTGTTGGCCGATCGGCGCCACCATGCACTGGCTGCGCGAAGTCGCCCGGCGCAGCCCCGGCTACCTGACCCGCATCGGCCTCGGCTCCTACATCGACCCGCGCCAGCAGGGCGGCAAGTACACGGCGCGCGCCACCGATGACCTGGTGCGGGTGCAGGAGTTGGACGGCAAGGAATACCTGTTCTATCCAAGCTGGCCGCTCGACGTGGCGTTCCTGCGTGCCACCAGCGCCGACGAGCACGGCAACCTGAGCTTCGAGGACGAGCCGATCACGTCGTGCGCGCTGGCCATGGCGCTGGCTGTGAAGGCGTCGGGCGGCACGGTGATCGCACAGGTGCGCAAGCTGGTGCCGCGCCACGCCCGGCCGGCCCATGCTGTGCGGATTCCCGGCGTGCTGGTGGATCGCGTCGTCGTGGAACCCGACGCCATGATGACCACCAACGTCCGGTACGACGATGCCTATCTCGGCGGCCAGCTTTTCGACGGCCGCACCTCGGACCGCCTGCCGCCGGGCGCCGACAAGGTGATCGCCCGGCGCGCGGCCGGGGAGGTCAGGCCCGGCGAGGTCAGCATCTTCGGCTTCGGCGCTTCGTCCGACGTGCCCACGGTGATGATGGAAGACGGCCTATTCGCCGACGGCGGCCTGCGGCGCTACAGCTTCACTACCGAGCACGGTCCCTTCGGCGGCGTCGTGATGAGCGGCTGGCAATTCTCCGCCAACAAGTATCCGGAGGCCTTGATCGATGGCCCGTCGCAGTTCGACTTCATCGACGGCGGCAACTGCCCGATGGCGGCGCTGGCCTTTGCCCAGTTCGACCGGGCCGGGAACATCAACGTCAGCCGCTTCGGCGCGGCCAATCCGGGGCCGGGCGGCTTTATCGACATCGCCTACAACGCGCGCAAGCTGCTGTTCACCGGCACCTTCACCACCGGCGGCCTCGCCGCCGACACCACCGACGGCTTCCTGTCGGTCGGGCGCGAGGGGAGCGTGCGCAAGTTCGTCGAGCGCGTGGACGAGATCACCTATCCGCTCGGGCGCAACGTGGCCGAGCGCGGCCAGGAGGCCAAGGTCATCACCGAGCGCGCGGTCTTCTCGGTGGCGCCCGACGGCCTGGTGCTGGAGGAGGTTGCGCCCGGTATTGACGTCAGGTCGCAGGTGCTGGACCTGATGGCCTTCCCGCCGGTGCGCGTGGCGGAGCCGCTTCCGCGCATGGACCCAACGCTGTTCCGCGCCTGACGCATCAACATACTCACGAGGAAAACATGGCTGTCATCAACTACCTGACTACCGTTCACATCGACTTCGGCGCGATCCGGATGCTGGGGGCCGAGTTGCGGCGCCTGGGCATCCAGCGTCCGCTAATCATCACCGACCGCGGCATCCGCGCCGCCGGTATCGTCGACAAGGTACTCGACGCCCTGGGCCCGGACTGCACGCCCACCGTATTCGAGGACACCCCACCCAACCCGACGGAAGCCGCCGTGTCAGCCGCGGCCGGCCTCTACCTCGGCAATGGCTGCGACGGCATCGTGGCCGTGGGCGGCGGGTCGCCCATCGACCTGGGCAAGGCCACCGCGCTGCTGGCCACCCACCCTGCACCGCTGCAGACATACGCGGCGGTGGAGGGCGGCGCGAGCCTGATCACCAGCCGGGTCGTCCCGCTGGTGGCCATTCCGACGACTGCGGGTACCGGCAGCGAAGTGGGCCGGGGCGCGGTCATCGTCATGGAGTCCGGCCGCAAGCTCGGCCTGCTCAGTCCGTTCCTGCTGCCGAAGCTCGCCATCTGCGACCCCGAACTGACGCTTGGTTTGCCTCCGGCCCTGACCGCCGCGACCGGCATGGACGCCATCGCCCACTGCATCGAGACCTTCCTGGCGCCGGCCATCAACCCGCCCGCCGAGGCGATCGCGCTGGACGGCCTGCGCCGCGGCATGGCCAATATCGAGAAGGCCACCGCCGACGGCCGCGACCGCGACGCGCGCTGGAACATGATGATGGCCGCGATGGAAGGCGCGCTGGCCTTCCAGAAGGGGCTAGGCGCGGTGCATGCCCTGTCGCACCCGCTGGGCGCGGTGCCCGGCGTCTCGTTGCACCACGGCACGCTGAACGCCGTGCTGCTGCCGGCAGTGCTGCGCTTCAACAAGCCGGCGACCGAAGCCAAGCAGGCCGCACTGGTGCAGGCCATGGGCCTGCCCGCCGGCGCGGACCCGGCTCTGGCTATCAGCGAACTCAACGCCCGTCTCGGCCTGCCGGCCAGTCTCGGCGCCATGGGCGTGCCGCGTGACGTGCTGGAGGACATCGCGGTCGCCGCCAAGAAGGACCACTGCCACGCCACCAATCCCCGCACTGCCACGGTCGATGACTACCTGGCGATGCTGCAGGAATCGTATTGAGGAGGACGACGATGTCTTACGTCGCAGAACACCACGAAATGATACGCGAGGCGGTGCGCCGCTTCGCCGAGGAAGAGGTCGCACCGGTCGCCCACCGGCTGTGGGAAGAGGAGAGCTTTCCCTACGAGATCTGGCGCCGGGCCGGCGAACTGGGCTATATCGGGCTGCCGTACCCCGAAGCCTGGGGAGGCAGCGGCGGCGACTGGCTTGGCTTCGCCATTGCGCTGGAAGAGATCGCCCGCGTCGATTGCGCCGTGGCGGTGGCCATCATGGCCAACTCGACGGCGGCCAGCCTGCTCAACAACTATGGCACCGACGGCCAGAAGGCGCGCTTCCTGCGGCCGATCCTGACGGGCGCGCAGGTCGGCTGCATCGGGCTGACAGAGCCGAACGCCGGCTCCGACGCCGCCAATATCCAGACCCGCGCCGTGCTGAAGGATGGCTGCTGGGTCATTAGCGGCGCAAAGACCTTCATCAGCAACTCGGGTTCCGAGATCACCGGCCCGATCGTCATTGCGGCGGTGACGGGAACCCGGCCCGACGGCCGCAAGGAGATTTCCAACTTCATCGTGCCGAACGGCACGCCCGGCTTCAGCCATGGCAAGAAGCTGCACAAGATCGGCTGGCGCGGATCGACCACATTCGAACTGTTCCTCGAGGACTGCGCCATTCCCGCCGACCACCTGCTCGGCGAGGTCGGGGCCGGCCTCAGGCAGACCCTGTCGCAGGTAAGTACCGGCCGCATCCTGATCGGGACGCTGGGCCTGGGCATCCTTCAGGGCTCGCTGGAACGCTCCGTCCGCTACATGAGCGAGCGCACAGCGTTCGGCAAGACGCTCAACCAGTTCCAGTCGCTGCAGTTCAAGCTGGCCGACATGGCGACCCACGCGCACGCTGCCCGCCTGATGCTCTACGAAGCCGCAGTGGCCAAGGACGAGGGCCGGCCCTACGATCGGCAGGCCTCGATGGCAAAGCTTTTCGCGACCGAGAAGGCCATGGAGGCAGCCCACCAGGCCGTGCAGATCCACGGCGGCAACGGGATCATGACGGAGTACGCGGTATCGCGCGCATTCGGGGATGCCAAGGTGCTCGAGATCGTTGAGGGGACCTCCGAGATCCAGCGGATGATCATTTCCCGCGACGTGATGCGCTGACGCATGGCTGCAGCCAGTGAGGCAATCCATGGAACACGTCAAACACAGCGCGGATGGACTGGAGCGCAAGCCGGTCAACTTCGTGCCCCTTTCGCCGATCTCCTTCCTGCGCAGGACGGCGGAGGTCTACCCCGAGCGCACGGCCATCGTCTACGGCGAGCGACGCACGAGCTGGCGGGCCATGTTGGAGCGCAGCCGCCGCCTCGCGTCGGCGCTGGTCGCGGCCGGCGTCAGGACTGGCGATACGGTGGCCGTGATGGCCGCCAACACGCCGGAGATGCTGGAGATGCATTTCGGCGTGCCCATGAGCGGCGCCATGCTGAACACGCTGAACGTGCGCCTGGACGCGGCCGCCATCGCCTTCATGCTCAGGCACGCGGATGCGAAGGTGCTGGTCACGGACACGGAGTACGCGGACGTGGTTGAAGCCGCACTGGCGCTGCTCGACGACAAGCCGCTGGTGATCGACATCGTCGACCCAGCAGTCGAAGGGGGCCGCAGGATGGCGGAGCTCGAATACGAAGACTTCCTGGCCGGGGGAGATCCGCACTGGGAGGGCGGCGAGCCGGCCGACGAATGGCAGGCCATCGCCCTCAACTACACCTCCGGCACCACGGGCAACCCAAAGGGCGTGGTCTATCACCATCGCGGCGCCTATCTGGCTGCGCTGTCGAACATGATCGACTGGAGCATGCCCCGGCACGCCGTCTTCCTGTGGACGCTGCCGCTGTTCCATTGCAATGGCTGGTGCTTCGCCTGGACGCTGGCGGCCGACGCCGGTGTCAGCATCTGCCTGCGGCGGGTGGATGCTGCGGCCGTGCTCGATGCGATTCGCGAGCACCAGGTCACCCACTACTGCGGGGCGCCGATCGTGCATGCGATGCTTGCCCACGCACCCGAAGCGTGGAAGGCGGGCATCGACCATCCGGTCCACGGACTCATCGGCGGCGCGGCGCCGCCGCTGCCGGTGATCGAGGGGCTGCTGCGCATGGGGATCAGGATCACCCAGATCTACGGGCTGACCGAGGTCTACGGCCCCGCGGCGGTTTGCGTGGAGCAGCCCGAATGGGACGACCTCTGCATCGGGGCACTGGCGGAACGTAAAGGACGGCAGGGCGTTCGCTACACCGCGCAGGAAGGCATGGACGTTCTGCATCCCGAAAGCCTTGTACCGGTGCCGCGGGACGGGAAGACGATCGGCGAAGTCATGTTCCGCGGCAACATGACGATGAAGGGCTACTTGAAGAACCCCGAGGCCACGGCGGAAGCTTTTGCCGGTGGCTGGTTCCACTCGGGTGACCTCGCAGTCGTCTGCCCGGATGGCTATGTACAGATCCGGGACCGTTCCAAGGACGTCATCATTTCGGGCGGAGAGAATATCAACTCGCTGGAGGTGGAGGAGGTGCTCTACCGGCACCCTGCGGTGCGCGTGGCAGCCGTCGTCGCGCAGCCGGACGAGCGTTGGGGGGAGACGCCATGCGCCTTTGTCGAAGTCGTCGATGGCGCGACGGTCGGCGAGCGAGAACTGATCGAACATTGCCGCGCCCACTTGGCGCACTTCAAGGCGCCGAAGAAGGTGGTCATCGACCACCTTCCCAGGACGTCGACCGGCAAGATCCAAAAGTTCCTCCTCAGGCAACGAGCAAGCTCCGGCGCTTTCTGGCCCGGCGACGTTCCGGCGTGAGCGCGCCCGTGGATGTGTTTCGGTGGTCCGACCAGCCTGCTCTCCACACTCGGGGTATCCGTGAGCGCCCGGCGGTGGCGGGGCAGAAGACTCATGTCCGGCATCGCATCGGCAGCGAAGACCGGTTGATCGACCGCCTTGGCGACATCCTGCGCGAGATGCGTGACTGGCGCGGTGCCACCGCACGGCAGGCACGGCGTCTGTCCAGACGTCACGGCATTGGCTACCAGGCCCCGCTACTCTCACTCTATCGCGCGGAGATGCGTTCAGCGTGCCCGAGGCGGATGGTGATCTGTCTTGCCGCGGCGGTGGAAGTTGGCATTGACTTGAGCGGCTTCTCGACTGGATGCCGGATTGAGGAGGCTGAATTATCGTCGGAACTTCGGGTCATGTATTGGGTGGCATTACGGAGAGGCGCAGGGAGCCAATGGCCGAACTGATGGTGCCGGATGAGTATGAGGAGAGCGCGCCAAAGCGGGGGCTAAGTGGCAACGCGATGAACACTTGCTCCTGCGATGGAGGGATGCCATCGGTAGCCAATTATCCGATATTTTGAGAGGCGGTCCTCCGTCAGCGCCGAAGAGCCTGGCTGCCCACCGAGGGGAAGTGAACGGGAGGTCCGACAGGAGCCATTGTGGACCCTTGAATGGGCTAGATCTGGCGCTGCTGTGATGGTATCCCTGACGCGCTGTACCGGCAGCGATTTGGTACGCGGGCCGCCGGCTACCAGAGCCCGATGAAGGAGGAGGCTGGCCGATTAAATGACTACGCCCGGGACCCGCAGACCGTTGGTGCGATGAGTATAGGTCGCATGGGGCTCTCGACAAGCCCCGTTCCGCCGCGAACCAAAGCCGCAAGGTAAGCCGGGCTCCGTCCGAGTGGATGAGCGAGCGGCCAAATGTAGTTGGCAGTCGTCTCGACCAGGCCGCCGATGTCTATCTAGACTCGAGAAGCACGACAGCGTCGGCGGGAAGGGTTCGACCGGCTAGCGTAGCCGAGTCTCGATCGATCGATGGCGCCGAGGCCTGCAAGCGCGTTGTCGGTTTCGCTCAGGCCGAGCGTTGGCTGCAAGACCTTCCGAGCTCTTGACGTGATGTGGCGGGGATGCGCTAGACATCCCCGCTGAGTTGTTAGGATCGCATGGCGCACGCCGTCGCCGCACCAAGCGACAAATCCTCTCGGCGCGCAGCGGGTAGCGCGCCGAGTGCCAGGATCGGCATCGAAAGCGCCATTGGCTCGGCCAACGTGCCCGGCGCTTCACTGGATTGGCGGCACAATGCCAAGCTTTTCGGCCAGCATCCGCTCATACATGCCGAAGTGCGTGTCCACCTCCGTTTGACTGACCACCTCGACCTCCACGTTGACTTGGTCGGGCGCCAGTCCGAACATCGTGGCCAGTGCCAACTCTAGGTGGGGCGCCGCTTCTCGGTCTTTCGCGAAGGTCGTGCCGACACTGATCGTATAGGTCTTCCCGCCTTCTGCCGTGACCTCCACCAAGCGGGCCCGCGCACTCAAGTTATTCTCGATCGTCGCAATTTTGGCCAGCTCCGCCATGCTCCGCGTTCTGTCGGTAGGGAAACCGCGGGCACACCTAAGTCGCACCCGATGTTTGCCCAGCGTTAGCCATTCAGAATCGAATTCCATTGAAGTCTCCATCCGGATCGTCTCACTTAACTTTGATCTTCCTGACCGCAGGCTGCGATGAGCCAGTCTTGGGTAGGCGTAGTGTCAATAGTCCTCTTTCGAATTTCCCATCAACGTGATCCACGTCGACACCATCCGGCAGAGGAATACTGCGCATGAATGCGCCGTACGCTCGCTCCAGACGGTAGCCGCCGTTCTCTTCGCTCCGAATGTCCTGCTTCTTATTACCCCGCAAGAGCCATCTCCTTATACAGAACTCATGACTCTTCCCGCAGTGCCTGAATGGTGAGCGCGGCGTCCATGGTTCGTTGCATGCCGATCCAGATCGTCTTGGCGCCGGGCTCA
>JYOD01000198.1 GCA_000955785.1 Burkholderiaceae bacterium 16
TCGAACTTTTCCTTTGCCATTTTTCAGCTCCTAATCGAAACCAGTATGTCGTGTTCATAGTGCCGCCGCGCACAGCGCGCGGCGGCGGATCTTTTACTTACTTGCCGCGAGCCGTGATCACGGCGTCGGCTACGTTCTTCGGAGCTTCAGCGTAGTGCTTGAACTCCATCGTGTACGTAGCGCGGCCTTGCGTGGCCGAACGCAGCGAGGTCGAGTAGCCGAACATCTCTGCCAGCGGAACTTCCGCGCGCAGGATCTTGCCGCCGCCGACCATGTCGTCCATGCCCTGGATAATGCCGCGACGTGACGACAGGTCGCCCATCACGTTACCCATGAAGTCTTCCGGCGTTTCCACTTCCACGGCCATCATCGGCTCGAGCAGCACCGGGCTGGCGCGGCGCATGCCTTCCTTGAAGCCCATGGAGCCGGCCATCTTGAACGCGTTTTCGTTCGAGTCCACATCGTGGTACGAACCGAAGAACAGCGTGACCTTGACGTCGACCACCGGGAAACCTGCCAGCACGCCGGCGTTCAGGGTTTCGGTAATGCCCTTGTCCACCGCGGGGATGTACTCGCGCGGCACCACGCCGCCCTTGATGGCGTCGACGAACTCGTAGCCCTTGCCCGGTTCCTGCGGCTCGAGCTTGAGCACCACGTGACCGTACTGGCCACGGCCGCCCGACTGCTTGACGAACTTGCCTTCGACTTCTTCGCAGACCTTGCGGATGGTTTCGCGGTAGGCAACCTGGGGCTTGCCCACGGTGGCTTCCACGCCGAATTCGCGCTTCATGCGGTCGACCAGAATTTCCAGGTGGAGCTCGCCCATGCCCGAAATGATGGTCTGGCCGGATTCTTCGTCGGTCTTGACGCGGAACGACGGATCTTCCTGTGCCAGGCGGTTCAGGGCGATGCCCATCTTTTCCTGGTCAGCCTTGGTCTTCGGCTCGACGGCCTGCGAAATCACCGGCTCCGGGAACACCATGCGCTCCAAGATGATGATGTGGTCCGGATCGCACAGCGTGTCGCCCGTGGTGGCTTCTTTCAGGCCTACCGCAGCGGCGATGTCGCCTGCCAGCACTTCCTTGATTTCTTCGCGCTGGTTGGCGTGCATCTGCAGAATCCGGCCCAGGCGTTCCTTCTTGCTCTTGACCGGGTTGTAGATGGTGTCGCCCGAATTGACCTTGCCCGAGTACACGCGGAAGAAGATCAGCTGGCCGACGAACGGGTCGGTCATGATCTTGAACGCCAGCGCGGAGAACTTTTCGTCGTCCGCGGCACGGCGCGACGTTTCCTTGTCGTCGTCGTCCACGCCGGTGACCGGCGGAATGTCGACCGGCGACGGCAGGAAGTCGATCACGGCGTCCAGCATGCGCTGCACGCCCTTGTTCTTGAACGCGGTGCCGCACAGCATCGGCTGGATTTCGCAGGCGATGGTACGGTCACGCAGGCCCTTGATGATCTCGGCTTCGGACAGTTCGCCCTCTTCCAGATACTTGTTCATCAGGTCTTCGTTGGACTCGGCAGCTGCCTCAACCATCTTCTCGCGCCATTCATTGCACGAGTCGGCCAGTTCGGCCGGGATGTCCACGTAGTCGAACTTGGTGCCCTGGCTGGCTTCGTCCCAGATGATCGCTTTCATCTTGATCAGGTCGACCACACCCTTGAAGGTGTCTTCGGCGCCGATAGGCACAACGACGGGAACCGGGCTGGCCTTCAGGCGGGTCTTCAGCTGGTCGTAGACCTTGAAGAAGTTCGCGCCGGTACGGTCCATCTTGTTGACGAAGGCCAGGCGCGGAACGCCGTACTTATTGGCCTGACGCCACACGGTTTCCGACTGGGGCTGCACGCCACCCACTGCGCAGTAGACCATGCAAGCGCCGTCCAGCACGCGCATGGAACGCTCCACCTCGATGGTGAAGTCCACGTGGCCCGGGGTGTCGATGATGTTGATGCGGTGTTCCGGGTAATTGCCGGCCATGCCCTTCCAGAAGGCGGTGGTGGCAGCGGAGGTGATCGTGATGCCACGCTCCTGTTCCTGCTCCATCCAGTCCATCGTGGCGGCGCCATCATGCACTTCACCGATCTTGTGGTTCACACCGGTGTAGAACAGGATCCGCTCGGTCGTGGTGGTTTTACCCGCGTCAATGTGAGCCGAGATACCGATATTACGGTAGCGCTCAATGGGAGTCTTACGAGCCACTTTAATCCTCTATTCGTCCGTGAGACGCCGGCATCTCATTGCCAACGCCCGTAACACAAACGGGCGAGCGTGTCATTACACAGCCCGCCCGGCAACCAACCGCGTAACTCGCGCGCTTTAGAAGCGGAAGTGCGAGAACGCCTTGTTGGCTTCGGCCATGCGGTGCACTTCGTCGCGCTTCTTCATCGCGCCGCCGCGGCCTTCCGATGCTTCCAGCAGTTCACCCGCCAGGCGCAGCGCCATCGACTTCTCGCTGCGTTTTTTCGCGGCCTCGCGCAACCAACGCATCGCCAATGCCAAACGACGCGACGGACGGACTTCGACCGGAACCTGATAGTTGGCGCCGCCCACGCGACGGCTCTTCACTTCGACCACCGGCTTCACGTTGTTGATGGCAACGGAAAACACTTCTACGGGGGCCTTGCCTGCCTTCTTTTCGATCTGGTCGAACGCGCCATAAACGATACGTTCGGCAACCGACTTCTTGCCGTCCAGCATCAGGACGTTCATGAACTTGGCAACTTCAACGTTACCGAACTTCGGATCGGGCAGGATATCCCGCTTGGGGACTTCACGACGACGTGGCATCTTCTTTCCTTTAGATTCAGTTGAGAGCGCGGCTATTTCCCGCTCTCCGGCCACCAACTAGCTTGCCTCTCATTCAGGCAAATTCGCCGGGTGACCACTTACTCGACGGCACGGCGCATAAACGCTCCGTTTTACCGCCGCCTGGTGACAGCACCATGACGCAACCGCCACAGGCCATCGTTTGTTGCTTCGGGCTACGTGCCCGGCTTGCCTGGCGTTAGCCTTAAGCAGCCTTCGGACGCTTCGCGCCGTACTTCGAACGTGCCTGGCGACGATCCTTCACGCCTTGCAAGTCCAGCGAGCCACGGACGATGTGGTAACGCACACCCGGCAAGTCCTTCACACGGCCGCCGCGGATCAGCACGACCGAGTGTTCTTGCAGGTTGTGGCCTTCACCGCCGATGTACGAGATGACCTCGAAACCGTTGGTCAGGCGCACCTTGGCGACCTTACGCAGTGCCGAGTTCGGCTTCTTCGGCGTCGTGGTGTACACACGGGTGCACACGCCGCGACGCTGGGGGCAGTTCTCAAGCGCCGGGCTCTTGCTCTTGACGACTTCAGAGACGCGCGGCTTGCGAACCAGTTGGTTGATAGTTGGCATTGTTCAATCCAGCTTGGTTTTACGGAAAAACACCCCTGGGGCCACAAGCAATGGGCCGAAGAGGCAACGACGGGTTTTGGGCGGGAAAGGTGAGCGAGCGCTCTTGAGACGGACCTGTGGAGGAACAGACTGGCCAAAGAACGCGAGCTCGCCTGGGATCCCGCTGCGACCACACCACCAGAGCATCACACGATCCCCTGGCGGGCTTGCCGATTGCGAACCGAAGGCCACAAATCTGACAGGCGAGCGAAATCCAAAGCCAAAAACTCGAATCTGCCATGCTAACAGCGGAGACGTAAACGGTCAAGCAGCTTCTAACGCTTGCCGCTTGATGCGCAACCGGACATCAGAAGTCGGATACGGCACCCAGCGTTTCGAGGATGGCGTCGCCATAGCGCTCAAGTTTGGCGGCACCGATGCCAGGCACTTCGGCCATTGCTGTCAGCGACTCCGGTGCGCTGCGCGCCAGTTCGGCCAGTGTGGCGTCGTGGAAGATCACATAGGCCGGCACGCCGTGCTCCCGCGCCGTCTCGGTCCGCCACTTGCGCAGCGCCTCCCAGTTGGCCAGCGCCTCGGCGTCCATGCCGGCGGTATGGTCTGTCCGGGTGCCGGTGCCGCGCACCGCCCGCTCGCCGCTCTTGGCTGGCTTGCTGGCCTGGCGGCGCAGCGTAATCTGCATCTCGCCCTTGAGCACCGCGCGTGCGGACTCGCCCAGCAGTAGCGCGCCGTGGCCGCCGTGGTCGATCATCAGCAGTCCGTGCGCGATCAGTTGACGGAAGATGGCGTGCCATTCGGATACCGTCCGGTCCGCACCGATGCCAAAGGTGGACACCTTGTCGTGCCCCCACTGCCGGATTTTTTCCGATGCATTGCCGCGCAGCACGTCAATCATGTGAGTGGCGCCGAAATGGATGCGGCTGGCCTGCGCGGTGCGGTAGACGCACGACAGCGCCATCTGCGCCTCGCGCGTCCCATCCCACGTCGCGGGCGGCTCCAGGCAAGTGTCGCAATTGCCGCAAGGGGCGCTGGCCTCGTCGAAATACCCCAGGATGCGGACGCGCCGGCATCCCGCCGTCTCGCACAGTCCGAGCAGGGCATCGAGCTTGGCGGACGAGACGCGCTTGTGCGCTTCATCCGCCTCGGACTCGTCGATCATGCGTTTTTGCTGGACCACGTCACCGAGGCCATAGGCCATCCATGCGTTGGCCGGCAACCCGTCACGACCGGCGCGGCCGGTCTCCTGGTAGTAGCCTTCCATGCTCTTGGGCAGGTCCAGGTGGGCCACGAATCGCACGTCGGGCTTGTCGATGCCCATGCCGAAAGCGATGGTTGCCACCATGATCACGCCCTCTTCTTCGCGAAAACGGGCCTGGTGGTGCTGGCGCACGCCCGCATCCATACCGGCATGGTACGGCAGCGCGTTGATTCCCTGGCCGCTGAGATAGCTGGCCGTGTCCTCCACCTTCTTGCGCGACAGGCAATAGACGATGCCGCTGTCGTGGGTGCCGTCGGCGGCCAGGTGCTCGGCCTTGATAAAGGCCAGCAGCTGCTGGCGCGCATTGTCCTTCTCGACGATGCGATAGCGGATATTCGGGCGGTCGAAGCTGGAGATGAAAACGCGCGCATCGTGCAGCGCCAGCCGCTCGACGATTTCCTCGCGCGTGACCGAATCCGCGGTAGCCGTCAGCGCAATGCGCGGCACCTGCGGGAAGCGTTCGTGCAGCACCGAGAGCTGGATGTACTCGGGGCGGAAATCATGCCCCCACTGCGACACACAGTGCGCCTCATCGATGGCGAACACGCCGATACGGGTACGCTCGAGCAGGTCCTGGAAGCGCGGCGTCATCAGCCGCTCGGGCGCCACGTAGAGGATTTCGAGCCTGCCGGCGAGCAGGTCGCGCTCCACCGCTGAAGCCTCGGCGCCGCTGAGCGTCGAGTTCAGCACGGCCGCGCGGACGCCAGCCTCCGACAGGGCAGCGACCTGGTCCTGCATCAGCGCGATCAGCGGGGACACCACGATGCCGACCCCCTGGCCTGCCCGCTGCCGCATCAGCGCGGGAATCTGGTAGCACAGCGACTTGCCACCGCCGGTGGGCATCAGCACCAGGCAATCGCCACCGTCCGCCACGTGGTCGATGATCTCCGCCTGCCGGCCGCGGAAGGCGTGGTAGCCGAAAACATCCTTGAGGATCGCCAGGGCGCGCGACATATCTACAGCTTAAAAAAGAGGGTGGGACCGCGAAAGGCGTAACCATACCACCAAGGGGGCGGCCAACTGCTTCGTAGCGTGACGAATGTTCCCTGAAACCTTTCGGCCGGCGCGGCGCCAGTGTATTTGCCGGCAAGAATGCATGTGACGAATAACGATGTCGAAACAATGCACAGCGAAACAAAATCCGAAATATAGAAGCAGGCAAAAAAATGCCCGGCCGCCTGGGCCGGGCATCTTCATGCAGCTTGCTGCAGGTTCAGGCTGGCAGTCTTAGACCGCGTCGCCCTCGCCTTCGGTCGTCGCCGGCACCACCGGCGGCTCGATGAAGAGCGACTGCTCTTCGTCGGAGATCGCCTGGGCGCGTTCGCGCTCGGCCGCCTCGCGCGCCTTGCGGGCGCGGTGGTAGGCCAGACCAGTACCAGCGGGGATCAGTCGGCCAACGATCACGTTTTCCTTCAGACCACGCAGGTCGTCGGTCTTGCCCATGATCGCGGCTTCGGTCAGCACGCGGGTGGTTTCCTGGAACGATGCCGCCGAGATGAAGCTGTCGGTGGACAGCGACGCCTTGGTGATACCGAGCAGCAGGTTTTCGTACGTGGCCGGACGCTTGCCTTCGGCGATCACACGATCGTTCTCGTCGAGCAGTTCCGAACGCTCCACCTGTTCACCCGGGATGAACTTGGTGTCGCCCACATCCGAGATCTGCACGCGGCGTAGCATCTGGCGCACGATCACTTCGATGTGCTTGTCGTTGATCTTCACGCCCTGCAGACGGTACACGTCCTGCACTTCGTCGACGATGTAGTGCGCCAGCTCCTCGATGCCCTTCAGGCGCAGGATGTCGTGCGGGTCCGCCGGACCTTCCACGATCATTTCGCCCTTGTTCACCACCTGGCCATCGTGCACCAGGACTTGCTTTTCCTTGGTGATCAGGAACTCGTGGGCGTTGCCGTCCAGGTCCGTAATCACCAGGCGTTGCTTGCCCTTGGTGTCCTTGCCGAACGACGTGGTGCCGGTGACTTCCGCCAGCACGGCGGCGTCCTTCGGCGAACGCGCCTCGAACAGCTCGGCCACACGCGGCAGACCCCCGGTAATGTCGCGGGTCTTTTGCGATTCGGTCGGGATACGTGCGAGCACTTCACCCACGTGCACCTGCTGGCCGTCCTTCACGGTGATCAGCGCGCCGACCTGGAAGCCGATGGTCACGGAATGGTCCGTGCCAGGGATCTTCACTTCCTGGCCGTTAGCGTCGAGCAGCTTCACCTGCGGGCGCAGGCCCTTCGTGGCAGCTGTACGGCGCTTGGCATCGATCACCACGAGGGTCGACAGGCCGGTGACTTCGTCCATCTGCTTGGCGACGGTCACGCCCTCTTCGACGTTCTCGAACTTGGTCGTGCCGGTGTACTCCGACACGATCGGGCGCGTCAGCGCGTCCCACGTGGCCAGCTGCGTACCAGCCTTGATGGCCTGGCCATCCTGCACCAGCAGCGTGGCGCCGTACGGGATCTTGTGACGCTCGCGCTCGCGGCCGTGGTCGTCGGTGATCAGGGCTTCGCCGGAACGCGAGATGACGATCAGTTCGCCCTTCGCATTGGTGACGTAGCGCATGGTCGCCGTGAAACGCACGGTACCGGTTGCCTTCGCTTCCACGCTGGATGCCACTGCCGAACGCGATGCCGCGCCGCCGATGTGGAACGTGCGCATGGTCAGCTGCGTGCCCGGCTCGCCGATCGACTGGGCGGCGATCACGCCAACCGCTTCGCCGGAGTTCACCAGCACGCCGCGGCCCAGGTCGCGGCCATAGCACATGCCGCACAGGCCGTAGCGCGTGTCGCACGACAGCGGGGTGCGCACCTTCACTTCGTCCACGCCGATGGCGTCGATCATGTCGACCAGGTCTTCGTCCAGCAGGGTGCCGGCCTCGATCGCGGTTTCCTGGGTTTCCGGGTTCACCACGTCGGTCACCGTCACACGGCCGAGAATACGGTCGCGCAGGGCTTCGATCACTTCACCACCCTCGACCAGGGCCTTCATGGCCACGCCGTTGGTCGTGCCGCAATCGTCTTCCACCACCACCAGATCCTGCGTCACGTCGACCAGACGACGGGTCAGGTAACCCGAGTTTGCGGTCTTCAGTGCCGTATCCGCCAGGCCCTTACGCGCGCCGTGGGTGGAGATGAAGTACTGCAGAACGTTCAGGCCTTCACGGAAGTTCGCCGTAATCGGCGTTTCAATGATCGAGCCATCCGGCTTGGCCATCAGGCCCCGCATGCCGGCCAGCTGACGGATCTGCGCAGCGGAACCGCGCGCGCCCGAGTCGGCCATCATGTAAATCGAGTTGAACGAGTCTTGCTTGACGGTGTTGCCGTCACGGTCGACCACGTCCTCGTGCTGGAGCTGCTCCATCATCGCCTTGCCCACCTGGTCGCCGGCGGCGCCCCAGATGTCCACGACGTTGTTGTAGCGTTCCTGGTCGGTCACCAGACCCGACATGTACTGCTTGTCGTATTCCTTGACCTTGGCAGCCGCGTCGGAAATGATCTTTTCCTTTTGCGGCGGCACCAGCATGTCGTCGATGGCGATCGAGATACCGGCGCGCGTTGCC
This sequence comes from Burkholderiaceae bacterium 16, assembly GCA_000955785.1. Classification (GTDB taxonomy): domain Bacteria; phylum Pseudomonadota; class Gammaproteobacteria; order Burkholderiales; family Burkholderiaceae; genus Cupriavidus. The sequence continues at coordinate 8,207 of JYOD01000198.1, forward strand.
AGGCGGAAACCCGACTGCAGCAGCTTGTCGGCGAAGATCACGGTTTCACGCAGGCCGCACTTGCGGAACGCGGTGTTGATCAGGCGCGAGATTTCCTTCTTCTTCAGCGGCTTGTTCAGCACCGAGAAAGGCAGGCCCTTCGGCAGGATCTCGGACATGATCGCGCGGCCGACCGTGGTGGCCTGCAGCGTGATCTTGGGCGCGAAGCGGGCATCGCCCACGGCGTCCTTGTCGACCAGTTCATACTCGGTGATACGCACGTTCACGCGGGAAGCCAGTTCGACTTCCTTGTTCTCGTAGGCGCGGATCACTTCGCTGATGTCGGCAAACGTCAGGCCTTCGCCCTTGCCGTTGATCTTGTCGCGGGTCGTGTAGTACAGACCCAGCACCACGTCTTGCGACGGCACGATCGACGGATCGCCGTTGGCCGGGAACAGCACGTTGTTGGAGGCCAGCATCAGGGTGCGGGCTTCCATCTGCGCTTCCAGCGACAGCGGGACGTGCACAGCCATCTGGTCACCGTCGAAGTCGGCGTTGAACGCCGCGCAGACGAGCGGGTGCAGCTGGATGGCCTTGCCTTCGATCAGCACCGGCTCGAACGCCTGGATACCCAGGCGGTGCAGCGTCGGCGCGCGGTTCAGCATGACCGGATGCTCGCGGATCACCTCTTCGAGGATGTCCCACACCACCGCGGTCTGGCTTTCCACTTCCTTCTTCGCCGCCTTGATGGTGGTGGCGATGCCCATCGTTTCCAGCTTGTGGAAGATGAACGGCTTGAACAGCTCGAGCGCCATCAGCTTGGGCAGGCCGCACTGGTGCAGCTTGAGGGTCGGACCCACCACGATGACCGAACGGCCGGAGTAGTCGACGCGCTTGCCCAGCAAGTTCTGACGGAAACGGCCGCCCTTGCCCTTGATCATTTCGGCCAGCGACTTCAGCGGACGCTTGTTGGCGCCCGTCATGGCCTTGCCGCGGCGACCGTTGTCCAGCAGCGAGTCAACCGCTTCCTGCAGCATGCGCTTTTCGTTGCGCACGATGATTTCAGGCGCCTTCAGTTCCAGCAGGCGCTTCAGGCGGTTGTTACGGTTGATGACGCGGCGATACAGGTCGTTCAGGTCCGAGGTGGCGAAACGGCCGCCATCCAGCGGTACCAGCGGACGCAGCTCGGGCGGCAGCACCGGCAGCACTTCCAGGATCATCCACTCCGGCTTGATGCCCGAACGCTGGAACGCTTCAAGCACCTTCAGGCGCTTGGCGAACTTCTTGATCTTGGCTTCGGAACCGGTGGTCTGCAGCTCGGCGCGGATCGTTTCGATCTGCTTTTCGATGTCGATGCCGCGCAGCAGTTCACGGATGCCTTCGGCACCCATCATGGCCACGAATTCGCCTTCGCCGTACTCTTCGCACTTGGCGATGTAGTCGTCCTCGGACATGATCTGGCTCTTCTTGAGCGGGGTCATGCCGGGTTCGAGCACCACGAATGCTTCGAAGTACAGGACGCGTTCGATATCGCGCAGCGTCATGTCGAGCACCATGCCCAGACGCGACGGCAGCGACTTCAGGAACCAGATGTGCGCGGTCGGCGCGGCCAGTTCGATGTGGCCCATGCGCTCGCGGCGCACCTTGGCCAGCGTCACTTCAACGCCGCACTTCTCGCAGATCACGCCACGGTGCTTCAGGCGCTTGTACTTGCCGCACAGGCACTCGTAGTCCTTGATCGGGCCAAAGATCTTGGCGCAGAACAGGCCATCGCGCTCGGGCTTGAAGGTCCGGTAGTTGATGGTTTCCGGCTTCTTCACTTCACCGTACGACCACGAACGAATCTTCTCCGGCGATGCCAGGCCGATCTTGATCGCGTCGAACTGCTCTTCCTGCTGAACCTGCTTAAAGAGATCGAGCAATGCTTTCATTGCAACTCCTTGTTTCGCCGCCAGCCCGACATCATGTCGGGCCCGCGGCATTCATCCTGTGGGAAAACCGTAGCGGGCATTCGGCGGGAGGCGGGCCATTGGCTATTGCCGGCCCCCCGCGCAAACTCAATCAGTAGCGATCGAGGTCGATGTCGATACCCAGCGAACGGATTTCCTTCACCAGCACGTTGAACGATTCCGGCATGCCGGCGTCGATCGAGTGCTCGCCCTTGACGATGTTCTCGTAGACCTTGGTCCGGCCGTTCACGTCATCGGACTTGACCGTCAGCATTTCCTGCAACACGTAGGAGGCGCCGTAAGCTTCCAGCGCCCACACTTCCATTTCACCGAAACGCTGGCCACCGAACTGCGCCTTACCACCCAGCGGCTGCTGGGTCACCAGCGAGTACGGGCCGGTCGAACGGGCGTGCATCTTGTCGTCGACCAAGTGGTGCAGCTTCAGCATGTGCATCACGCCCAGCGTCACCGGACGCTCGAACGCTTCACCGGTACGGCCGTCGTGCAGCGTGACCTGTTGCTTGGAAGCGGTCAGGCCCATTTCCTTGGCGATCGCGTCGGGGTAGGCCAGGTCCAGCATGCGGCGGATTTCGTCCTCATGCGCACCATCGAACACCGGCGTAGCGAACGGCACACCCTTCTTCAGGTTCGTGGCCAGTTCCAGCACTTCGGCGTCGGACAGGCTGTCGAGGTCTTCCGGCTTGCCGCTCTCGTTGTAGATCTGAGCCAGCAACGGACGCAGTTCCTGCGCCTTCGCCTGTGCCTTGAGCATGGAACCGATGCGCTGGCCCAGACCGCGCGCGGCCCAGCCCAGGTGGGTTTCCAGAATCTGGCCCACGTTCATCCGCGACGGCACGCCGAGCGGGTTCAGCACGATGTCGGCAGGCGTGCCGTCGGCCATGTAGGGCATGTCTTCGATCGGAACGATCTTCGACACAACGCCCTTGTTACCGTGACGGCCTGCCATCTTGTCGCCAGGCTGCAGGCGGCGCTTGACGGCCAGGTACACCTTAACCATCTTGATCACGCCCGGCGGCAGTTCGTCGCCTTGCGTGAGCTTCTTGCGCTTTTCTTCGAAGGCCAGGTCGAACTCGTGACGCTTCTGCTCGATGGCTTCCTTGACGGCTTCCAACTGGGCAGCAACTTCCTCGTCGGCCGGACGGATGTCGAACCAGTGGTACTTGTCCAGGTCGGCCAGGTACTCACGGGTCAGCTTGGCGCCCTTGGACAGCTTCTTCGGACCGCCGTTGACGGTCTTGTCGAGCAGCAGGCGCTCCAGACGCTGGAAGGCATCGCCTTCAACGATACGCAGCTGGTCGTTCAGGTCCAGGCGGTAGCGCTTCAGTTCGTCGTCGATGATCGACTGGGCACGCTTGTCGCGGGTCACGCCTTCGCGGGTAAAGACCTGGACGTCGATCACGATACCGCTCATGCCCGAGGGCACGCGCAGCGACGTATCCTTCACGTCCGAAGCCTTCTCGCCGAAGATCGCGCGCAGCAGCTTTTCTTCCGGGGTCAGCTGGGTCTCGCCCTTGGGCGTGACCTTGCCGACCAGCACGTCGCCCGCTTCCACTTCGGCACCGATGTAGGTGATGCCGGACTCGTCCAGACGCGCCAGTTGCGCTTCGGCGAGGTTCGAGATGTCGCGGGTGATTTCTTCCGGTCCCAGCTTGGTGTCACGGGCGACGACCGACAGTTCCTCGATATGGATCGAGGTGTAGCGGTCTTCGGCAACCACGCGTTCGGAGATCAGGATCGAATCTTCGAAGTTGTAGCCGTTCCACGGCATGAACGCCACCAGCATGTTCTGGCCGAGCGCGAGCTCGCCCAGGTCGGTCGAGGCGCCGTCGGCAATCACGTCACCACGGGCGACGAAGTCGCCAACCTTGACCATCGGACGCTGGTTGATGTTGGTGTTCTGGTTCGAGCGCGTGTACTTGATCAGGTTGTAGATGTCCACGCCGACTTCGCCTGCAACGGCTTCGTCGTCGTTCACACGGATCACGATACGCATCGCATCGACGTAGTCCACCACACCGCCACGGGTTGCCTGCACGGCGGTACCCGAGTCGACCGCGACGGTACGCTCGATGCCGGTACCCACCAGCGGCTTGTCCGGACGCAGGCAAGGCACGGCCTGACGCTGCATGTTGGCGCCCATCAGTGCACGGTTCGCATCGTCGTGCTCGAGGAACGGCACCAGCGATGCCGCCGCGGACACGATCTGCGAAGGCGCCACGTCGATGTACTGAACGCGGTCAGGCGTGACCATACGGGTTTCACGCTCGCTACCCTCACGCGACGACACCAGTTCGTCGATCAGGGTACCGTCGGTGTCGACCGTCGCGTTGGCCTGCGCCACCACGTACTTGCCTTCTTCGATAGCGGACAGGTAGTCGACCTGGTCGGTCAGCTTGCTGTCGACCACCTTGCGGTACGGCGTTTCCAGGAAGCCGTATTCGTTCAGGCGTGCATACAGTGCCAGCGAGTTGATCAGGCCAATGTTCGGACCTTCCGGCGTTTCGATCGGGCACACACGGCCATAGTGGGTCGGGTGCACGTCGCGGACTTCAAAGCCTGCGCGTTCGCGGGTAAGACCGCCCGGGCCCAGTGCGGAGACACGGCGCTTGTGCGTGATCTCGGACAGCGGGTTGGTCTGGTCCATAAACTGCGACAGCTGCGACGAACCGAAGAACTCGCGGATCGCCGACGAAATCGGCTTCGAGTTGATCAGGTCGTGCGGCATCAGGTTTTCGGTCTCGGCCTGGCCCAGACGTTCCTTGACGGCGCGCTCCACGCGCGACAGGCCGGCACGGAACTGGTTTTCGGCCAGTTCGCCGACGCAACGCACGCGACGATTGCCCAGGTGATCGATGTCATCGACCTCGCCCTTGCCGTTGCGCAGGTTGACCAGGATCTTGATGGTCTCGAGGATGTCCTCGTCCTGCAGCACCATGCTGCCTTCGCCGCTCGGGCGGCCCAGGCGGCTGTTGACCTTCATGCGCCCAACGCGCGACAGGTCGTACGACTCTTCGCTGTAGAACAGGCGCTGGAACAGGGCTTCCACCGCGTCTTCGGTCGGCGGCTCGCCGGGACGCATCATGCGGTAGATGGCGATACGCGCAGCGGTCTGGTCGGCGGTGTCGTCCACGCGCAGGGTCTGCGACATGTACGGACCCTGGTCCAGATCGTTGGTGTACAGGGTCTGGATCTGCTTGACGCCGGCTTCCCGCAGGTTTTCCAGCACGGTTTCGGTCAGCTCGTCATTGGCGTTGGCAATCACCTCGCCGGTATCCGGATCGATGATGTTCTTCGCCAGCACGCGGCCGAGCAGATAGTCTTCCGGCACGCTGATCAGCTTGGTACCGGCGGAATCCAGGTCACGGATATGCTTGGCGTTGATCCGCTTGTCCTTCTCGACCACGACACGGCCGTCCTTGTCGGCGATGTCGAAGCGCGCGACTTCACCACGCAGGCGCTCGGGCACGAACTCCATCTGCGCGCCTTCCGACTGCAGCGTGAAGTTGTCGAACACGAAGAAGTGCGCGAGGATCTGCTCGGGCGTCAGGCCGATCGACTTCAGCAGGATCGTCACCGGCATCTTGCGGCGGCGGTCGACGCGGAAGTACAGGATGTCCTTCGGGTCGAACTCGAAATCGAGCCACGAACCGCGGTAAGGAATGATACGTGCCGAGAACAGCAGCTTGCCCGAGCTGTGGGTCTTGCCCTTGTCGTGCTCGAAGAATACGCCAGGCGAGCGGTGGAGCTGCGAGACGATCACACGCTCGGTGCCGTTGATCACGAACGAACCGGTCGACGTCATGAGCGGAATTTCGCCCATGTAGACTTCCTGTTCCTTCACTTCCTTGACCTTGCCCGGATTTTCCCGATCGTTGATGATCAGGCGCACCTTGGCACGCAGCGCCGAGTGGAAGGTCAGGCCGCGCTGCTGACATTCCTTGACGTCGAACGGCGGGTTGGAGAGATGATAGGAGACGAACTCCATACGGGCGAGCCCGTTGTGAGACACAATCGGGAAGATTGCGCTGAAAGCCGCTTGCAGGCCCTCTGTTTTGCGACGCGAGGGTGGCGTACCCTCTTGCAGAAACTGAGCGTAGGATTCAATCTGGGTGGCAAGCAGGAAAGGAACCTGATGAACCGTCGCGCGCTTCGCAAAACTTTTGCGAATGCGCTTCTTTTCGGTGAAGCTGTACGCCATGGGATCTCCGAATCATCGCAGGGCTGGCTGGACCGGCGCAGCACCTGAGGTGTTCAGCGACTGGGAGGGGATTTGGCGGTTGGCCGCTACCAACCTCTGGCTGACGGTGTCCGCACGCTGCGAGCCGGCAGAAACGACGCAATGCGTCATACCGGCCCGGGGGACACCCGACCAAACTTGTCTTCTGCAGTCGGTTCAGAAGACAAACATCAGCAACCACCTAGTGTGCCACTGATGTTTGGCCTCTGCTGAAGCTTAGGCATGCGCCCAGCTATCAAGCATCGTTTACGCCACTTATTCGCGTTTCCGAGTGCACAGTAAAACACACTTCGTAGAAGCGCAAAAAGGCTGGCGCCGGGAATCTCCCTTTGCCAGCCCCATTCGCGTGCCAATGGGGCACGCGAGCACAGCTTACTTGACTTCGACCTTTGCGCCGGCGTCTTCCAGCTTCTTCTTGGCGTCGGCTGCAGCAGCCTTGTCCACGCCTTCCTTGACAGCCTTCGGTGCGCCGTCGACCAGATCCTTGGCTTCCTTCAGGCCCAGGCCGGTGATTTCGCGAACAGCCTTAATCACGCCAACCTTGTTTGCGCCGATTTCCGACAGGATGACGTTGAATTCGGTTTGCTCTTCAGCAGCGGCAGCACCGCCAGCGCCCGGGGCAGCAGCCACGGCCATCGAAGCGGCGGAAACGCCAAACTTCTCTTCAAACGCCTTGACCAGGTCGTTCAGTTCCATCACAGACATCGCGCCTACGGCTTCGAGGATGTCGTCTTTGCTGATTGCCATTTGAAATACTCCTGCTAAATGTGATTCGGTATCGGTAATGCGATCTTGATGAGCCAGGCTGCGGGGGCTTGCGCCTTAAGCAGCAGCGCCTTCGCTCTCGGCGGCGGCAGCAGCGCCTTCGCCTTCGGCAGGGGCGCCTTCGCTCTTCTTGGCGGACAGGGCGGCCAGCAGACGGGCGAAGCCCGACACCGGTGCCTGCATCACGCCAAGCAGCTGAGCAATCAGTTCGTCACGGCTCGGGATCGAGGCCAGTGCCTTGACGGCAGCAGCATCGAGCACGTTGCCATCGTACGACGCTGCGCGCAGAACCAACTTGTCGTTGGTCTTGGCAAAGTCGTTCAGAACCTTGGCCGACGACACTGCATCTTCGGAAATACCGTAGATCAGCGGACCGGTCATTTGCTCTGCGAGGCCGGCAAACGGCGTGCCTTCCACGGCGCGGCGGGCCAGCGTGTTCTTCAGAACGCGCAGGTACACGCCTTGCTCGCGGGCCTTGGCGCGCAGCTTGGTCAGATCGCCAACCGCAATGCCGCGATATTCGGCAACGACGATGGTCTGGGCTTTAGCGACTTGCGCCGAAACCTCAGCAACGACGGCCTTCTTATCTTCAATATTGAGTGGCACGGTTAAGCTCCAAAACGATGCTTGTCTCCCGGATCATCCGGGACACGCACATCAGTCCAAACGAACGGCGTCCGATTTTGGCCCGAATCACCCGGGTCATTGCCCGGATTCTTCAATCCCTCGGGTTCGCCATCTGCGCTGGTGGGGCGGGTGGGCGTCGTGGCGAGCCACGTACGTTCCGTCCGATTAAGGCGAGGCAGCCAGACTGCAGCCGCGCCCGCCACCAGCGGTCTTTGATAACCAGCGGTGCCTGCCTCGCGCTTGCGCGCCGGCGAGTACCGCTGCCCAAAGCCTTGCTCCTTATCTCACCGCGTTGCCCTCGGGCCACGCTGGAGTCTGGAGACGATCCCGGCCTGGGCCAGGATCTGCAATTCTTTACACCGGGCGACGTTATCGGGTCCGCCCGGCGGGTGCCGCCAGCCTTAGGCCGACAGCGAAGCCTGTTCCACGCGCACGCCAACGCCCATGGTGGACGACACAGCGATCTTGCGCAGGTACACGCCCTTGCTGGTAGCCGGCTTGGACTTCACCAGTGCTTCGATCAGTGCGTTCAGGTTGCGCTTCAGATCCGCATCCTGGAACGAACGGCGACCGATGGTGGCGTGGATGATACCGGCCTTGTCGACGCGGTACTGAACCTGACCGGCCTTGGCGTTCTTCACAGCCTGGGCCACGTCGGGGGTAACCGTACCAACCTTCGGGTTCGGCATCAGGCCGCGCGGGCCCAGGATCTGACCCAGCGTACCAACGATACGCATCGTGTCCGGCGAGGCGATCACCACGTCGAAGTTCAGGTTGCCGGCCTTGACTTGCTCAGCCAGGTCTTCCATGCCGACGATTTCGGCGCCAGCTGCCTTGGCAGCTTCAGCCTTTTCGCCTTGGGCGAACACAGCCACGCGGACCGACTTGCCGGTACCGGCAGGCAGCACGACGGAACCACGAACCACCTGGTCCGACTTCTTCGCATCAATGCCGAGTTGCACGGAAACGTCGATGGATTCGTCGAACTTGGCCGATGCGCAATCCTTCACCAGGCCCAGGGCCTCGTCGATCGGGTAGAACTTGGTGCGCTCGATCTTCGCCTTGTTGGCGGCGACGCGCTTGGAAACCTTAGCCATTTACAGACCCTCCACGGTGATGCCCATCGAACGAGCCGAACCGGCGATGGTACGCACGGCGGCGTCCAGATCGGCAGCGGTCAGGTCAGCGTTCTTTGCCTTGGCGATTTCTTCAGCCTGGGCGCGGGTGATCTTGCCAACCTTGTCGGTGTGCGGCTTGGCCGAACCCTTGGTCAGGCCAGCAGCCTTCTTGATCAGCACAGTCGCCGGGGGCGACTTCATCACGAAGGTGAAGCTCTTGTCGGCGAAGGCGGTAATCACCACCGGCACCGGCAGGCCGGGTTCCATACCTTGGGTCTGCGCGTTGAACGCCTTGCAGAACTCCATGATGTTCAGACCGCGTTGACCCAGTGCGGGGCCCACGGGCGGGGAGGGATTTGCCTTACCAGCCGGAATTTGCAGCTTGATAAAGCCAATGATCTTCTTGGCCATATTTACTCCAATCCGGACCGCTTCCTGGAGGAATGCGATCCTGTTGAGTCGTAGCGCGCTAACGCTGCAAGGGCGGTTCATCCACCCCAGCCAGCCTCACGCTCCTCTTGTGGCCGGCCCCTTGCGGGACTGGCCGTGCATTTTTCGCCGGCCTTGCGGCCAGCATAAAATGCGAAAACTTAAACCTTCTCGACCTGGCCGAATTCGAGTTCGACCGGAGTAGCACGTCCGAAGATGGTGACCGAGACGCGCAGACGCGACTTCTCGTAGTTCACTTCCTCGACATTGCCGTTGAAGTCGGTGAAAGGGCCGTCCTTGACGCGAACCATCTCGCCCACTTCGAACAGCGTCTTGGGACGCGGCTTCTCGACCCCTTCCTGCATCTGGGTCATGATTTTGTCGACTTCCTTCTGGGAAATCGGACTCGGGCGATTACGCGCACCACCCACAAAACCGGTGACCTTACTGGTGTTCTTCACCAGGTGCCAGGTTTCGTCGGTCATTTCCATCTCGACCAGCACGTAACCCGGGAAGAAACGGCGCTCGGTGACAGACTTCTGGCCACCCTTGATTTCAACCACTTCTTCGGACGGGACCAGGATGCGGCCGAACTTGTCCTGCATTTCGGCGCGCTCGATGCGCTCCTGCAGCGCGCGCTGCACACTTTTTTCCATGCCGGAATAAGCGTGCACCACATACCAGCGCTTCTTCGACGAAGGCGATTCAGCTGCGGGGACTTCCTGTTGTGCGTTATCCGTCATGTTCTATCCTTCATTTCCAGCCCAGCACGAGCGAAAAGATGACCCACTCGATGAGCTTGTCCGCTGACCACAGGAACACGGCCATGATCACGACGAAGACGAACACCAGGCCCGTCATTTGCCCGGCTTCCTTGCGGGTGGGCCAAACGACTTTGCGGACTTCGCGATACGATTCCTTGGAGAAACCGATGAAGTCCTTGCCAGGTGCCGAGACCAGCGCGACCACCACGCCCAGTGCAATGCCGCCGAACAGGGCGGCACCGCGCACATAGGATGGCTGCTGTGCCAGGGCATAGAAACCGATGACGCCGGCAACCACCAGTAGCACCGCGACGCCAAGCAACCACTTACCACTGGCGGCGTTGACGGTTTCGACGTTGGGATTGGCCATGTTTCGCAAACGAGACTAAGCCGCGTCACGATACTCTCTATCGCGACGCGGCTGATTGAATTGGCAGGGGCAGAGGGAATCGAACCCCCAACCTTCGGTTTTGGAGACCGACGCTCTGCCAGTTGAGCTATACCCCTAAAACAACTGTGGGGTCGGCAATGAAGCCAACCCCTCTGGCAACGAATACGGCCGGTTGGTGCCGTATTCGCTGATCGACTTTATCAGTCGAGGATCTTTGCCACGAC
>JYOD01000002.1:0-25211 GCA_000955785.1 Burkholderiaceae bacterium 16
AGCGCGATGTCGACCGCCTCGGAGTAGGCCCCGGCCCGGTCCCTGGCGACGATCTCGATCGATGGGTGCGCACGCATCCACGCGGCCACCGCAGTTGCTTCCCTGCCGGCGAACACTTCGATCGGCTCACGTCGCTCCAAGTCGAGGATGATCGTGTTGGGCGGTCCCCGCCTAGAGCCCCTCATACTTGCCTTCGGCGTCAACGTAGAGAATGCTCGTCAGGAAACACCTGGAACCTGCTTTGTGAAGGTGATACTCGTAATCAGCGGTGAAAGTCACGTTGTGCTTCGTCTTGGTGTGGCGCGTCCTTACTACACAGGCGTTCGCCGCGCCGAAATCGATGCCGAGGATTGCCTCGCGACTGTCGTGTGAACAGTCGTCACCGAATGAAACGGGCTGCGGGCGATGCCCTGGCGGGCAATATTTTGAGATCAGCGCGTTGTAAGCGGATTCCGCAGCATCGATACCTTGGAAAGTATCCTGCGCGTTCGCTCGATTGGCGAAATCGTTCCATCTTTCATAGTCAGCGATGAAAGCACGAACCACATCTTCGGGCCCCAAACGTCAAGGGACGCTGCTGCCGGGGCGAACTCCGGCAACGGTGCTTCAGGCTGTGGCTGCGGTGCGTCGGGTCCCTGTACTGCCTTTCCCCAAACCGCAACGATTGCCTCGAAGTGACCCGGATCGCTGGCCGAAATCCGGATCAAGGTTGGAATGAAACTTTTGCCCTCGTACTCAGGGGTGGCTGAGTAGCGGCGAATCTGCCCTTTCTGAGCGAGTGGCAGGATTGTGCGCTGATCGATCCGAGCCTTCGATTCGGCGGCATGGCTCGGCACATACACCGTGTTCGGCAGAATATCCTCACCCCCGAACTCGACTGGCATGAGCAGTAGCTTCATGAGACGGCGAAATGAGCGTAATCAGGTCGTGGATCAACTTTCCTTCGCAAACGGAACATCGTTACTACACTTCACGGCACCGAAAGGGCCTGCCGATCAGCAGTAGCATCGCGGAGTCCGCGGTGAACCAGGTCGTCAGCCATCGGATGGCCAAGAAGCGACAGATGCGCTGGACGGATGAAGGGGCGCACTGCATGGTGCAGGTCAGGGTCGCGGTTTTGAACGGGGAAATCTCACCCGACCGCATCTCCGCACTCGAGGTCGCCGCCTCGCGTCACAGTCAATGCGTCGGACATGCATCGCCAGACCGGCATCGGCCAACGAACAGAATTAACCGTGACATCCTCGCCGCAAGCCAGGGCGCCTAACGAAATCGGCTTCCCCAATTTTTGCACGCTCTCGTCGTGTGCATCCCGCCGAACACGAAGCACTGGCATGGCGCAGGTCAGGGTCGCGGTTTTGAACGGGGAATTCTCGCCCCGCCGCATCTCGGCGCTCGAGATAGCCGCCTCGCGTCACGGCAAATGCATCGGGGCAGCATCGCCAGGTCGGCACCGACCAACGAACAGAACCGACCGTGCAACCCTGCCGCAAACCAGGGCGGCCTGACGAAATCGACCTCCCCAAGTTTTGCACGCTCTCGGGCAGTTCGCGTTGCCCGCAACTGCCCGCCATGCCTGACATCGTCAGAGCACTTTGCATGTTTCATCGAACTCCAGGCGGGGGCTGCGCGGAAGCAACTTGGCGGGATCGCCATAGCCCAGATTGCAAAGGAAGTTCGATTTCACGTGACTGTCCGGGAAGTGTTCGAGCTGGAAGGCATTTTCCTTCGCGTCCGCGGGGAAGAATTCGTGATCGACCTTGGCATTGTCGAAGCCGGACATCGGCCCGCAGTCCAGTCCCAGCGAACGAGCGGCGAGCATGAAGTACGCGCCTTGCAGGGAACTGTTTCGCCGCGCGGTAACTCCGGCGAGTTCCGGTGTGTCGGCGAACCAGGAACGCGCGTCCGCATGTGGAAACAGCTTGGGCAGAAGCTCGTAGAACTTCACGTCGTAGGCAATGATGGCGGTGACCGGTGCGGCCATGGTCTTCTCCACATTGCCCGGCGCCAGCGCGGGCAATAGGCGCTGCTTGGCCTCAGGGGTACGCAGGAACAATATGCGCGCGGGACAACAGTTGGCGCTGGTTGGCCCCCATTTCATCAAGTCGTAGAGTTGCCGCAAGGTCTCGTCGCTAACAGGCTGGTTCAGCCATGCATTGTGCGTGCGTGCGTCGCGAAACAGCAAATCCATGCCTTCTTCACTCAAGCGCTTGCTCATTGTCATCTCCTTGAAACAGGATTGGACCGCGCGGCCACCCGGGCAGGCCACTTCCGCTCGTTCTGGCCTTCTGATTAGTAGGATAGGCGGCCCCGGCGCCTGCCGTGCCGGCTTTTTCATGACTTCGCGGACTTGGCACAGTCGCAGACATGCCGCCCGGCGTCGGCACGGGCTTCTGGCCGCCGCGGCGCTGGGCGGCGATGTCTGTCACTGGCGGGACGCTTGATGTCGGCTCCCTATTCACGTTCGCGTCATTGCCTGTGCCCGGCGCTTGGTTAGCCGCTTCATGAGGGATTGCCCCAGGGCCGTCAATCCCAGTCCGATGCAAAGCACCGCCGCCGTTTCAGGCAGCGGCGCCTTGGAAAGATAAACACACGCGGGTGTGGCGCCCGCAGGCGAGTGCAGGCAGTCGAGGGTCAGCATTAACCAGAAGGTAATGTAGGTGGCAGCAACGATGGCAACGCCGTCATCGAGCATGAGGGACCGCATTAATGCTGCGACAGCAAAGGCACACAGATGGCCGCCGATCATATTCTTCTTCTTCGCCATCAGCGATTCCGGTTGTCCGAATGCAATGATGCCAAGTCCCTGGCCATAGACTGAATACGCTCCCGCCATGCACGCTACGCATCTGCCGCAACCTCACTGCGGTGCTCCGTAAGATTAGCAAGTGTTGCAGATCGTTAATTCCGGGAGTGGAAAGAAACTGCGGGGAGGGCGCCACATTGCGAGTAAGGTGATGATGTTTTCTGGGCGAGTATCGGGGGGCTGCCATGTCACTACGCTGGACTCTTTGCCTACAATCCCACGCCGATGATGGGAGCGTCGAGACTATCCAACTCGGGACAGTAGAGCGACCAACGTGTCACGTGGAGCCTGCGGACTTCGGCCTTTCGCTGAGGGAATTGCGGCAGCTGGCTCTCGCACTCCAACAGGCTGTGGCACAGCAGCAGATCTACGCCTACGACAGAGCCAAGAGAAGGTGCCCGCATTGCGGAACGTATCGCCGCATCAAAGATTGACGCCCGCGCACGTTCGATACTGCGTTGGGCACAATTCATGTTCGCGTTCCGCGGGTGGTGGCTTGCATGTGCCTCCCTGAGCCGCTTGATGAGAACGGCGATGTAGAAGACTACAGGGAAACGCCGTGCCCGATCGAACGACTTCTTCCCCCGCGCACTTCCCCAGAACTGGCCTACCTTTGTGCTCGTCATGGAGCAACGGGATCGTACAGGACTGCGGCGGCTGTCGTTTCTGCGATAACGTCGGTCTCTTGCCTTTCTCACATGCGAGTCCGACGCGAGGCGATCAAGATCGGTGAGTACATTGAAGACCGACAGTTTGCGGTGGGATGGGGTTCGAACCCTCTGTGCGAGGAACCCGTGAAATCACTGTCGATTGCCATTGACAGCACTGTGCAAGCGTCAAAATCGCTGTATTGGCGGAAATTGTGACCACCATTGGCGGAATTAGCGATCTGCAACACCAGCCCGCTGCACTGGCGCTGTCCGTGCAACCGATCAACGCAGGCGCCAGCCTGCGCGACCAGGCCTACGCCATGCTGCGCCAGGCCATCGCCGATGCGGATATCTATCAGTCACGCGATGAGATCCGGCTGGACGAGCGCGTACTGAGCGAGGCCATGGGCGTTAGCCGCACGCCGATCCGCGAGGCCATGACGCTGCTTGAGCAGGATGGCTTCCTGCGCACTGTGCCCCGGCGCGGCATCTACATCACGCGCAAGACCAAGCGCGAGATCGTAGAGATGATCCAGATGTGGGCGGCGCTCGAAAGCATGGCGGCGCGGCTGGCGACGCTGAATGCCACCGATGCCGAGATCGCCCAGCTGCGGCGCATGTTCGACAGCTTCCGCGATTCGACGCCGGCCGAGCATATCGAGGAGTATTCGGACGCCAATATCGTGTTCCACCAGGCGATCGTGCAGTTGTCGAAGTCGCAGATCATCATGGATACGATCCGCAACATCTTCATCCATGTGCGGGCGATCCGGAAGATGACGATTTCACAGAGCGACCGAGCGGCGCGCTCGATCGTCGATCACCTGCGCATCATCGAGGCGTTGGAGAAGCGCGACACGGAACTGGCCGAGCGGCTGGTGCGGCAGCACTCGTTGGACCTGGCCGACTACTTAGAGAAGCACTGCGATTTTCTCGATTGAGTTGCCGTAAGAGGGCAGTCGCTACCGATCAGAACGGCGGACTTGGTCCGCCGATTGCTTTTGGCCTTAGCTTGGTGCCTTGCATTTTGGTATGTGATATATCAATGCAACTGGCGCAATATCATCCGGCAATTCGCTTCTTTCTCCACTTTGATGCTTCCTTGCTTCCGCTAGCCTAGGTCGCACAAAGCCTAGCGCCCGTCGGTGTCCTGACTACCACTGTTGGTATTGCTGCGTTGCAGCGACGAAAGTTCGAGGCAGAGTAGGAAAATAGCTTGCCGTTACCTGATATATTACATACCGTATGTCACTAAGACCGGTCGAACGGACCGGCAGAGGTTGAAGCAAGGGGACAGCCCCCCACGCACCACGAACACGAGTCCAACGAGGAGACCAGGCATGTCCGAAGTCGTAGCGAAGCGGGCCGAAAGCACCACCGCGGAAGACACCAATATCTGGGTGGACCCGGCCGAGTACGCATCGGGGACCAAGAACCAGACCATGTACGAGTAAGCGGACGCCATCAAGAGAAGAGGAGACATCGCCATGGAAAGAAAAGCATTGGAAGGCATCCGTGTGCTGGACATGACGCACGTCCAGGCAGGCCCTTCTGCCACGCAGCTGATGGCATGGATGGGCGCCGACGTGATCAAGGTGGAGATGCCGGGCCGTGGTGACATCACCCGCAGCCAGCTGCGCGACGTGCCCAACGCCGACAGCCTGTACTTCACCATGCTCAACAGCAACAAGCGCAGCCTGACGCTGAACATGAAGACGCCCGAAGGCAAGGCGCTGCTCGAAGACCTGGTTCAGCGCAGCGATGTGCTGATCGAAAACTTCGGCCCCGGCGTGCTGGCGCGTGCCGGCTTTGACTGGGACCACCTGCAGGACCTGAACCCGCGCCTGATCTATGCATCGATCAAGGGCTTCGGCCCCGGTCCGTACCAAGACTGCAAGGCGTATGAAAACGTGGCGCAGTGCATGGGCGGCTCTGCCTCCACCACCGGCGACGCCGCTGGCGTGCCGACTGTTACCGGCGCCCAGATCGGCGATTCGGGTACCGGCGTGCACTGCGTGGTCGGCATCCTGGCCGCGCTGCTGCAGCGCGAGCATTCGGGCCGCGGCCAGCGCGTGGAAGTCGCCATGCAGGATGCGGTGCTGAACCTGTGCCGCGTGAAGCTGCGCGACCAGCAACGGCTCGATGCCGGCCCGCTGCGCGAGTATCCCAATGAGCAGTTCGACGATCACGTGCCGCGCGCCGGCAACGCGTCGGGCGGCGGCCAGCCCGGCGCCGCGCTGCGCTGCTCGCCGGGTGGTCCCAACGACTACGTCTACGTCATCGTCCAGCCGCAGGGCTGGGAGCCGCTGATGCGCCTGTGCGGACGGGAGGACCTGATCACCGATCCGGAGTTCGCCTCGCCGGAAGTACGCCTGAAGAAGCTGGGGGAGTGCTTCGGCATCATCGAGCAATGGACCCTTGGCCGGACCAAGTTCGAAGTGATGAACGCGCTCAACGAGGTGGACGTGCCGTGCGGCCCGATCCTGTCGATGAAGGACCTGATCGAGGACCAGTCGATGTACGAGCGCGGCTACCTCGTGGAGCTGGAGCACCCGACGCGCGGCAAGTATGTGCAGCTGGGCTCCCCCATAGCGCTGTCCGACTCCCCGGTGAAGGTGGAGCGCGCCCCGCTGCTGGGCGAGCACACCGAGGAAATCCTGGAGTGGCTCGGCCGCACGCCGGCCCAGATCGCTGCGATGAAGCTGGCCGGCGCCGTCTGAGCGCCCGCTGTCCTTCCCCCTGTCTCTCATACTGAGCGGGCACGCCTGGCGCGTGCCAGCCGGAGGAGTTCGTGCTGTGCAATCCTGGATTCGTTTCCGCCGTGCCGACGGCAGCGTCGGCCATGGCCGCACGGAAGGTCCCGGCAGTGACCGCGTTGTCGAATACGACGGCCCGGGCTATGGCGATGCCCGCCCCACCGGCGCCATCCACAAGCTAGGCGAGCTGCACCTGCTCGCCCCGTGCGAGCCCGGCAAGGTCGTGGCGCTGTGGAACAACTTCCACGCGCTGGCGCGCAAGCTGGAAAAGCCGGTGCCGACCCATCCGCTGTTCCTGATCAAGCCGGCCACTTCGCTGGCAGGCCCCGGCGACGCCGTGGAGCGCCCGCGCAGCTATGACGGCAAGATCGTCTACGAGGGCGAGCTCGGCATCGTGATCGGCAAGAAGACGCGCAACGTGTCGGTGGCCGAGGCGGCGTCGCACATCTTCGGCTACACGATCGTCAATGACGTGACCGCCGCCGAGCTGATCGCTGCGGACCCCAATTTCCCGCAGTGGACACGTGCCAAGGGCTTCGACACCTTCGGTTGCATCGGCCCGGCCATCGTGCCCGGCTTCAACTGGCGCGCCGCCAGCGTGACGACGAGGCTGGACGGCGTGGAGCGGCAGAACTATCCGCTCTCGGACATGATCTTCACTCCGGAGGAACAGGTGAGCCGCATCTCGCAGGACCTGACGCTGATGCCGGGCGATGTGATCGCCGTCGGCACGTCGCTGGGCGTGGGCTCGATGAAGGATGGCGCGGTGGTGGAGGTGAACATCGAAGGCATCGGCTCGCTGGTGAACCACGTGCGCGGGTAATCGCCCAACAATCTGAGGGAAAGCCATGCCAATGACAATTGGTGTACCCCGGGAGGTACATCCCGGGGAGCGGCGCGTTGCCGCGACGCCCGATTCGGTCAGGGAACTGACCAAGCTCGGTTATGAGGTGGCGGTGGAATCCGGCGCCGGCCAGCAGGCCTCGTTCTCGGACGAGGCGTATCGGGCCGCCGGGGCAGCCATCGTGGATGCCGCCAGCCTGTGGGCATCGGTCGACGTAGTCATCAAGGTGTGCCCGCCACAGGTGCATCCGAGCCTGGGCGTGGAAGAGGCGGCGCTGCTCAAGAAGCATGCCGCGCTGATCAGTTTTGTCTGGCCCGCGCAGCAGATGACGCTGCTGGAACGGCTGTCACAGCGCGGTGCCACGGTGCTGGCCATGGATTGTGTGCCGCGCATTTCGCGCGCGCAGAAGCTCGATGCGCTCAGCTCGATGGCCAATATGGCGGGTTACCGCGCGGTGATCGAAGCCGCGCACGCATTTGGCCGTCCCTTCGCCGGGCAGATCACGGCGGCGGGCAAGATCCCGCCTGCGCGCGTGCTGGTGATCGGTGCCGGCGTGGCGGGCCTCGCGGCCATCGGCGCGGTGCGCAGCCTGGGCGCGGTGGTGCGCGCCTTCGATACGCGGCCCGTAGTGCGCCAGCAGATCGAAAGCCTTGGTGCTGAATTCCTGACGGTGGAAATCGAGGAAGACGGCAACGGCGGCGGCGGCTATGCGAAGGAGATGAGCCCGGCATTCATCGAGGCCGAGATGAAGCTCTTCGCCGAGCAGGCGCGCGAGGTGGACATCATCATCACCACCGCGCTGATCCCCGGCAAGCCTGCACCACGCCTGCTGGAAGCAGACACGGTGGCGCTGATGCGTCCCGGCAGCGTGGTAGTAGATCTCGCTGCGGAGCAGGGAGGCAACTGCGTGCTGACCGTGCCCGGTGAATCGGTGACGCACCAGGGGGTAACGGTGGTTGGCTACACCGACCTGCCCAGCCGCATGGCGGCACAGTCGAGCCAGCTCTACGCCACCAATATCCGGCACCTGCTGACGGAGCTGACGCCCGGCAAGGACGGCCAGCTCGTGGTCGACATGGATGACGAAATGATCCGTGGCGCCACGGTGCTGCACCAGGGCGACGTGACTTGGCCGCCGCCGCTCAAGACGTTGCCGCCGCCTGCGCCCGCGGCGGAGGTGCCCGCACCGGCCGAACCCGCCGAGCCGCCCAGCCGCACCGGCACGACGCTGATCGCGCTGGTCATTGGCGCGATTGCGCTGCTCGGACTTGGCGCCGTGGCACCACCGGCTTTCATGGCGCACTTCACGGTATTCGTGCTGGCCATCTTCGTCGGCTACCAGGTCGTGTGGAACGTGACCGCCGCACTGCACACGCCGCTGATGAGCGTGACCAACGCGATCAGCGGAATCATCGTGGTCGGCGCGCTCGTGCAGCTCGGCAAGCTGTCGCTGGTCACCGCCATCATCGCTGGCGCGGCGGTGCTGATTGCCACCATCAACATCGCGGGCGGCTTCCTGGTGACGCAGCGCATGCTGAAGATGTTCCAGCGCGACTGAGGAGACAGACATGCCTTCGGGAATCAGCAATATTGCTTACCTGGGCGCCAGCGCGCTCTTCATCCTCAGCCTGAGCGGGCTGAGCCATCCGGCTACGGCGAAGCGCGGCAACCTGCTGGGCATCGCCGGCATGGCGATCGCCGTGCTGACCACGATACTGGCCGGCAGCCCCGACGGGGTGCCCATCATCATCGGCGCGATGGTGCTCGGCGCGGGGGCCGGCGCGCTGCTGGCGCGGCGTGTCGAGATGACGCAGATGCCGGAACTGGTGGCAGTGCTGCACAGCTTCGTCGGCCTGGCCGCGGTGCTGGTGGGCTATGCCAATTACCTCGATTCGCCCGCGCTCGCCGGCGCGGAAAAGGCGATCCATGAGGTGGAGACCTACCTCGGCATCCTCATCGGTGCGGTGACGTTCACGGGTTCCGTGATTGCCTTCCTCAAGCTGCGCGGCACACTCGGCGGCAAGCCGACACTGCTGCCGGGGCGCCACCTGCTCAATGCGCTGGCGCTCGTGGTATGCGTGGTGCTGGGCTACCAGCTTCTCAACGCGCCATCGGTGCAGGACGGGCTGGTGCCGCTGGGCGTGATGACGGTGATCGCACTGCTGGTGGGCGCGCACCTGGTCGCGGCCATCGGCGGCGCCGACATGCCGGTGGTGGTGTCGATGCTGAACAGCTATTCGGGTTGGGCCGCGGCGGCGACGGGCTTCATGCTCGGCAACGACCTGCTCATCATCACGGGTGCGCTCGTGGGCTCGAGCGGCGCCATCCTCAGCTACATCATGTGCAAGGCCATGAACCGCAAGTTCCTGTCGGTGATCCTGGGCGGCTTCGGTGCCACGCAGGCCAAGGGCGCGGCGACGGAGCAGGGCGAAGTACTCCCGGTGTCGAGTGAGGAAGTGAGCGCGCTGCTGAAGGACGCGAACGAGGTGATCATCGTGCCCGGCTACGGCATGGCGGTGGCGCAGGCACAGGGCACCATCAGCGAGATCGCGCGTCGGCTGAAGGCACAGGGCGTCAACGTGCGCTTTGGCATCCATCCGGTGGCCGGCCGTCTTCCCGGGCATATGAACGTGCTCCTGGCCGAGGCGCGCGTGCCGTATGACATCGTGCTCGAGATGGAGGAGATCAACGACGACTTCGAGCACGCCGATGTCGTCCTGGTGGTCGGCGCCAACGATATCGTTAACCCGGGGGCGCTCGAAGACCCCGCCAGCCCCATCGCCGGCATGCCGGTACTCGAAGTCTGGAAGGCGCGCACCGTGGTGGTCTCCAAGCGCAGCATGGCCGCCGGCTATGCGGGCGTCGACAACCCCTTGTTTTACAAGGAGAACACGCGGATGTGGTTCGGCGATGCCAAGGGCAGCGTCGATGCCTTGCTGCGCCAGTTGGAGGAGATTCCTGCCTGAGTACCGCCCCAACCCGCCGCAATCAATACCGATGACTCCGATGACCTATGTATCAATTTGCGGTCATGCGGCGGCTGGGCCTCAAATTGATGCGGAATCTGCAATATATAAATGATCGTAAATAGATACGATAAAAAAGTTTAAGCCTGACCGAATTAAGCATCGGGTAGCATCAATCCCCGGAGTTACGTGCCGCAATGTCAGGCGCCGATCTAGTTGTGAAGAAGGGTTCCGAAACATAGAGACCCGAGCAGTCCCGACGAGGACGCATGAAAAAGCACTAGGAGACAGTAGATGGCGCATCAAGAAGCGGTAGCCTCGACCGGTGACGGACGTGGGCTGCAGAATCGTTGGTTCCAACTGGCCGTAGGTGTGGTTTGCATGGGACTGGTGGCGAACCTGCAATATGGCTGGACCCTCTTTGTGTCCCCGATGGACGCCAAGCATCACTGGGGCGCGTCCGCGATCCAGGTGGCGTTTTCGATATTCATCGTGACTGAAACGTGGCTGGTCCCGCTGGAGGGCTGGCTGGTGGACAAGTTCGGCCCGCGGCCGGTGGTGGCGGGCGGCGCGATCTGCGCGGGTCTGGCGTGGGTGATGAATGCGTATGCGACGACGTTGCCGGAGCTGTACGCGGCGGCGGTGATCGCGGGCATTGGCGCCGGCGGCGTGTATGGCACGTGCGTCGGTAATGCGCTGAAGTGGTTCCCGGACAAGCGGGGTCTCGCGGCGGGTCTGACGGCGGCGGGTTTCGGCGCTGGCTCGGCGATCACGGTGATCCCGATCGCGAACATGATCCACAGCGCCGGGTATGAAAAAGCCTTCCTGACGTTCGGGATCCTGCAGGGCGTGGCGATCTTCGTACTGGCGCTGCTGCTGGTGAAGCCGCGCGCGCCGAAGGGCGCGGTGGCGGCGAAGGCGGTGCTGACGAGCCCGGTGGAGTTCACGCCAGGTCAGATGGTGAAGACGCCGGTGTTCTGGCTGATCTATGTGTGCTTGGTGGCGGTGGCGGCGGGCGGGATCATGGCGACGGCACAGCTTGGCCCGATCGCGAAGGATTACGGCTTTGCGTCGATGCCGGTGACGATGCTGGGCATGACGCTGCCGTTGCTGACGATGACACTGTCGATCGACAACCTGTGCAACGGTTTTACACGGCCGCTGTGCGGGTTCCTGTCGGACCGGTTTGGTCGCGAGAACACGATGTTCGTGATCTTCATCGGCGAGGGGCTGGCACTGCTGGGGCTGATGCAGTTTGGTCAGAATCCCTATGCATTCATGTTCTTTGCGGCGCTGACATTCCTGTTCTGGGGCGAGATCTTCTCGATCTTCCCGGCGTTGTGCGCGGACACGTTTGGCAGCAAGTTTGCGGCGGCGAATGCGGGCACCTTGTACACAGCGAAAGGGACGGCGGCGATCCTGGTGCCGCTTGCATCGGTGCTGTCGGCGCAAGGGGGCTGGGATGCGGTGTTCACGGTGGCGGCGGTGGTAACGATCGCGGCGGGGGTGTCGGCCAAGCTGGTACTGGCGCCGATGCGCAAACGGTTCATCACGGGCCATTCGGAGGCGCCCATGCCGGTGTCAGACGTGGGCTTCCTTGCGAGCGCATCGGCCAGGCGCAGGTGCCTGGAGCAGGGAAGCACGAGAAGGTGAGGACCTCGGCAAGGCATTTTGGAGGGCCTCAAAGTGTCTGAAAACGTGGTATGTAATATATATAAAGATGAATATCCGCAGCGCAATTTCCTGGCGGATTGATCTCCTTAACCTGTGAAAAAGGGAATGATCTGCACAGATTAAGGAGTTGCGCTGATTTAGGCGCAGATCGAAGCTAATTTGCTGCGGTGCACTGACGAAAGTTCGTCAAGAAGCGGGAAAATATCTTGCCGTTCTCTAATATATTACATACCGTATGTCATAAAGACCGGTCGAACGGGACCGGCAGAGAGTTGAAGCAAGGGGGCCGCCCCCGCGCACCCCGAACACGAGTCCAACGAGGAGACCACGCATGTCCGAAGTCGTAGCCAAGCGGCCCGAGAGCACCACCGCGGAAGACACCCTGAAATAGAAGAATTCCAACCACAGTCAATTTGTATAGAAGGAAGCAACCATGGCAGAAGTCGGAAACGAGCTGCAGCGTCACGCCGCGGAAGAACATCAGGCACAAACCGATGGTTTTCATCTGGTCATCGACGCGCTGAAGCTGAACGGCATCGAAAACATCTACGGCCTGCCCGGGATTCCGGTCACCGATCTGGCTCGTCTGGCGCAGGCCAACGGTATGCGCGTCATCAGCTTCCGTCACGAGCAGAACGCAGGCAACGCAGCAGCGATTGCCGGATTTCTCACGCAAAAGCCGGGCGTTTGCCTGACCGTGTCTGCGCCCGGCTTCCTGAACGGGCTGACGGCGCTGGCGCATGCGACCACCAACTGCTTTCCGATGATCCTGATCAGCGGCTCGAGCGAGCGCGAGATCGTCGATTTGCAGCAGGGTGACTACGAAGAGATGGACCAGCTGGCCATCGCCCGTCCGCACGCCAAGGCTGCCTTCCGCGTGCTGCACGCTGAAGACATTGGTGTCGGTATCGCGCGTGCCATTCGAGCCGCCGTGTCGGGCCGTCCGGGCGGTGTGTACCTAGACCTGCCGGCCAAGCTGCTGGGCCAGTCGATGGAAGCCGAGAAGGGCCGCAAGTCGCTGATCAAGGTGGTGGATCCGGCCCCGCGCCAACTGCCTGCACCGGACTCGGTCGACCGTGCCGTCGCGCTGCTGAAGAACGCCAAGCGCCCGCTGATCCTGCTGGGCAAGGGTGCCGCGTACGCACGCGCCGAAGCGGATATCCGCACGCTGGTCGAGAAGACGGGCATTCCGTACCTGCCGATGTCGATGGCCAAGGGCCTGCTGCCCGATACGCACCCGCAATCGGCCTCGGCCGCACGCTCGTATGTGCTGGCTGAAGCTGACGTGGTGTTGCTGGTCGGCGCCCGCCTGAACTGGCTGCTGTCGCACGGCAAGGGCAAGACCTGGGGCAAGCCGAAGCAATTCATCCAGATTGACATCGCGCCGACCGAGATGGACAGCAACGTCGCCATCGCCGCGCCGGTAGTGGGTGACATTGGTTCGTGCGTGTCGGCGATCCTTGACAAGGTCGGCAACGATTTTGCCAAGCCGGGCGCCGAGTGGCTGAACGCGGTGGACGAACGCAAGGACAAGAACCTGGCGAAGATGGCCGAGACCCTGGCCAAGGATGCGTCGCCGATGAACTTCCACAGCGCGCTGCGCGTGCTGAAGGAGGTCGTCAAGGCCAATCCGAGCATCTCGTTTGTCAACGAAGGCGCCAACACGCTGGACTACGCCCGTGCCGTGATCGACATGTACGAGCCGCGCAAGCGCCTGGACGTGGGCACCTGGGGCGTGATGGGCGTGGGCATGGGCTACGCGGTCGCCGCGGCGGTCGAGACCAACAAGCCGGTGCTGGCGCTGTGCGGTGACAGTGCGTTCGGTTTCTCGGGCATGGAAGTCGAGACGATCTGCCGTTACAACCTGCCGGTCTGCATCGTCATTTTCAACAACAACGGCGTCTACAAGGGTATCGACGTGAATCCGACCGGCGGCAAGGATCCGGCGGTCACGACGTTCGTCCCGGGCGCGCGCTACGACAAGATGATGGAAGCGTTCGGTGGCGTCGGTCACAACGTCACCACGCCCGCGGAACTCGAAGCCGCGGTGAACGAAGCCCTGCGGACGGGCAAGCCCACGCTGGTCAACGCCGTCATCGACCCGGCTGCTGGCACCGAAAGCGGTCGTCTGACCAATCTGAATCCGCAAAGCTCGGCCACGAAGTAATTCACCCGAATTTCACCCCCCCCTCTAATCCAATAGGAGAGCGAAAGTGAACCTCCCACTCAACGGCATCAGGATCATCGACTTCACGCACGTCCAGGCCGGTCCGGCCTGCACGCAGCTTCTCGCGTGGTTCGGCGCAGACGTCATCAAGGTGGAGCGCCCCGGCTCCGGCGATGTCACGCGCACGCAGCTGCGCGACATTCCGGATGTCGACGCGCTGTACTTCACCATGCTCAACAGCAACAAACGTTCGCTCACGCTGGATACCAAGAAGCCGGACGGCAAGAAGATTCTGGAGCAGCTGATCCGCGAGTCGGATGTGCTCGTCGAGAACTTCGGCCCGGGTGCGCTGGACCGCATGGGCTTCTCGTGGGAACGCATCAACGAACTGAACCCGAAGATGATTGTCGCCTCGGTCAAGGGCTTCAGCGACGGCCACCACTATGAAGACCTGAAGGTGTATGAAAACGTGGCGCAATGCGCGGGCGGCGCGGCGTCGACCACGGGCTTCTGGGATGGTCCTCCTACGGTTTCGGCCGCGGCACTCGGCGATTCCAACACCGGCATGCACCTTGCCATCGGCATCCTGACCGCGCTGATCGGCCGCGACAAGACCGGCAAGGGCCAGAAGGTGGCCGTGTCGATGCAGGACGCCGTGCTGAACCTGTGCCGCGTGAAGCTGCGCGACCAGCAGCGCCTGGATCGCCTGGGCTTCCTGGAAGAGTATCCGCAGTATCCGCATGGCGAGTTCAGCGACGTGGTGCCCCGCGGCGGCAATGCGGGCGGCGGCGGCCAGCCGGGCTGGGTGCTGAAGTGCAAGGGCTGGGAGACCGATCCGAACGCCTATATCTACTTCACCATCCAGGGCCATGCCTGGGAGCCGATCTGCAAGGCGCTGGGCAAGCCGGAATGGATCAGCGACCCCAACTACAGCACGGCCAAGGCACGCCAGCCGCATATCTTCGACATCTTCAAGACCATCGAAGACTGGCTGGCCGACAAGACCAAGTACGAAGCGGTGGATATCCTGCGCAAGTTCGACATCCCGTGCTCGCCGGTCCTGTCGATGAAGGAAATCGCCGCCGATCCGTCGCTGCGCGCCAGCGGCTCGATCACCGAAGTGCCGCACAAGGAGCGCGGTACGTACCTGACCGTGGGCAGCCCGATCAAGTTCTCGGACCTCAAGCCGGAAATCACGGGTTCGCCGCTGCTGGGCGAGCACAGCGACGAAGTGCTGGCAGGCCTGGGCTACGGTCCGGAAGATATCAAGCGCCTGCGTGAGAGCGAGGTGATCTGAGCCAGTTCGCCGGTACCTGAACACTATTGAATGGCACGAAACGGAACTGAACGCCGGAGTGCCGCGCAAGCGGTCCCCGGCGTTTTTACTGAAGCGGGCGGCTGTGCCAAACTGTACGGCGGCACGTTGCCGCGAACCTAGACACGCTGCCGCAATGTCCGGCAAAGAGGGGATCCCCATGCAAGCCAGCATCGACTACGAGCAACTGGTGTCCGCCATTGGCGACGCCGTCATCATCTCCGACGCCAATGGCGCCATCACGCTCTGGAACCCGGCGGCCGAGCGCATGTTCGGCTATACGCAGGCCGAGGCGATGGGCAAGTCGCTGGACCTGATCATCCCGGAGCGCCTGCGCGGCCGGCACTGGGAGGGCTACGACAAGACCATGGCCACCGGCATCACGCGTTATGGGAATGACTTGCTGAAGGTGCCAGCGGCGGACAAGGACGGCAAGGCGATGTCGATTGCCTTCACTGTGGCGCTGTTGCGCGGGCCCGACGGGCAGATCTCGGGAATCGTCGCCACCATTCGCGATGAGACAATGCGCTTCCAGGAGGAGAGAGCCTTGCGCAAGAGGATCGTCGATCTCGAGGCTCAGGTGAATACCGCGGCGTAGGAGCGCAATGGCCGGTGTGCTTGCCGGCGGCTTCTACCATCTGGAAGGGCGCTCGAGGCGTCCTTGCGCGCTGGCCGATGCAAGGGCTGAAAGTCCGGACAGGAGGCCAATGGTCAGGAACTTCTTCATGGTCAAATGCCTTGTGAGGTCGGGAGGGGCCGCCAGCCGGTCCCGGGGACCTCGCCTTCGTCCGATGACGCGACATCCCGGGCAATTTGTATCCAAATCTGTCTGGCCTCCGGCTGGCGTGCCTGCCACGGAGTGTCGCTCAGCCGCGCCTAAGTGCTCTAGGCGTGGATCCGGCCATCGTGGACCTGGTGGCAAAATCGCACCATTGGTTCGACGGGAGGACGACCTACTGCGGCGGTTCGCCGAAAGCGGGCTGGATACCGAGGCCGAACTTACCCAGCGCTGATCGCCACGGGCAAGCGCACCCGACGCCAGGATGTCATCGCACCCAGTGTCACGCTAGTCCCCGCGCTGTTGTCAGGCACGGACCGCATTGCGACCATGCCCACGCGCCTTGTAGAACAGATGGCCCAGCGCTTTGGCCTGCGGCGAGTCGCAGGCTTGATCGCTCCCGGTATTCTCCGAGCACCTGCAGTGGCAGAAATATCAGGAGAGCGACCCGGCCATTAGTTGGCTGCGGAAGTTGTTGCTCGAGACTGCCCGGGAAATGAGTGCTGTGGAATCGGAACCTGCTGTTGGCGGAAGCCGTTAATAAGCCCGGTATCCAGGATCAACTGGAGCGGCTTGTTCGCTCCGGCCGGCACACCGGGGCCGGTCGTGGAAAGGCTCACGCGGCTAACCCTGGAATTCGTCAACTCGCCGGAAGCCATGAAACACTACGCGGCCCGCGGCAGTCTTCCCAATCCGGGGGACGGGCCAGCGTTGCGCAAGGCCGTCCTTGACGACCAGCAAACCTGGAAGCGGATGATTGTTGCCTCGGGCATTCAGCCCGAATGATCGCTGAATCGACATGCCGGAAAAAGGATCTCAAATGAGCCCCTGTCTGCTCTATCACGTCAGCGAAGGCGTTGCTACGCTGACACTGAACCGTCCCGAAACCCTCAACGCGCTGGCCGCCGAACTCATCGTCGAACTGTGCGACGCGGTGGAAAGGGCCGCGCAGGACTCGTCCATCCGTGTTGTAGTGCTCACCGGTGCCGGCCGGGGCTTCTGTGCCGGTGGCAACCTGGGTTCAAGCCCGGGCGGTGGCATGAGCGCCGGGATCGAAGGTTCGGTCGCCCGGCTGCGCAACCAGATTCACCCGCTGATACTGACGCTGCGCGCCATGCCCAAGCCTGTCATCGCAGCCGTGAACGGCGCGGCGGCGGGCGCCGGCATGAGCCTGGCGATGGCCGCCGACGTGATCTTGGCTGGCAAGTCGGCGACCTTCCTGCAGGCCTTCACCAAGATCGGCCTGGTCCCCGACAGCGGCAGCACATACTTTCTGCCACGCTACGTGGGTGAGATGCGCGCGCGCGCCCTGGCTTTGCTGGCAGAAAAAATCGATGCGGACGAGGCGCAGCGTATTGGCCTGGTATTGAAGGTGTACCCCGACGACGAGCTGGCTGTGCAGGCCGCCAAACTCGCTCGTCGCCTGGCTGGCATGCCCACCTGCGCATTGGCCCTGACCAAGCAAGCGCTCGATGGCAGCCTGGGCAACGATCTGGTGACGCAACTCGAATGCGAAGCGACGCTGCAACTGATCGCTGGTCGCACCGAGGATTTCCGCGAGGGTGTGGCCGCTTTTATGGAGAAGAGGACGCCGCAATTCATGGGGCGCTGAAACCTAGGCGTCGCAGGAAGAGGGGGCGGCTTTCCGTGCCTTCATCTTTCCCACCAAGCGTGCGCGCCTGAATTGGGTAACGCTTCCTTTGGACTGATCAGACAGACTGCCATGCCGCAGGAAGGCGGTCCGTGATTCGTTCCGTTGAGGCGCTGGCGGTGGCATGATGGCGAGAATCCAACCTGATCTTGATGCTCAGGTGTCAGCCATCAGCGAATCACGGACTTCGCGCATGGCCGTCAAATAGGCGTCCTGGCTCCTTTTCATGCGCTCCGCAGGTCCCGCTAGGGAGATTCCGACCGGCTGGCCACCCAACCATCCAGACACCGCCAGCCCGTGGACGCCTTCGCTTCCTTCTTCCCGCGCTTCGTACCAGCCTCGGTCGCGACCGCGCGCCACTTGTGCCATCAACTCGTCAACGTCGAGCACCGTGTGCTCGGTGAAAGGACGAAGCTTGCTTTTGCCAAGTGTTGCGCGGGCTTCGTCTGCTGGCAGCAGGCCCAGAAGAGCCTTGCCCAGCGCGGAGGCGTGCAAGGCAGCCCGTGAACCGACCTCGATGATATAGCGCAACGGCATCCGGCTCGGCTGCACAGCAACGACCTTGACAGCGGAGGCATCGAGTACACCGAAGAAGACAGTCTCATCGGTTTTTGCACCCAATTGCTCGACCGCTTCCCGCGCTACTGTCGTCAAAGGATCGTTTTCAGAGATCTGGCGCGCGGTTTCCAACAGGCGGGCCGTCGGATAATAGCGCCGCGTGCGGGACGTGCGCATCAGGTAGCCGAGCGAATGCAGCGTATACATCAGGTCCAAGGAACTGCTTTCGGCGACCGAAAGCAGACGGGCCACATCGGAATTCGATAGTTCGCGTTTCTCCCTGGCAAACAATTCAAAAACTGCCATAGTGCGGCTGGCTGCGGGGATCAGGGTGGGCATGCTGGGTCCGAAAGGGCTGGATATACAGTGACGAGTAGCACTATATATTTCGTAGCGCAAGAGGCGAGCCAA
This sequence comes from Burkholderiaceae bacterium 16, assembly GCA_000955785.1. Taxonomy (GTDB): domain Bacteria; phylum Pseudomonadota; class Gammaproteobacteria; order Burkholderiales; family Burkholderiaceae; genus Cupriavidus. Next base: position 18,577 of record JYOD01000002.1, read on the forward strand.
GGAAAGGACGGGGCGCTGTCAGGACACCCAGGGCAAGCCAGGAGGCTTCATGTTTACGGTCTTGTTCGGCGGGCTCTGCGGGCAGGAGCGCGGGGTCGGCGGCAACGCGGCTGAGCACCACGGCGCAGAACTTAAGCTCGGGGCTGCTGCGAGACCGGATCGATGGTATCGCTCGTCACGGCGTTGATGCATAGATCTGCTCCGTATGCGTCGTTCCAGTGCATAGGCGCGAAGCAGTTGCCGGCGCGCACGCGTTCCGTGATGATCGCGGGCAGCACCGCGCGGCCGCGGCGGGAACGGATCTCCACACTGTCCTTTTCCTTGATGTCGAGCGTCTGCGCATCTTCCGGGTGGAGTTCCAGGAAGGGGCCGGGGTTGAGTTTGTTCAGCATCGGCACCTTGCTGGTCTTGGTCATGGTGTGCCACTGATGCTGCAGGCGGCCCGTGTTCAGGGCAATGGGAAACTCAGCTTCAGGCATCTCGGCGGGGACAACATGCGGACGGGCAAAGAACACGCCTTTGCCGCTTGCGGTAGGGAAGACCAGGCGCGGCCACGTGCCATCCGGATTCTCCTTGCCAGTCTGGCTGAGGCTGCCTACGAATGCTATTGCGATAAATTCGGATCGACGTTGATCCTTTGTGCTATTGGTACCGCGCAAATAGCAGGTGTCCGTCGAAAACGCTCATGACGCAGGACTCCTTCACGTCCATCCACATCGTTTCGAGCGCACGCTGGGCGTGCCCCCAGAACGGTAACGAAGTCAGGTAGGTCATCCCGAGCGTCAGGATCTTGGGCGTGAGGCGAAAGCCGCGCACATCCGATTCGGCTGCATAACCGAGTTCGCAAAGTGTGAGAAGGATGCGACGCACCACAGTGCGGGGCAGAAGGAATTCGTGGCTGCTCAGGAATTTCTCGTTTCGGCGCCGCAAAACACGGCTGCGATCAGTGGCGAGCTGCAAATCGCCAACGCGCAGTGGCTTTTCTTCTACGAGGCGCTCAGACAGACGGCCGGCAGTCGTGCGGAGCAATTGAGGAATGTTGCTACCACTAGCGAGCGTATTCTTCAGGTCATGGGGATAGCGTCACCGGCCTGTATGAAGTAGCTATTAAAATAGTTCGTGCTGAAGAGTGCTGTTAGGTTGCCTGCAGCACGGTTGGATGCCTTAATCGACGGCTCGGGCCAGGCTTGGCGCAGCAGCAACTTGCAGGCGTGTGATTGATTGGCGTGACCACTCAGCCTTCGCGTTGTCCGGAAAGGGGGCTCCTGCAGGGCGACTTTTCCTGCGGGGCTTCGGCATTGACAGATCGTCTAGCCGTGAGCGCGGTCGCGGACTGCATTCCGTCGCTCTGGCCAGCGACTGCCTTGTGTCGGTCCGGGGCGCTCCACGAGCGTTCATCGTAGCGCCGACGCAGGCATGTGATGCCGGGTCGCGCCTCATCGGCGCACGACGCCCGCGCCAGTGGCGCGGCACCTGATCACTGATTAGTTCGGGTTCGGCGCGGTCGCAGGTGGAGATAACGCTCGCGCCGCACGTCGGGCTTGTTGTCCCTGCGCCCGGTTCGCATCGGCCAGTGCAACGTGTCCCGCCGCCTGACCCGCCAGATCCACGCGCGGGGCACCTTCCGCCAGGCAGGTCCAGTAGCGGCTGCCGCGGCACCAGGTGCGGATCGCATCGCGCAACACCGACTCCGTTAGGCCAAGTTCCTGCGCGTGCTGGACGAGGTCCTCGAAGATGCCGATCTTAAGCGGTACCTTGGGTGCCGGACTCTTCGGAAAGGTTTGCGGGAAGCGTTTTTGCAGCTTCACGATGGCTTGCAGCACCGGATTGACGGGCTTAGCGGGCTCATTAAGGGGCGTTGCTGGGCGGGCCGAAGCCTTCGGGGGTGCGCAACGCGTCTTGGCCCGTGGCGCGGCCTTGGCTTGCTTTGCCAGTTGTTCCTTCAGTGCCGCCAGAGTTCGAAGCCCATCATGCCCAGCCATTAAAAACCGTCGCGCAATTGTAGCAGTCCCTCGCAATTCGCCGTGCCACCCACGCCGCGGCGGGGCAGTGACCAAAGCAGGCATGCAGGCCAGACCGGCGCCCATCACACTTCGCGCGTCCAGCCGATCCGGTGGCGTTCCTGCATGGCCTCATGGCGCGCATCGTCCTCCGTATGCAGATAAGCGCTGGTCGTGGCGATGGAAGCATGCCCGAAATTGTCCCTCACAAAGCGCAGGTCCACCTGCTGGTCGGTCATGTGCGACCCCGCGGTATGGCGCAACCAGTGCGCCGATGCGCTGGCCAGCACCGCGGCGCTCCGCACCACCTCCGGATCGCGACATGTTAGCCAGTCATCCCTTTCCGGCCGCGGCACCCAAATCATCCGCCTCCGTGCCCAGGGCATGGAATCGCCTTATCGGCGGGTGCATGATCTCCACTACCCTTTAGGGAGACCATTCAGCATTGACGGGCTGCAACGCACTCCGATCATCCTCCTATGAGATCCCGATCAGTATCACCCAGATGGAGTCGTTTCTATATCCTGGATGCGGAGAACCGGCCTGTCCAAGTGTTGGACCAGGACGATTGGTCGCGCTGGATGGCTGAAAACGAACTGATCTTCCGCCGCACGCTGATGGAAGACTGCGGCGTCGTGGTCACTACCCGTTTCCGCGGGGTGTCCGAGCCAGCACCTAAGGACACACCGCTGTTCGTGACTCGTGTTGTCGGGAAGGTGGCGGAAGAAAACGAGAGCTACGGAGCCTGCACGCTTGAACAGGCGCTGGAGCAACATGAACAGCTTGTGCAGAAACTCATTCGCGCATTGCGCGCCGCTCATCGCTAGATTGAGCCAGGATTTGAGCCGGCGCGAAGGTGTTCGGAATCCATCTCCGCTTGCCTCAAGGCATTCCTGCCGCCCATAGCAAAACGGCGCACCTGAGCGGTACGCCGTTGGAAAATTCACAATCTTGTTGGAAATTCCGCGTCATGAAACGGGATGTTTTCCGTAAGTTCTTGCCCCCGACGGAAATAAGAGGAAGGCCAGCAGGGGGGGCTAACGCGAGGCTAACGCGTCCACCCAATCCGGTGGCGTTCCTGCGTGGCCTCATGGCGCGCATCGTCCTCCGTATGCAGATAAGCGCTGGTCGTGGCGATGGAAGCATGCCCGAAATTGTCCCTCACAAAGCGCAGGTCCACCTGCTGGTCGGTCATGTGCGACCCCGCGGTATGGCGCAGCCAGTGCGCCGACGCGCTGGCCAGCACCGCGGCACGGCTTTCCCACTCGGGGCCGCGTGAGCGCAGGCGCTCGGCGGCCATCCCGAACACTTCCTTCAGCACCAGGTGCAGCGCACCGCGTGGCAAGGGCTTTTCCTTGCCGATGATCGGCAGCACGATGGGACGTGCCTCGCCGGGGTGCGGGGCGGGCGGCAGACCGTGGGCGCTGCGATAGCGCGCCAGCTCCACGATCAGTTCGTCGGTGGCCGGCACCAGCCGCGTCTTGTTGCCCTTGCCGGTCACCTCCAGCCACCAGCGCTCCACAGGCGCAGTTGTCCTTGGCGAGCAGATCAAAATGCAATTAATCGCCAGGATTCCTGCCCCAACCTTAAACCGGGGTTTGGCATCACAGGCCACTTGACAGCTGAGTGACGTGGCGTGAGGATCGGCCGGAAGGACCTTCAGCGTGAGCGGGACGCCCGTCCAATCCGCTGACGCGCCTGCGTGGCTTCGTGCCGCGTATCGCGCTCGCTGCGCAAATAGGCTGGTGGACCGAAGCGCCCCCCATCTCACGTGGCGAACGTCGTCCTATCCGCCCGCCGTCCCAGCAGAACTAAACGGCGCTGGGCGGGCATCGGGAAAACGGATTCTTTCACGAACGTGAATATTTGTCGGGAGTGCCGGTACTTGAGTCCAACGGAACCGCATCCTGCTTCGTGTGGGCTTGTTCCACGGTGGCGGGCTCCGCGCCGATCCGGTGCCGTTCGTGCGTGGCCGCGTGCCCGGCGTCGTCCTTCAGCAGGTAAGGGGAGTGGCCAAAGGCAGGGGGGCAAATCCGGCAGGAAGGGAGAGCATTGCGTACGGACTCCATTGGAGAACCTCCATGCGCATCTCGATCGAGGCATGCTTTTGAAGGGGAGGGAGCGGCAGTAGTTGAGCGACCATGCGCGCGATGGGCATGTGACTGGACGTGCCCGCGCAGGCGACCGACTGGCTTTGCTTTCCAGCAGTGAATATCAGGGGCTATCGCCGCATAAAGTGCGGTGAATAACTTGCGTCTGCGGAGAAAGCATCGCATAATCTCCGCATGGAAAGCGGAGATTACACATACATCTGGCAGGCTAGTGACTGGCCAAGCTGGCACTACGATCTGGCGGCCCTGGCAGGGCCTATGGCCGAGGTTAGTCGCGCCCAAGGACTGCTGATGGGGCGCTTGGCTGATGTCGGCATGGCTCTGCGCGATCAGGCGAGTCTCGCGGCGCTCACCGAGGACGTGGTCAAGACCAGCGAGATCGAGGGCGAACAGCTCAGCGTCGCATCCGTGCGTTCGTCCATCGCCCGTCGCTTGGGCGTGGACATCGGTGCACTGGCCCCACTCGATCGTCACGTCGAAGGCGTGGTTGAAATGGTGCTCGACGCAACCGCCAATTGCCATGCCCCGGTCACCCGGGAGCGATTGTTCGGCTGGCATGCCGCGCTGTTTCCCACCGGCTACTCCGGCCTTGCCCGGATCAAGGTCGGTGGCTGGCGTGACGACACCAGCGGTCCGATGCAGGTGGTGTCCGGCCCCATCGGCCGGCAACGTGTGCATTTCGAAGCGCCGCCAGCCAATCGCCTGGAAGCTGAAACAAGCCAGTTTCTCGACTGGGTCAATGATGCATCGAACGATCCACCGTTGCTCAAGGCAGGCCTCGGTCATTTGTGGCTCGTCACCTTGCATCCGTTTGACGACGGCAACGGCCGTATAGCCCGTGCGATCGGCGACCTGCTGCTGGCGCGTGCCGATGGCAGCCCACAGCGTTTCTACAGCCTGTCGGCGCAGATCCAGCGGGAGCGCAAGGCCTACTACGATATCTTGGAGCGGACCCAGAAGCGGTCGATGGATGTCACCGAGTGGCTGGCCTGGTTCCTTGATACGCTGCATCGCGCCCTCGATCAGGCGCAGAACACCCTTGATGCTGTGCTGATCAAGACGCGGTTCTGGCAGCGCTGGGCGACCACGCCACTGAACGAGCGGCAAGTGAAGCTGCTCAACCGACTGCTCGATGGCTTCGAAGGCAAGCTCACTAGCTCCAAGTGGGCGGCGATCGCCAAATGCTCCCCGGACACCGCGCTGCGTGACATCACTGATCTGCTCGCACGTGGCGTCTTGCGGAAATCGGATGCAGGCGGGCGCAGTACCAGCTATGAGTTGGACGACCTATCCGAGTAGGCGCGCCGCCGACCGATCTAGTAGCGGGCGCGCAGATGCCGAGGCACAAGATCCGATGAACGGTGACTACAAGCGAATATCGAGGGCAATGTGGATGATGTGCTTACCGAACGACTTTTGCGCCAGCATCGTCCCACTCATGCGCTGTTCAAGTTGACAGTGGGAATCCGTGGAGCGCTGTGCGGTGGCCGGGTAGTTGAGTACTGTCTTGTCGAGTGTCTGCACTCGAAGTAGCAGGGTAACGAAATCAGCGGCGTCAAAGCTATGGCCTGACCATAGTTACACGGCACATTGCACTTCTTCGGGGCAGCCTGTACTCGCCCGCGTTTTCTGCACTAATGTGTCAAGTGCGGTGGCAGGGGGGGAACGTATTTAATCTTCCCATACTGCCTCCACTTCCCGCATCAAACGCCCGGCGAGGATATAGTCCCCCAGTTTGGACGCCTTTGCCTCCAGGCTCTCCAGCTCGGCTGTCGGCAGTTTGCTCAACTCAAACTGGCAATAGAGGTTTCGCTGCCGGAAGGTTGCTTTTGGCCGCATTAGGCCGGCAACCAATGCCCTTGGAGATTTGACTGCGACGTTCTCTTGCCCGCGATATTCCACGCGTACCCCTGCCTTCTGGCCGAACCGACCAAGTTCAATCGCATCTTGCCAGCCAGCCTCATAGTCCAGTTCCACCACCGTCACGCCTTCTGTCCCGAGGAGTCTTAGTGCCTCCCCTTTGGTGCCAGCTCGAGCTGTCGCCATTTACTTCTCCACTCACTTTCTCGGCGCATATGGGCCAGGCCCTGCGCTTTCACAGTATTGTAGCCGCCGGCGGAGCCTCGAGTTCGATGGCCTTCTCGGCGATTGACAGGTGCCGGCACTGCGGAATGCGAGGGCGCACTCGGCGGCACAAGGAGAGGTGGGCGGCGATTTCGTCGCTCTTCTGGAACACCGTTCATTCAGCTAGTTGGATGTTCGCCCTGGCATTGGCCAGATTCCCCCAGTATCACGGTTACAGCGAGGGCCTTGTTTGCGTTCTGGGCGCCCCGGCCTTCCTTGTTCAGCAATTTCCGAAAGGCTTGTTTGTCCGTACATCATTCTGCACATTGGCTGCTTGTTCTGAATTCACTCGCTAAAATTCGGGCTTAATAGTACCCGGCGGACTACAAGCAAGGAGTTGGTGAAAGTTCGGTGATGTGCTGTAGGATATTGAACTGTTCTTACTCATCAGTCAGAAATA
>JYOD01000002.1:25341-25470 GCA_000955785.1 Burkholderiaceae bacterium 16
CGACGATCAGATGTACCGCCTTCTTTCGATTGAACATCAGCTTCTTGAGCAGCATGACGAACAACTCGCCGCTGAGCCCGCCTTCGTACGTCGCAAACCAGAAGGCCCCCTTCGAATTGACGGCGGACG
>JYOD01000020.1 GCA_000955785.1 Burkholderiaceae bacterium 16
GGCGGGTGCCTCCGGCGCCCAAGCCGAAGGACGGCGCCACCGCGACGGCGCAAGCGCCCCGGCTCCCGGCGGCGATGGCGCCCCGGCGGGCGCGGCGCCCCAGCGGCCGCAGTAAGGACTCAGCATGAACCCCTCACGCCTCTTCATCGAGCGGCCGGTCGCCACCGCGTTGCTGATGGTCGCCATCCTGCTGTCCGGGCTGGTGGCCTTCAGGCTGCTGCCGCTGTCGGCGCTGCCGGAGGTCGATTACCCGACAATCCAGGTCACCACGCTCTACCCGGGCGCCAGTCCGGACGTGATGACGTCTTCGATCACGGCCCCGCTGGAGCGCCAGTTCGGCCAGATGCCGGGCCTCAAGCAGATGTCGTCGTCGTCCTCGGGCGGCGCCTCGGTGATCACGCTGCAGTTCGATCTGACGCTGTCGCTGGACGTGGCCGAGCAAGAAGTCCAGGCGGCCATCAACGCCGGCGGGCAAGGTCAACCCGGCCGACGCGCCGATCATGACGCTGGCCATGACCTCGGACACCATGCCGCTGCCCAAGCTGCAGGACATGGTGGATACGCGCGTGGCGCAGAAGATTTCGCAGTTGCAGGGGGTGGGGCTGGTCAGCATCAGCGGCGGGCAGCGCCCGGCGGTGCGTATCCAGGCCAACCCGACCGCGCTGGCCGCGCTCGGCATGTCGATCGACGACCTGCGCACGGCCATCGGCAGCGCCAACGTCAACGGCGCCAAGGGCAGCTTCGACGGCCCCGCGCGCGCCTCCACCATCGACGCCAACGACCAGCTCAAGTCCGCCGACGAGTACCGCCAGATCATCGTGGGCTACCAGAACGGCGCGCCGATCCGCATCACCGACGTGGCCAATATCGTCGACGGCCCCGAGAACAGCCGGCTGGCCGCCTGGGCCAACGACAAGCCGGCCATCGTGCTGAGCATCCAGCGCCAGCCCGGCGCCAATGTGATCGAGGTGGTGGACCGCATCAAGGGGCTGCTGCCGCAATTGCAGAGCTCGCTGCCGGCCTCGGTCAAGGTGCAACTGCTGACCGACCGCACCACCACCATCCGCGCCTCGGTGCGCGACGTGGAGTTCGAACTGCTGCTGGCGGTCGCGCTGGTGGTGATGGTGATCTTCGTCTTCCTGCGCAACGTGCCGGCCACCATCATCCCCGGCGTGGCGGTGCCGCTGTCGCTGGTGGGCACCTTCGGGGTGATGTACCTGGCGGGCTTCTCGATCAACAACCTGACGCTGATGGCGCTGACCATCGCCACTGGCTTCGTGGTGGACGATGCGATCGTGATGATCGAGAACATCATGCGCTACATCGAGAAGGGCGATTCGCCCATGGAGGCGGCGCTCAAGGGGTCCAAGCAGATTGGCTTCACCATCATCTCGCTGACCTTCTCGCTGGTGGCCGTGCTGATCCCGCTGCTGTTCATGGGCGACGTGGTGGGGCGGCTGTTCCGCGAGTTCGCCATCACGCTGGCGGTGTCGATCCTGATCTCGGCGGTGGTCTCGCTGACGCTCACGCCGATGATGTGCGCGCGCCTGCTGCACCATGTGCCCGAAGAGAAACTCTCGCGTTTCCACCGGGCCACCGGACGCTTCTTCGACAACGTGATCGCCAGCTACGGGCGCACCCTGGATTGGGTACTGGACCGCCAGAAACTCACACTGCTGGTCGCCGTCGGCACGCTGGTGCTGACCGTGCTGCTGTACATGCTGGTGCCCAAGGGCTTCTTCCCGGTGCAGGACACCGGCGTGATCCAGGGCATTACCGAGGCTTCCCAGACTACGTCCTTCCCCGCCATGGCGCTGAAACAGCAGGCGGTGGCGAAGGTGGTGCTGGAAGATCCCGCGGTGGAAAGCCTGTCCTCCTTCATCGGCGTGGACGGCACCAACACTACGCTCAACGCCGGGCGCCTCTTGATCAACCTGAAGCCCAAGGACCAGCGCCGCGATTCCATCGAGGACGTGACGCGCCGGCTGCAGGCCGCGGTCGACAAGCTCGGCGGCGTCTCGCTCTACACCCAGCCGGTGCAGGATCTGACCATCGAGGACCGCGTGTCCCGCACCCAGTACCAGTTCACCGTGCAGGACCCGGACCCCGTCACGCTGGCCACCTGGGTGCCCAGGCTGGTGGAGCGCCTGAAACAGGAGCCCGAACTGCGCGACGTGGCCAGCGACCAGCAGAACAACGGCCTGCGCGCCTACGTGGATATCGACCGCGACGCCGCGGCGCGCTTCGGCATCACCACCGCGGTGATCGACAGCGCGCTGTACAGCGCATTCGGCCAGCGGCTGGTGTCGACCATCTTCACCCAGTCGAGCCAGTACCGCGTGGTGCTGGAAGCCATGCCCGAGTTCCGCACCGATCCGCAGTCGCTGGCGGAGCTGCGCCTGCCCTCGTCCTCGGGAGGGCAAGTGCCGCTTGGCGCATTCGCGCGCATCAGCGAGCGCACCGGCCCGCTGGTGATCAACCATCAGGGCCAGTTCCCCTCCGCCACCATCTCGTTCAACCTGTCCCCCGGCGAATCGCTCGGCGCGGCAGTGGACAAGATCACCAAGGTGGAGCACGAAATCGGCCTGCCGATCTCCATGCAGACCGACTTCCAGGGCGCAGCGCTGGCATTCCGTGCCTCGCTGTCCAACACGCTGTGGCTGATCCTGGCGGCGGTGATCACGATGTACATCGTGCTGGGCGTGCTCTACGAGAGCACCATCCATCCGGTCACCATCCTCTCCACCCTGCCCTCGGCCGGCGTGGGCGCGCTGCTGGCGCTGCTGGTCTCGGGCCAGGACCTGGGCATCATCGCGATCATCGGCATCATCCTGCTGATCGGTATCGTCAAGAAGAACGCCATCATGATGATCGACTTCGCGCTGGAAGCGGAGCGCGAGGGTGGCATGGAGCCGCGCGAGGCGATCTTCCAGGCCTGCCTGCTGCGTTTCCGCCCGATCCTGATGACCACCATGGCGGCATTGCTGGCCGCGCTGCCGCTGATGCTCGGCACCGGCATCGGGTCCGAGCTGCGCCGCCCGCTGGGCATCACCATGGTGGGCGGCTTGCTGGTCAGCCAGGTGCTGACGCTGTTCACCACGCCGGTGATCTACCTGGCGTTCGACAGCCTGGCAATGCGCCTCAAGGACTGGCGCCGGCGCCGTTATGGCGACACCGGCGATGGCGATCAGACCGGCGGCCCCGCCGCCGAGCCGAGGCCGTGATGAACCTGTCGGCTACCTTTATCCATCGGCCGGTCGCCACCGCGCTGCTGACCATCGGCATCCTGCTGGCGGGGCTGGCGGCGCTGCGGCTGCTGCCGGTGTCGCCGCTGCCGCAGGTGGACTTCCCCACCATCTCGGTGTCCGCCTCGCTGCCCGGCGCCAGTCCCGAGACCATGGCCGCCACCGTGGCCACGCCGCTGGAGCGCGCGCTGGGCGCCATCGCCGGCGTCACCGAGATCACCTCCAGCAGTTCGCTGGGCTCGACCCGCGTCACGCTGCAGTTCGAGCTGTCGCGCAACATCGACGGCGCCGCGCGCGACGTGCAGGCTGCCATCAACGCCTCGCGCGCCACGCTGCCCACCAGCCTGCCGAGCAACCCGACCTACCGCAAGGTCAACCCGGCCGACGCGCCGATCATGATCATCGCGCTGACCTCGCCCACCATGACGCGCGGCCAGCTCTACGATGCGGCCTCGACCATCCTGGCGCAGAAGATGTCGCAAATCGAGGGCGTCGGGCAAGTCACCATCGGCGGGTCTTCGCTGCCGGCGGTGCGGGTGGAGCTCAACCCCACCGCGCTCAACAAGTACGGCATCTCGCTGGAGGACGTGCGCAACACCATCAGCGCCACCAACGCCAACCGTCCGCTCGGCTCGCTGGAAAACGCCACCACCAACTGGCAGGTCTACGCCAACGACCAGGCCATGAAGGCGGCGGACTATATGCCGCTGATCGTGCGCTACGCCACGCCGGGCACGTTTTCCTCGGCCTCGGCGGGCGCGCTGATCGCCAGCACCGCCAACGCCACGGCGGGCGGCGGCGTCAGCACCAAGACCGTCAACGGCGTCACCACCACCACGCTGACCACCAGCAGCGGCACCACCACCATCAGCACCGGCGCCACCGGCGGCAACGCCAGCAGCAGCGGCCCGAACTCCTTCGCCGTGCCGGTGCGGCTGTCGGACGTGGCCAGGGTGACCGACTCGGTGCAGGACGTGCGCAACGCCGGCTCCGCCAATGGCCAGCCCTCGGTGCTGCTGGTGCTCAACCGTTCGCCCGGCGCCAACATCATCGAGACCGTGGACCGGGTCAACGAGGTGCTGCCGTCGCTGCAGCAGATGATCCCGTCCGCCATCAAGATGGAAGTGATGATGGACCGCACCCCCACCATCCGCGGTTCGCTGCGCGAGGTGGAGCACACGCTGATGATCTCGGTGGCGCTGGTGATCATGGTGGTGTTCCTGTTCCTGCGCAATGCGCGCGCCACGCTGATTCCCAGCGTGGCGGTGCCGGTGTCGCTGATCGGCACCTTCTCGGTGATGTACCTGGCCGGCTTCTCGCTCAACAACCTGTCGCTGATGGCGCTGACCATCGCCACCGGTTTCGTGGTCGATGACGCCATCGTGGTGCTGGAGAATATCTCGCGGCATATCGAGGAGGGCATGAAGCCGCTCGAAGCCGCGCTCAGGGGTTCGCGCGAGGTGGGCTTCACCGTGCTGTCGATGAGCCTGTCGCTGATCGCGGTGTTTATCCCGCTGCTGATGATGGGCGGCATCGTCGGACGCCTGTTCCAGGAGTTCGCCATCACCCTGTCGGTGGCGATCCTGGTATCGCTGGTGGTATCGCTGACCGCCACGCCGATGATGTGCGCGCGCCTGCTCAAGCCGGTGAAACCGGAACAGCAGGGGCACTTCTACCGCGCCAGCGAACGCGTGTTCACCTGGATGCACGACCTGTACGCGCGCACCCTGGCCGTGTCGCTGCGCCACAGCGCGCTGGTGTGGCTGGTGTTGCTGGCCACCATCGGCCTCAATGTCTGGCTCTACACGATCGTGCCCAAGGGCTTCTTCCCGCAGCAGGACACCGGGCGCCTGATCGGTTTTATCCGGGCCGACCAGGCCACTTCGTTCCAGGCCATGCGGCCCAAGCTCGATAACTTCATCAAGATCGTGCAGTCCGACCCGGCGGTGGTCAACGTGACGGGTTTCACCGGCGGTTCGCAGCGCAATACCGGCCAGATGTTCGTCACGCTCAAGCCGATTTCAGAGCGCGATTCGGCCGACGCCATCGTCGCGCGGCTGCGCGTCAAGCTGGCCAAGGAGCCCGGTGCCAGCCTGTTCCTGACCTCGGTGCAGGACATCCGCATCGGCGGCCGGCAAAGCAGTTCGGCTTACCAGTTCACGCTGCAGTCGGACGATCTCGACGTGCTGCGCGAGTGGGAGCCCAAGGTGCGCGCGGCCATCTCGAACCTCAAGGGGCTGGAGGATGTCGATACCGACACCAACGACAAGGGCCTGCAGACCTCGGTCATCATCGACCGCGACACCGCGTCGAAGCTCGGCGTCACCGCCCAGCAGATCGATGCCGTGCTCAACGACGCCTTCGGCCAGCGGCTGGTGTCCACCATCTACCACCCGCTCAACCAGTACCGGGTGGTGATGGAACTCAGCCCCGAGTACCTGCAGGGCCCGCATGCGCTCAACGATATCTACGTGGTCACCGGCGGCGGCAAGCGGGTGCCGCTGTCGGCCTTCGCGCGGTTCGCGCCCACCAGCACGCCGCTGGGCGTCAACCACCAGGGCCAGTTCGCCGCCTCCACCATTTCCTTCAACCTTGCCGAGGGCGTCTCGCTGTCGCAGGCCACCGACATGGTCAAGACGGAGATGGCGCGCATCGGCGTGCCGGAAACGCTGCAGGCCAATTTCCAGGGCAGTGCCAAGGCCTTCCAGGACTCGCTCAAGAGCCAGCCGCTGCTGATCCTGGCCGCGCTGATCACCATCTACATCGTGCTCGGCATGCTGTACGAGAGCTACGTGCATCCGCTCACCATCCTGTCCACCCTGCCATCGGCGGGCGTCGGCGCGCTGCTGGCGCTGCTGGCCTCGGGCACGGACTTCAGCATCATCGCGCTGATCGGCGTGATCCTGCTGATCGGCATCGTCAAGAAGAACGCCATCATGATGATCGACTTCGCCATCGATGCCGAGCGGCGCGAGGGCCTGTCGCCGCGCGATGCCATCTACCGCGCCTGCCTGCTGCGCTTCCGCCCCATCCTGATGACCACGATGGCAGCCTTGCTGGGCGCCATACCGCTGGCGATCGGCCGTGGCGACGGCGCCGAACTGCGCGCGCCGCTGGGCATCTCCATCGTCGGCGGGCTGGTGGTCAGCCAGTTGCTCACGCTATACACGACGCCCGTGGTCTACCTGACGCTGGACCGCTGGCGCCTGAAGGTGAAAGCCTGGCGCCAGCGCCGTTCGGCCGTGCCTGCGGCCACGGCCAGCCTCGAACCCTGAATGCGATCCATGAACGCTTTTCTCCGCCTCCCTACGCTTTCCTTTCCGGCGACCGCGATGACGGTGGCATGCGCCCTGCTGCTGGCCGGCTGCGCCGTGGGGCCCGACTACAAGCGCCCCGATGCGCCGTCCACGCCAGCCTTCAAGGAGGCGCCAGCCGACGCCTCGCAATGGGGCGAGTGGAAGCCGGCCGAACCGCAGGACACCAGCGAGCGCAGCAACTGGTGGGCGGTGTTCGCCGATCCGGAGCTCGACAAGCTGATGGCGCAGGTGCAGGTCTCCAACCAGAACATCAAGGCGTCCGAGGCGCAGTACCAGCAAGCGCTGGCGGCGCTGCAATCGGCGCGCGCGGGCTACTTCCCGACCGTGAACGCATCGGCCGGGCTCGACCGCACGCGCGGCAGCAACGGCCAGGTCGCCAACGGGCAGAGGGCCACGCTGTCGGCCAGCTGGGAAATCGATGTGTGGGGCCGCGTGCGCAGGCAGGTGGAAAGCAGCGAAGCCAGCGCGCAGGCCAGCCAGTCCGACCTGGCTTCGACATTGCTGTCAACCCAGTCCACGCTGGCGCAGAGCTATTTCCTGCTGCGCATCGCCGACCAGCAGAAGGCCTTGCTGGACCGCACGGTGGTCGACTACGAGAAATCGCTGCAGCTGGTGCGCAACCAGTACGCAGCCGGCACCGCCCAGCGCTCCGACGTGCTGCAATCCGAGACCCAGCTCAAGAGCGCGCAGGCGCAGCAGATCGATATCCAGATCACGCGCGCGCAGCTGGAGCACGCCATCGCCGTCCTGACAGGCAAGCCACCGGCGGACCTCGCCATCACGCCGCAGGACTACGCCGCCGCCGTGCCGCGCGTGCCCATCGCGGTGCCGTCGGCGCTGCTGGAACGCCGGCCCGATATCGGCGCGGCCGAGCGCCGCATGGCCGCTGCCAATGCGCAGATCGGGGTGGCCCAGGCGGCTTACTACCCGACGCTGACGCTATCCGCCACCGGCGGTCTTTCCGCCAGCACGCTGGCGCGCTGGCTGGCGCTGCCGGACCGCGTGTGGTCGATCGGCCCCGCGCTGGCCGGCACGCTGTTCGACGGCGGCCTGCGCAGCGCCGCCAAGGCGCAGGCGGTTGCCGCCTACGACCAGAGCGTGGCCAACTACCGCCAGACGGTGCTGTCCGCCTTCCAGGAGGTTGAGGATGGCCTCGCGGCCGCGCGCCTGCTCGAGCAGGAGTCCGTGGTGCAGAACGACGCGCTGCGTTCGGCGCGCGACGCGCTGGCCCTGGTCAACAACCGCTACCGCGCCGGCACCGCCAGCCTGCTGGACGTGCTGACGGCGCAGACCACCGCCTACACGGCGGAGCGCACCGCGCTGACCATCGTAGGCCGCCAGTACACGACCAGCGCGGTGCTGATCAAGGCACTGGGCGGCGGGTGGCATATCGAGACGGACAATGCGTCGAACGCGGCGCCGGCTGCGCCAGGTACCGCGCCAGCCGCACCGGCCCCTGGCGGCATGCTACCGCCCGCCGGAACGCAAGGCGCCGCGCCGGTGCCGGCAATCGCACCGGCGCGCTCCGCCGCCAGCGTGGCTGCGCGGCGGTAGCCGTCGCTGGCATCCGGTGGCGTTGCGCCGCCCTATGCCGGCGGAAAACGCACCCGCACCAGCAGGCCATTGCCGCCCTCGCCCTCCAGCAGTGCCAGCGTGGCGCCGTGCGCGGCGGCAATGTCGCGCACGATGGTGAGACCGAGCCCGGAGCCGCCCGGGTTCGCCTCCCCCGCGTCTCGCAAACCGGCGGCCTTGCCGCGATAGAACGGCTCCAGTACCGCCGCGCGTTCCTGCAACGGAATGCCCGGGCCATCGTCTTCCACCTCCAGCACCACCGCTTCGCCAGCACGATGGACGCGCGCCGTAACGACGCCGTCCGATGGCGTGTAGCGCAGCGCGTTGTCGACCAGGTTGGTGACCAGTTCGTGCAGCAGGTCAGTGCCAAGCACCGGCAGCGCGCCCTTGCCCTCGAAACCCAGGTCGATGCGCCGCGCGCGGGCGGCGGGCGTGAGTTCGAGGCAGACTTCCCTCACCAGCGCCGCCAGGTCCAGCACGCGCGGTGTCTCCGCGCCGCCGTGCGCGGCGCGCGCCATCGACAGCAGGCGGTCGGCCAGTGCGGCCATGCGCGCGGTGCTGTCGGCCAGGCCCTGCGCGATGCGCCGCTGCTCGGCGGGATCGTGCTCACGCGCCGCCAGTTGCGCCTGCGTGTGCAGCACCGCGAGCGGCGTGCGCAACTGATGTGCCGCGTCGGCGATAAAGCGGCGCTGCGCGGCCAGCACCTGCTCCAGCCGCGCCATATAGCCGTTCATCGCCTCCACCAGCGGCGCCGTTTCGCGCGGCGCGCTATCGAGAGGCAGCGGCGTGGTGGCGCCAGGCTGGCGCTGCGCCACCTCGGCGCGCAGCGCATCGAGCGGCGCCAGCGCACGCCGCGTGAACAGCCAGATCACGAGCACCACCGCCAGCACCAGCATCAGCTGGCCCCACAGCACATCGAACAGGATGTTGCGCGTCAGCGCCTGGCGCGAGTCGAGGGTCTCGCCGACTTCGATCAACGCCATGCCGCCGTGCGTGCCGCTCGCGTCCATCACCGGCTGGCGCAGCGCGGCGATGCGGATCGGCTGGCCGCGGTAAGTGCGGTCGTAGAAACTCACCAGCGCGGGATAGAGCTTGGTGCGGGGCTGGCTGGCATCGAACGGCGGCAGGTCGTCGTAGCCCGAGACGAACTCGCCATCCACCCCGCTCACGCGATAGAACATGGTGGCGTTCATGCCCACCTCGAAGGTATCGAGCGAGATATAGGGCACGTCCACGCGCACGCCTTCGGGTGTCAGCGTGATGCGCTCGGAGATATTGCGCGCGGAGGCCAGCAGCGTGCGGTCGTAGGCCAGGTCGGCTGACGCCAGCGCATTCGAGTACGCCACCACGCCGTACACCGCCTGCAGCACCAGCATGGGCGGTATCAGCCACCACAGCAGGCGCGCGCGCAGGCTGGCGGGACGCCTGCGCTGCTCAGCCAACGCTGGGCTCCAGCACGTAGCCCAGCCCGCGCAAGGTCACGATGGCCGCGCCGGAGCCTTCGAGCTTGCGGCGCAGGCGATGCACATAGACCTCGATCACGTCGGGCTGGGTCTCGTCGGCCAGCGTGAAGATGCTGGCGTAGATCCGGTCCTTGCTGACGGTCTTGCCGGGCGGCGTCATCAGGATCTCCAGCACCGCGTGCTCGCGCGGCGTCAGCGCGAGCGGCACGCCGCCCACCTGGAAATGGCGCGACACCGTATCGAAGCCCAGGCCGCCGCAAACCACCAGCGGCGCCTCGGTCTGGCGCGCGCGGCGCAGCAGGGCCTTCACGCGCGCCTCGAACTCGGCGAGATCGAAGGGCTTGGCCATGTAGTCGTCGGCGCCCAGGTCCAGGCCCTTGACCCGGTCGCCCACTTCGCCGCGCGCGGTCAGGATCATCACCGGCACGCGGCAGCCGCGGCCGCGCAGGCGGGCGAGCAGGTCGAGGCCGTCGCGGTCGGGCAGCGTGAGGTCCAGCAGCACCAGCGCGTAGTCGCTGCCGGCACCGGTGCCGCCCGCATGTGTGCTGAACAGCAGGGATTCGGCGCTGGCCGCGTCGGCGGCGCGCTCCACGGTGAAATGCAAGGCGCGCAGCGCCTGCATCACCCAGGTGGCCAGTTCGTCGTGGTCTTCGACCAGCAGTACTCTCATGGAAGGTTCTTCTCCTGCGCTTCTGGCACTCCGTTATGCCTGATTTTCTCACCGGCAGCCAGCGGATTTGCCCGGGATTTCCCGGTAAGCTGTCTGCCGCGTTATCGTTCTGTCCCGTCGTCCGGCCTCACCCTAGGAGAATCCATGAGCATCGTCCCGGCCGCCCTGCGTCACGCCTGCGCCGCGCTCGCCCTGGCGGCGGTTTGCGCGCATGCGTCCCCCGCGCCGGAGTGCATCGTGCCCGCCAAGCCCGGCGGCGGCTTCGACCTGACCTGCAAGCTGGCGCAGCGAGCCCTGCTGGAAGCCGGACTGACCGGGCAACCGATGCGGCTGGTCTACGTGCCGGGTGGCATCGGCGCCGTGGCCTACAACAGCATCGTGGCGCAGCGCCCCGCCGAGCCCGACACGATCGTCGCCTTCTCCGGCGGCTCGCTGCTGGCGCTGGCCGAAGGCAAGTTCGGCAAGTATGGCGTGGCCGACGTGCGCTGGGTCGGCGCGCTCGGGACCGACTACGGCATGATCGCGGTGCGCGCCGATTCGCCTTACAAGACCTTGAAGGACCTGGTGGCCGCGCTGAAGTCGGATCCCGACCAGGTGCTGTTCGGCGCCGGTGGCACCATCGGCAACCAGGACTGGATGAAGGCCGCCCTGGTGGCCAGGCAGGCCGGCGTTGGCTACAAGCGCATGCGCTTCGTGGGCTTCGAAGGTGGCGGCGAGGCCTTCACGGCACTACTGGGCGGGCACGTGCAGGCGGTGTCGGGCGACGTATCCGAAGCCGCGATGCAACTCGGCGCAGGCGGGATCCGCATCCTCGCCGTGCTGGCCGAGCGGCGCCTGCCGGGCAGGCTTGCCGGCGTGCCGACGGCGCGCGAGCAAGGCTACGACATCACCTGGCCCATCCTGCGCGGCTTCTACATGGGCCCGAAAGTCGCGCAGGCCGACTACCAGCGCTGGGCTGGCCGCTTCGAGCGCCTGCAGGCAAGCCCGGCATTCGCCCGGCTGCGCGCGGAGCAAGGCTTGTTCCCCGCCGATCTGGGCGGCGCGGCGTCGCTCGACGCCTATGTGAAGGACACCGTGCAACGCTACGGCACGCTGGCGAAGGAGTTCGGCCTGGTCCGCTAAGCGGCGACGTGCGCGAGCCTCCGGAGTAGCAGCCCTATGCCGGCCGCTTCTCCGGACGCGGCAGCGGCTGCTTGCTCACCCGTTCCTTGAGCCACGTAGCGGCCTTGCCGAGCGGCCGCTGCTTGTGCCACACCAGCTCCATCGCCACCGGCCAGTCCTGGTCGTCGAACTCCAGCACCGGCGACACCAGTTGCGCCGCGGCCGGCGAATTGGCCGCCACGTGCCAGGGCACGAAGGCCCAGCCCAGCCGGCGCTTGACCAGTTCGACGATGACCCACTGGCTCTCCACCCACCAGACTTCGGCGGCCACGCGCAGCCGCATTTTTTCCTCGCTATCGCTGCGGGTCGCCACCATCAGTTGCCGGTAGCGTTTCAGTTCCTCCCAGCCCACGCGCTGGTCCGCGAGCGCATGGTCGGGCGCGCAGATGATCTGCATCGGCACCCAGCCCAGCGCACGGAAACCCAGCTCCGGCGGCAACACCTCCTGGCGCCACATCAGGCCCAGGTCGGCGGAACCGGCCAGCACCAGCCGGCTGACATCCTCCATCAAGGGAAACAGCAGCTCCAGTTCCACCGCCGGAAAGCGCGCCGAGAACTCTTCGAGCAGCACGCCCAGGGTTTCCTCCGGATACAGCTCATCCACCGCCAGCACCAGGCGGCTCTCGACGCCTTCGCCCAGGCTCTTGGCCACACCGCGGAAATGCTCGCAACGCTCCAGGATCACCCGCGCCTCGGCCAGCAGGCGTTCGCCCGCGGCGGTCAGGGTCGGATAGCGCCCGGCACGGTCGAACAACTGATTGCCGAGATCGATTTCCAGGTTGGCCACGGCCGCGCTGACCACCGACTGGGCTTTGCCCAGGCGGCGCGCGGCGGCGGAAAAAGAACCGCATTCGGCGGCGGCCGCGAAGGCCTGCAATTGTTCCAGGGAAAGGCTCATGGGATTCCTGATGGCGCGACGCCGTCAGAACCATCGTTTTTAGCGATGGATACCAACTTGGCTATCCCACGATTATAGATAGAATGGCCTGCATTGACGCCAGACAGGAAGTATCATGCGCAGCACCAAGGACAGGATCCGTCACACCATCGGCTTTGAACTGATCGGCCTGCTGATTTTCGCACCGGTGGGCAGCTGGCTATTTGGCTTCGCCCTGCACCAGATGGGCATCATCGCGGTGGTGGCATCGGTGATCGCCGCCGGCTGGAATTATCTTTACAACCTGCTTTTCGACAAGGCCATGCTCCGGTTCACCGGACAGTTGCGCAAGCCGGTGGCCGTGCGCGTGCTGCATGCCATCCTGTTCGAACTGGGCCTGCTGGTGGTGTTCCTGCCGATGGTGGCCTGGTACCTGGACATGAGCCTGTTCGATGCCTTCATCATGGATATCGCGGTGGCGGCGTTCTACGTGGTCTATGCCTTCATCTACAACTGGGCTTATGACGCAGTGTTCCCCGTTGGCGTTGGCGCCCGGACCGGGACGAAAACAAAGGCTGTCGGGGAATCCGCCTGAGCAGCGCCCCTCCGAATGCAAAAAGCGGATGCCACCGGCATCCGCTTTTTTTTTTTGCAACGGCCTGAATCGTACACCGGCCGGCTGCTAGTCGTGTTTACTTCCGGTCGGGGGTCGCCACATTACCGACCACGCCACCCAGGGCCGCGCCACCGATGGTGGCCGCAGGTCCACCAATCAGCGCCGCACCCGCGACGCCGCCGACGCCGGCGCCAATCGCCGTATTGCGCTGCTTGGGAGTCATGTCGGCACAGCCCGCTACGCTAAGCAGGGTGGCAAGCAGGAGGGACAGGGTCACGGTACGCATGATGGGGCTCCTTGATGGATTAGCTTTGCGCCTGGCAATGCACCCATGCATTGCGGCAGTTGCTTTCAGTATGGATGCCGGGTAAGTCACGCGCGACCGGCAAGGGGCCTAACCTCTTGTCAGAGGAATCCCACAAGCTTCCACACAGGCTTCCGCTGGCGCGCTCCGGCCGTCTGCGCGCGCCGTGCAGCAATTTTCTCCGACATGCGCGGCATTGCGGGTTTCTCCGCACGCTTCAGAGCTTGATGCGCCCATTCATTTAGTTATACTACATAACAATATTGCCGCTTGCCGCCGACCCTGCATGAGGGGCCCACCCGGCGCGGGCAATCCATAACAAGCTGTGGAGACGACATCATGAAGATCGCGATAGCCGGCGGCGGCATCGGCGGCCTGACGCTGGCACTGCTTTGCCACCGACATGGCATCGAGGCAGAGGTCTGGGAAGCCAGCGAAGCGCTGCGCCCGCTCGGCGTGGGCATCAACCTGCTGCCGCACGCCGTGTGCGAGCTGGCCGAACTGGGGCTGCTCGATGCGCTGGCCGAACTGGCGGTACAGACCTCATCACTGTCTTACTACAACAAGCTGGGCCAGCGCATCTGGCACGAACCGCGCGGGCGCGCGGCGGGCTACGACCTGCCCCAGTTTTCCGTTCATCGCGGCGAATTCCAGATGCTGCTCTACCGCACCGCGGTGGAACGCCTGGGCGCCGATCGCGTGCACACCGGGCATACATTCGAATCGGTGGTGAGCACCGGTGCGCGCGCCGGCGAGCCGGTGGCGTTCACGCTGCGCCGTCGCAGCGACAACGCCGAAGTCACGGCCCGGGCCGATGTGCTGGTGGGCGCCGACGGCATCCACTCCGCGGTGCGCCGACACTTCTATGCGCAGGGCGACGCGCCGCGCTTCTCGCGCCGCACGCTGTGGCGTGCCGTCACCGAAGCGCCGCCGTACCTGGACGGCAGCTCGATGTTCATGGCGGGCCACCAGGACCAGAAGTTCGTGGCCTACCCGATCTCCGAACCGCTGCGCCGCCAGGGGCGCTCGCTGGTCAACTGGATCGCCGAGCTGCGCGTGGCCGACCACGTCTCGGACACACCACCGCGCAGCGACTGGAACAAGCAGGTCGACAAGTCCGTGTTCAGCGCGGCCTTTGCGAACTGGCGCTGGGACTGGATCGATATTCCCGCGCTGATCGACGGCGCCGAAACCATCTACGAATTCCCCATGGTCGACAAGGACCCGCTGCCGCGCTGGACCTTCGACCAGGTGACGCTGCTGGGCGACGCCGCCCACCCGATGTACCCGATCGGCTCCAACGGCAGCGCCCAGGCCATCCTGGATGCGCGCTACCTGATGGACAGCCTGCTGGCCAACGGCGCGCCGCGTGATGCGTCCGGCGCCGGCTACGCGCTGCGCGAGTACGAGGCAGAGCGGCTGCCGCGCACCGCCGCCATCGTGCTGCGCAACCGCCTGAACGGGCCCGAGCAGGTCATGCAGCTAGCCGAGCAGCGCGCGCCGCAAGGCTTCAGCGATATCGACGCCGTGATACCGCGCGCGGAACTCGAAGCCATCGCACTGCGGTACAAGCAGCTCGCCGGCTTCGACCGGCAGTCGCTGCAGGTACCTGCGCGCTAGCCCACTGCTTCGTCCCTCGCATCAAGCCCGACGACCGGCCCTGAGAAGCCGGCGTCATTCCAAAGAGAAAAAGGAGACATCTTGCCGCGCCCCAGCCCTATCCGCCCCGCTACCGCTGTCCGCCTCGCGCTGGCCGTGGCCGCAACCCTTGCCGCCGCGCCCGCGCTGGCCGAAGTGACGGTCGGCGTCAGCATCTCGTCGACGGGCCCCTCGGCTTCGCTCGGCATCCCGCAGAAGAACAGCATGCCCCTGCTGCCGGAGAGCATCGGCGGCGAGAAGATCCGCTACGTGGTGCTGGACGACGGCTCCGACCCCACCCAGGCCACCAAGGTGGCGCGGCGCTTTGTCAGCGAAGACAAGGTCGACATCATCCTCGGTTCGTCGGCGGTGGCGCCGTCGATCGCGATCGCTGAAGTCGCGGACGAGAGCCAGACCGTGCAGCTGGCGTTCTCACCCATCGAACTCAAGCCCGGCCGCGGCGAATGGACCTATCGCCTGGCGCAGCCGGTCAGGCTGATGGCCGAAGCCGTGGCGGAAGCGGCGCACGCCAGGGGCGTCAAGACCATTGCCTTCATCGGCTTTGCCGACGCCTACGGCGAGACCTGGCTCAAGGAGTTCACCGCCGCAGCCACCGCGCGCGGCATCCGCCTCGTCGACACCGAACGCTATGCGCGCTCGGATGCCAGCGTGACCGCGCAAACGCTCAAGCTGATCGCCGCCCATCCCGACGCGGTGCTGATCGCGGGCGCCGGCACCGGCGCCGCCCTGCCGCACACCACTTTGCGCGAGCGCGGCTACGCGGGCCCGGTCTACCACACGCACGGCGCCGCCACCAAGGACCTGATCCGCATCGGCGGCAAGGCCGTCAACGGCTCCATCCTCCCGGCCGGTCCGGTGATCGTGGCCGAGCAACTGGCGGACAACGCCGCGGTGAAAAAGCCCGGGCTGGACTATGTGGGCCGCTATGAAAAGCAGTACGGTCCCGAGAGCCGCACCCAGTTCGGCGCGCACCCTTACGATGCCGGCCTGGTGCTGCAGCGCATCGTGCCGGTGGCGCTCAAGCAGGCGAAGCCGGGCACGCCGGAATTCCGCAAGGCACTCAAGACAGCGCTGGAGAGCGAGCGCAATATCGTGGTCTCGCACGGGGTGCTGAACTACACGGCGCAGGATCATTTCGGCTTCGACACGCGCGGCCGCGTGCTGCTGACCATCGACAACGGCAACTGGAAGCTGCTGAAATGACCGCGCCCTTGGTTAGTGACGCACTGCCCGCCCCCACGCTGGAACATGTGGCCGACTTCAGCTTCCGGCTGGCGCCGGCCACCGAGGTGGGCGCGAGCGCGCTGGGCAACCGCCGGGTGATCCCCATCCTGGACGGCGCGGTCAGCGGACCGCGCCTGCAAGGGCGCATCCTGCCTGGCGGCGCTGACTTTCAGCTGGTACGGCATGACACGGGCAACGGCATCGTCGTGGCCGATATCGAAGCGCGCTACGTGCTGGAGACCACCGACGGCGCTCGCATCTACATCGTCAACGCCGGCTTGCGCAGCGGCCCCGGCGAACTGATCGCGCGGCTCGGCGCCGGCGAGGTGATCGATCCGCGCCTGATCTACTTCCGCACCGCGCCGCGCTTCGAAACGGCATCACCCGGTTACGACTGGCTCATGCAGCACCTGTTCGTCGCCACCGGCGCCCGCTATCCCGACCGGGTGGAAATGCGGTATTTTCGCGTCATCTGATCCAGTTCCATTCGACCGACGCCAAGGCATCATGACCACAGCAAAGGCGCGCCCGCGCCGCAGCCGCGACGCCCCCGATCCCGCCGGCGCCAGCCAGGCGGCCGACACCATCGGCGGCTTCGACCCACATATCCCCAACATCGACTACGGCGTGCTGGACAGCCTGGTCGGCTACGCCATCCGCCGCGCGCAGATCCGCATCTACGAGGACTTCGTCCAGTCGCTGGCGCAGTGGCACATCACGCCGCCGCGTTTCTCCGCGCTGGTGATCATCTCGCGCAACCCGCATCTCAAGCTGACCGAACTGGCCAGCATCCTGGGCATCGCGCGCTCCGGCGCGGTGCTGCTGGTCGATGCGCTGGAAGACATGAAGCTGGTTGCACGCCGTCCCGCGCCACACGATCGCCGGGCCTACAGCCTGGTGCTGACACCAGCGGGCCGCCGCACGCTGGTGTCCGCCACCACCGCCGTGTGTGCGCACGATGCGCGCGTTGCGGCCGCGCTATCGGCGCAGGAGCAGGATACGTTGCGCGCGCTGCTCGGCAAGCTGGCGCCGCCCTGTCCCACCGGCATGGCCCAGCCGGCACCACCCGCGAGCCTCACGGAAATCTGAACTTCGCGTCATCCGCGCTCATGCCCATGCGTTAACATGGGCACCATGCCGAAACGCCCTTCCCCATTCCTTCACCGCCTGTTGCCGCTTTGCGTCGCCGGCCTGCTATGCATCGGTGGCCTGCCCGCCGCCACCGCCAAGACCGCCGTCCACAAGGCCAAGGCCGCCCACGCCGCTACCACGCCGACAGAACAGGCGGAGCCGCGATCGGGCCTGCCGGTCAGCGTGACGGGCGCGCTCAAGCGCGCGCGCGTGCCGGCCTCGGCCACCAGCTTTTATGTGATCAAGGTCGGCGCGCCGGCGCCCCGCGCGAGCTGGAACGCGCAGAAGCCGATGAACCCGGCCTCGACCATGAAGCTGGTCACCACCTTTGCCGGCCTGCAGCTGCTCGGCCCTGGCTACCGGTGGCAAACCTCGCTCTACGCCGACGGCCAGCCAGGGGCCGACGGCACCATCAACGGCAACGTCTACCTGCGCGGCCAGGGCGACCCCAAGCTGGTGCCGGAAGAAATGGCCAAGCTGGTCGCCAAGGCCCGCGCCGCGGGCGCCACCACCGTCAATGGCGACCTCGTGCTGGACCGCAGCTACTTCGATTCCGCGCTCGACAGCGGCGCAACCATCGACGGCGAGACCCAGCGCGCCTACAACGTCAGCCCCGACGCGCTGCTGTATGCCTTCAAGACGCTGTCGTTCACCATCACGCCCGACCCGGTCAGCCAGTCGGTAGCGGTATCGGTCACGCCCGCGCTGGCGCAGCTCAAGCTGGACAACCGCCTGGCGCTGTCCAACGGAAAATGCGGCGACTGGTCGGCACGCGCCCGGCCCTCCGTCACGCAACAGCCCGACGGCACCGTGCTGGCCTCCTTCGACGGCAGCTACGCTGCCGACTGTGGCGAACACGTCGTCAATATCGCCACCCTTTCGCACAACGAATTCACCTGGGGCGGCTTCGTCGCCGAATGGCAACTCGCCGGCGGCCGCTTCACCCACCAGCCGGCGCTGCGCATGGGCCGCCCCCCGCGCGGCGCCTTCCTGCTCGCACGCCACTACGGCCAGCCGCTCTCCGATATCGTGCGCGACATCAACAAGTTCTCGAACAACGTGATGGCCCGCCAGCTCTACCTGACCATTGGCGCCGAGATCGATCGCAGCGGGCCCGCCAGCACCGCGCGCTCGGAGAAAGTGGTGCAACGCTGGCTGGCGCGCCAGGGGCTGACCATGCCGGACCTGGTATTGGACAACGGTTCAGGGCTGTCGCGCGAAGAACGGATCAGCGCGTACGATATGTCGCGGTTGTTGCAGCAGGCGCTTGCCAGCGAGGTTGGGCCGGTGTTGATCGATTCGCTGCCCATCCTTGGGGTGGACGGTACGTTGCGGAACCGGCTGACGAGGGCCGGCGCGGCCGGCAATGCGTATATGAAGACGGGGACGTTGAATGATGTGCGGGCGCTGGCGGGGTATGTGGATGCCCTGAACGGGGATCGGTATGTGGTGGTGAGTTATATCAACCATGCGAATGCAGCGCAGGCGCGGGATGCGCATGATGCGTTGTTGCAGTGGGTTTATCAGGGGGCGCCTTAAATTAAGGTTTTTTAGGGCGGGTGGCTTTGGCGGTGGTGTGCTGCAAAACCGTTGGTTTTTGATTGCTGGGTTGGGGGTGGTTTTGGCGGTGTTGGTTGTTGCACCCAACAGCGTACGAGAAGAAAGCCGACCCTGCCGGGGGCAGAGCAATCAGGCTATTGCGCGTTGGTGGTTTCGTCGTCAGGCCCAAGGTCTTGGCTGGCGTGCCTTACTGACTCAAAGGGCAGCGCAATCGCATGACCCATGGGTTTCGTGGTGGGGCCCCTGACCTCGTGCGCGGTGCCCGCTCCCACATCTGCCGTTCGCGGCGCGAATTGCTGCAGCGTATCGTGCCTTGCTGGTTTCGTGGTTTTGTCTCTGACGGCGGATGCCGTGCCATTTGACACCCTGCCGTACCGGCGCTGGCCGTGACTGAATACGATCGCCTTCGTTTCGGGGTGGGCACCGTGGCCCGGTCAGTGAACTCCGAAGAATCTGGCGATGGTGTTGGGCGGTTCCCGACCAATCCATGAGCGAGGCCGCAGGGGGCTGAGCACGGGCCACCGCGCCCACCACGAAACCCATCATCGCGAAGTTGCGCGGCGCCCGCCTCTGCGAACGGCAGGGACCGAACAATCACCGCGCTTGCCGTCAGAGACAAAACCACGAAACCAGTAAGTCTCGAAGCTTCGTGGCCCTTTGCACCGCGTACGGCAGATGGCCGAATAGGCAGGGCGCCCGCCATCGGGGGCCGCACCGCGAAACCCGTGTGGCCCGCATGGGCGCAGCCGGGGAAGCCGGTAGGACATGCCAGCCGACGCCACTGCCCGCACGACGGAATCACTGCCGCCGAACAGCCTGATTGCTCTGCTCCCGGCAGGGTCGGCATTCTTTTCGTTAGTTTTCTTTGCCGACCGAAGCAAAGAAAAGTGACCGGCGTCCCCCGCAGGGGGATGTCGTACGCTGTTGGGTACAACAACCAACACCGCCAAAATCAAGGGCTCAAGAGCCCCCCGCTTACCCCCCAAACGCAGCAGCAGCCCGCTGCAACCGATCCCTAACCCCATCCCACTCACACCCATCCGGCAAGGCTTCAAACACCAGTCTCGAATACCCCTCCCGATCCAGCCTCCGCAACAACCGATAAAGCTCTCGAGCATAAGCCTCAGCATCGGCAGGCGCCTGCACCCAAACGCACCGCGGATCGGCAGCCGCCTCGGCCCCCACCCATGCCACTTTGGCATCAGCAGGCAAATCCGCCAACCGGGCCGGCAAATCGGCAGCGGAAGACAACGCCAGCGAAGTATGCGGCGCATAGTGCGCCTTAAGCGTCCCCGAAGCCCGCGGCGCAGCGGCATCCGGCGGCAAGGGCATCACGCCCAGGACCTGCGCCATCATCGCCGCGGTAATCGCGCCAGGTCGCAGCAATACGGGACCAATGCCCTGCTCCAGCCGCGACAGATCCACGATGGTCGATTCGATGCCAACCTCCACCCCATCGCCTTCGAGCACAAAGACGGCGTCGCCAAACTCATCCCGCACATGCTGCGCGGTGGTCGGGCTGACCTGGCCGAACTTGTTGGCCGACGGCGCGGCAATGCCCCCTCGCCCGCGCTTGAAGCGCGCGAGCAGCGCCTGAGCGACGGGATGCGAGGGGCAACGCAGGCCGATGCTGTCCTGCCCGCCGGCCACCGCTGCCGGGATATGACTGGCGCGCTTGAGGATCAGCGTGAGCGGGCCGGGCCAGAAGGCGTCGATCAGTTGCTGCGCGGCCGGCGGCACGTCGTCGACCCAGTAGCTGATATCGCCGCCGTCCACCACGTGCACGATGATCGGATGGTTGGACGGCCGGCCCTTGGCCGCGTAGATGCGGGCGATGGCCTGGGGGTTTTCCGCGTCGGCGCCGAGGCCGTAGACGGTCTCGGTGGGAAAGGCGACCAGCTCGCCGGCTTCCAGCAGTTGGACCGCTTGGTCAAGTTCGGCGGACGTGGGCATGCGCGACATCGGGGATCTCTGGGGTGGGCGTTACTACAAAACTACAAAACTACGAAGCTGCGAGACTACTAAAGCGGGAGAACCCGCCGGGCACGCCGACAGCGCACCCGGCCGGGCAAGCCTTCACGACTGGATGTGCAGCGCCTTCATGGCAGCGTCGAACGCGCGGCCCGCATCGGCGGCTTCGCCGCCCACGCAGTTCACATGGCCCATCTTGCGCGAGGGGCGCGCATCGTTCTTGCCGTACAGGTGCAGCTTGGCGCCGGACTGCGCCACGACTTCGTCCCAGGCCGGCGTGCGCTCCAGACCGAACTCGAACCACACATCGCCCAGCAGGTTGAGCATCTTGCCCGCCGAATGCTGGCGCGTGCTGCCCAGCGGCAGGCGGGCCATGGCGCGCACCTGCTGCTCGAACTGGCTGGTTTCGCAGGCGTCCATGGTGATATGGCCTGAGTTGTGCGGGCGCGGCGCCATTTCGTTGGCGACCAGCGAGCCGTCCGTCAACACGAAGAACTCGATGCACAGCACGCCCACATACCCCATCTCGGTGGCGATGGCGGCGGCGGCGGCGCGGGCCCGCGCGGCGATCTCGTCGGAAACGCTGGTGGCGGGCATCACGGTGGAGAAGAGGATGCCGTCGCGGTGCACGTTTTCGGCCAGCGGCCAGGTGGCGGTGCTGCCGTCGGCGGCACGCGCGGCCAGCACCGAGACCTCGTAGGCCAGCGGCAGCATCTTCTCCAGCACGCAGGGCACGTGCTGCATGGCGCGCCAGGCCGCGCGCACGTCTTCACGGCTCTTGACGCGGGCCTGGCCCTTGCCGTCGTACCCCATGCGTGCGGTCTTCAGGATGCCCGGCAGCAGATCTTCGGGCAACTGGTCGACGTCGGCGTCATGCTGGATCACCCAGTGCGGCGCGGTGGGCACACCGGTGCGCTCGGCGCAGGAGGCGAAGAACTTCTTCTCGCCGATGCGATTCTGCGCGATCGACACGCAGTAGCCGCGCGGCGCCACAAAGGCGCCCAGTTGTTCGAGCCGGTCCAGCGAGAGCGACGGCACGTTCTCGAATTCGGTGCTCACCGCCGGGCACAGCCTGGCCATCTCGGCCAGCGCGGCTTCGTCGGTATAGGCCGCGCAGATATGCTTCTCGGCGATGGTGCCGGCCGGGCTGTCCTGGTCCGGATCAAGCACGCAGACCTTGTAGCCCATCGCCTGGGCGGCATGGGTGAACATGCGGCCGAGCTGGCCGCCGCCCAGCATGCCAAGCCAGGCGCCGGGCAGCACCGGCGCGCTGGGGTTGTCGATGCCGAACTCGGCACGCGACTCCGGCGTGTGGGCTTCGACCAGGTGGGGATGGATATCGGTGGGCATTGCGCGTCTTTCCGGATTCGGGGCTTAAGCTAGTCGGCTGGTCTGGTAGTGCTTGCGAGTTATACCGGCAGCGTCATCGCGCGCGCAGCTTCGGTCTGCCTGGCACGGAACGCTTCCAGCGCCGCGGCCAGCGCGTCGTCGGTGGTGGCCAGCGTGGCGATGGCGTGCAGCGCGGCATTGGCGGCGCCGGCCTCGCCGATGGCGAAGGTGGCGACGGGCACGCCCTTGGGCATCTGCACGATCGACAGCAGCGAGTCCTCGCCGCGCAGGTAGCGCGACGGCACGGGCACGCCGAATACCGGCACGATGGTCTTGGCGGCGATCATGCCGGGCAGGTGCGCGGCACCGCCGGCACCGGCGATAATGGCGCGCAGGCCGCGTTCGCGCGCCGTGGCGGCGTATTCGAACATATCGTCGGCCATGCGGTGGGCGGATACCACGCGTGCTTCGAAGGCCACGCCAAAATCCTTCAGCATGGCGACCGCGTTCTGCATCACGTCCCAGTCGGAACTGCTGCCCATCACAACGCCGACCAGCGGCTTGGCTGTATTGCTCACGTTAAATCCTTAAATATCGTCTGGCGCCTGGTGGCGCCAGTCCTCGCCATCCGGCAATGATTACTGCAGCTGCTCGCCGGTCAGGCGCGTCAGCGCCTCGCGGTACTTGGCGGCGGTCTTCTCGATCACGTCGGCCGGCAGCGCCGGTGCCGGCGCGGTCTTGGGCCACGGCTTGCCGTCAATGCGCACCGATTCCAGCCAGTCGCGCACGAACTGCTTGTCGAAGGACGGCGGGTTGGTGCCGACCTGGTACGAGTCCGCCGGCCAGAAGCGCGAGGAATCCGCGGTCAGCACTTCGTCCATCAGCGTCAGCGTGCCGTGCTCGTCCAGGCCGAACTCGAACTTGGTGTCGGCAATGATAATGCCGCGCGTGGCGGCATAGTCGGCCGCTTCCTTGTACAGGCGGATCGAGATGTCACGCATCTGGCGGGCCAGGTCGGTGCCGATGCGGGCTTCGGTTTCGGCGAAGGAGATGTTCTCGTCATGCTCGCCCATCTCGGCCTTGGCGGCCGGGGTAAAGATCGGCTCGGGCAGCTTCTGCGCGTTCTGCAGGCCGGCGGGCAGTTCGATGCCGCAGACGCTGCCGGTAGCCTGGTAATCCTTCCAGCCGCTGCCGGCCAGGTAGCCGCGCACCACCGCTTCCACCAGGATCGGCTTGAGGCGCTTGACCACCACGGCGCGGCCTTGCACCTGCTCGACCTCGGCCGGGCTCACGACGCTCTCGGCGGTGACGCCGGTCTCGTGGTTCGGCACGATGTGGGCCAGCTTCTTGAACCAGAAATTGGCCATCTGGTTGAGCACGCGGCCCTTGGCCGGGATCGGCTCGCCCAGGATGACGTCGAAGGCCGACAGGCGGTCGGTGGTGACGATCAGCAGCTTGTCGTCGCCGACGGCGTAGTTGTCGCGGACCTTGCCGTGACCAAGCAGCGGCAGCGAAGTGATGGAGGACTGATAGAGAGCGTTCGACATGGTGGTTCCGATAGGAGGCACTAACAGAATGATCCAGCATGATCCCGAGTGATCCTGCGCATCATTTTGTTAGCGCCTCTCGGGCCCCGGCAACATGCGCCGGGGCCTGAAAAGCGTCGTCCCCGCGCCTCTCCTTGTTACGGGATCAGGGCGGGGACGGCACGGGGTTCAGCTTACTGCACGACCTGGGCGAGTTCGCCCGACTTGTACTTCTGCGCAACGGCGTCCAGCGAGACCGGCTTGATCTTGGATGCCTGGCCTTCGCAGCCGAAGGCGATGTAGCGTGCCTTGCAAACCAGCTTGGCGGCTTCGCGGGCCGGCTTCAGGTACTCGCGCGGATCGAACTTGCTGGGGTTCTCGGCAAAGAAGCGGCGGATCGCGCCGGTCATGGCAAGGCGGATATCGGTGTCGATATTGATCTTGCGCACGCCGAACTTGATGGCTTCCTGGATTTCCTCGACCGGCACGCCGTAGGTTTCCTTCATGTCGCCGCCGAACTGGCGGATTTCGGCCAGCAGTTCCTGGGGCACCGAGGACGAGCCGTGCATCACCAGGTGGGTGTTGGGGATGCGGGCGTGGATTTCCTTGATGCGGTTGATCGCCAGGATGTCGCCGGTGGGCTTGCGGGTGAACTTGTAGGCGCCGTGCGAGGTGCCGATGGCGATGGCCAGGGCGTCGAGCTGGGTGGCCTTGACGAAGTCGGCGGCCTGTTCCGGGTCGGTCAGCAGCATGGAGTGATCCAGCTTGCCTTCGGCGCCGATGCCGTCTTCCTCGCCGGCTTCGCCGGTTTCGAGCGAGCCCAGGCAGCCAAGTTCACCTTCGACGGTCACGCCGATGGCGTGCGACATCTGCACCACCTTGCGGGTTACGTCGACGTTGTATTCGTAGTCGGCCGGGGTCTTGCCGTCTTCACGCAGCGAGCCGTCCATCATCACGGAGGAGAAACCCAGGTCGATCGCGGCCTGGCAGATCACCGGCGACTGCCCGTGATCTTGGTGCATCACCACCGGGATATGCGGGTAGGCTTCCACGGCGGCTTCGATCAGGTGGCGCAGAAAGTGCTCGCCGGCATACTTGCGCGCGCCCGCGGAGGCTTGCATGATCACCGGCGCATTGACCTCGTCGGCGGCCTGCATGATGGCCTGAACCTGTTCCAGGTTGTTCACGTTGAAAGCGGGCAGACCGTAGCCGTTTTCGGCGGCGTGGTCGAGCAGCTGGCGCATCGATACGAGTGGCATGTCAAAACTCCTAAAGAAAGAATGGGGTGTCTCGGTATTCGTTTATTCGTCTTTGCATACTGAAATATGCATATTCGGCTGATCCTGCGCGCACGGCGGCCGGCGTTCTGTCCGGCGCGGCACACTCAGGCGCCGACGCGGACAATCTTCAGCGTATTGGTGCCGCCCGGCTGGCCCATCGGCTCGCCAACGGTCAGCACGATAAAATCGCCGCGCTGCACAACGCCGCGCGACAGCAAGAGTTCCTCGGCCTGTTCCAGCGCGGTATCGCGGTCGGCGCTGGCTTCCAGCGGCAGCGGCACCACATTGCGGTAGAGCTGCATCTTGCGTTGCGAGGCCAGGTTGGGCGTCATCGCGTAGATCGGCACATGGATGCGGTGCCGGCTCATCCACAGCGCGGTGGCGCCGGAATCGGTCAGCGCGGCGATGGCCTTCACCTGCAAATGATAGGCGGTGAACAGCGCTCCCATGGCGATCGACTGGTCGATGCGGCCAAAGGTCTGGTTGAGGAAATCGGTGTCGAGCTGGACCACCTCGGATTTCTCCGCCTCGACGCAGACCGCGGCCATGGCTTCCACGGTTTCCACCGGATAGCGGCCGGCGGCGGTCTCGGCCGACAGCATCACGGCGTCGGTGCCGTCCAGCACGGCGTTGGCCACGTCCGACACCTCGGCGCGCGTCGGCACCGGGTTGACGATCATGCTCTCCATCATCTGGGTAGCGGTGATGGTCAGCTTGTTGGCCTCGCGCGCCAGCCGGATCATGCGCTTTTGCAGCGCCGGCACGGCCGCGTTGCCCACTTCCACGGCCAGGTCGCCGCGGGCCACCATGATGCCGTCGGAGGCCTGCAGGATCTCTTCCAGCACGCCCGGGCGGATCGCCTCGGCGCGCTCGATCTTGGCGATCATGCGAGCCTTGTGCTGGTGCGGCTGGCCGGCCACGGCGGCGAGCTGGCGGGCCATTTCCATATCGGTGGCGTTCTTTGGAAAGCTCACCGCGACATAGTCCGCGCCCAGCGCCATGGCGGTCTTGATGTCTTCCATGTCCTTGGCGGTCAGCGCCGGCGCCGACAGGCCGCCGCCCTGGCGGTTGATGCCCTTGTTGTTGGACAGCTCGCCGCCGATCCGGACGGTGGTGAAGATCTCGTGGCCGAGCACGCGGTCCACCACCAGCACGATCAGGCCGTCGTTGAGCAGCAGCAGGTCGCCCGGGCCCACGTCGCGCGGCAGGTCTTCATAATCCAGGCCCGCCCGCTCCTGGCTGCCCAGGGTGCAGGTGGAATCAAGGATGAAAGCGTCGCCCGGCTGCAGCGTGATCTTGCCGTTCTCGAACTTGCCGACGCGGATCTTCGGCCCTTGCAGGTCGGCCATGATGGCGACTTCCCGGCCGCAGGCCCGGGCCGCCTCGCGCACCAGGCGGGCGCGCTCGATATGGTCCGCGGCTACGCCGTGGGAGAAGTTCAGGCGCACCACGTCGACCCCTGCCGCGATCATGCGCGTGAGCATTTCCAGCGTGCTGGAGGCGGGACCGATGGTGGCGACAATCTTGGTCGAGCGGGTCATTGGCAATTCTTCCTTATCGAGGGCCAGCGCCGTCCGGCGACGCCGGCACGGCTTGCTTCCTGCGCGCCACGCGGCGCCGGCGCCAGGCCAGCGCCAGCCACAGCAGCGGCACGCCAACCAGCAACCACGGCAGCGCGCCGGCGGCCACGCGGATCAGCATGGCCAGGCTGCCGAGGAACAACTCGGCGATATCGTTTAAAGCGTCGCGCAGCGGCGATACCTTTCGTTGGCTGACAAAGCTCTCGCGCGCAACGAAGTCGATACGGACTTCGTTGCGGTCGGTTTGCGCCGCCAGCATCTTGCGCAGGCCGTGGATGGTATCCAATTCGCCCTGCACGCGCGCCAGTTCGCGCTCCAGCTCGATCACGTCGCGCAGCGGGCCGCGCGCGTTCTGCAGCATGGCGCGCAGGCGGTCGCGCAGCTCGGTGGTGTTCTTGATGCGGGCCTCGGCATCGATCACCTGGTCGGTCTTGTCTTCGCTCGACACGGCATTGGATACCACCGTGCCGCCTTGCTCCGCCGCTTTCAGCAGGTCCGGCAAGGATTTCGGCGCGATGCGCGCGCGCAGCTCGCCACGCGGCGATGCGCCATCGCGGCTGCGCGTGAAACCCGCCTCCAGCAACTCGCAGCCCAGCGCCTGGCAACGTTGCACCACGCTCTTCCAGCCGGCCTCCAGGGCATCGGCGGTGTTCTCCACCGTCAATGCGTACTTGAGCGCGAGGTAGCGGCGCTCCGCTTCCTGCTGCCCTCCCTGTCCACCCTGCCCGCGCGCCATTTCCGCCGCGGCCATGCCCGCGGCCGGCGCGGCAGCCAGGGTGCGCCCGTCGGGCGCGCCGCCCGGGCGGCCGCAGGCGGCCAGGGCCAGCAGCATCGCGGCCAGCGGCAACGCTGCCAGGCCGCGCCTGCCGCCCATGTCCCCGCCAATCCCGCGCAGAGCCGTCACCCTTAGCCCGCGGCGCGCTGTTCCAGCACCTCGAAGGCGGGCAGCTTCTTGCCCTCCAGGAACTCCAGGAAGGCGCCACCGCCGGTGGAGATATAGCCCACGCGGTCAGCGATGCCATATTTGGCGATGGCCGCCAGCGTGTCGCCGCCACCGGCGATCGAGAAGGCCTTGGACTCGGCAATGGCATGCGCCAGCACCTGCGTGCCGTTGCTGAACTGGTCGAATTCGAACACGCCGACCGGGCCGTTCCACACGATGGTGCAGGCGGCCTTGAGCTGCTCGGCCAGCATCTGCGCGGTCTTGGGGCCAATGTCGAGGATCATGTCGTCGTCGGCCACTTCCTTCGCATCCTTGACGGTAGCCGTGGCGGTGGCGCTGAATTCCTTGGCGCACACCACGTCCACGGGGATCGGCACCGAAGCGCCGCGCGCGGCCATCAGGCCGATGATGGTGCGGGCATCGGCTACCAGGTCCGGCTCGGCCAGCGACTTGCCGATCTTGAGGCCGGCCGCCAGCATGAAGGTATTGGCAATGCCGCCGCCGACGATCAGGTTGTCGACCTTGCTGGCCAGCGTCTTGAGGATGGTCAGCTTGGTGGACACCTTGGAACCGGCGACGATCGCCACCAGCGGGCGCGCAGGCTGGCCCAGGGCCTTGCCCAGCGCATCGATCTCGGCGGCCAGAAGAGGGCCGGCGCAGGCGATGGGGGCGTACCTGGCAATGCCGTGGGTGGTGGCCTCCGCGCGGTGCGCGGTGCCGAAGGCGTCGTTCACATAGACGTCGCACAGCCTGGCCATCTTCTGCGCCAGTTCGTCGCTGTTCTTCTTCTCGCCCTTGTTGATGCGGCAGTTTTCCAGCAGCACCACTTCACCGGGCTTGACCTCGCTGACTTCGCCGGTGCCGTCGACCCAGTTCTGCACGAGCTTGACGGGCTTGCCGAGCAGTTCGCCCAGGCGCGCGGCTACGGGGGCAAGCGAATCCTCGGGCTTGAACTCGCCTTCGGTGGGGCGGCCCAGGTGCGACGTCACCATGACGGCAGCGCCGGCCTTGAGGCAAGCCTCGATGGCGGGCACCGAGGCGCGGATACGGGTGTCTTCGGTGATATTGCCGGCGTCATCCTGCGGCACGTTCAGGTCGGCGCGGATAAAAACACGCTTGCCGGCAATTTTGCCTTCGGAGATGAGATCGGAAAGACGCAGGACAGAGGTCATGGCGGTGGCTGGAGAGCGAAAATCGGGGAAAATCGGCATTTTACCTGATCGCAAGGGCCATTTTGCGTGATTGGAACCACGATGCGCCCTCCTGCGGGTGCCGTATTAGCCATATGCGACGGCCAACGTGCCGCGCTCTTGCAACGCACCCCCTGAAGGAAGGGTGCGCCAATCGGCCTGGGTCTCGTACGCTCATGTCGAAGCGAGCGATGCATGCACAAAAATATGCACGCAAAAACATAGCCGGAGGCCCGCTACAGACGGGACCCAAGGAACGGGAGCCGGGCACGCCCAGCAATGAGCGGCGCCGGCGCCACACGGCTGATGCCGTTGTCGCGAAGGCAGGGGGGTTAATCATGAACGAAGACATGCACGGGGCAATCCGTGGCTTGTACGAAGGGATTCTTGACGCGCAGGCGTGGCAGCAGAGCTTGTACACCATGAGCGGCATCGTCGGCAGCGCGCATGCATCGATGATCGTGCGCGACACGGATCGCGACCTGATGACGGTCAACGAAATGGTGCGACCGGTACAGGAGTTGTTCAGCGCCTACGAGAAGGAGTTCCACGAAATCGACCCGGGCAAGCTGTTCGCCCATAACCTGAGCCCCGGCGACTGGTACATCGACGTGCGCGATTTCGGCGAAGGCGCGATGCAGCGCAGCCCGTTCTACCGCGACTTCTTCCACCGCTTCGGCCTGTGCTCCTATGCAGCCTGCCTGGTGGAGCGAAAGCCGCACTATGAAGTGTATTTCTCCCTGCAGCGCGCGTTCTCGCAGGGCATGTTCACGGCGGCGGACGTCAGCGCGCTGGACTGGGCGCTGCCCCATATGCGCAGCGCCATAGCCATGCGCGACCGTACCGTCGAGCTGTCCACGCTGGCGCAGCTATCGGCGCAAATCCTGGAACGGCTGTCGTTTGGCGTGATCGCCTTCTCGCCCGAGCGCCGCGTCTTGCTGAGCAACAGCATCGGCGAGCGCTGGGTGCGGCGGCTCGACCCCGCCGGCAAGACCAGCGAGTGGCAGCTGTCGCGCTCGCTGCCGGACATGATAGCCACGGCCTGCTCGCTCCAAAGCACGGTGCCGGCACAGGCCGCGATGGCACGCCATGCCGATGGTGGCAGCGCGCAGCTGATCGTGATGCCGCTGCCGCCGTCCCACATCTTTGCGCTGCCTTGGCAAAAGCCCAGTGCGCTGGTGGTGATCCATGAAGACGCGTATGCGCCAGTGCAACTCCCGCACCTGCTGCGCGAGATCTACGGCCTGACCCCGGCCGAGATCCGCCTGGCCACCCTGCTGGCCACCGGCATCGGCCTGCCCGAAGCCAGCGAGCGCCTGCGAGTGCGGCATGAGACCGCGCGCAGCCAGCTCAAGGCGGTATTCCTCAAGACCGGCGCCACCACGCAGGCCCGCCTGACAAGGATGCTGACCCAGTTGAGTAGCGCGCTCGGGCCCGGCACGGATGCCGGGTCCGCCAACCCGGGTTAGCCGGCACGGAAACCCCTGCTCCGGAATCCGCGCCCGACGCTCAACCGAGCAATCGGAGCGCTGTATAGACGGCCATGCCTGCCGCGATCATGCCCACCATGCGCCGCGTCAGCAGGTAGAACACCAGGGCGACTGCCCCGGCCACCAGCTTGTAGTTGCCCGGCGCAATGGTGAAATGCCCGTGCCACGTCATCAGGTCGGGCAGGATGATGGCCGCCAGCGCCGCCGCCGGTGCGTAGCGCAGCGCGCGCTGAATGCGGTCGGGCACCGTCACGCGCTCGCCCGCCATCAGGAACAGCGCGCGGGTGACGATGGTCACCACCGCCATGCCCGCCAGCGCGACCCAGATCTCGAGATGGCTCATGAACGCTCCTCCGCAGACTGGGGAGGCACCTGCGCCGCCGCATGCTCCAGCTTGCGGCGGCGGATACCGCGCAAGGTCGCCCGGGCCGCCAGTTCGTCGCTGGCCATGCCGGCCGCGATGGCGCCCACCACTGCCGCCACCAGTCCCAGCCGGTAAGGCAGATGGAAGCACAGCAGCGCCAGGGTCGAAGCCACCGCCACCGCCAGCATCGTGGAACGCGAGTTGATGGTGGAGACCATGACCGGAATCAGCGCGAGGGTACCGGCCAGCCCAAGGCCCCAGCTATCCGGGAACGCGCTGGCCAGCACGATGCCGATGATGGACGAGACCTGCCACATGGCGAAGTTGGTCAGCGCCATGCCCCAGAAGTAGCCCTCCTTGCCCGGCTCGTGGCCCGGCGTGGCATAGCGCTGCATGAAGTAGACGAAATGCAGGTCGCCGTTGAAGGATCCCAGCAGGGTGCGGCGCCACAGCGGCAGGTAACTGAAATGCGGCTGCAGTCCCGCACTGAAGATGACAAATCGCAGGTTGACAATGGCGGCGGTCAGCCAGACCGTCCACAGCGGCAAACCCGCCGCGAACAGCGGCAGCACCGACAACTGGGCCGAGCCCGCGTAGACCAGCAGCGACATGCCGAT
This sequence comes from Burkholderiaceae bacterium 16, assembly GCA_000955785.1. Taxonomy (GTDB): domain Bacteria; phylum Pseudomonadota; class Gammaproteobacteria; order Burkholderiales; family Burkholderiaceae; genus Cupriavidus. The sequence goes on from JYOD01000020.1 coordinate 31,090, forward strand.
CGCCTCGGGCACGTTCATCACCGATTTGCTCATGGCCACGCCGGTCACCAGCCCCCAGGAGAACACCGCGGGCAGGGACGGGGCGAAATAGCGCGCGCCCTCGATAAAGCCGGCCCGCTCGGCCGGGGCGATACGATGCCAGGGACGCAGCAGGGCCTGGGGCGGTCGGAATGTCATGTTCTAAGGTCTTGGGGGGAAGCGGCGCCGGCTCCGCCACAGTGGAAAGCCTGGGGCACGTGAGTTGCCCGAAGGGCGGGCCGTGCGGGCAAGGCCCCATTATAGGGCCAGCCCCGGCCGCTCGTAAGCAACCGCTTAACAGATTCGCCGTTGCCTTTGGCTGGGCTGCCTACAAATGAAAAGCCCCCGCATGTGCGGGGGCCCAGGCTGCTGACAAAGGTGGATTTGCGCAGGTGGTCTCCCCTCTCCCGCCTGCGGGAGGGGCTGAGGGAGAGGGCGGGTGCTCGTCACGCCGCCATGCTGGAAACAACCATTGGCTACGCCCTAGCTAAGCCAACCCTCTCCCCCTGAGGGGAGAGGGGGTAAACACCGTCGTCATTTCAATCGGCGTTGGCGCATCTTGTCGGCTTCGGCAAATGCCCCCGGTTTGTCAGCCAGTTCAGCCCCCGCATATACGGGGGCTGAACTGGCGGAGATGGATGCGCGGGATTCAGTCGATCGAGGCGCCCACGCTCTTCACCACGCCGGCCCATTTCTGGCGATCCGCCTTCACGGTGGACCGGAACTGTTCGACCGTCTCGATCCGCGGCGAATTGCCGGCCTCGACCAGTTTCTGCCGGATCGCCGGCGTTTCCAGCGCGACCTGGACCGCGTCATTGATCTTCTTGCTGATCCTTGGGTCCAGTCCCTTGGGTCCGAAGAAGCCAAACCAGATAGTGCTGTTAAACCCGGCCAGGCCGCTCTCGGCAATCGTCGGCACCTCCGGGATCACCGCCACGCGGTTCTTGGTGGTCACGCCCAGGAGCCGAACCTTCCCCGCCCTGTATTGCGGCAACACACTCTGTACCTGGTTGAAAATGCAGCAGACCTCGCCCTTGAGCACGGCCTGCAGCGCATCGGGGCCGCCCTTGTACGGCACATGGACCATGTCCAGGCCGGCGCGCGCGTTGAACTCGGCGAAGGCCAGGTGAGTGCCAGTACCGTTGCCGGTGGACGCGTAGTTGTACTTACCCGGACTGGCCTTGACCTTCTCGATGAATTCCTTCACCGACTTCACGTCGATCACGGACGGGTTGACTGTCAGGACATTGGACACTTCCACCAACGGTGCCACGGGCGTGAAATCGGCCTCGGCGTCGAACGGCAGGCTCTTGTACAGGGCCGGGTTGATGCCGTGGGTGGCGGCGGTGCCGAGCAGCAGCGTGTAGCCGTCGGGCTTGGCGTGCGCGACCACTTCGGAGGCCACGTTGCCACCCGCGCCGGGGCGGTAGTCATAAATGATGCTGGTCTTGAGCGACTTCTGCAGCGATTCCTGCAGGGTGCGGCCGACCATGTCCACGCCCGAACCGGCGGTAAAGCCCATCAGGATGGTAATCGGCTGGGCGGGCCACGCCGGGTCCTGGGCACGGGCCGGCGCGGCCAGCGTGCAAAGCGCGGCCAGGGCGCCCAGGGCGCCCAGACCGGCTGCCAGGCGCGAAACCGGGCGGGAAACAAGGGAAATGCGGCGGGATGCAATGCGGAGCATGGGGGTACCGTCGGAAAAATGAATGCGGGTCGGGGCTGCCGGCCGGGGTCTGGCGCCCCGGGCCAAAACAGCAAGATACCAACGATCCGCCGCATTACCAACGATGGAGTTCGCTTGAAGGTATGCCATGTTGGTATAAGCAGACATGGAGCGGAATCGCGATAGGCAAGAATCCCCTAGCTGCGCAGCATCCCCACCAGTTCGTCGATGTCCGGCAGCGCGACCGCCGTGCCGATCAAACCAGCCCCGCCGCCCTCCCCGGCCTCCAGGATGCCGTCGGCCAGCGCCCGCTTGCCGTGGTGCAACGCAAGGATGCGCTCCTCGATGGTGCCCGCGCTGATCAGCCGGTACACCGTCACCGGGCGCTGCTGCCCGATGCGGTGGGCGCGGCCCATGGCCTGGTCCTCGGCGGCCGGGTTCCACCACGGGTCGGCGATGATCACGTAGTCCGCCGCGGTCAGGTTGAGGCCGAAACCACCGGCCTTCAGGCTGATCAGGAAGACATCGCCCTGCCCCGCCTGGAAAGCCGCGACGCGCCGGGTGCGCTCGGCTGCCGGCGTGGCGCCGTCCAGGTATTGCCAGGCCAGCCCGGCCTCGTCCAGTCCCCGGCGCAACAACTGCAGGAAGTCGACGAACTGGCTGAACACCAGCGTCTTGTGGCCGTTGGCGGCCAGTTCGCCGGCCAGTTGCACGAACGCGCGCACCTTGGCGCCCTCCTGCCCCAGCTCCAGCTCGGGCGTGACCAGGCGCGCGTCGCAGGCCGCGCGGCGCAGCCGCATCAGTTGCGCCAGCACATGGATGCGCGCCTCGGCGCCGGGCTGGCCGGCGGCGGTCCGGCGCGCCTTCGGGCCGCTGACCGCTGCCTCGGCTTCGGCCAGCGCCTGCCGGCGCAGCGCTTCATAGTGAGCCGCCTCGACCGGCTCCGGCTCGATGCGCAAGACCAGTTCGGTGCGCGGCGGCAGTTCGTCCAGCACCTGCGCCTTGGTCCGGCGCAGCACGAACGGCGCAATCATGCGGCGCAGCCGCTGGGCCGCCTCGCGCACGCCGTTGCGCTCGATCGGCACGGCGAAGTGTTCGTTGAAGCGGACCAGCGAGCCAAGCAGGCCCGGGTTGCAGAAGCGCATGATCGACCACAACTCGGCCAAGCGGTTTTCCACCGGCGTGCCCGACAGCGCCATGCGGAAGCCGGAGCGCAGCTCGAACATCGCCTGCGACCGCTTGGTGGCGGCGTTCTTGAAGGCCTGCGCCTCGTCGGCCACCACCGTGTGCCATTCCCGCTTGCAGAACGCTTCCCGCGCCTGCAGCAACAAGGTGTACGAGACGATCACCATGTCATGCGGGCCGGCCTGTTCCAGCAAGGCCGCGCGCTCGCCCTCGGCATAGATGTGCACGCGCAGCGTCGGCGCGAAGCGCCGTGCCTCCTCGGCCCAGTTGCCGCAGACCGAGGTCGGCGCGATAACCAGCGCGGCGCCGCCGTCCGCCCGCGCCAGCATCACCGCCAGCGCCTGCAGGGTCTTGCCCAGTCCCATGTCGTCGGCCAGGCAGGCGCCGAAACCGGCTTCGGCCAGCGACATGGCCCAGCGGAAGCCGTCCTCCTGGTAAGGCCGCAACTCGGCGGCAAGGTTGGCAGGCAGCCGGGCATCGCTGTCGCGCGCCCGGCGCAAGCGCGCCACGCGCTGGCGGAAATGCGCGTCGGGATCCACGCCCGCGCCGGCCAGCACGTCGTCCAGCCAGGGCGCCGCCATCAGCGGCACCTTGATGCCGTCAGGCACGCTGTGCGCCACGCTCGCGAGGTCGCGCAACCGCGCGCGCAGGCTGCGCGTGAGCGCTACGTAGACGCCCTGGCCCATTGGCATGAACCGCCCCGCATGGCTGCCGGCCCACGCCAGCAGTTGGCCGAGCTGCAGCACCAGCCCCTCGGCCACGCTCAGCTCGCCGACCAGCTTGAACCATTCGCTCTCGGTTTCGATATGCACCGCCAGTTGCGGGATGTCGGCGCCCACCACGCGTATTTCCTTGCCCCTGGGCCACTCCACCGCCAGCACGCCAGGCAGCCCGGGCAGTTGCTCGACCACCGACAGCGCTTCCTCCGGGTCGGCCAGGGTCCAGTCGTATTCGCCGCTCTCGGGCGAGCGCGGCACCAGGAAAGGCAAAGCGTCAAAGACTTCGGCCACGTGGGTCAGCTCGGACTTGAGATCGCGCACCGTGGCGAGGCTCTCCCCCTTAACCGCCGCCATCAGCCGTTCGCGCCCGCTGCCCGGTGCCAGCCGTGGCCCGAGCGGACCGAGCGGCGTCACCACCAGGCGCAGGGCCAGGCCCTCGCCCAGCGGCGACAGCTCGGCGCGCAGGCGGCTCTCGGTCTCGAGTTCGCGGGCGCTGCCGTCGTGGTCAGAGTGCACCTGGAAATGGCCGGACAGCGCGCGCAGCGTGGCGTCGAGCTGGGCATGTGCTTCGGCTGGCACCGCCAGCCCGTCGGCGATCAGTTGCGCCGCGCCTTGCTGCGCGGGCGTCAGCCGGATCACGCGCAGGCGCTGCGAGCCTTCGCGCAGCACGGTGATCTGGCGCAAGGCCTCGGCATCCGCGCGGCTGCCGGCGGGCAGGAAGCTGTCCAGCGCCGGAGCCTCGCGCACCGGCGGCGAGACCCGCAGCGTATAGCGCCCGCCCTGGCGCACGACTTCCAGCGTGGGCGCCCCTTCCACCACTTCCAGCGTCTGCTCGGGCGCTTGCGCCAGCACGACGCCAGGATGCCCGACCAGGGCGAGCATGGCCGCGGCGCGATCGAGTACGTAGCGCCGGTGGTAGGACTGGTCACGGCGGACCGCGCGGGCTACGCGGGCATCCCAGGGCTCCAGGCGGTCGTCCTCGGCGAGCCGGGCCAGCGGCAGCGGGCGTGGCTTGTTCCAGCCGCGCGGTCCGCGCAGTTGCTCCAGCGGCTCGATGGTGCCGAGCGCGCCGTCGGCGTCCAGGCTGAGCGCCCACAAGATGCGGCTGGCACTGGCGCCGTCGAGCGCGCGCGCCTCGCCCGCGAGGGCCTGTAGCGCCTCGAGCGCCAGCCGCCAGCTCTCCTGGCGCTGGCCGGCGAAGAAAGCGTCCGGCACCGGCTCGCCGGCCTCCAGCATCCGGGCGGCATCGAGTTGCTGCCCGAACCAGCGCAGGCCACAGGCTTGCAGACGGAAATGCAGGCCGTCGATGGCTTCGGCGCGGGCAGCCGCTGGCTGGCGGCGTCCGCTGGCTTGCGCCACATCGCCCAGCCAGGCGCGCAGCATCACGCGCCAGAATTGCGCGAGCGGCGGTACTTCGGGACGCAACTCAAATGCGGCTTCGTCCAGGCGAGCGTCGCCGCGATGCACCGCGAGCGCGTGACACCACAGCCCCCAGCGCCCGGTAGGCGCAGGGGTGCGCGAGCCGGCTTCCGCCTGGCAGAACTTGCGTGCCTGCTCGAGGTGCGCGGGCGTGCGCTGGGCGAGCAAGGACAGCGGGTAGTACGGCGCCAGCGCGGGCGACAGCAAGCCGGTACGCTGGCCGCGCTCGGATCGCAGGCTCTTGAACGCGGCTTCGAAACCGGCCTGGGCTCCCGCCCAGTCGCCGTCCCCGGCATGCGTAAAGGCATGCAGCGCCAGTGCCTGGCCGCTGCCGGGCACCGTGGCCAGCACCGCCAGCGCGCGCTGGCGCTCGCCGCCATACAGCAAGCCTTCGGCCAGCACCCCGCGCAGCCGCCCCGGCACCGTGGCGAATTCGCCGTCGCCGCGCGCCTGCGCATCGGCCAGGTAGTCCAGATAGGGCCGCAGGGCCGGGTCCCAGTCCGCATACAGGGCATTCAGCACCGCGTGCAGCATGCGCCAGCGCCAGGGCGATACCACCTGTGCCAGCGCCGCCGGCCCGCCACCGCTCAGCGCCGCGGACACCAGCAGCCGGGGCAGGCCGGGACCCGGCTCCCACGACGCCAGCAATTCGTCGATCTCCGCCTCCGGCGCCCCGGAGAACAGCATCCCGCACAGGTGCTCGGCGCGCACACCGGCAAGCGGGTCGGAATCAGAGGCGGTGGGTGGTGGTGATGGAGAAAGGGGCACGGGCGGCGGTGGCGGCATACGCAATGTGACGATTTTAGACCCCCGCGGGCCCGCGCCCGCGTTGGCACAAGGGGGCCCGGGGTTTACAATGCCTCCTTTGCATTGCTGACGGCGCTCACGGAGAAGAACCATGTCGATGGCGGATCGCGACGGAAAAATCTGGATGGACGGCAAGCTGATCGAGTGGCGCGACGCCAAGATCCACGTGCTGACCCATACCCTGCACTACGGCATGGGCGTGTTCGAGGGCGTACGCGCCTACAAGACGCCGGCCGGGACCGCGATCTTCCGCCTCAAGGAGCACACCCGCCGCCTGTTCAACTCGGCCAAGATCTTCCAGATGCAGATGCCGTTCGACGAGGCCACGCTGGCTGCGGCGCAACTCGAGGTGGTGAAAGCCAACCAGCTCGAATCCTGCTACATCCGCCCGCTGGTCTGGATCGGCTCGGAAAAGCTCGGCGTCTCGGCCCGGGGCAACACCATCCACGTGGCGATCGCCGCATGGCCCTGGGGCGCCTACCTGGGCGAGGAAGGCATGGAGCGCGGCATCCGCGTCAAGACCTCCTCGTTCACCCGCCATCACGTCAATGTCTCGCTGGTGCGGGCCAAGGCCAGCGGCTATTACATCAACTCGATCCTGGCCAACCAGGAAGCCACCAGCCTGGGCTACGACGAAGCCCTGCTGCTGGATACCGAAGGCTATGTGAGCGAAGGCTCGGGCGAGAACGTGTTCGTGGTGCGCAACGGCGTGATCTATACGCCTGACCTGGCCTCGTGCCTGGACGGCATCACCCGCGACGCCATCCTCACCATCGCCCACGATCTCGGCATCGAGGTGCGCGAGAAGCGCATCACGCGCGACGAGGTGTACTGCTCGGACGAAGCGTTCTTCACCGGCACCGCCGCCGAAGTCACGCCGATCCGCGAACTCGACGACCGCGTCATCGGCGAAGGCCGGCGCGGCCCGGTGACCAAGCGCATCCAGGATGCCTTCTTCGCCGCCGTCAGTGGCACCAGCGAACAATACAAGCACTGGCTGACCCTGGTCTGAACACCGGCCAGCCACCTACCCAGTCCTGATAAAAGACCAAGTCCATCCCCGCAACACCATGACGCAAACCGCATCCGTAATCGAAATCGGCGCAGAAGATCTTCCGCTGCACTGCCCCACCGGCAATACGCCCGCCTGGAATTATCATCCGCGCGTCTTCCTCGACGTGACCGACACCGGCGAGGTGAAGTGCCCGTACTGCGGTACCGTCTACAAGCTCAAGCCAGGCACTGTCATCAAGGGTCACCACTGACACGTCTCACGTTTCACCGCACCACCCCGATGCTCCGGCCCGCCAAGCGGCGCGCCGGAGCATCGGCGTGCGTGGCGCGCACAGACCGCGCCGCGCTCATTCTTCCGGCAGCGCCCCATTCATGAAAAAAGCCCTCGTCATCGCCCCCAACTGGATCGGCGACGCCCTGATGGCGCAGCCGCTCTTCGCGCTGATGAAAGCGCGCCATCCGCGCCTGCAGATCGACGCACTCGCCCCTAAATGGGTGGCGCCGGTGCTGGCACGCATGCCCGAAATCCACCAGGTATTCCCCAGCGAACTGGCGCACGGCAAGCTGCAACTCTCGGCGCGGCTGATGTTCGCCCAGCAGCTCAAGAACGAAGGCTACGACGCGGCCTACGTGCTGCCCAATTCGCTCAAGTCAGCCCTGATTCCCTGGCTGGCCGGCATCCCGCTGCGCGTGGGCTATCGCGGCGAAGCGCGCTTCGGCCTGCTCAATATCCGCCACGGCAACCCGCCGCGCGACCACCGCCCGCCCATGGTCGAGCATTACGCGCGGCTGGCGCTCAAGCCAGGAGCGCGCCTGCCTGAAGACCTGCCCGAGCCGCGCCTGCGCATCGACCCGGTGCGCATGGCCAAGACCGCGGAGCGCTTTGGCATTGCGCCGCAGACACGCCTGATCGCCTTCTGCCCGGGTGCGGAATTCGGCCCGGCCAAGCGCTGGCCGGCGGCGCACTTCGCAGAACTGGCGCAGATGCTCAAGCGCTCGTTCCCGTATGCGCAGATCATCACGCTTGGCTCGCCCAAGGATGCCGAGATCGCCGACGAGATCGTCAAAGGCGCGCCGTTCGTGCGTAATCTCTGCGGCCAGACCTCGCTCGACGACGCCGTCGACCTGCTGGCGATGGCCGAAGGCGCCGTATGCAACGACTCCGGCCTGATGCACGTCACCGCTGCGCTGAACCGGCCGCAGGTGGCGGTGTTCGGCTCCAGTGACCCACGCCACACTCCCCCGCTGTCGCAGGCTGCGAGTATCATGTGGCTGCAGCTCGAATGCAGTCCGTGCTTCAAACGTGAGTGCCCCCTCGGACACTTGCGGTGCCTGAAGGACATCGAGCCCGAAATGGTGTTTGTGGAGCTGCGCAAGCTCCTGCACCGGGCCTGAAGCGCTGACCCGCCGTTCGTAATCATCCGGCCAACGAATCCCTGAGCCCAGTCCACCATGCCTCGTTTTGCCCGCCTGTTCGATTCCGCCGAAGACATCGTAGAAGCCTTTCGCGAGGCCATGAAGCTGCGCGATGCGGACGGCGCCCTGCGCCTGTGGCTGGATGAAGACTCGGTGACGTGCGTGATGCCCGACGGCCAGCGCCTGATCGGCCACGAGCATCTGCGCCAGGCCTTCGCGCAGTTGCTGGCCTTGCAGCCGGTGCTGATCGACGTGATCGAGACCAGCAGCCATACCTCGATGGGTGTCGCCATCTTCGACGTGACCGAAGCCCTGCGCTTCGGCGACGACCGCATCGAAGCCGACCTCTACGTGCACACCACCTATGTGCTGATGCAGAACCACGAGGGCTGGCGGCTGGCGCATATCCATTGCAGCCCGGCCAACGCCAGCCAGGTCGCCACCGTCAGCACGGCGCCGGGCCAGGCCCTTCACTAGCGGGAGCCGGCGCGGCGCCACGGCCCGGCAGCCCGCCAGCTCCAAGCATCCAGGCATGAGCCAGCTTCCGCCATCGCACCACAGCCCCCCCGGGATGGTGTCACCCGCTCCGGCCGCCTCCTCGTTCGGCGGCGGCCGCCGCATGCCGTGGTGGCTCTCCGGCGGCCACGCCCAGACGATCATCCCGGCGCGCTTCACGCAGCGCCCTGCGCGCGTGGCCTTCAAGCGCGAGCGCTGGACCGCTCCCGACGACGACTTCGTCGACCTCGACTGGACCACGCACCCGGTGACGCCCGATACCCCGCTGCTGGTGATGTTCCACGGCCTGGAAGGCGACTCTGGCAGCCACTACGCGCAGGCCATGATGCATGCGCTGGCCGCGCGCGGCTGGCAGGGCGTGATCCCGCACTTTCGCGGCTGCTCGGGCGAGCTGAACCTGGCGCCGCGCTTCTATCACTCTGGCGACTCGGAGGAGATCCACTGGATCCTGGAACGGCTGCACAGGCAGTATTGCGCGCATGGGCGCAAGCTGCTGGTGGTCGGCATCTCGCTGGGCGGCAATGCCCTGCTGCGCCTGCTCGGCGAACAGGGTAGCGGCGCTGTCTTCATCAGCGCCGCGGCGTCGGTGTCGGCGCCGCTGGACCTGGCCGGCGGTGGCGCGGCGCTGTCGCAGGGCTTCAACATGCTGTACACGCGCATGTTCCTGCAAACCCTCAAGCGCAAGTCCCTGGCCAAGCTAAAGCAGTATCCCGGCCTATTCGACCGCGAAGCCATGCTCGCCAGCCGCGACCTGTACGCCTTCGACAACATCGTCACGGCGCCGCTGCACGGCTTTCGCGACACCGACGATTACTGGGCGCGCGCCTCCAGCAAGCCCGTGCTCGACGGCATCGCCGTGCCCACGCTGGTGCTCAACGCGCGCAACGATCCCTTCCTGCCGGCGCGCCACCTGCCGGGCCCGGCGGACGTCAGCCCGCAGGTCTGGCTGGAGCAGCCAGAGCACGGTGGTCACGTCGGTTTCATGACGCCTCGCGAAGATAAGCTGCGCGTGTTGCCGGTACTGCCCTATGCGGGGCATATCGAGTGGCTGCCAGCGCGCATCCTGCGGTTTTTCGACGCCGTGGCTTAGCGCGCCGGCGCAGCCCCTCGCACCCCTTGCGAACGGATGGCAAACCCCGGCGGCCACCTGAATGAATGCGAGCGGGATGCCCTTCATGGACGGCATGAACGGCCCCGCAAGGAGACAGCGACGATGGATGACACAGTCAAGCAAGCAATGGCCCGCTGGCCCAACGTCCCCAACTGCTACGGCTGGCTGGCGCTGGACCGGCGCGGGCAATGGCGCATGCGCAACGAGTACGCCCAGCAGCACGGCCTGTCCGGCGACCCGATCCGGCACGAAGCGCTGATCGCGTTTATCGAGCGCAACTACCAGCACGACGAGCGCGGCGCCTGGTACTTCCAGAACGGCCCGCAGCGCGTGTTCGTGTCGCTGGCCTACGCGCCGTGGATCGCGCGGCTGCATCAGGGCCAGTTGCGGACCACATCGCAGCACGCCTTCGCGCTGCGCGCCTGCCATGCGGACGAGCATGGCAATGTGCTTCTGGTCGGCGAGGTGGAAGGAGAAAGCGGGGATGCGGGCAAGCCGCAGGTCGCGCTGCTGCACGACCATGACCTCGATGCCTTCAGCAGCGCCTGCACCTGGCACGGCGAGGCTTGCGGCGGCAATCTCGGCGTGCTTCACTTCAACGGCGCCGACGTGGCGATCGAACCGATTGTCGAAGACGAGGTGCCGACGCGCTACGGCTTCGTGCGCCAGCCGCTGACGCCCGCGGGCGAGCAGGCCGCCTGAGCGGCGGCGGCGGGAACAGCAGTAGCGGGCGTGGCCGTCAGTTAGGCATGCCCTTGCTGTCCTGCTTCTCCTCGCGGAACTGGCGCTCCAGCTGGTGCAGGCGCGCGTCGACCTCCGACAGCGTGTAGAAATCGCCATCGCCCGCCTTGCGCGCGATCTGCAACTGCTCGATGGCGGCCTGGTAGGCGCCATCGACCGCGTACTTCTCCGCCAGCGCCTGGTGCTGCTGCACACGCCGGCCCTGCGCGGCATAGGCCCGCGCCAGCATGTCCCACCACTCGGAACGCGCAACCTCTTCGCGCGTGCGTTCGCGCAGGAAGGTCACCGCCTGGTCCGTCCGGCCGGCGCCGAGCAAGGTCGCCGCGTAGCTCAGCGCCACCGCGTGCGACAGCGGAAACGCCTTCATCGATACCATGGCCTGATTCAGCGCATCCTGCTGCCGGCCCTGCGCGCGCGCCAGCTCGATCGCCATCACATCGAGCATGGCGCTGCCGGAAGTGGCGCCGGGGATATTGCCATACAGCCGGCGGGCTTCGGCCAGGGACTGCTCCGCGGCACCGTTGCGGCCCAGCCGCTGCTCGGCGAAAGCCATTCCGTAATACAGCGCCGGCAAGCGCACCGGCGAGGCTGCCGCCAGTTGCGTCTGCAGCGCGGCACGCACGTTCTGCAGGTCGCTAGGCGTGGTTTCCTGGATGATGCGGGCACGCATGCGCGCGAACTCGTACTCCGGGGTGTTCGGCACCTTGCGCACCGCCACATGGCTCACGCGGTCCTGCATGTCGGCGATCCGCTCCGAGGTAAGCGGGTGGGTGCGCACGTAAGCCGGCACCGAATTCTCCGAGATGCCCATCACCCGCTGCAGCCGCTTGAAGAAGTCAGGCATGCCCTGCGGATCGAAGCCGGCGGCGGTCATGATCTGGAACCCGACCCGGTCGGCCTCCCGCTCCGCCCCGCGCGAGAACGACAACTGGTTGGAGATGGCGGCCGCCTGCCCGCCCATGGCCAGCGCCGCGGCCGCATCGCCGCTCTTGGTGGCCGCCAGTCCCGCGAGCACCATCGATGCCAGCGCGATCCACATCGACTGGTCCTGCGTGGTGATGCCGCGCGCGATATGCCGCTGCATCACGTGGCCGATTTCGTGGCCGAGCACCGAAGCCAGCTCGGACTCGGTATCCGACTGCACCAGCAGGCCGGTGTGCACGCCGATGTAGCCGCCGGGCAGCGCAAAGGCATTGATGGTGCGGTCGCGCACCGCGAACAGCTCGAAGCCGGTCGCGAACGTGCCGGCACCGTTGGAGCCGGAGATGTTCTGCCGGCGCGCCGCCTGCACCAGGCGATAACCAAGCATGTTCAGGTAATCGGCCAGCAGCGGATCCGACACATAGTCCGGGTCGCGCCGGATATCGCGCATGATGCGATCGCCCAGGCGCTTTTCCATATCCGGCGTCAGCGACGCCGTGGACGGGTCTCCCAGGTCGGGCAACTGCGCGCCGTTGGTCTCCACCACCGTGTTGTTGCTGCGCAGCCCGAAATCGGACTTCTGGCCCGCCTTGACGCTGCGGTTCAGGTTGTCGTAGACCTGGTCGCTGCCACCGCTATCCGCCCCTGTGGTGGCGGCTGCGGCGGTGCGCGCGGGATCGTTCAGCAGCATGCGCTGCTGGGGCCAGGCGGGAAACGCCATCGTCAGCGCCACCAGCGCCGCCAGCGAACGGCGCGCGATGCGCCCCGGTTTCGCGGGCACGCGCAAGGGTGCGGTGGCGGGATCGGCATCGGCATGGCGCACAGGGCCCATGCGAGACTTGAGGCGCGCCTGTCGGGCGGGCGAGGAGAGCGCTCCGGCGAGCGTTTGGTTCTTGCGCATATTGCTATGATAGCGGCCTCCGGAGGCCATTCCCATCGGGCATCGCCCGGTCTTGCCACGCCCTGCCCCGGCCAGCGCGGCAAATGCGGCAGACGCCTCCGCCACGCTTTCCTCTCGACTCCGCAGGTCCACGCCATGAGCCAGCTCACCCATTTCGATTCCGCCGGACAAGCCCATATGGTAGACGTCGGCGCCAAGGCCCATAGCCACCGCGTGGCCGTGGCCACCGGCACCATCACCATGCTGCCCGCCACATTCGCGCTAGTGCGGGACGGCACCGCCAAGAAGGGCGATGTGCTCGGCATTGCCCGCGTGGCCGCCATCATGGCCACCAAGCGCACCGCCGACCTGATCCCGCTATGCCATCCGATCTCGCTCACCAAGGTAGCTGTGGACTATGCGCTGGACGAAGCCAGCGGCACCATCCGCTGCACCGTGCGTACCGAGACGCACGGCCAGACCGGCGTGGAGATGGAAGCGCTGACCGGCGTGCAGGTGGCACTGTTGACCATCTATGACATGTGCAAGGCGGTGGACCGGGGGATGGTGATGGGGGATGTGAAGCTGCTGGAGAAGCATGGGGGGAAGTCCGGGGACTGGGTGGCCGGCGACAGTTAAGCGATTGTTTTACAAGCCTTAGCCTGACGCACGTCATCGCCCGCCCTGCTGACCAATTGCCTCAATGCCTTGACAGCAACGGCTGCCATGGAGTGACGCAGAATCGATTTTGTCCAAATTCTCTCCAAATGGACACGGGAGATGGGATCGATGCGGCATCGGGAACAAGCGGCAGGGCCGGGTTTCGCGCAACGAATTTCCACCGGAAGCAACGACTTTTATCGCCCCCAATTCGTTGAATTTCCCGCTGTCGCCAAGTAATGGTCTCCAGGAGTGCTATTTGCCATCGTGCTGGTAAGCAAATCACGGCAACCTATACTCCAAACGGATGAATGGGCAATCGATCCTGTCCCGGGGATGTTGCCGCCCCGTTGCATCGGCAATCCTGTTCGGAGATGACATGATGCCGAATGTAAAGCGGATGAATTTCATTTTGCGCTGGGTTGTCCTGGCAGCACATGGAATTGCATTCTCGATTTTTCTCCCCACCATGGGTCACGCACAATCGACGGACAATGTCAGGTATGCCATGGTGCTGTTGAAGATGAAAGTGCTCAATATTGGCGCACCGGCGATCAAAGGAGAAGAAGCCGTTGCCGGAAAACCCGCACCGGCGTTGTATTTTGGCGCCAACAAAATGAACAATAATTTTGCCGTGGTTGACGATGTGAAAAACACGGTGGGCGGTACCGCAACGCTATTCGTGAAGAGCGGTGAGGAATTCATCCGTGTGGCAACGAATGTGCAGAAAGACGATGGGTCGCGTGCCATTGGCACCGTACTCGATCCCAACGGCAAGGCTATCGCGGCAATTCGCGGCGGTGGCGCGTACTATGGCGATGCCGACATTCTCGGAAAGTCCTATATCACGGGCTATGAGCCAATACAGGATCCCCTTGGCAGAGTCATCGGCATCTACTATGTGGGTTATCTCAAGGTGCAGTGAGTCTGCGTAGACTCTACCTTATACCCCGCGTCGCCCCCGGCGACGCGGGGCCCCGAAAGCCAGTTCACAGTAGACAACACTACCGGCAATGGTATGAACACTACTCCGAAAAAGCGTTATCCACTAATCTTTCAGCCAAATTCCCAGGCATTCCGAATAGCACACTAAGCCTTGCTTCCACTTACTTTATGGCACGACCGGGCCGAGCACCCCAACAGCATGGTTCGCTCGCCCCTCCGCCAGCACGGGGATTCGGCAACTGTTTATTGGCCGTCCCCACAGGCACTTCCACCACACTTGCTCCAGACCGGCAATCCATTTCCAGATTTTGTCGGGACGCACGCGACGCCATTTTGGTCAGACAAAATACCGTTATCAAATCCAAGAACCATCTCCTTGGACGGACCCGATCGAACAATGATTTTCCCGGCGTCCAGTTCGATACGATGAAAATTACCAACAACATCGGTTATCCCCAAGACACGAACGATTGACGCACCGCAGGAGCCCGTTAAGTTCTTGGTTTCGACTTCATCCAGGGATTTCTCCCCTCTGCACTTGCAGGGCAGTGGCCCACGGCAATCAAAGCTGGGATCCCGCCGGATCTCTGGCGCGCGCCTGCAAGTATCCGATCCACATCACCGCCCCCCGCCTCTCTTATCCGCCATGACACACGCTTACGCCGTGGCCCCTTCCGCTGTAACAAGCGTAACGCCGCATTTCGCCAGCAGGGGGCACCGCGCCACATGCGTCAAATTGGTATTCAATGCAGTTAAGGGGGTGCAGGTGCAGCCCCCGCGGGACATCGTTCAGCGTCGATCCAGGGTGAGCAACATGAACGGGCGTAGGGTTGGCCAGCTTTTGCTGGTGTTGGCGGCGCTGGGTGCGAGCGGGACGGCCCTGGCCGGCGGCGGCCACGGCGGCGGCGGTGGACATGGCGGTGGGGGCTGGCATGGCGGCGGCGGTGGCTGGCACGGCGGCGGTGGCTGGCACGGGAGCGTGGGGATCTATGTCGGTCCTGGCTTTGGTTATGGATACGGCTGGGGCTACCCCTACTACCCCTACTACTACCCCCCTGGCTACTACTATCCGCCCGCGGCAGTGGGAGTGCCGACCTCGCCACCGCAATACATAGAGCAGGGCCAGGACGGCACGATGGAATTGAACAGCGGCGCTGTCGCGGCACCGGCGCCCCAGCAACAGGCGTATTGGTATCACTGCGCCAGGCCGGATGGCTACTACCCGTATATCAAGGCCTGCCCCGGCGGCTGGCAGAAGGTTCCGGCGCAGCCACCCGCCTAGCGCCTGGAGCACGTTTCCAACCTGCGGCGAGCAGTACCGCTGTGCGCAATGTTTCGATGACCGAGGTACCGAGGTGCCGAGATGAATGCCTTTGACCGTCCCAGCTTGCCTGGACTCCCGATCTTGCTGAGCCTGCCGCTGGCGGCGCTTGTTCTGGCCGGCTGTGCCGTGATGCCCAGCGGTCCCAGCGTGATGGTGCTGCCAGGCACCGGCAAGAACTTCGACCAGTTCCGGGCTGACGACTATGCCTGCCGCCAGTTCGCCTTCGGCCAGGTGGGTGGCGTGACCGCCAACCAGGCGGCAACCAACAGCGCGGTCGGCAGCGCCGCGGTCGGCACCGCGCTGGGTGCGGCAGCGGGTGCGGCGTTCAATGGCGGCTCCGGCGCGGCAGTGGGTGCAGGCGTCGGCCTGCTCACCGGCGCAGCGATCGGCGCGAGCAATGCCCAATACGCCGGCTACGGCAGCCAGCGCCAGTACGACGCTGCCTATGTGCAGTGCATGTACGCCAGCGGTCATCGGGTGCCGGTCTACGGCAATATGGCGGCGGCCCCGCGGCCTGCCGCGCCGACTTACTACTATCCGCCGCCCCCTCCGGGCTACTACCCGCCGCAGTAACCCTGCGAGCCCCGGCCCGTGGTGCTGCAGCCGCGTAGGCAGACCCCGCGCGCCGCGATCCGCCTGCCGTGGAGCGTTTATTCCGGCTTGCCCTTATTGCGCGCCTTCACCCAGTCGCAGAAATCGCGTGGCCGCGCCGCCGCGTCGACTTCGGTGCAGAAGCGGGCCAGTTCGGCGAACTGGTTAGCCTCGTCGCCAGCAAAGTAGAAATGCAAGCGCTCCAGCCATGCGCGGCCCTGGACGGGATCGCCGCTCAAGGCCAGCAGCCAGGCCGTGCGGGCAATCAGCGTAGGCGTGGGCAGCAGGTGGACGGCGGCGATATGGGGCGCCAGCAGCTGCGCTACATTCTCCGGCGTGATCCTGGCATCCTCGGTCGCGTCCGCCGCGGCCGCCTGACGAAACCAGAAATGCGGCATCGGCAGCGCTTCCCGGTGTTCGGCGCGCGCATATTCGCGTGCCTCAGCACGCCGGTAGTCCTGCCACATGGTGGCAAGAATGACGGTCGTGACGCCGATGAACGCCCCGACGGCCAGCACGGCAAGCCAGCGCGGCGCGCGCACGCGGCCGAACCCCGAGGGCTCCAGCCAGCCCAGCATGAAGCAGAACGGCAGCATGAAATACAGGTAGTGCAGCGGGTATTCCAGCATCGAATGCGCGCATAGCATCGCCAGCCACGTGAGCACCACCACCGTCTGCGCCCGGTCCGGCCCGTCGCCAAGCCACAGCCGCCGGTGCGCTACGCGCCATAGCCAGGCCAGCAATGAGAGCACGACACCGGCGGTGCCGACCAGGCCCGTCTTCGCCAGCAGGTCCAGCAGCGCGTTGTGCGCATGCAGGGACATTTCCACCGTCACGCCGACTTGCGCCAACTGCTGGAACTGCGCCCAGCCGAACTCGCCCCAGCTCACCCCCAGCCAGGGATGCGTGCGGAACATCGCCCAGGCATGGGCCCACAGCGCCCCGCGCGCCGACACCTGGTCCGCTCCCTGCAACTGCGCCAGCGTATCGAACAGGCGCCAGTCGAAAAGCTGCCCGGCACTCTTCATCAGCGGCTGCAGGATCACCAGCACCACCACCATCGCCACCGCGGCGAAGGCAAGCCCGGCTGGCCGGCTCATGGGGTTGCGGCCGGCGTGGCCCGGACGTTGCATCGCACCCGGCCCGGCCCGCCCTGCCCCGCGCGCCATCCATGCGGCGAGCAATGCGTAGGCCGAGGCGAGCCCGACATGGAGGACACCGGTGCGCGATCCGGACAACACGATACCGCTCTCCAGCAACAGCACCGCCGCCAGCCAGGCTGGTGGTCGCAGCCAGCCGCGCGCGGCCAGCCACACGGCCGCCGCAAGCGCCAGGCCATCAACCGTGGCCTGGTGATTGGGCTGGTTGAGGTTGCCCCACAGGCGGCGGTTGTCGTCGTAGAAGTAGGTGGAAACCATCCCGAACGTGTCGGGCTCCAGGCCGAAGACCTGGACCCACTGCGCCAGCGTGCCGAGCAATCCGGCCACCAGCCAGGCAATCGCGAGCACATCGGTCATCGACTGGCGCTCCAACGGGGACGCTGTCCGGCCTTGCCGCCAGGCTGCCCATATCACCGCGGCGGCAAGCGCGAGCACGAGTTCGGTGATCAGCCGGCTGCCCGACAGGTCGCTCATGCCGGTCAGCCCTTGCGTGACGCCGGTGGCGATCAGCCAAAGGGGAAAGACGGCGATCCAGGGGAATTGAGCGGGAACGTCTCGAAAAGCGAGCCCCGAGGCTTGCCGGTTTGCCGCGGCAGCAAGCGCGATGACGGCCAGCGCGAACAACAATGCCGAGGCCCATTCGCCGTAGAAAGTGGCAAGCGGGAGCGTGTGACGGGAGACCAGTAGCGGCGCAATCAGTGCGACGGCGAGGAAGCTGAGGGGTATGGCTGACCGGGAGGGCAGCATGCGGAGCGCCTTGTTATGCCACGTTGGCAAAAGGCGGATGATAGCTCGGGGAGCAGGCAAAGAAAAAGCGCCCAAAGGCGCTTTTTCTATTTGGACAGACAGTCTGCCGGCGGACTTTCGCCCGTCAGGCCGGTTGTACCGACCGTTTCTGCAGCAGCTTGCCCACCACCACCACCAGCGCCGCGCCGATGGCGCCGAACACCAGGTGTGCATGCGGCACATGCATCTCGAACCACGCAGCGTCCACCGGATCGCTCACCAGCATCTCGCCTGCCAGGTAGCCCAGCAGCGCCGCACCCAGCACGATGATGACGGGGAAGCGGTCCATGACCTTGAGCAGGATGGTGCTGCCGAACACGATCAGGGGAATCGACAGGCCCAGGCCAACGATCAGCAGCATCAGCTGGCTGCCTTCCGGCCCCTTCTGCGCCGCGGCGGCCACGGCCACCACGTTGTCGAGCGACATCACCAGGTCGGCGATCAGGATGGTGCGGATCGCGGACCAGATGTTGTCCTTGGCGTCGTGGCCGTCCTCGTCGTCTTCGCCGGTCAGCAGCTGCACGCCGATGTAGACCAGCAGCAAGGCGCCGACGATCTTCAGGTAAGGCAGGCTCAGCAGCTTGACCGCGGCCACCGTCAGCACCACACGCATGATGATGGCAGCGGCGCTGCCCCAGAAGATGGCTTTCTTCTGCTGGGCGGGCGGCAGGTTGCGGGAGGCCAGTGCGATCACCACGGCGTTGTCGCCGGAGAGCACGATGTTGGTCAGGATGATGGATCCCAACGCGATCCAGAACGCGGTGGAGGACAACAGTTCCACGGTAAAGCTCCTCGAGTTTCTAAATTATGATTCGAACGCCACATGCGTACCGATTATCACCGGTGCTCACGGAATTTCGGATGTCTGAGTCTTCAGACATGAAGATTTACCGTATCAAGCTTTCGATTCGGTTTCAATCGGCATGTCGCGCGCCTCCGGAGATACCCTAGGTGACTGGCGCTCCAGAATGAGATGCCCCCGCACGGAGGCGGGGGCATCGAGGTCCGATGTGCGATTGCAGTCATGCAGCCGCACCGGCTCCGGCAATCTCTCCCGCCCGCAGGCGGAAAAGCTGCTGTTCGGTATTACAGGATCGACTTGAGCAGGCGAGCCATTTCCGACGGATTCTTGGTGACCTTGATACCGCAGGCTTCCATGATTTCCAGCTTGGCTTGCGCCGTGTCGGCACCGCCCGAGATCAGCGCGCCGGCGTGGCCCATGCGCTTGCCCGGAGGCGCGGTCACGCCAGCGATAAAGCCAACCACCGGCTTCTTCATGTTTTCCTTGATCCAGTAAGCCGCATTGGCTTCGTCCGGACCACCGATTTCGCCGATCATGACCACGGCGTCCGTTTCGGGATCGTCGTTGAACATCTTCATGACGTCGATGTGCTTCAGGCCGTTGATGGGGTCGCCACCAATGCCCACGGCCGACGACTGGCCCATGCCCAGCGCGGTCAGCTGACCCACTGCTTCATAGGTCAGCGTGCCCGAGCGCGACACCACGCCGATGCGGCCCTTGCGGTGGATGTGGCCCGGCATGATGCCGATCTTGATTTCGTCAGGCGTGATCAGGCCCGGGCAGTTGGGTCCGAGCAGCAAGGTCTTCTTGTTGCCCTTCACCATCTTGTCCTTGAGCTCCATCATGTCGCGCACGGGGATGCCTTCGGTGATGCAGACCACCAGGTCCAGGTCAGCGTCAACGGCTTCCCAGATCGCGGCAGCGGCGCCGGCGGGCGGCACGTAGATCACGGAAACGGTGGCGCCGGTCGATGCCTTGGCATCCTTGACGCTGGCGTAGATGGGAATGCCTTCGAAGTCTTCGCCGGCTTTCTTCGGGTTCACGCCGGCAACGAAGCAGTTCTTGCCGTTGGCGTAGTCGCGGCAGCCACGGGTGTGGAACTGGCCGGTCTTGCCGGTGATGCCCTGGGTGATGACCTTGGTGTCTTTATTGATCAGAATCGACATGCTGTAATCCTTTGCTTGGCTCAAAGCAGCGCGCGAAGGCCTGGCCCCGGCGCGCTGCTGGCGTTCGTGTTCGCGTCTGGCTTACTTGCCCGCGGCAGCAGCCACGACCTTCTGGGCGGCTTCTTCCATGGTGTCGGCCGCGATGATGGGCAGGCCCGAGTCGGCCAGCATCTTCTTGCCGATCTCTTCGTTGGTACCCTTCATGCGCACGACCAGCGGCACGGACAGCGACACGGCCTTGGATGCAGCGATCACGCCTTCGGCGATCACGTCGCAACGCATGATGCCGCCGAAGATGTTGACCAGGATGGCCTTCAGGTTCGGGTTCTTGAGCATCAGCTTGAAGGCTTCGGTCACCTTCTCGGTGGTGGCACCGCCGCCCACGTCGAGGAAGTTGGCCGGCTCGCCGCCGAACAGCTTGATGGTGTCCATGGTGGCCATGGCCAGGCCGGCGCCGTTCACCAGGCAGCCGATATTGCCGTCCAGCGAGATGTAGGCCAGGTCGAACTTCGAAGCTTCGATTTCGTTCGCGTCTTCTTCGTCCAGGTCACGGTACGCGACGATTTCCGGGTGACGGAACAGGGCGTTGGAGTCGAAGTTGAACTTGGCGTCCAGTGCGATCACCTTGCCGTCGCCGGTCAGGATCAGCGGGTTGATTTCGGCCAGCGATGCGTCGGTGTCCCAGAACGCCTTGTACAGGCCTTGCAGGGCCTGGCGGGCTTGGGGAACGCTTGCGTCGGGCACGCCGATCTTGCGGGCGATATCGTCGGCGTCAGCGTCCAGCAGGCCGGCGGACGGGTCGATGATCAGCGTGTGGATCTTTTCCGGGCTGTGGGCAGCGACTTCTTCGATGTCCATGCCGCCTTCGCTGGAGGCCATCAGGGCCACCTTTTGCGAAACGCGGTCGACGACCAGGCTGACGTACAGTTCCTTCTTGATGTCCGCGCCTTCTTCGATCAGCAGGCGGTTCACCTTCTTGCCTTCCGGGCCGGTCTGGTGCGTGACCAGGGTCATGCCCAGGATGTTGCTGGCGTAGGTCTTGACCTCGTCGATGCTCTTGGCCACCTTCACGCCGCCACCCTTGCCGCGGCCGCCCGCGTGGATCTGCGCTTTGACGACCCATACCGGGCCGCCCAGTTGTTCAGCAGCCTTCAGGGCCTCATCGACCGAGAACGCGGGGATGCCGCGCGGAACCGGCACATTGTATTTGCGCAGGATTTCCTTGCCTTGGTACTCATGGATATTCATGCGTGTTTCCTTTCGGGTAGGCGTAAAAAGTGGAGATGGAATCTCGGCGGATAGCAGGCCGGCCTGGCTTAGCCGGAGGTGCCGGTAGGCCTGCGGGACGTGGCGCCGCCATCGGTGGCGGCGAGCGCCTCCGAAGGTTGCGCCGCCGGGATCGGTGACCCCTCGGTCTTGATCCTCGGCTTTGGCTGGTGACCATACCAGCGCGGGTAAAACTGGCGCACCACCTCACCTTCGAAATGCAGGGCATGGCAGCCGTGCAACTGGTAAGGCGGTTCGGGATTGGTGTCTTCGGCGCCGGCGTCACGGATATTGAACACGTCGCCGGCAAAGGCCTGGATCGCGGTGGTCGGCAGCACGCCGGCCAGTTCGGTCAGGTGCGTGCAGCCCGACACGCCGGACAGGTGCTCTTTCACCGCCTTGCGGAAACCCTTCATCAGGTTCAGGCCGATCAGCTTGCGATAGGCCGGGCCGATGGTGTCGCACTGGCCGGGATACGGTACCCAGTCTGAACAGGCATCGGCGTCCACGACGTTCATGCGCAGGTCAATGGTGATGCGCAGCCACAAATCATGCAGCGGCTCGCCCAACGGGCGCACGCCGCCACCGGCAAGCGGGATCTCACGGGGCTTGGTGTCGGTCAGGCGCGCCTCGATATCCCATAGGCCATCGTCCCTAAGATAGGCCTCGGCCGTGATGGCACGACGGTGGCGCAGGGCGCGATTGACGGGCGGGGAAAGCGGCATAACACCAGGCAGGAGCGGGAGAAAAGGACGGCTGGGCCGGAAAACCGCAGGATTTTAACATGCCGGACAACCTTGGCCGGGAACAAACTGCACCCCGGGCTGTTGCCGGGAATTGTCGAGTGACGGGCAAGCGCTGTGGAGCGCAAAAATGCGCGGATGCGCGGGACTGAACCGGTGCCCGGATCACATGCGGTCAGCGCGGAATACGCCTACTTGCAAATCAGGTATGCGCACCACGCCAGTGCAAGACGCCATCGAGGCATCACTTCGGACCGCGATCCGGCAGGTCCGCCGGCGGCATCAGTCGCTGCCGTCCAGCCACTCATCCGCCCCCTTGATCACCTGGCTCACCACCGAGCGGGAAAAACCGCGCGCCACCAGAAAGCGGATCTGCTTGGCCTTTTCCTCGGGCGTGGCGGGTGGCGTGCCGAAACGCTTCTGCCAGACGGCACGGCCGCGCTCCAGTTCGGAGCCGCGCAGGCGCTCCTGCAGGTCGGCGAGCTGTTCGCCGCCGAGCTGGTGGGTGCGGGCTTCCTGCATGACGCGGGCGGCGCCATAGCGGCTGGCGCGCCGGTGCACCAGGCTATCGACGAAGCGCTCGTTGGACAGCCAGTTCTCGCGCTCCAGCGCATCCAGCAGTTGCTCCAGGGCTTCGGGCGATTCGGCGTGCGGTGCCAGCTTGCGCGCCAGTTCCGCCCGGCTGTGCTCGCGCCGCGACAGGTAGCCTACGGCGCGGGCCTTCAGGGAAAGAGGGGGACGGGTGGCCATGAAGACGGAGCTCGGTAGTGTGAGCTCGACATCGAGCTGCGAAAATGCGCTTCAAAAACGCAAACCGGGGCGGCGCGCGTCGCTGCGCGTGCCGCCCCGGGCGGGGTTCGCGGCCGGGAGCGCCCCGGCCGGCAAAGCTCAGTCTTCGGCGGTGGCCACAGCGGCGGCCGGCGTGCCGTTCATCAGCACAACGCCCAGCGATTCGCGCACCTTGTTTTCGATCTCGTCGGCGATATCGGGATTTTCGCGCAGGTATTCACGCGCGTTGTCCTTGCCCTGGCCGATCTTCTCGCCCTTGTAGCTGTACCAGGCGCCGGACTTCTCTACGATCTTGGCGTCCACGCCCAGATCGATGATTTCGCCCTGGCGCGAGATGCCCTGGCCATAGAGGATGTCGAAGAAGGCTTCGCGGAACGGCGGCGAGACCTTGTTCTTGACCACCTTGACCTTGGTTTCGTTGCCGATCACCTCGTCGCCCTTCTTGATCGAGCCGATGCGGCGGATATCCAGGCGCACCGAGGCGTAGAACTTCAGCGCATTGCCGCCGGTGGTGGTTTCGGGCGAACCGAACATCACGCCGATCTTCATGCGGATCTGGTTGATGAAGATCACCAGGCAGTTGGTGCGCTTGATGGTGCCGGTCAGCTTGCGCAGCGCCTGGCTCATCAGGCGGGCCTGCAGGCCAGGCAGCGAATCGCCCATCTCGCCTTCGATTTCGGCCTTGGGCACCAAGGCCGCCACCGAGTCGATCACGATCAGGTCGACCGAGCCCGAGCGCACCAGCGCATCGGTGATTTCCAGGGCCTGCTCGCCGGTGTCCGGCTGGGAGATCAGCAGATCGCCAACCGCCACGCCCAGCTTGCTGGCGTAGTTGACGTCGAGCGCATGCTCGGCGTCGATAAAGGCGCAGGTGCCGCCCAGCTTCTGCATCTCGGCCACGACCTGCAGCGTCAGGGTGGTCTTGCCCGAGGATTCCGGACCGTAGATTTCCACCACGCGGCCGCGCGGCAGGCCGCCAACGCCCAGTGCGATGTCCAGGCCCAGCGAGCCGGTGGACACGACCTGGATATCCTGCTCGACTTCGGCATCGCCCATTTTCATGATCGAGCCCTTGCCGAACTGCTTCTCGATCTGGGCCAGCGCGGCCGCCAGCGCCTTCTGCTTTTCGGCGCTTACGCCAGCACTCGCCTTCTTGCCGTCATCCATGGTCGTCCTTCCGTCAATGGTGTATAAATAGGCCGCATGTGGCGCGCCACCCGCTTTTTGCGGACAACCGCCCAGCCCGCGCCGCGCCGCGAACTCCTGATGACGATGAACCTGGCAGCAGGGGCAAACATTGGGGCGAACGTTCGGTAAAAAACCAGTACAAATTCAGTGAAGCCCGGTTTGCATCGATGACAAATCGAATGCGACCGGCATAAGCGGGTACTGTATAAAAAAACAGTATGCTTGGCAAGTCCCGCCCGCGTCATTTGATGGAAAGGGGCGACACAGCCGGGCCAGGGTGGAGACAACCATGCGTATTCTGATCGCCGAAGATGACGATGTGCTGGCAGATGGCCTGACGCGCTCGCTACGTCACTCGGGCTATGCCGTCGACCATGTGGCCAGCGGGGTCGAAGCCGATTCCGCGCTGTCGACCCAGACCTTCGACCTGCTGATCCTCGATCTCGGCCTGCCGCGCATGCCCGGGCTGGAGGTGCTCAAGCGGCTGCGCACTCGCGGCGCCATGCTGCCGGTGCTGATCCTGACCGCGGCCGATGGCGTCGACGAGCGTGTCAAGGGCCTGGACCTGGGCGCCGACGACTACATGGCCAAGCCCTTCGCGCTGTCGGAACTGGAAGCGCGGGTGCGCGCGCTGGTGCGGCGCGGCACGGGCGGCGGCGCCACGCTGACCCACCACGGCCCGCTCGCCTTCGACCAGGTCGGCCGCATCGCCTACCTGAACGATCAGATGCTGGATCTCTCGGCGCGCGAAGTGGGATTGCTTGAGATCCTGCTCACCCGCACCGGGCGGCTGGTGTCGAAGGAGCAGCTGGTCGACCACCTGTGCGAATGGGGCGAGGAGGTCAGCAACAACGCCATCGAAGTCTACGTGCACCGGCTGCGCAAGAAGATCGAGGTGGGTGGCATCCGCATTGCCACGGTACGCGGGCTGGGCTACTGCCTGGAGAAATTCCAGGCCGCCGTGGCGCACGACTAGGAGTCGCCATTAGAATCGGAATCAGCAACAGAACCCGCGCCATCCTTGCTTCATTGCCTGCCGGCCACGCCGCCAGGCCCTGCCACACCTTTTCCCAATGAGCCTGCTGCGACTGCCCCGGCGGCGCCAGCGGCCCGCGCGCGCCGCCCCTCCTCCCTCCGCGCCTGACGAGATCGTCAGCGACGAAGCGCTGGCCGGGGCCCTGCCACACCTTGAAGACAGCGCCGGCCACCCGTCGCCGCGCTCGCTGTTCGGCGAGATCCTGGACTGGATGCTGGCGCCGCTGCTCCTGCTGTGGCCGATGAGCATTGCGGTGACCTACCTGGTGGCAAAATCGATCGCCAACGGCCCTTTCGACCGCTCGCTGGAGGCCAGCGCCATTGTGCTCTCGCAGCAGGTGCGCGAGGTCAACGGGCGCGTCACGCTGCAACTGCCGCTGTCCGCGCGCGAGATCCTGCGCGCCGATGAAACCGACAATATCTACTACCAGGTGGTGGGCACGCATGGCGAATTCGTCGCCGGCGACAACGACATGCCGCTGCCAGGCGAAGACGACCGCGGCCATGCCGGGCTGGTCTCGCTGCGCGATGACCGCATCGCGGGCAACGACGTGCGCGTGGCCTACACCTATGTCGATCTCAAGCAGGGCGGCGACGCGCAGCCGGTGTTGGTGCAGGTTGGCGAAACCCTCGACAAGCGCGCGCGCCTGGCCAACGAAATCATCAAGGGCGTGATCCTGCCGCAGTTCGTGATCCTGCCGCTGGCGGTGGTGCTGGTGTGGTTCGGCCTGACGCGCGGGCTGGCCCCGCTGACCGCGATCCAGCAGC
The DNA here is from genome assembly GCA_000955785.1 of Burkholderiaceae bacterium 16. Lineage (GTDB taxonomy): Bacteria > Pseudomonadota > Gammaproteobacteria > Burkholderiales > Burkholderiaceae > Cupriavidus. The sequence continues at coordinate 56,723 of JYOD01000020.1, forward strand.
GCATCCGCGCACGCAATCCCGGCGACACCAGCCCCATCGACGAACACGCCGCACCGCAGGAAATCACGCCGCTGGTGGCCTCGTTCAACGACCTGCTGGCGCGGCTCGACGTTTCCGTGCAGACGCAAAAGCGCTTTATCGCCGATGCCGCCCACCAGATGAAAACGCCGCTGGCCGGGCTGCGCATGCAGGCGGAACTGGCGCAGCGCGAACAGTCGCCGGAGGAACTGCGCAAATCGCTGGCGCAGATCGCCGGCAGCTCGGAGCGCGCCGCCCACATGGTGACGCAGCTGCTGTCGCTGGCGCGCATGGAAAACCTGGCCGGCGCGGGCAACATGGCGCCGCTTGATCTGGCCGCCCTGGCGCGCGATGTGGTCAAGGACTGGTTGCCGCAGGCCTGGGCGCGCCGCATCGATCTGGGCGTGGATGCCGACGACCACCCCGTGATGGTGCAAGGCAACCGCCTGATGCTGACGGAGATGCTCAACAACCTGATCGACAACGCCATCCGCTACACGCCCGCGGATGGCCACGCTACCGTGCGGGTCAGCGCCGATGCATTCGAGCCTTTCGCGTATCTCGAAGTGGAAGACACCGGGCCCGGCATCCCGGTGTCCGAACGCGAGCGCGTGATGGAGCGGTTCTACCGCGTACTCGGCACCAAGACCCAGGGCAGTGGCCTGGGCCTGGCCATCGTGCGAGAGATCGTGCAGCAGCATGGCGGCGACGTCAGCATTCTCGACCACGTCTACCAGACGGAGCCGCGCCTGGCCGGCGCCTGCTTCCGCATTACGCTGCGCCGGCCCTCCACCCTGGAGCCAGCATGAACGATCCCGATCACACACGCGGCGGGCGCGACCAGGCCGACCAGTCCGAACGGCGCGCCTGGCATCGCAACCTGTGCTGGATCGCCGTGCTGCTGTCGATCTGGTTCGTGGTCACCTTCGGCGTGGCCTGGTTCGCCCGCGACCTGCGCTTCGATTTCTTCGGCTGGCCCTTCTCCTTCTGGGTCGGCGCACAGGGGGCCCTGGTCGTCTACGTCCTGATGGCGGCGCTCTATGCCTGGCGCATGAACCGCGACAACGACGAAGATGCCGACAACGGTGGCGCGCCCGCCCGGCAGCATAACGATGCTGCATAGCAAGAAATACAGGCGCGCCCCTTAACACTGGTTTCAGTGCGATTTTCCGCAGCCGCGCGCGTCGCGACGCAGCAATGCCACGCCCGTTTTTTGCCTAGCGTATACCCCGAGCACTTTGCGGTGTACGGCGCGGAAATTGTCAGAACGCAGTAAGTTTCACCACCCACAATCCATTGCAACTTCGGAGGTGATCGTGCGTGCTAGAGCTGGAGCGCGCATGCAGCCCCGAAAGATTCCGATCACAAACGGAGGAGACAATGGCTAATGCACAGAACGTGGCGGTGCCCGGAAGCAGCGCCCAGAGCTCGGCAATGACCGTCGAAGAGAGGAAGGTGATTTTTGCCTCCTCGCTCGGCACGGTGTTCGAGTGGTACGATTTTTACCTTTACGGTTCGCTGGCGGCCATCATCGCCAAGCAGTTCTTCGCCGGGCTGGATCCGACCGCGGCCTTCATCTTCGCGCTGCTCGCCTTTGCCGCCGGCTTTATCGTGCGCCCGTTCGGCGCGCTGGTGTTCGGCCGCCTGGGTGACATGATCGGGCGCAAGTACACCTTCCTGGTGACCATCCTGATCATGGGGGTCTCGACCTTCATCGTGGGCCTGCTGCCGGGCTTCAACACCATTGGCTGGGCCGCCCCGATCATCCTGATCGGGCTGCGCATGCTGCAGGGCCTCGCGCTCGGCGGCGAGTACGGCGGTGCTGCCACCTATGTGGCCGAGCACGCGCCGCACGGCAAGCGCGGCGCGTACACGGCCTGGATCCAGACCACGGCCACGCTCGGCCTGTTCCTGTCGCTGATCGTGATCCTGGTGTGCCGCAACCTGACCGGCCCGAACTTCGAGGTATGGGGCTGGCGCATTCCGTTCCTGGTTTCGATCCTGCTGCTCGGCGTATCGGTGTATATCCGCCTGTCGATGAGCGAATCGCCCGCCTTCCAGAAAATGAAGGCCGAGGGCAAGACCTCCAAGGCACCGCTGACCGAGTCGTTCGGCCAGTGGCGCAACCTGAAGATCGTGATCCTGGCGCTGGTGGGCCTGACCGCCGGCCAGGCCGTGGTCTGGTACACGGGCCAGTTCTACTCGCTGTTCTTCCTGACCCAGGTGCTGAAGGTCGACGCCACCACCGCCAACCTGCTGATCGCTGGCGCCCTGGTGATCGGCACGCCCTTCTTCATCTTCTTCGGCTCGCTGTCGGACAAGGTTGGCCGCAAGTGGATCATCCTGGCCGGCTGCGCGCTGGCGATGCTGACCTACTTCCCGCTGTTCAAGGCCCTCACCCATTACGCCAACCCGGCGCTGGAGCGCGCGCAGCAAAGCGCCCAGATCGTGGTGACCGCCGATCCGAAGCAATGCTCCTTCCAGGGCAGCCCGATCGCCCGCGAAATCGATTTCCGCAGCTCCTGCGACATCGTCAAGCGGACCCTGGCACAAGCCTCGGCCAGCTATGAAGTCGTGGAAGCCCCGGCCGGCACGGTGGCATCGGTGAAGATCGGCGACAAGGAGATTGCCTCCTTCAACGCCGCGCTGGTACCGGCGGGCCACAGCTTCGACGACGCCAGCAAGAAGCAGATCGCCGCGTTCAAGAAGCAGGTGGGCGAATCGATGGCCTCGGCCGGCTACCCGACCAAGGCGGACCCCGCGCAGATGAACACCATCATGGTGCTGGTGATCCTCGTCATCCTGGTGATCTACGTGACCATGGTGTACGGCCCGATCGCGGCCATGCTGGTGGAAATGTTCCCGACCCGGATCCGCTACACCTCGATGTCGCTGCCGTATCACGTAGGCAATGGCTGGTTCGGCGGCCTGCTGCCCACCATCTCCTTTGCCCTGGTGGCCCAGAACGGCAATATCTACTACGGGCTCTGGTACCCGATCATCATCGCCGGCGTCACCCTGGTCATCGGCTCGCTGTTCATCCGCGAAACCAAGGATGTGAACATCTACGCCAACGACTGATCCTGGCATCCAGGCAACAAGCTCATGCACGACTGATCCGGTAATCAGTCGCTCCACCCGGCGGGCCGCAAGGTCCGCCGGTTTTTTTGTGGGCGCGGCGAAGGCGCCTTGCACCCCCCTCAAAGTTTTTTAGGAGAGGGTGTTGACAGGTCCAAATCCGCATGTATAATTGCGGTCTTCGTTGGCGAATTAGCTCAGTCGGTTAGAGCGACGGAATCATAATCCGCAGGTCCGGGGTTCGAATCCCTGATTCGCCACCATATTCGTTGGTGCCTGGCAACGGGCCGCAACAAAAACCCCTCCCGATCGCAAGATCGGGAGGGGTTTTGCTTTTGGGCGCTCGAAACACGCAATTCGGCGGCATGTTGAAAATGCCAGCCAGATCGGACCACTGCCGAAATGTCCCATGTCGGCATGAAGCGCCAGATGGCAGGCGTCAGCACGCATCACCATGGAAGAGCGGGCGCCGAACAGTCCCACGAGCAGGATCGGCGTGAGCGTGCATCAGTCTCTCGTGTGACGCCCGAGGTTTATGGACAAATGAATGCCGCCGCGAGATACAGCAAAAGCGCTATCAGCACCACCGCGGTAAAGCCAAGATGGATTGCTAACAGCGTGGCCAGGACTGCAGCCACCACCGAAGCACAGGCGTTGATGCCCCAGGCCCATGGCACGAGCGGTTCAACGCGGGAGGCAACGCGCCCGAGTCCCAGCGGAAACGGCATTCCCATCGCGAACGCGAGCGGCGCGACCAGCAATGCGGAGATGGCGATCCTGGCCGGGTCCGGGAGGGATATCAGCAGCCGAAACAAGGTTGGCAGGATCGCCAGGTAGAGCAGCGAGATAAGACAGATCGCGCAAACGATCCACCCGAGCGGGTACCACCGCCCCGTCCTCCGGCTCGGATCCGGCGTGGGGCCGCGTGAAGGCGGGCCACCCGCTTGCAGGCGCTGTGAGTATCGGCTTCCCAGTCCGGCAAACGACAGGAAGGCGCATAACACCACCGCCACCGCATAGAGCGGGTGACTCAAAAACAGGATGAACTTCTGAATAAACGCGATCTCGACGAACATGAAGGCGGCGCCGACCGCCAGGAAGTAGAGCACGACGCGCCGGCCCGACAGGCCCTTTGCTTCTGTGCCATCGCCGGCAAGGGATGTCGCCGGCGGCGACGGCTCATGAACCAGCCCGGGACGGCGTCTTATCACCCAGAGCGGAAGGACGATCAATACCAGGGTTGCGAGTACGGCCTGAAGCAGCGTCGCGACCAGCACGGGATAGCCCCACTCCAGCAATGGCAGGCTTCCTTGCGCCTTCAGGGCGAGGAGTTCGGGTAGCGAGCGCCATTTGAAGAAGTGGAAGAAGTACGGCTTATCGTCGGTGGCGGGCCGGACATCGAACTTGTAGCGCGCCCAGAATCCGTCGCGATCGGTGCCCTGCAAGGCTTGCGCCGCGTCGAAGAAATACGGTTCCTCGAGCAGGTTGTACCGGTTTGCCTCCGCGGCCGCCATGCCGGAGTAGTAGTCGACGTCGAACGAACGGGCACGGCAGAATTCGTGCAACGCGGCGATTTCCGCACCGCTGATGTCCCCGTTCTTGACCACCAGCGTGGCCGTCTTCCAGCCACGAATCAGCGCGAGCCGGCGCGACGGCTGCGACACGCCGTTGCGTTCCATCGCGATCAGCGCGGTGCCGAATAATTTGGGGATATCGCGCGGCGGTAGCGTGACCCAGCGCGTGATTGCCAGCAGGCCACCGGGATTGAGATGGCGGAGGTAGTCCTGGAACGCTTCCACCGTGTACAGATAGCTCTCGGAAAGCGCGTAGAGGCCGGCCGACGAGGCGCCAAACGAATCCAGCAGCGCGACCTGGATAAGGTCGTAGTGTTCGCCGCGACCAGCCATGAAGCCGCGCGCTTCGCCCACGAAGACACGGACGTTGGGCGCGCTGTAGGGCTTGCCGGAGAAGCCGGCAAAGCGGTCCTGCACCAGGTCGATCACCTGCGGATTCAACTCTACCGCGTCGATGGCGCCCGCCTGGTGGTAAATCGCCTGCAACACATCGGCCCCGGCGCCGCTTCCAAGTATCAGGACCCGGGGGCGCTCCAGCAGGTGATAGGGAAGCGCGGAGGTGAGGTAGTCCAGATAGCTAAGTGGCTCTCGCCGCCCGTCATAGCGATTGAGCGCGGAGAGCCCGTCGCCATCCGTAAACACGCCCAGCTGTGGCGGCGGTTCCAGGGCCGCGTTGAGGCTCAGCCCGGGTGCATGCCGGAAAGGGATCGAAGCGTTTTCCACCACCGTGATGAGACCCAATGGGCTTGAGCTTTCGGCGGCCACCCGTGCGCCCTTGATGCGCAGGGTCTGACTCAATTCCTTGTACTCGGAGGGCCGCAGTGCGATCCAGTCGCCTGGCAGGCTAGCCGGCACAATGACCGCTGCGGCCACAAGCAGTACCGGCAACCAGCGCCGATGCCAATGGCACTCGATGCTTGCCAGCGCGGCCGCCGCCAGACCCGCGCTGCCCACAAGGCGGAGCGCATTCACAGGCGTCAAGCCAAATAGGGCAACGATGATGGCAATGCAGCCTATCCCGGCTCCCAGAATGTCAAAGCTGTAGATGCGGTGGACCTGATGATGGAACCGCGTGAAAGTGAGACAGACACACGTCGCAGCGCAGAAAAAGGGAACGAACAGGAGCAGATAAATCAACAGCAAACGCAGCGCCTGCCGCGGTTCCCACAAGATCTCCAGAGGATTGAATGCGACGCGCTGGGCGAGCGCGAAACAAGCGATCGCAGAAACGCCGAACAACAGTGCGCCGGTCACGAACACCGCTGCAAACCTCGGCGTGATCGTGCGCTGCATCAGGGCCACGATCGCACCGGCCGCGCCGTAGCCCAGCAGGGCGACACTGATCATCATGTAGGCGAAGTGGTGCCATTGGACGATGGAGAGCAGGCGCATCAGCAGGATTTCGTAGCCAAGCGCGGATGCGGAAAGCAGGGAAAGGGCGAAGAGCGGCGGGGAGAGCATGATGGCGTGGACGACATCAGCGCCCACCGACCAACGGCACGAACCTGACAGGCAAGATCTGTTTGGTGGAAATCGTGCCGTCCCCCGCTTTCTCGATCAGCAGCAAGTACTGGGTCAGGAACTGGGCGCCCACCGGGATCACCATCCTGCCGCCGGGTTTCAGTTGCCGGATGAGCGGGGGCGGAACATGACTTGCAGCTGCGGTGACGATGATGGCGTCATAGAGTGCGTTGTCCTCCCAGCCGTAGTAGCCGTCGCCCACCTTGGTCTTCACTTGCGTGTATGCGAGGCGATTCAAGCGTTCCCGCGCCTGTGCCCCCAGCGGCTCGATGATTTCGATCGTATAGACCGCTCGCGCCAGCTCTGCGAGGATCGCCGCCTGGTAGCCGGAGCCGGTGCCGATTTCCAGCACGACGTCGGTGGGCTTGACCCTCATCAGGTCGGTCATCAGGGCAACGATGTAAGGCTGCGAGATGGTCTGGCCGTAACCGATGGGCAGCGGGCGGTTCTCATATGCGTTGCCCTCCTGCTCCGGTGGAACAAACTGGTGGCGGGGCACCTTCTCCATGGCCGCCATGACGCGCGCATCAAAGGCATGCCTGCCCGTTTCGGCGCCGGTATGAACCGATAGCGCTGCGATTTCCTTGACCATCAGGGTCCGGAGCGACGCAAAATCGTCGGCGGCGCGGACGCCGGCGGACGCCACCGCCAGCGCGATTGCCGGAATCAGCATGTGCAGCAGGAGCATCACTGGTTTCACAATGGCCTCCCTGCTTGCGCACGCACGGGGTGCTTCGCGCCTGCGCCTTCCGCGCAGCGTTCAAGCAGCGCCTTGCCACTCGTAACCGGCGTTGCACAGGTGCGATGCCGGCATACGTAGGCTGCCGGCCGGCCCTTGACGGGGTGCCGCCCCTGGCCGATCGGGACGTCTTCGGCAAATGCCAGGACGCGTGCCGGCAGGTACGCGCGGTGAACGCTTTCCACGAGAGCCGCTGCCGCCGCCTTGTCGCCAGCAAGAATGATCTCGAACGGGCCGCGCTGCGCGAAATCCCGGGCGGCCAGCAGGTGTGGGAAGCCGGCCGGGGCCGCGGCGGCGGCGGCCCGGTATCTGTCGAATTCTTGCTCGGCGATGTCACGATAGAAATCGAGGCCGGTGAGCGCATGCAGGCGCAGGAAGGCGAACACGCTGGTTGATATGCCTGACGGCCAGGCGCTGTCGTGCGGCGCCCGGGGCCTATGCACCAATGGCTCGCCATCGCGGGGCGTGAAAAACAGTCCGTCCTCGCGGAACTTGTCGAGGATGAGCGCCACGAGTTCGACCGCGCGATCCAGGTAGCGCTTGTCGAAGCAGGACTCGTAGAGGTCGATCAGCGCGTTGGCCAGGAAGGCATAGTCTTCGAGGAACCCAGGCACCTTGGCTACCCCGTCCTTCCAGGCCCGGTACACGCCACCGTCCGGCATGGTGAGTTTTTCCTCGATAGCGCTGGCGGCACGCCTCGCGGCAGCGAGGTACGCAACGGCGCCCGTCGCTTGGTAAGCCGCACAGAGTCCCTGGATCATGAGGCCGTTCCAGCCCGTGAGAATGTTGTCGTCACGGCCAGGGCGCGCGCGTTGGGTGCGCGCCGCCAGGAGCCGCTCGCGCCAGTCTTCGAGGCGCGCCTCGTCCAATGCGTCCAGCGCGGCAGCACGGTGGAGCACCGATGTACCGTGTTCGAAGTTCCCACGATCGGTCACGCCGTAGGCCAGGCAAGCCCGCGCGCCCTCGGAGTCGCCCAGGACCGCCTTCACCTCGGCCGGCGTCCAGACATAAAACCGGCCTTCCGCCCCTTCGCTGTCGGCATCTTCGCCAGCGTAAAAGCCGCCATCGGGATGCGTCATGTCGCGCAGAATGTACGCGATGGTGTTCTCAAAGACACGGCGCCAGGATGGCTTGCCAGTCAGGCGATAGGCGTTGGCGTAGAGCGCGACGAGCTGGCCGTTGTCATAGAGCATCTTTTCGAAGTGGGGCACGCCCCAGCGTTCGTCGACGCTGTAGCGCGCAAAGCCGCCACCGAGCTGGTCATGGATGCCCCCCGCCGCCATGCTGTCGAGCGTGCGCTCCAGCGCTTCAAGCAGCGCGGCTTCACCGGTACGGTGATAGATCCGCAGCACGAGGTCGTAGCCGCTCGCGTTGGGAAACTTGGGAGCGCCGCCAAATCCACCATGGACCGGGTCGGTGCCTCGTGCCAGGGCGCGAGCTGTCTCTGCGGGCAGGTCCTCGACTTCAGCGGCTTCACGGCGCAGGTCCGTCTGGTCGAGCCGTCTGAACTCCGACTGAAACTGCTTGACCATGTCGTGCAGTTCGTCGCGGCGATGCGTCCAGGCATCGCTCAGGCTCAGCAGCAGCCGCACGAACCCTGGCCGGCCGTAGCGGTCATCGGGCGGGAAGTAGGTGCCGCCGAAGAACGGTTCGCCTTGCGGGGTCAGGAACACCGTCAGCGGCCAGCCGCCGCCCTGCCCCATCATCAGGGGGACTTTCTGGTAAACGTCGTCGATGTCGGGACGCTCCTGCCGATCTACCTTGATGCTGATGAAACGTTCATTCATCAAGCCGGCGATCCGGGAGTTCTCGAACGATTCGTGTGCCATGACGTGGCACCAGTGGCACGCGGCGTAGCCGACGGAAAGCAGAACCGGCTTGTCTTCGTCGCGCGCACGGCAAAAGGCCGCTTCGCTCCAGGGATACCAGTCGACTGGATTGTCCGCGTGTTGTCGGAGGTAAGGCGAGGTTTCTGTGGCGAGCCGGTTTCTCATCATCGTCTCCAGCCTGATCCGATAGAACAACTGTGGCGCAGAGCAAGGCGTCCTGCAAGCGCGTGTTCGGGTCGTTTGACGTGAGGCCTTCGGCACCTATACTCACTTCAGGTGGCGGGCGACTGGAGGCAACCAACGGGGCCTTGCGCTTTCGATTGTGCACGCCTTCCGGCGCGAAAGCGCAACCGGCTCCATGAGCCCCGAAGTGGGGTACAAGGAGAGCAGTATGTTTACGCACCTTCTGCTGGCGGTTGACGGTTCCCCCCTGTCCGACGCCGCATTCCACAATGCGCTCCTGTTGGCGCAGGAAATGGAAGCGCGGATCACTGCGCTGCGAGTCGGGCCCAAGTACCACCTGTTCGCCTATCACACCGAAATGCTGACGGACAGCCGGGAGCTGTTTGCGGAAGAGATTGGGGAAGCAGCAAAGAAGTATCTGGAAAGGATCGCGCTGGAGGCATCCGAGGCTGGTGTGACTTGTGCGACGACCTTTCTGGTCGACGATCACCCGTACGAAGCCATCATCAAGACTGCCGAAGACAGGGGCTGTGACCTGATCGTGATGGCGTCTCATGGAAGGCGCGGCGTGCAGGGTGTGCTGCTCGGCAGCGAAACGCAGAGGGTGCTGACCCACAGCAAGATCCCCGTACTGGTGTACCGTTAGCCACCAGCGTTTTCGCGTTGGCCCCACGTGCGCGAGCCGGACACGTCCGAGTGGAACTTCACCAGCGCGCTGCTCGGTTCGTTTGAACGCAGGCAAGCCAAGGTGTTCGCGCCGAGCCTTGAGCGAGCCAGCAACATGGCCTGGCGCAAGATGCGCGACGCCGGGCATGGGCTATGGTTCTATACCCGCCTGGCACCCCGGCGTGTCGCGCGCAAGCCATCCGGCTCGCCGCAATAGTGCAGGATCTCTGTGCGCGCGGTATTGCGCAGGCGCACGGCGGCGGGCCAGTCGTCGCCATCCGGCCACAGCGGGCTGCCGATGACCACGCCGATCGGTCCGCGCCGCGGCAGCCATTGTCCGTCCCGCAGTACGGAGCGCGTACCCCGGATGGCGACCGGCACCACCGGCGCGCCGGCGTGCGCGGCGGCCAGGAATGCGCCCGTGCGGAAGCTTTGCAGGCCGGGCGTGCGCCCAAACGTGCCCTCCGGGAAAAACAGGACAGAGTGCCCGGCGCGCACCGCCGCCACGATCCGCTCCACGTCCTCGTGCTCTCGCCGCGGATCAAGGCGGTCGATGAAATCCGCGCCGATGCTGGCCAGGTAGGCGCCGGGTATGCGCTGGGATTGAAGCTCGCGCTTGGCCACGAAGCAGATCGGCCTGGGCAGGGCCGCCACCAGGACGATACCGTCCAGGTAGCTGGCGTGGTTCGATACCAGGATGCACGGCTGGTCGCGCGGCAGGCACTCGGCCTCGTCCACGAACCAGGGTATCGCGCTCAGCCTGAGCAGCAGCCTTGCGGCGCGGTGGCTGACGGCCCAGCCCAGTTGCGGCCGATGCAGTGCAACCGAGGCCAGCCAGGTCGCCGGGGTCAGCGCGGCGAACAAGGCCCAGGCGTAGCAGGCATAGGCCAGGCCTGCGCCGGTCTGCCGGATGCGCCGCAGTTGGGGAAGCATAGCCTGCCATCCGAAGCGGGCGATCTGCAGCCAGGGAGCGCCCTGCCCCCGGCCGAGCCGGCCTTGCTCGAAGCGCTCCCGGCAGGCGGCGCGGCGGATCTTGCCACTCGAGGTCTTCAGGATGCTGTGCGGCGAGACCAGGGCAATGTGGTCGGGAGGCAGGCCCAGCACGTCGATGGCCGTCTTCAGCACCTGCCGGTGCAGCATCCGGCGCGCATGTAGATCCTTCACGGCGGTTTCGGCCATCACCACGATGCGTTCCGTGCCGCTGCTGGGGTCCGGGCAACCGAAAACGGCAACACAGCCCTTGCGCATGCCCGCGATGGCGCCGATCGCCTGCTCGAGCTCGTACGGGTAGATATTGCGGCCGCCGCGCACGATCATCTCCTTGGCGCGGCCGGTGATGAAGACATCATTGCCGGCGACATAGGCGTAATCCCCGGTGTTCACCCAGTCGTGATCAAAGAGCAGGCGCGTCTGCTCCGGATTGCGGAAATACCCGCTGGTAGCCGACGGGCCGCGGAACTGCAGCAGCCCCTCGTGGCGCTCGGCCAACTCGCGCCCGCTGGCATCGACGATGCGCACTTCATGGCCGGGGAGCGGCCGGCCGCAGGCGGGGAACTCCAGCACATCGCTATCCTGCTCCGCCGCGGCGACTGCCCTGGCGGCGCGCATGAATTCGGTCCGGCCGATGCGATCGACCAGCAGGCCGCGGTCCAGCGGAGGAAAGCTCAGGCCCAGCGAGGCCTCGGCCAGCCCATACACGGGGGAAATGGCCTCCGGGCGCAGGCCGTAGCGTACAAAGCGCTGCGCAAAGGCGCGCATGGTCTGCACGCTTACTGGCTCGGCACCATTGAAGGCGAAGCGCCAACTACCCAGGTCAAGTCCGGCCAGCGCCGCATCGGCCAGCTTGCGCAGACAGAGTTCGTAGGCAAAGTTGGGGCCGCCCGACAGCGTGCCCCGATACTTGTGGATCGCCCAGAGCCATCGCTCTGGCCGCGCAAGGAAGGCCAGCGGCGACATCACGACCAGGGGATAGGCGTAGTAGAAGCTGCCCAGCCACGCCCCGATCAGCCCCATATCGTGGTACAGCGGCAACCAGCTGACGAAGACATCCTGGGAGCCAACGCCCAGGGCCTGCCCCATGGCCCGCAGGTTGGCCAGCAGGTTGGCGTGGGTCAGGACGACGCCCTTGGGCGAGCCAGTGCTGCCAGAGGTGTACTGCAGCAGGGCGATATCGTGCGCACGCACGATCGCGTGCACCGGCGCGCCGCCGCCCGTGCAAGCCTCCAGTTCCGTCGGCGTCACCACGTCGTGCAGCGTACCGGTGCTGGCCTTGAGCAGTGCGGCCAGCGGCTTGGCTTGCGCGACCGTGACCAGGATGGGTGCCTGGGCATTGGCCAGGATGCCGGCATGGCGCTGCAGATGATCGCCGATCTGCGCCAGCCGCGCCGGCGGATAGAGCGGAACGGGGATGCCACCGGCAATTAGCACGGCGCAGAAGCTGTAGAAGTACTCAGGGCTGGTGGGCAGCATGATGGCCACGGCCGTGCCCGGACGCAGACCCCGTTCGGCCAGCCCCGTGGCCATGGCCGTCGCGCGCTGGTGCAGTTGGGCAAAGCTGATCGGGATGTCGTCGCTGCTGCCGTCCTGCAGGATGATATGAGTGCGGTCCGGATGGCGGCGCAGATGCCAGCCGAGCACATCGGTCAAGGTGACGGCACACTCCGGAGCCTGGGCCGCCGGCAGCGGGCGGGCACGCCGCGGGAGCGATCCGCCCGTGCCAGGGGGCAGATCCTTGGCGGCCAGCAAGGCGCGCAGCAGGGCGCGCGGCGTGTCGGCCTGGGCCAGGACTTGCTCGGGCAGGCTGACGCCAAACCGCTGCTCGACGCGAGTGAGGAGTTCGACGCGCGTCAGGCTATCGAAGCCCAAGTCGCCTTCGAGCGTGCTGTCCAGCGAGACCGGCATCTCGGCGGTCCCCTGCTGCTGCACTGCCGACGACATCTCCCGGACAATGTCGAGCAGCGCGTTGTCGTAGCTTTCCCGGGAGGGTGAATTTGGTCCCATGCGCATGGCAGCCGTTCCGTCCAAGCCGGCGGCGCGCCCGCCGCTACTGTGGGGATGCGGCAAATGTGGCGTACAGGGTGCTCGGATAGCGGCACAGAGTGACACACCCTTAAGATAGACCGCCTGCCAGCTTTGTCGAGGCGGGCAGGGCCGGACCCGGCGCGCTTGGCCACTCCGGCGCCGGCTCGCTATCCTTGGAAGTGGCGCAGTTGCGGATTCTCAAGGAAGTGCGAGCCATGAAGGAGCACGCCGATCTGGCCGACAGGATTCTGGAGGTCGCGCTGATACACGCCGAGCGCGGCGGATGGGATGCATTGCATCTCCATGAGATTGCCGCGTCCATGGAGATCGGTCTGGCCGACATTTACCGGCACTACCGGCAGAAGGACGATCTGGCAGAGGCCTGGTTCGGCCGGGCCGACTTCGCGCTGGTTTGCGCAACCCAGCGCGAAGGCTGGCATGGCCTGTCCACGCGCGAGCGCCTCTCGCTAGCCATCCTCGCCTGGCTGGAGGCCCTGGCGCCGCATCGGCGGCTCACCGCGGAGATGCTGCGCTACAAGCTGCAGCCGGAGCACTTGCATCTGCAGGCGCAAGGCCTGCTGCATATCAGCCGCACCGTGCAATGGATCCGGGAGGCCGCCTGCCTGCCGGCGGCCGGCTTGCGCCGGGAGGCGGAAGAGGTCGTGCTGACCGGGATCTTTCTCTCCACATTTGGCGTCTGGCTACACGACCCGTCACCGGAGGCCAGCCGCACGCAGGCCTGGCTGGACCGGCAACTACGGCTTGCCGAGCGGCTGGCCTTGCGCACGCCCGGCGGCGCGGGGGGCGCCCGCCCAATTGCGATAACCATTCGGCAAACTCCGACCGGTCCACATGCGCCCTGGAGGTCGTCTCCCCGCTCCTAGCGGGTGATCCAGCCGCAGCGAATGAAAACCGTCAAATCCGGCAATGCCAACGACGGATCAACCCCACTGCAGGCAGCCTCACGCACACCCGCTCAACGCCGCGTAGCTAACCCTCCACACTCACCCCTCAAAACTATCACTTGATTAAATTCATCCAAACAATTCATCGACCGACCGGTCGGTTTATAAATATACTGCGGCATCGCCTCACAGGAAATCTCCATGTACACCCAATCTCTCGATCTCCCGGGCAACGCGCAACCGCCCGGCACTGCGCCGGCCGATACCTCACCGCAGCAAGCGCATTTCGACGCCCTGATGGCGGCTGACGGCAAGATTGAGGCGCAGGACTGGATGCCAGATGCGTATCGCAAGACGCTGATCCGGCAGATTTCCCAGCACGCGCACTCGGAAATCATCGGCATGCAGCCCGAGGGCAACTGGATCAGCCGGGCCCCGAGCCTGAAGCGCAAGGCGATCCTGCTCGCCAAGGTGCAGGACGAGGGTGGGCATGGCCTGTATCTGTATAGCGCAGCCGAAACGATGGGCGTGTCGCGCGACCAACTGGTCGATGCCCTGCACGCCGGCAAAGCCAAGTACTCGAGCATCTTCAATTACCCCACGCCGACCTGGGCGGACGTGGGCGTGATCGGCTGGCTGGTGGATGGCGCGGCGATCATGAACCAGATCCCGCTGTGCCGTTGCACCTACGGCCCGTACGCCCGCGCCATGATCCGCATCTGCAAGGAGGAGTCCTTCCACCAGCGCCAGGGCTTCGACGCCCTGCTGTCGATGATGAAGGGCACCCAGGCGCAAAAGGACATGGTGCAGCAGGCGGTGGACCGCTGGTGGTGGCCGGTGCTGATGATGTTCGGCCCGAGCGACAAGGATTCCATCCACAGCGGCCAGTCGTTCCAATGGGGCATCAAGCGGATCTCGAACGACGACCTGCGCCAGAAGTTCGTCGATGCGACCGTCGAACAAGCCCGCATCCTCGGCGTGACGCTGCCCGATCCGGACCTGAAGTGGAATGAAGAGCGCAAGGCGCACGACTACGGCGCGATCGACTGGGAAGAATTCTGGCGCGTCGTGAACGGCGACGGGCCTTGCAACAAGGAGCGCCTCGCCACCCGGGTGAAGGCGCACAACGATGGCGCGTGGGTGCGCGAAGCCGCGCTGGCGTATGCCGAAAAACAGGCCGCGCGGGCTCACAAGCAAGCCGCTTGAACAGGAGATGAAGATGAACAAGGAATGGCCGATCTGGGAAGTGTTCGTGCGCAGCAAGCAGGGCCTGGACCACAAGCACTGCGGCAGCCTGCACGCATCCGATGCGAGCGCGGCACTGCGCATGGCGCGCGACGTCTATACGCGCCGGCAGGAAGGCGTGAGCATCTGGGTGGTGCCGTCGGCGGCAATCACGGCGTCCGATCCTGCCGACAAGGAGTCTTTCTTCGAGCCGGCCGGCGACAAGATCTATCGCCATCCGACCTTCTTCGTGCTGCCCGCCGAAATCGACCACATGTAAGACGAGACGCAATGATGAACACGCCCCAACATTTGTCGTACGTGCTGCGCCTGGCCGATAACGCGCTGATCCTCGGCCAGCGCAACAGCGAGTGGTGCAGCCATGGCCCGGCGCTCGAGGAGGACATCGCGCTGGCGAATACCAGCCTCGACTTGATCGGCCAGGCGCGGCTGCTGTACTCGCACGCGGCTACGCTCGACGAAGCGCTGAGCGGCGCGAAGAAAACCGAAGACAGCTACGCCTACTTCCGCTCCGAGCGCGAGTTTGCCAACTACACGATGGTGGAGCTGCCGCACTTCGGGCCGTTCGCAGGCACCGCACGAACCGAGCGCGACTATGCCGTCACGATAGTGCGCAACTTCCTCTACTCCGCGCTGATGGCCCATCTGTGGACGGCATTGCAATCGTCCACCGACGAGCAACTGGCGGCCATCGCCGCGAAATCGCTGAAGGAGACGCGCTACCACCTCAGCCATGCCAGCGAGTGGCTGATCCGTTTCGGCGACGGCACGGCGGAGTCGCACCGGCGCGCACAGGCGGCACTGGATTACCTGATGCCATACACGCGGGAGTTCTTTGCAACCGATGCGGTGGAGATCGCGATGGCCGAGGCCGGCGTCGGCCCCTTGGTGGCGGGCCTCGAACCCGCATGGCAGGCAGACGTTGAGCAGGTCATTGCCCAGGCGACCCTCAAGCTGCCGTCCCCGGTGAAACACGTTACGACCGGCAAGCACGGCGAACATTCGGAACACATGGGCTTCCTGCTTGCCGAAATGCAGTCCCTGGCACGCCAGCATCCCGGCGCTACCTGGTAGATCGCGATGACCGCCGCCACATTGATGCATGCCGACACCACGCTGGAACGTGCCTGGACCGTACTTGAGGCGGTCCCGGATCCGGAGATCCCCGTGGTATCGATTCGCGAGCTGGGCATCCTGCGCGACGTGCGCCGCGGCGCCGACGACGCCGTCGAAGTCGTCATCACCCCCACCTATTCGGGGTGCCCGGCGATGTCGCAGATTGCCGAGGATATCGGGCAGGCGCTGGACGCCGCCGGGATCGTCCCCCATCGCATCGTCACCGTGCTTGCCCCTGCGTGGAGCACCGACTGGATGACCAGCGAAGCGCGCGACAAGCTGCGCCGCTACGGCATCGCGCCACCTGCCGGCAACTGCGGCAGCGACGATGCCCCGCAAGAAAAGACCATCCGCTTCGTGCCTCGCGCAGCTGCCCAGGACAAGCCAGCCTGCCCGCAATGCGGCTCGGTGCACACCGAACTCCTCGCGCAGTTCGGCTCGACGGCATGCAAGGCGCTGTACCGCTGCATCGATTGCCGCGAGCCGTTCGATTACTTCAAACCGTACTGACCGTACTGACCGTACTGACCTGGACCGACATTATGGCGACTCCACAATTCCATCCTTTGCGTATCCGCGAGGTACGGCCCGAAACCGCCGATGCCGTGACCGTCTCCTTCGAGGTGCCCGAGGACCTGCGCGACGCGTACCGCTTCACACAAGGACAATTCGTCACGCTGAAGGCGCATCTCGATGGCGAGGAGACCCGGCGCTCGTATTCGATCTGCGTGGGCGTCACCGACTACGACCGCGATGGCGAACTACGCATCGGCATCAAGCGCGTGCGCGGCGGGCGCTTTTCGAACTTCGCGTTCGACACGCTGCAGCCCGGCCATGAGATCGAGGTGATGACGCCCGATGGCCGCTTCTTCACGCACCTGAACGCCGACCTGTCGCGGACCTACGTGGCGTTCTCGGGCGGCTCGGGCATCACGCCCGTGCTCGCGATCATCAAGACCACGCTTGAGACGGAGCCGACCAGCCGGTTCACGCTGGTGTACGGCAACCGCAGCGTCGACGCGATCATGTTCGCCGAGGAACTGGAAGACCTGAAGAACCGCTATATGAGCCGGTTCTCGCTGTATCACGTGTTGTCCGATGATTTGCAGGAAGTCGAACTGTTCAACGGCGTGCTGGATCAGGAGAAATGCCGGGCATTCCTGGAAACGCTCACGCCGGCCGACGAAATCGATGAAGCGTTCATCTGCGGCCCCGGCCCGATGATGGACGCCGCCGAAGCCGCGCTCAAGGCAGCCGGCGTGGCGCCGGAGAAGGTGCACGTCGAACGCTTCGGCACACCGCTGCCGCAAGCGGGCGTGCCGCCCATCGAAATCACCGACGACATGCCGGCGGCGGATCTGGAAGTGATCATCGACGGCAAGCGGCGCAAGCTGCGGCTGCCTTATGTGGGGGTCAGCGTACTCGATGTCGGCCTGAAAGCGGGCCTTGCCCTGCCCTACGCCTGCAAGGGCGGTGTGTGCTGCACGTGCCGCGCGAAAGTCCTCGAAGGCGAAGTGAAGATGGAAAAGAACTACACGCTCGAACAACATGAAATCGACGATGGCTTCGTCCTCACCTGCCAATGCCATCCGGTGTCGGATCGGGTTGTCGTCAGCTACGACGAACGGTAATCGAAGTCCTGCAACCTCTAAAAAATACGCCCCCCGCAATGAATCATTCCCTCTTCAGCAAACACGAAAAGACGCTCGAGCGCGCCCTGGAGGCCATCCGGACGCGCGGCTACTGGAGCCCCTTCAACGAGATGCCCAGCCCGCGCGCCTATGGTGAAACCGCCGCCGCCGACGGCGAAGCGGCATTCAAGGCACAGCTTGGCCAGCCCTTCACACTCGATCAACCCGGCAGCAACGGCACGGTCGGCGAAGAGCGCTCGCCATTCGGCCAGACCCTGCATATCCGCTATCCCAAAGCGGATCCGGACGCGCTGATCGCGGCGGCACAGAAGGCGCAGGCACAGTACCGCAAGGCGAGTCCGAAAGCCTGGGTGGGCGTGAGCCTGGAAATCCTGGCGCGGCTGAATCAGGCCAGCTTCGAGATCGCGCACAGCGTCATGCACACCACCGGGCAGGCGTTCATGATGGCGTTCCAGGCTGGCGGCCCGCACGCGCAGGATCGCGCGCTCGAGGCCATCGCCTACGCGTGGGACGCGATGCGCGACATTCCGGAGACGGCCTACTGGGAAAAGCCGCAGGGCAAGAATCCGCCGCTCGCCATGGAAAAGCGCTTCACCATCGTGCCGCGCGGCATCGGCCTGGTGATCGGCTGCTGCACGTTTCCCACCTGGAACAGCTATCCGGGCATGTTCGCCGACCTTGCAACCGGCAATGCCATCATCGTCAAGCCACATCCGGCTGCGATCCTGCCGCTCGCCATCACCGTGCGTATCGCGCGGCAAGTGCTGCAGGACGCCGGCTTCGATCCCAACGTCGTGACCTTGCTGGCGACCGCGCCCAACGACGGCCCGCTTGTGCAGTCGCTGGCCACGCGCGACGAAATACGGCTGATCGATTTCACCGGCAGCACCGCCAATGGCGACTGGCTCGAGACACATGCGCCGCAGGCCCAGGTCTACACGGAGAAGGCCGGCGTCAACCAGATCGTGATCGATTCGGCGGACGAACTCAAGGCGGTGGCCCGCAACATCGCGTTTTCTCTCGCGCTGTATTCCGGCCAGATGTGCACCGCGCCGCAGAATATCTATGTGCCGCGCGGCGGCATCAAGACAGCCGAAGGCACCGTCCCGTTTGAAGAGGTCGCCCGGGCCATCGCCGGCGCCGTGCAGAAGCTGACTGCCGATGCGGCCCGTGCAGTCGAACTCACCGGCGCGATCCAGAACCAGGGCGTGCTCGCCCGGATCGACCAGGTCGCCGCGCTCGGCACGCCGCTGCTCGCCAGCCAGCGCCTCGTGCATCCCGAATTCCCCGACGCAACGATCGCCACCCCGATCCTGCTGCAGCTCGACACCAGCCGCGACGAGGCTACCTTCACGCAGGAATGGTTCGGCCCGATCGCGTTTGTGATCGCGACCGACTCCAGCGCGCAGTCGCTGGCACTCGCGGCGCGCATCGCCCGCACGCGCGGTGCCCTGACGCTGTCCGTCTACAGCACGGACGAGGCGGTGCTCGATGCCGCCGGGGAGGCCGCCGTGGACGGAGGTGTCGCCTTGTCCGTCAACCTGACGGGCGGCGTCTTCGTGAACCAGTCCGCGGCCTTCTCGGACTTCCACGCAACGGGCGCAAACCCCGCGGCCAACGCCAGCCTTGCCGATACCGCGTTTGTCGCCAACCGCTTCCGCGTCGTGCAGAGCCGCCGGCATGTCCCGCAACGCGAGCCCTCGTAAGCGTCGCTGACGAAGCTGCGGATGCGCCCGTCCCCGGGCGTTCAGGTGGCTTCGCATCGTCATCCGCAGTCAAGCCAGGGTGCCTGCTATCCGGCCGGCCGGCGCGCAAGCGTCGGCCGGGTGGGCGCCGCTATGGAATTCCGGATGCTTGAAGACCTGGCACGGCACCACGGCGAAGACCGTTGCCGCGCATAGCCGGGTTGCCGAGCCGTCGTGTGGCGCCCCCAATCCCGCCACCGTTCAATCCTATTCAGCCGCTTCACCCTCAGGAGACAACCGTGGTCCAGCCAATTCCCCAACCGGGCGAACTCGAGCCCATCGAACTCGCCAGCCGCGATGAGCTCCAGGCGCTGCAACTCTCACGGCTCAAATGGTCGCTCCGTCATGCGTATGACAACGTGCCGCACTACCGCAGCGCCTTCGACGCCGCCGGCGTGCACCCGGACGATCTGCGCCAGTTGTCCGACCTGGCGAAATTCCCCACCACCTCGAAGAAGGACCTGCGCGACAACTATCCGTTCGGACTGTTTGCCGTCCCCAGGGACGAGGTCGTGCGCGTGCATGCATCTAGCGGCACTACCGGCAAGCCGACCGTGGTGGGCTACACCGCGAAGGACATCGACACCTGGGCCAACGTAACGGCCCGCTCCATCCGCGCGGCGGGCGGCCGCCGCGGCGATACGCTGCACAACGCATTCGGCTACGGACTGTTCACCGGCGGCCTGGGCATCCATTACGGCGCGGAGCGCCTCGGCTGCATGGTCGTGCCGATGTCCGGCGGACAGACCGAGAAGCAGGTCCAGCTGATCCGCGACTTTGAGCCGTCGATCATTCTCGTCACGCCCTCCTACATGCTTAACCTGCTCGACGAGATGGCGCGCCAGGGCATGGAGCCGGCGGAGTCATCGCTGAAGATCGGCATCTTCGGCGCCGAGCCGTGGACGCAGGGCATGCGCGCCGAGATCGAAACGCGCGCGGGCATCCAGGCCATCGATATCTACGGGCTCTCGGAAATCATGGGCCCCGGCGTTGCGTGCGAGTGCATTGAAAGCAAGGATGGACCGGTCATCTGGGAAGATCACTTCTATCCCGAGATCATCGACCCTGTCTCGGGCGAAGTGCTGCCCGACGGCAGCCAGGGCGAGCTGGTATTTACCTCGCTGTCGAAGGAGGCCATGCCCATGATCCGCTACCGCACGCGCGACCTGACCACGCTGCTGCCGCCGACATCGCGCTCGATGCGCCGGCTGGCGAAGATCACCGGGCGTTCGGACGACATGCTGATCATCCGCGGCGTCAACGTGTTCCCGAGCCAGATCGAGGAGCTGATCCTGGGCATCGGCCGCCTGAGCGGCAACTACCAGTTGTGCATCACCCGCGAAGGGCATATGGACTCCCTGTCCGTCTCGGTCGAGGCGCGCGCCGGGGTCTGCGACGCGCTCACCGACAGCGACCGTGCGCAGCTGGGACGTGAACTGCAGCACCGGGTAAAGACCATGGTGGGCGTTTCCACGGCGGTGCGCGTGCTGAACGCCGGTGAGATCAAGACTACAGCCACCGGCAAGGCCCAGCGCGTGCTCGACCTGCGCCACGTCGGCGCCTGAGTCCGGGCAACGGTGCCGCCCGCGCCGGATGAACGGCGGCAGGCGGCCCGGCAAAAAAAAGAAAGCAAAAAAGCGGAAGACAACGCCGCAAGCAAAATTCAAAACAGGAGACAAGATGATCACCATCCGCAAATTGATGGCAGTTGGCCTCGGCCTGGCTGCCCTGCCCTGGACCGCGGCAACGGCTGCCGCGGAACCCGCCTTCCCGAGCAAGCCCGTGCGCTGGATCGTGCCCTACCCCGCCGGAGGCGGTTCGGACTTCCTGGCGCGCTCCATCGGGCAGCCGCTCTCGACCCGCCTGGGCCAGCCGGTCGTGGTGGACAACAAACCCGGCGGCAACACCGCCATCGCCGCGGCGGAAACCGCTCGCGCGCCGGCGGATGGCTACACAGTGCTGTCGGCGGACAACGGCACCCTGGTGTTCAACCCCGCGCTGTACAAGTCCCTTTCCTACAATCCGCTAAAAGACCTGGCGCCGGTTACGCTGCTTGGCCGCTTCCCGATGATCCTGGTGGTGGGTCCGGGGATACGTGCAAACAACGTGCAAGAGTTCATTGCCGCGGCGAAGGCCAAGCCGGGCGGCATCGACTATGCTTCCGCGGGTGCAGGCAGCCCCCATCATCTGGCGATGGAACTGCTCAAGGTGGAAGCTGGCCTGACCATGGTCCACGCGCCGTATCGCGGCGCGGCGCCTGCGCTGGCCGACGTTGCCGGCGGGCAGGTCCCGGCCATGATGGTGGATCTTGCCTCGGGCGCCGGTTTCATCAAAGGCGGCAAGGTCAAGGCACTGGCCGTGGCCAATCCCACCCGCCTGCCGCAGTTGCCCGATGTGCCGACCTTCGCCGAGGCAGGTTACAAGAACGTGGAGGCCGCCGCGCTCGTCGGAATGGTAGCGCCGTCGGCCACGCCTCCCGAGGTGATCGCCATCCTGAACAAACAGGTCGTGGCTGCCATCAGGGAGCCGGCAGTCAACAAGCGGCTGGTGGAGTTCGGGGTGGAACCCGTGGGCAGTACGCCGGCGCAGTTTGCCGACCTGCTGCGCAGCGAGACCGCTCGCTGGCACAAGCTCATCCGGGATCTGAAGATCAAGCTGGATTAAGGCGGAGACGAGCGGTGCCGCCGCCCGCTACCGGCGGCACCGTGCCATTGCCCGCCCGTTGCCCGCCTGTAGCCTGTACCGTTCGATGTTGCGCACAAAAGCTGCGTTGTCGCATAGCATGGTGGCAATGCACTCTCCGAGCTGCACGGATATCGATCTCTTGAGCACAAGGGGCAACCATCATGGACCAGGGCTTTCACCACTTTTCCGAACTGTTCGCGCAACTGGGATTGCCGGCCAGCGAAGCGGAGATCCGGACCTTCATCGCCACGCATTCCCCGTTAGCCGACGACGTGCTGCTCGCGGACGCACCGTTCTGGACGCCCGCCCAGGCGGCGCTGCTGCAGGACGAAATCCTGGAGGACGCCGATTGGGCGGAAGTGGTGGACCAGCTGAATGTGGCCCTGCGATCCTCGAAATGACAACATCCCGGCACGCGGGGCGAATCTACCCTGAAGGATGCGTACGGTGCGTGGCAGTGCGGCGCTCGCGGCCTCTCAATGCGCAGGCATGCACCTGAGCACGGAGGCGAAGTGATCCATCGAGATCTCGACCTCGTCCTCCAGCCTGACTCCGCCGAATTCCGCAAGCCGCTGGCCGGCTCGCTCGATACTGAAGACCACAGCCTTCCAGGTGCCGTCGGGCACCGAGAGCGTCAGGCGCGTATTGAATTCCACCTGGGGATCGATCCGGCTTCGCACTGTCACAAGGTCGCCCGCCTGCGGGCGGATGGCGCCAACCGCAACCACGTCGCCGACGACCGGTTGCCCTGCCGGGTATGGTGCGCTCGCCATGTCTTCGTGATTCATGGTCCCAGCCCCTCCTTTGCGTTAATCCTACAAAATGGCCGCCGCTTTTTCAAAGCGGGGAACCGTGCGGAAGCACCCGATGGCGAGTGCCGCCGGCGCCACGCGCGGCGGGCATTCACCGCGGCTGCAGCTTCCGGTATGCATTGAAATGCCGGATCGCACGCATATCGTCCCCCAAGGTTTCATACAGCCGCGCTGCATTGAAGTGGGCATCCGCGAACTCCGGGGCGAGTTCGATGCAGTGCCCATAGCTGGCCAGCGCCTCTGCCTGCAGCCCATCGTCTTCCAGCGCGACGGCCAGGTTGAAGTGCATCAGCGGTTCGTCCGGCAGATGCGCAAGCCCGCAGCGGTAGAGCGCGATCGCCTCTCCGAAGTGGCCGGCGGCGCAGAGCATGCACCCCAGGTTGAGATAGGGTTCGAGATAGCTCCCATCGGCTGAGAGCGCACGGCGATATGCCTGCTCCGCTTCGCCAGGCGCCTCGGCTTCCAGCTTGCAACCGGTCTGGAACCAGATGCTCGCTTCGGCGGAAGGGGCTTGATGCAGGGAATGGACGGCGGCAGCGCCAGCCTCATCCGGCTCGAAATCCATCAGCAGCTGGCCCGATTCCGCCTGCCACTGCCTGACGGTGTCGCGGGTCGCCACCTCGTTGCCGATCGCGCGAATCCGCACGCCGGTCAGCGGCGCTTCCTGCCCTCTGGACGCCTTCAGTTTCGAGAGCGCCCGCGAGATGCGGCGGCTCGGGATCTGCGCCTCGCGCAATGAGTTCGCGGTCCGCAGCATCACCATGTCCTGGAAGGTGAAGAGGTATTCGCGGCGCGCGCCGCGGCTTGGCGTGACCACGCCATCCGCGATCAGCCTGGCGGCAACCGAGCGCGGGATGCCGAGCATGGCCTGGACCTCGCGCAACGTATATAGCGTCATCTGCCGGTCACTTCTTGCCTGCCGCGCGGCGCGCGGGTGCCGGCGCGGGCGCGGTGGCGCGGCGCGCGGCCTTGCGTGCCTTCGGCGCATCCGGCGCCGCGGCCGTTTTCCCGGCTGCGCGTTTGCGCTGCTGCACACTGGCGCGCAATGCTTCCATCAGGTCGATGACTTCCGCGCCCTGCGTGGCTTCGCGTTGTTCCGTCACGGTGATCTTCTTGCCGGCGATCTTCTTGTCGATTGCCGCGAGGACCCGCGCCTTTTCTTCGTCGGCGTAGGCGGCGGGATCGTAGCTGCCCACCGAATTCTGCTCGATCAGTTGCTGCGCCAGCGCCAGCTCCGCGGGCTGTACATCCGCCTTTTCCACATGCAGGTCGGCCATGGGGCGCACTTCGTCGGCATAGAGCAACTGTTGCAGGATCAGGCCATCGTCGCCGGGCCGCACCTGGACCATGTACTGCTTGCCTTTCCACACCCATCGGGCCAGCGCGCAGGTGCCGGTCCGGCGCATCGCTTCGGTCAGCAAGGCATACGGCTTCGCTCCGCGCTTGTCCGGGCCGAGGTAATAGGCATTGTCGAAGTAGATTGGATCGATCGCGCCGGCCGGCACGAACGCCACGATGTCGATCGTATGGCGGGCCTCCGCCTCCAGCGCATCCAGCTCTTCCGGCTCGAAGACCACATAGTGATCCTTCTCGAACTCGTACCCCTTCACCATCTCGGAGCGCTCCACCACCACATCTTCGCGCAGGCAGATGTACTGCTGTTTCAGGCGCGATCCGCACCCTTTGTGCAGCAGGTTGAAGCTCACCCCGGATTGGCTTTCCGTCGCGGTGTACACCTTGACCGGAATCGAGACCAGCCCGAAGCTGAGGGAAAGGGAAGCGATGGAACGAGCAGCCATGATGGATCACCCTGCGAGGACGGGAGCGGGATCTTTCGGATATAGCTTAGACCGTGCCCGGCAAAGGGTTGAATGCACGGACGCCCGCTGAGGCAGAGTCGCCACTTTTTGGGCCTGGACGCGATTTTTTGACGTGCAAGCTCAGCGGACCGGATGTGTAAATTCTGCGATGGACCTAGTCCGGCATGGCGCGGCGGCAGCCCCACGGAATCGCGCTTGCCTAGGCAGCCAATGCCGACCTAAGCTCCATGCAGGGGATACTAAGCGCGGGTTGGCGCACAAACCATCGCGAAGTATCCTTTCATATCGATGTCAGAGTGATGCCAGAGCTATGCCGCGTGGAACACCTGCGGCCTTTGGCCAGCCCGCGCCATGAAGCCCATCGCCTATCCGTATCAACTGGTACAGGAGCGGGGAACGCTGAAATGTTTCCTGCTGGCTCTGTTCATGCATCTGCTGCTGGGCATCTTGCTCTACTACGGCGTGCACTGGCAAAGCCGCACGCCGGCGGGCGTGGAAGCCGAATTGTGGGACAGTGTTCCCGACATTGCGCAGCCCCAGCCGGTGGTCCAGCCGAACCCCGAACCCGTGGTCAAGCCGGAGCCGGAGGAAAACGCCGATATCGCGCTGCAGGCGCAGAAGCGCCGCCAGGCCGCGGCGGCGGCGGAAGCCAGACAGGCCGAGCAGCGCGAGCGTCAGGCGGCGCTCAAGCAACAGCGCCAGAGCGAACTGGCACGCCTGCAAGCCATGGCCAACAGCGCCCCCACCACCGGTGGCGTGGGCAACCGTGCGGGCACCGGCGCCGGCGCGGGCGGCGCTGCGTCGCCCGGCTACGCGGACCGCGTGCGGCGCCGCGTCAAGCCGAACATCATCTTCACCGAAGAGGTGGCCGGCAACCCGGCCGCGGTGGTTACGGTGCAACTGGCGCCGGACGGCTCGTTGCTGTCGGCCCGCCTGACCAAGTCCAGCGGCAACGCCGGCTGGGACAACGCGGTGCTGCGCGCGGTGGAGCGATCCGATCCGCTGCCGCGCGACGAGAACGGCCTGGCGCCCGCCAAGGTCATCATCACCTTTATGCCGAGGGAATAGGCAGGCAGCCAGACTACAAGGCCCAACGAAAAACCCCCTCCGGATCGCAGGATCCGGAGGGGGTTTTGTCCTGGCAAGCCAGCGCGGGACTAAGGAAGCCCCCACATCGCCCGCGCACTCAGAACGAAGGCACCATCGCGCCCTTGAACTCGTTCTTCATGAACTGCTTCACCTCTTCCGACTGGTAGGCAGCCACCAGCTTCTTCACCCACGGCTTGTCCTTGTCCTGGGTGCGCACCGCGATGATGTTCGCGTACGGGCTGTGGATGTCTTCCAGCGCGATGGCGTTGCGGGTCGGCTGCAGGCCGGCGGCCAGCGCGTAGTTGGTGTTGATCACGGCCGCCGCCACATCGGGCAGCGCACGCGCCAGTTGCGCCGCGTCGAGTTCGACGATCTTCAGCTTCTTCGGGTTGTCGCTGACGTCCAGCGGCGTCGCGTTGACGCCATTGGTGCCCGCCCCGCTCTTGAGCTTGATCACGCCTTGCGCGGCCAGCAGAAGCAGCGCGCGGTTCTCGTTGGAGGGATCGTTGGGAACGGCCACCCTGGCGCCTTGCGGCAGGTCCTTGGGCGACTTCAGCTTTTGCGAGTAGATGCCCAGCGGCGAGATGTACGTGTAGCCCACGCTGACCATCTTGTAGCCACGCTGCTTGACCTGGCTGTCGAGATAGGGCTGGTGCTGGAAGCTGTTGGCGTCGAGGTCGCCGGCGTCGAGCGCGGCGTTGGGCTGCACGTAGTCGTTGAACTCCACGACCTTGATATTCAGCCCTTCGCGCTTGGCGACTTTCTGGACCACTTGCCAGACCTGCGCGTCCGGACCGCTGACCGTGCCGACGCGCAAGGTCTGTTCCTGCGCCGGCGCGGCGCCCGAGGCCACGATGCCAAGCGTGGCGATCGCGATGGACAGGGTTTTCTGGATCGAGGGATAAAACATGGTGCTGCTATTCCTTTGTGCTCTTTGTACGCTTTGTACTGGTTCGGCTGATCCGGCGGGTTCGGCCCGCTTGCCCAATTCGGGCAAGCAAGATGCCGGGCATGAGAGTGTAGACGGACGCACGCCGCGCGCTCAATCCCCGCCCATCGCCTGCGTCTTCACTTTCGGCGCATCCTGCCAGCCGCCGCCAAGCGCGAGGAACAGGTTGATCTGATCCAGCGCGACCTGGCTTTCCGACGCGGCCAGCGAGGCTTCGGTGCTGGCCAGCGTACGGTCCGCATCGAGGCTGGACAGGTACGGCGAGCGGCCGGCCTGGTAGAGCTGGCGGTTTTGCCGCGCCACCTCGTTGGCCTTGTCGCGGGCATCGCGCAGGGCCGCGGTGCGCTCCAGCTCACGCGTATAGCTGCTCAGCGCGGACTGCGTTTCGCGCAGTGCCTTGAGCACCACGCCGTCGAAGCGCGCGAGCGCCGCCTCGGCGCCGGCTTCGGTGCCATGGATGCGCGCGCGGGTGCCGCTGGTAGGGATGTTCCAGGTGATCAGCGGTCCGAAGCCCCAATGCGCCGTCGGCGCCTGGCCAAGATGGTCCAGGATGCCGGTAAAGCCGGCGGAAGCGCCGATACGGATGGACGGATAGAGATCCGCCGTGGCGACGCCGATCTTTGCCGTGGCCGATGCGAGTTCGCGCTCGGCCTGGCGCACGTCGGGCCGGCGCTTGAGCAGCGCGGCGCCGTCGCCCACGGGCAAGGCCTGGCTCAGTCTGGGTTCTTCATGGCAGGCGTAATCCGTCAGCGACGCCGCGGTGGGCGGCTTGCCCAGCATCACCGCCAGGCGGTACGCCGCGCCTTCCTGCTCGGCCTTGAAGCGTGGCAATGCAGCGCGCAGCGTGTCGGCCTGGGCCTGGGAGCGCAACAGGTCGACCGGCTGGCCGCGCCCCGCGTCGACCATCTTGCGCGCCAGCTCGACGCCGCGGCGCTGCAACTCGAGCTGGTGTTCGGCGACTTCCAGTTCATGCGTGGCGGCGCAGCCCTGCACATAGGCCCGCACCGTCTCCGCGGCCACGCCCACGCGCGCCTGGTCGAGCGCGGCCTGGCTGGCCTGCGCGCCGGCCAGCGCCGCTTCGTCCGCGCGTGCGAGCTTGCCGAAGAAGTCGATCAGGTAGGAGACGTTAAGGCCGACGTCGCCAAAGTTCATCACCGGGATCTTCTCTTCCTTGAGCAGCGGCTCTCCGGCGATCT
The DNA here is from genome assembly GCA_000955785.1 of Burkholderiaceae bacterium 16. GTDB lineage: Bacteria > Pseudomonadota > Gammaproteobacteria > Burkholderiales > Burkholderiaceae > Cupriavidus. The sequence continues at coordinate 84,566 of JYOD01000020.1, forward strand.
GCCCACGCTGCGCACCGGCCAGGAAACGGGCCTCGGGCAGGTTCTCCGCCTCCACCTCGTGATAGACCGCGATGGCGCGCTTGAGATTGGCGGCGGCGACGCGCAGATCCGTATTGGCGGTCAGCGCTTCCTGCACCAGCTTGTCGAGCTTGGGGTCGTCGTACAGGCGCCACCAGCCGTCGGGCACGGCGCCGATCGACACGGCCGGGTTGTCCGTGCCGAGCAAGGGGCCATTGGCGGCGGGTGCGTTCACGGTCGCATTTTCCGGCACGTGGTAATCGGGGCCGACGGTGGTGCAGGCGAACAGCAGCGGCACCAGGGCCGGCAGCAAGGCTAGGCGCAAGGCGTTCACTGCACGGCTCCGTGGGTTGCGGCAGCCTGGCCCGAGGCCGCGAGCTTGTCCTTGCCGGCCGGCTCGCGCACCGATACGGTGGCGGTGCGGCCCGCCACCAGCCGCAGATCGGCGGGCGGATTGTCCAGCACGATGCGCACCGGGATGCGTTGCGCGAGGCGGACCCAGTTGAAGGTCGGGTTCACGTTCGGCAGCAGGTTGGACCCGTTGCTGCGGTCCCGGTCCTCGATGCCGGCGGCAATGCTTTGCACATGGCCATGCAGCACGCCGGATTCGCCCATGATGCGGATCTCCACCGGATTGCCGATATGGATGCCATGCAGCTTGGTTTCCTCGAAATAGCCTTCCACGTGGAAGGAATTCGCGTCGACCATCGACAGCACCGGGCGGCCCGTATTGACGTAGTCGCCAAGGCGCGGCAGCCGGTCGTTCAGGTAGCCATCCACCGGGCTGAGCACGATGGTGCGCTCCAGGTTGAGCCTGGCGATGTTGACCGCCGCCTGTGCCTGCGCCAGCGCGGCTTCGCCTTGCTGGACCTTGGCCAGGCCCTCTTCCACCACTTCCTTGGAAACCACCTCGGACAGCGTCTGGCTGCGCCGCGCCTCGCGGCGGGCCTGGGCAAGCGTGGCGCTTTGCGCGGCCACCGTGGCCTGCGCCTGCTGCAGCGCCAGCGCGAAGCGGTCGCGGTCGATCTCGAACAGCGGCTGGCCGCGCTGCACGCGCTGGTTGTCCTTGACCAGGACCTTGGTCACCAGGCCGGACACATCAGGCGCGATCTGCACCACGTCGGCGCGGATATGGCCGTCGCGCGTCCATGGCGCGACCGTGTAGTAATCCCACAGGTGTTTGACGACGACGACCGCGACCGCGGTGACGACAAGGGTGAGGACGATGGGTCCAAGCGTACGAAGATTGAGTTTCATGACTGCAGCCGATAGGCCAGGTAGACGGTGCCACCCAGGACGATCCCGTATAAAGCCAGATTGAACAGCGACCGGTGCCAGACCAGCCGGTAAAAACCCACACGCGCCAGCACGGCGCGCGTGCAGGCGGTGATCAGGAAAGCCACCAGCATCCACGCCAGCAGGCTTGGGACAAACACACCATAGACGTCGACTTCACCGCTCATTGCTATTGCTCGCTTGCGTGTTCATTTGCGTGCTCATTGCCGATTCCCGGCGGGACTTGCGGCCTGGGCCACAGCCGGGCTCATCGCCAGGGGCGCTGCCGAAAACAAGGCGACATGCATTTCCACCAGCGCGGCAAACGCCTCACGCGAGGCCCGGTCGGCGCGCGAAGCCACCTTGCGGATCGCCTTGCCCATCCGCTCACGCAGCACCTGCGGCGGGACTTCGGCCTTGGCATCCAGGCGTGCCTGGTAGTAGCTGGCCACGCCCTGCAGCACACGCCGCACGGCGCGCTGGTGTTCCGGCGCCAGCGCGGGCAGCTCGCGCTGCAGCGCCAGCGTGCTGAGTTCGACGCGCACTTCGGTGAAGCCGTCGCTGGTGGTTTCATCCTCGCTGGCGGCCAGCCGCGGCACGATCTGCGCCAGCCGGTCCAGCATGCGGGCGCGCAGGTTGGCGTGCTCGCCGGGTTCGCGGCCGGTGGCATTGCGGGCAATGTCGCCCCAGCTCGCGCGCACCAGCCGGCGTACCGCCACCCTGGTGCCGAAGGGGCGGGCCACCAGGGTCCACACCAGCGCGAACAGGATGCCCGCGATACCCGCCACGTTGCCGTTGAAGAAGGCATTGAAGTCGGCGTTGTACGCGCCCTGCAGGCCAATATCGTTGGCCGTGACCACCGCCAGCGGCATGGCGATCAGCGCGAGCCGCGGCTGCGCCATCATCAGGCCGATGAGCAGGTAAGGCGCCGCGAACATCAGCACCAGCATCTCGAAGTCATGCGCGTTGGGCAGGACCACGAACAGGTAGACCGTTGCCAGCACCAGGCAGACCACGTTCCAGCGGAAGAAGGAGCGGATCATCGGCGCCGGCTCGTCCATCGCGGCAAAGAAGCAGCAGGACACCGCGCCCAGCGCGACGGCGCCGGCGCCGTCCGCCCAGCCCGTCCAGATCCAGACCAGGCCCATGCAGAAAATGGCCAGGGCGGTCGTGGCGGTGGAGAACAGCAGCATGCCGTGATCGTAGTGCCGCGCCGCGCCCACGCCCCAGCGCTGGAACACCGGCGTCCAGTCGCCCTGCGGGGCGGCCTCGCCGATGCGGCGCTGCAGCGAGACGCAGTCCTGCCACAGCTCCATCAGTTCGAGCAAACGGCCTTCGGCGGTGGCGGCCAGCGCGGCGTGCCAGTCCGGGCCGGCGCTGCCGGCATCGAGACCCGCGTCATCGGCAGGCGCGGCAGCAGACAACTGCAACGCGGGCAGCGGCGCTTGCGCGCCCTCCCTGATCCACGCCGAGACCAGCGCCATGTTCTGCGACAGTCGGCGGGGCACGCCCGCCGCGTGCTGGTGGAGCGCCTCCGCCACGGAGGCCAGCGACGACAGCACAGGCAGCAGCATGGTCATGCGGCCGCGCAACTCCTGCGCGTGCTTCACGCGCGCGGCGCTTTCGGCGTCGTAAGAAAGCTGGCTGATCAACTGATCGAGCGCCAGGATGTCGGCGGCCAGCCGGTGCCGGCTGTGATGGCGCGAGACCTTGGCGGCCGGCTGCGCGGACAGCATATCGGTGGCCCACAACGCGGCATCGGCCAGCCATTGCGCGGATCTCTGGCCGAGCACCGTGGCCACCTTGGCCGGGAAGATGGTCGAGCCAACGATGCTCGCGCACAGGATGCCCAGGCAGATTTCCTCGGCGCGCGCCACCGCGAGATCGAACACGCCGCCGGGATCGCCCACGGCAGGCAACGCCACCATGGGCAGCGTATAGGCCGCCAGCATGAACACATAGCTGCGCGGCGTACGGTGCAGCAGGGCGATATAGAGCAGGACCCCGATCCACAATGCAACCGCGGCCATCAGCAAGACCGGCGCATTGACCAGCGGCGGCACCATGGCAACCGCCGCGGCCGCGCCCAGCAGCGTGCCGAGCACGCGGTACAGCGCTTTGGAGCGGGTCGCGCCGGTGAGCGGATGCGCCACGATATACACGGAAGCCATCGCCCAGTAGGGGCGCGGCAGACCGAGGTACAGCGCGATGAACAGCGCCAGCATGGCCGCTGCAAAGGCTTTAAAGGAAAAGATCCAGTCTCTTCCAGTTGGCCAGCTCAACATGTTCTCAGGACCCGGAAGCGGTATTGGGCGCGGACTCGGCGGCGCGTGCCAGTGCGTCGAGAACGCGCATGGCGCCCTCGAAATCCTGCTCGCTGATGTCGGCGAAAACCGTGGCGCGCACCTGCTTGAGTTCGATCTCGATTTTTTCGGCCAGCGCGTCACCGGCGTCGGTCAGCCAGAGCGTATTGGCCCGGCGGTCGTTCGCGTCGACTTCCCGGCGCACCAGGCCGGCGGCGCAGAGCTGGTCGAGCAAGCGCACCAGCGATGCGCCTTCGAGCCCCACATAGTCGGCCAGCCTGACCTGGCGCACACCGCCGCCAAGGCGGCGGATAAACAACAAGGGCCCGGCGGCCGCGGCGGAAATGCCGTAGGCGGTGACGGCGCCCTGGGAGATCTGGCGCCATTGGCGGCCGGCCAGCATGAGCTGGCCGGTAAAGGCGAAACGGAGGGCGTCGATAGGAGGCATGGACTAAATGATAGCAGCCATATAGTTAGGATGCAAATGATCACCATGCGAAGCAATATCGCATTGCGTCGCGCGAATAATGCAGCACATGGGCCGCCAGGTGGCGGTGCGCGCACGCTGCCACCGATATCCGTGGGATATCACTGCCGCTGAAATGAATATTGGACACCCAGCGGCACGCTCCCTTAGCCTTTTGGGATAAACCCGGCCCCGGAGCCGGGGTACAAGAGGAGACCCGATGCACCCTGTCCGCCGCCAGCGCACTCGTGCTGGGCACCGACGCCGCGCGCGCCGGCAACCCGCAGCGGCCCATCAGGCTGGTGGTGTCGTTCCCACCCGGCACCGGCACCGATCGCGCCGGCATTCCCAATGCCATGACATTCGTCACCAGAGCAAGGCCAACCAGACACGCCTGAGACACGCCAACTAGGAGACTCCGCATGACCAGCTTCCTGCGCTACGAACAACAGGGCCACATCGTGACCCTGACCATGAACGAGCCCGAGCGGCGCAACCCGCTCACCGGCAATACCGCGGTGGCCGACTTCCTGGATGCCATCGACCGCATCCACCGCGACACCAGCGTGCGCGCGGTGATCATCACCGGCGCCGGCACCGCGTTCTCGTCGGGCGGCAATATCCGCGATATGGAGCGCCAGGCCTCCGGCCAGGTGCCAGGCATGGAGATTCGCCAGGACTATCGCCTGGGCATCCAGCGGCTGCCGCTGGCGCTGTTCAATCTGGAGGTGCCGGTGATTGCCGCCGTCAATGGCGCGGCCATGGGCGCGGGCCTCGACCTGGCGTGCATGTGCGATATGCGCATTGCCTCGGAGCAGGCGCAGTTTGCCGAGAGCTTCGTCAAACTGGGGATCATTCCGGGCGATGGCGGCGCGTGGCTGCTGCCGCGCGTGATCGGGCTGTCGCGAGCGGCGGAGCTGACCTTTACCGGGCAGGTCATCGATGCGCGCCAGGCGCTGGAGTGGAATCTCGTTTCGCGCGTCGTGCCGGCGGAGCAGTTGCTGCCAACGGCCAATGAACTGGCGGAGCGCATCGCCGCCAATCCGCCGCATGCGGTACGGCTGGCCAAGCGCCTGCTGCGCGAAGCGCTGCACACGCGGCTGGATACGCTGCTGGAATTGTCGGCCGGCTTCCAGGCGCTGTCGCACCAGACCTCGGACCATCGGGAAGCGGTCTCCGCCTTCCTGGACAAGCGCAAGCCGGCGTTCACCGGCAGCTGATCCGGCACCACATCAACGTCCATCCACCACACATCCGGAGCACCGCCATGCAGCAAGCCGTCATCGTAGACGCCATCCGATCCCCCATGGGCCGGTCCAAACCCGGCTCGGCCTTTACCGAGTTGCACCCCACGGAATTGCTGGCGCAGGTGCTGGCCGGGCTGGTGGAGCGCAACAAGCTGGACCCAGGGCAGGTGGAAGACGTCATCACCGGCTGCGTCAGCCAGGTGGGCGAGCAGTCTGCCACGCCGGGCCGCGTCGCGTGGCTGGCGGCCGGCTTTCCCGAGCATGTGCCTTCCACCACCATCGACCGCAAGTGCGGCTCCAGCCAGCAGGCCGTGCATTTTGCCGCGCAAGGCATCATGGCGGGCGCCTACGATATCGTGATCGCCTGCGGCATCGAATCGATGAGCCGCGTGCCGATGGGCTCCGGCCGCATCGGGCAGAACCCCTACGGGCCGTCCTTCGAGGCGCGCTACGCGCCCGGGCTGGTGTCGCAGGGCGTGGCGGCGGAGCTGGTCGCGGCGCAGTGGGAACTGTCGCGCGGCGACCTCGACAACTACGCCGCGCAATCACACCAGCGCGCACACCAGGCGCAAGAAGCTGGCGCCTTCCGCCGCGAGATCCTGCCGATCCGCACCGCCGCCGGCCTGGTCCAGCACGATGAAACCATCCGCCCCGCCACCACGGCCGAGCGCCTTGCCACGCTGGCGCCGTCGTTTCGCGACGAGGCGCTGGGCCAGCGCTTCCCGCAGATCGGCTGGCAAGTGACCGCCGGCAACGCCTCGCAGATCAGCGACGGCGCCTGTGCCATGCTGCTGATGAGCGAGCGCACCGCCTCGCGCCTGGGCTTGAATGCGCGGGCGCGTTTCGTGGCCTTCGATGCGTGCGGCGACAGCCCGCTGACCATGCTGACCGCCCCGATCCCGTCAAGCAAGCGCGCGCTGGAAAAGAGCGGCCTTGGCCTCGATGCGATTTCCCACTACGAGATCAACGAAGCCTTTGCCTGCGTGCCGCTGGCCTGGCAGCGCGCGCTCGGCGCCGATCCCGCGCGCCTGAACCCGCGCGGCGGCGCGATCGCGCTTGGCCATCCGCTGGGCGCCTCGGGCGCGCGCCTGATGACCACCATGCTGCACGCGCTGGAAGACAGCGGCGAGCGCTACGGCCTGCAGTCGATGTGCGAGGCCGGCGGCATGGCCAACGCCACCATCATCGAACGGCTCTGAGCCGGCACCTGTGCATCCATACCAAGAACGAGGAGAGTCCAGATGAAACTTGCCAACATGTCCGCCGTCGTCACCGGGGGCGCCTCGGGGCTGGGCCTCGCCTGCGCCCGCCGCCTCACCGAGCGCGGCGTGGCCGTGGTGATCGCCGACCTGTCCGAAGAGAATGGCGCCGCCGCCGTGCGGGAACTCGGCGAGCTGGCCCGCTTTGTCCAGGCCGATGTCTGCGATACCGCGCAGATGACCCGCGTGTTCGACGCGGCGGACGCGCTCGGCACCATGCGCGCGCTGATCCATTGCGCCGGCGTGGGCGGCCCGTTGCGCCTGGTCGAGAAGGACGGCCAGCCCGGCTCGCTGGAAAAGTACGAGTCGATCGTGCGCATCAACCTGGTCGGCACCTTCAACACACTGCGCCTCGCGGCAGCGCGCATGGCCCGCAACGAACCGCTCGACGGCGAGCGTGGCGCCTGCGTGCTGACGGCATCGGTAGCCGCCTACGAAGGGCAGATCGGGCAGATCCCCTACGCCTCGGCCAAGGCCGGCATCGTCGGCATGACGCTGGTGGCGGCGCGCGACCTGGCCCAGCGCATGATCCGCGTCTGCACGATCGCGCCCGGCCTGTTCGATACGCCGCTGCTGGCGCGCCTGCCGGAGAACGTGCGCGCCTCGCTCGGCGCGTCGGTGCCGCACCCGGCGCGGCTGGGCACGCCGGATGAGTTCGCCTCGACCGCGCTGCATATCCTGGAGAACGCCATGCTGAACGGGGAGACCATTCGCCTGGACGGCGCGATCCGCATGACGCCGCGCTGAACCAAAGCGCCGCTTGCGAGGCCCCGGTGCTGTCCACGGGGCCGCGCGGCTTCGAATCTGGTTATCATGCTCCGGTCACCGCCACCGCACGCACGAACGCCGCGCCTCCTATGCGAAACCGGATCAACGAAGAAATCACCTTCCGCAAGCTGGAAGTCCTGCTTGCCTATATGGAGACCGGCAACCTCGCCAAAGCCGCCGAGGCGCTGGACGTGAGCACCGTCAGCGTGCATCGCGCGCTGCACTCGCTGGAAGAAGGCATGCGCTGCGCCCTGTTCCGCCACGAAGGGCGCAACCTGTTGCCGACCGAGGCCGCGCATGTGCTAGCGGATGTGGCCGACGATGTGATCAAGACCATGGCCGACGGCATCCGCGCCACGCGCCAGGCCGCCGGGTACTCGGCCGATCACATGAAGATCGGCTCGCTCTATTCGCTGACCATCCGCACCGTGCCGGATGTGGTGATCGGCATCAAGGTCAGGCGGCCGGAACTGCAGGCGGAACTCGTGCTGGGCTCCAACGCGGACCTGCTCTTCAAGCTCAAGCAAGGCGCCATCGACGCGGCGCTGATGGCCATGCCAGAGCCGGATCCGGAGATCGAGTCCATTCCCTTGTTCGAAGACGACATTTACTTCGCCGCGCCGGCCGATTCGCCCTACGCGCGGCAGGCATCCATCGACCTGCGCCAATGCCGGGACGAATCCTTCGTCACCCTCAGCGAAGGTTTCATCACCTATCAAGGCTTCGTGGAGGCCTTCCGCATTGCCGACTTCACGCCCAATGTGGTGATGAAGGTGGGCGACATCTTCTCGCTGATGAACCTGGTCAGCGGCGGCGTGGGCTACGCCCTGCTGCCCGGCCGCGTGCGCGACGTGTTCCCGCACAAGGTGACGCTGATCCCGCTGTCCTCGCAATACCGGCTGCGCCAGACCATCGGTCTGAGCTTCTTGCGGCGGCGCGAGCGCGATCCGAACCTGCTGGCGCTGGCGGCGGTGTGCAGGTTGGCGATGCGGGCGCCGAGCTAGATAATTCCCGGCAACGGAATCTGGGCAAACGCTTGTGGGGTGCGTTATTGGTGACGCCTCTGGCGTCCCCAAGGGCGCCACACAGGCGATTCCACTTGGCGCCCGTCCGAACGGATTCTGCACTTGCTCTCGCACCCAGTGCGAACCTGTGACCATTTTTCGTGCAATAGCCTATCTGCACATGGCTCAAACAGGCTGAGCAGTTGCGCCCAATTCCTGGCCAATCCCTTGTAGCGGACCAAACGTGGGCATCAGGCATGTATCCGGAAATTTCCGCATACAAATGCAGACCTTTCCACTCGCTTACTGCGCTACGCTGCCGCATCGACACCGATCTGGCACGTATTTGAATCCGCAATGGAGAAGTCGTGGGAGCGAGCAAGCCATACGGACTGGCTTCGGCTAAAGCCGTTCGCCGGCATTGGTGTACCGGAAAATATCACTGGTGCCGAATGGCAGAGGAAAATCAAGGGGCGTACTGGCATCGTTGCATTCAAAAACTATTGGAGACGCTCAGGCCAGTTCAACGCAACTGGCGGGCATATTGACCTCTGGAATGGCTCCAGGATGACGTCAACCAGTGCTCAGGGTGCAGTAACCAACTTCCTACGCTTTGCGGTCGGCGTCAACGCCACTCCCTTTTACTCTGATCTGGGAAACTCAAGCGAAATACTGTTTTGGGACATCAAGTGAAACGTGTGGCTTCCGTTGTCTTGTTAAGTGCCATCGGCGCAGTCATTGGGCTTTTGGCTTCGTTGCCGCTTGCTCGATTTGTCCCAATTTGCGGAGAAGATTGTTCAGGGCAGCGACTTGCGCAGACTGCGTCCTGGTCGCTTGGCACTGCAGCCCTCTTCCTGCTAGCTGGTATTTTCTGGTTTCGGAGCCCTGCTTCCCATTGGACCAACTGGCTCGTCCGGCTCGTCGTACTTGTGCTGCTAGTTGGCGGCGCATCGGCGGCAAGCTATGTCCACAAGCTCCAGGTCGAGAATGAATACCCGCACAGCATCCGCGAAATACAGCGCAGCAGCGATTTCCCCACGTTGGTGATCTTGAAGAAGGAAGTCTCCGTACTTGCAAGCTCCGAGGCTGACGGCTCACCAACGCTCTTCCGTGCGGCGAGGTGGGAACGGTGCGCAATTGGGCGTCAAGAGAGCCTGCCACCGAGGCGGATCGAGATTCAGTGCCGCGCGGGGACGGGATGGCTAAGTGCGGAAGACGCGAGAAGTCTGATCGCCGTCGCGCCACGGGACAACCATCTGTGAACCCTCCTGATTGCGCAGCACAACGAGATCCGGAATAAGGGCGCATCGGCACATTGGTTGCAGCGGGCAAATCAGAAATCCAGCAAACGAGCTTGCCACTGCTGCAACGAGCGCCTCTCATCCGGACGGCGTTGACTAACCCACCACCGCCTTGGTCGCCAGAAACAACAACGACGGCCCCAGCAAGCACCCCAGCCCGGTGTGGAACGTCGCCACCAGCGCACCGTAAGGCACCAGCCTGCGATCCGTCGCGGCCAGCCCCGCCGATACACCGCTGACGGTACCCGCCAGCCCGCCAAACACCATCGCAGCGCGCGGGTTGTTCAGCCCGAGGAAGCCTGCCGCCATGGGCGTGCCCACCATCACGATGATGGCCTTGATCAGCCCGGTGGCAATGCTCAGCGCGATCACGTCGGAGCTGGCGCCCAGCGCGGCGCCGGTCACCGGCCCCACGATATACGTCACCGCCCCGGCGCCGATGGTGGTCATGCTGACCGCGTCGCTGTAGCCGAACGCGCGCGCCACCGCGGCGCCCACGATAAACGGCAGGATGGTGCCGAGCAGCAGGGATATGGCGCCTACCAGCCCCGCCTTGCGCGCCTCCGTGGCCTGCACTTCGAAGGCGGTGGCGACGATAGCGAAATCGCGCAGCATGGCGCCGCCCATCAGGCCGATGCCGGAGAACAGCGAGATATCGGCCAGGCCCTTCTCCTTGCCGGTGGCGATGCCGCCGTAGTAAGCCAGCAGCAGGCCTATCACGATGGCAATGGCGGAGGCATGGACACGCCCGAAGGTCAGCCAGCGCGACAGTCGCGAGGACAACCACATGATGATGCCAACGGCAGCGAAAGCGGTGACCAGGCCGTTTTGCAGCAGAATGGTATCCAGCAGGTGGGGAATGGATTGTGCGGTGGAAATGGACATGGCGGCCTCTCAGTGCGAAGCGTGGCTGGGGGTGGCTTCAGGGGACGGCAGCGGCGGCAAGGGCGCGTGGTCGCCGGTGCGGCTGAGCACGGCGATGCAGCAGGCTGACACCAGCACCGCGCCGACTGCCGCGATCAGGGCTACCGGCCCGCCGCGCAACGCAGCCACCACGTTCTGCTGCGCAGCCATCGCCACCACCACGGGGATGTACATCGCGCCCCAGAAGCCGACGCCGGCTTCGGTTTCCTTGGGCAAGAGGCCGCGCCCGTGCAGGTAGAGCCGTATCGAAATCAGCAGCAGCATCGCGATGCCGACGCCGCCCACATTGGCCTTGACGCCGATCGCCATGCCAAGCAACTCGCCAAGGAACAGGCCGACGAGATGGCAGAGCGCCAGCAAGGCGGTTCCGTAGATGATCATGGTGCTGTCTCCTGATGGCCTGTCCGCGTGCTTGCGCGCCGGCTGGTTCTGGGTTTATTGGTTGGCCCGCACTCTGGGCGGCGGGTCCGCCGGCGCCGGGAGCGGGCTTGCGCTCGCACATCCGTCCGGTATGGATGCAATCTAGGCGAGCCGCCGCAGCGCATCAATCAACCCGGGGAGTGAATCGTTAGCATGGGATTAACGTCGCGCCAGGAGCTTTGAATGCTCGCAGTGACCGGACAGGCATTTGCCCGCCGCGCAGCGGCGTGCGGTCCGCACGCATGCGAGTGACCGGCTTGCATGTCGTGCCGCCAACACTTACACCTAGAGTAACGATGCCGCGGGCAGCGTCATTGCTTGTGCCGCACGCCGTGCGTATCTTGATGCCATCACCCGCATCAAGCACACCGGAGACGCGATGCCGAACCCAGCCACGGACAGACAGTGGGACACCCGCCGCACGGAGAAGCGCCGCCGCCTTGCGCGCGGCGCCGCCTTTGCCAGCGGCCGCGTCGTGCCCACCGCCGACATCATCCCTTTTCTCGAAGCCATCACCGCGCCGGGCGACCGCGTGGTGCTGGAGGGCAACAACCAGAAGCAGGCCGATTTCCTCTCGCGCTCGCTGGCCGGGGTGGACCCGGCCAAGGTGCACGGACTGCACATGATCATCCCGAGCGTGAGCCGGGTGGAACACCTCGACCTGTTCGAGCGAGGCATCGCCAGGAAGCTGGACTTTGCCTTTGCCGGCGCGCAGAGCCTGCGCATCTCGCAGTTCCTGGAAGACGGGCAACTGGAAGTCGGCGCCATCCACACGTACATTGAGTTGTACGCGCGGCTCTATGTGGACCTGACGCCGAACATCGTGCTGATCGCCGGCTACAAGGCCGACCGCGACGGCAACCTCTACACCGGCGCCAGCACCGAGGACACGCCGGCGCTGGTGGAGGCCGCCACCTTCCGCGACGGCATCGTGGTGGCCCAGGTCAACGAGATCGTGGACGACCCCGCCGGCCTGCCCCGCGTGGATATCCCCGGCTCGTGGATCGACTACGTGGTGCAGGCAGACAAGCCCTTCTTCTGCGAGCCGCTGTTCACGCGCGATCCGCGCCTGATCAAGCCAGTGCACGTGCTGATGGCGATGATGGCGATCCGCGGCGTGTACGAGCGCCACCAGGTGCAATCGCTCAACCACGGCATCGGCTTCAATACCGCGGCCATCGAATTGATCCTGCCAACCTACGGCGAGTCGCTCGGACTCAAGGGCAAGATTTGCAAACACTGGACGCTGAACCCGCATCCCACGCTGATTCCCGCCATCGAATCCGGCTGGGTGGAAAGCGTGCACAGCTTCGGCAGCGAACTCGGCATGGAGAACTACGTGGCCGCGCGGCCCGATGTGTTCTTCACCGGCGCCGATGGATCGATGCGCTCCAACCGCGCCTTCTGCCAGCTTGCCGGGCAGTATGCGGTGGACCTGTTCATCGGCTCCACGCTGCAGATCGACGGCGACGGCCATTCCTCCACGGTCACACGCGGCCGCTTGTCCGGCTTTGGCGGCGCGCCAAACATGGGCCACAACCCCGGCGGGCGGCGTCACCCCACGCCCGCCTGGCTGGACCTGATCGAGACCGACGATCCGCTGGCGCGCGGCCGCAAGCTGGTGGTGCAGATGGTGGAGACCTTCCAGGCCGGCGGCAAGCCGACCTTCGTCGAATCGCTCGACGCGGTGCAGGTGGCGAAGGACAGCGGCATGCCGCTGGCGCCGGTGATGATCTACGGCGACGACGTGACCCATGTACTGACCGAGGAAGGCATCGCGTATCTCTATAAGGCGCGCTCGCTGGAAGAGCGCCGCGCCATGCTGGCGGCGGTCGCCGGCGTGACGCCGGTCGGCCTGCGCCACGACCCCGGCACCACGCGCCGCATGCGCAGCGACGGCCTGATTGCGCTGCCGGAGGACCTCGGCGTGCAACGCAGCCAGGCGACCCGTTCGCTGCTCGCGGCAAAGAGCATGGCCGACCTGGTCGACTGGTCGGGCGGGCTGTACGAGCCGCCCGCACGGTTCCGGAGCTGGTGATGGCGAGCCCCGCATGGCTTGCCGGGCCGGGCAACGATGGCGCCTTCGAACCGGAGGCGATTGCGCTGGCGGATCTCGCCGTGAGCGCGCTGATCGACGAGGCCGCGCTGTCGCCCAAGCCCGGGCTGGTCGATAGCCGCGGCAATGGCGCGCATGCCGATCTCAACCTGGACCTGATGCGCATCTCGGCGCGCGCGCTGCACCCCGCCTTCGCCGAAATGGCGGCGGCGGGCATGCGCGCCGCGGGGCCCGGCGTGGCGCTGCGCGAGCGGCTGGGCGCGCTCGGCCGGGACGCCGAGGCCTCGATGATGCTTGCCACCGGCGGCATCAACACGCATCGCGGCGCGATATGGAGCCTGGGCCTGCTGGTGGGCGCGGCTGGCCTGCACCGGGATAAGCGCAGTGCGCATGGCGTAGCGCGCACCGCCGGCGCCATCGCGCGCCTGCCCGACCGCCATCGCCCCGCGCGCACCGGCAACAAGGGCGAACGCGCGTGCATCGACTACGGCGTCAGCGGCGCGCGCGGCCAGGCGCAGGCTGGCTTCCCCCATGTGCTGCGCGTCGGCCTGCCTGAGCTGCAGCGCAGCCGCGCGCGCGGCGATGTGGAGCCCAGCGCGCGCGTCAACGCGCTGCTGGCGATCATGCGCCGCCTCGACGATACCTGCGTGCTGGCCCGCGCCGGCCGCGAAGGGCTTGCGCTGATGCAGGAAGGCGCCAGCCAGGTGCTCGCGGCGGGCGGCATCGCCACGCTGGCCGGACGCCGCCTGCTGCGCCGCCTGGAAGCCGGCATGCTGGCCTGCAACGCCTCGCCCGGCGGCGCGGCCGATCTGCTCGCCGCTACTTTTTTCCTGGACCGGTTGCCGTCCGCGACGCCGCCGGTCCATTGCCCCGTGCAAGGAGACAACTAATGGAACAGCTCCAGTTCGAATATCCCGCCGGTGCGCCGGCAAGCCAGCGCGTGCTGGTAGGCGTGGTCGGCTCCGGCGACCTTGAAGTGATGGTCGAGCCCGGTACATCCGGCACCACCACCATCCACGTCACCACCTCGGTGGACGGCTACGGCAAGGTTTGGGACGCGCAGCTCTCGCGCGTGTTCAGCGCCGGGCCGCGCGCCGCCATGCGTATCCGCATCCACGATTTCGGCGCCACGCCGGGGGTGGTGGGCATGCGGCTGGCGGAAGCCTTCGAAGCGCTCGGCACCGATGGTGGGGAGCAATCATGAACCACGCATCGCTACTGACGCGCGAGAGCTTTGTCGAGCTGGGCGCACGCGCAAGGGCGCATGCGCTGCTCGATCCCGGCAGCTTCCGCGAACTGGCGGGCCCGTTCGATCGGCTGGTCTCGCCGTGGCTGGAACGCCAGGGCGTAGTGCCGCAGGCCGATGACGGCGTTGTGGTGGCCAAGGGCTGCATCGGCGGACAACCCGCCGTGGTCCTCGCCATCGAAGGCGCGTTCCAGGGCGGCAGCCTGGGCGAAGTGGGCGGCGCCAAGATCGCCGGCGCGCTCGAACTGGCCGCGCAGGACAACCGCCGCGGCGTGCCCACGCGCGCCGTGATTTTGTTCGAGACCGGCGGTGTGCGGCTGCAGGAAGCCAACCTGGGACTGGCCGCCATCGCAGACATCCACGCGGCCATCGTCGACCTGCGCCGCTACCAGCCGGTGGTGGGCGTGATCGCCGGGACGGTGGGCTGCTTCGGCGGCATGTCGATCGCGGCGGGGCTGTGCAGCTACCTGGTGGTGACGCGCGAAGCGCGGCTGGGCCTCAACGGCCCGCAGGTGATCGAGCAGGAAGCGGGCGTCGCTGAATACGATTCGCGCGACCGGCCGTTTATCTGGAGCTTTACCGGCGGCGAGCAGCGCATCGCCACCGGCCTGGCCGACCGCTACGTCGACGACGACAGCGATGCCATCCGTGCCGCCGTGCAAGCGCTATTGGCAAACGGCGTGCCGGCCACGCACCGCAGCGAACGCTACGCGCACTACCTGCGATGCCTGGCCGAATACGATCCGGCGCGCCAGCCGGAGCCGGAGACCGTCCGCGCCATCTACGCACCCGGAGCAAAGTCATGAGTACAAGCACGAGTACAGACACGAGTACAGCAAGCACCCAAGGCCGAGGCGAAACCTGGCTCGCAGCGCTGACCCGCAACGCCCCGCGCCGCCCCGGCTATCCCGCCACCGTGCAAGTTGCCGACGAGGAGCTTGGCGGCCGGCCGGCACGCTTTATCGCGGTGGTGCCCGACGCCGCCAACGCCTACCCGCGCGTGCGCGGCGGCGAGGTGGGCCTGCTCGAAGGCTGGTCGCTCGCGCAGGCGGTGCATGAAGTCGTGCAGGCCGACCGCGACGCCGCGATCAGGCGGCCCATCGTCGCCATCGTCGATACACCCAGCCAGGCCTATGGCCGGCGCGAGGAAGCTTTCGGCATCCACCAGGCCCTGGCCGGCGCGGCCGGCGCCTACGCCACGGCGCGGCTGCAAGGGCATCCCGTGATCGCGCTGCTGGTCGGGCGCGCCATGTCCGGCGCCTTCCTGGCGCACGGCTACCAGGCCAATCGCCTGATCGCGCTGGACGATGCCGGCGTGGAAGTGCACGCGATGGGCAAGCAGGCCGCCGCCCGCATCACCATGCGCAGCGTGGAGGACCTGGAGAGCTTTGCCGCCAGCGTGCCGCCGATGGCGTACGACATTGGCAACTACGCCACGCTGGGGCTGCTGTGGAAGATGATCGGCGTGAAACACGCCGCGCAGCCGGATGCTGCCGATCTCGACGCCGTGCAGGGCGCGCTGCTGGCGGCGCTGGCCGATATCCAGGCCGACCCGCAGCCCGATCTGCGCAGCCGCCTCGGCGGGCAAAACCGGCAGGCTTCCGGCCGCGTGCGCGAGGTACTCGCGCAGCAGTGGCAGGACTGAAGCCATGGCATGCCGCGCCGCAGGGCAATGACATGACCGCACGCACGCTGCTGCCGCACGACCTGCTGTGGCTCACCGACCCGCAGGCCTTCGCCGGTGCCAATGCGCTGCCTGCCTGGGCGACGGTCGAATGGCTGGCGCGTGCGCCGCTTGTCGTGCGGCGCGACCGCCTTGACGGTGCCCGCGTCCCGGTCGGGCTGCGCGGCACCACGCGCGCGCAGCGCCACGCGGCGTGGCTGCCCGATACGCAGGTGGCGCGCGTGGTGACGCCGGGCATGATCGCGCGGCAGGCGCGCTGGCGGGACCATCCACGCCGCCGCGAATTGCCGGCGCTGGCCGCACTCGCTCGCGTGGCGCCGCTGCTGGACGATGCGCAGGTGAACTGGGGCGTGACGGGCGGAGCCGGTTTCGCGCTCGCCTCCGGCATCGATGTGTTGCATGCCGGCAGCGATCTCGATCTGCTCGTCACCGCCACCGTGCCGCTTGCCACGGGCACCGAACGGGCGCTCACCGCCCTGCTCGACGCTACCGATACCCGCATCGACGTCCAGGTGTCCACGCCCTTCGGCGCCTTCGCGCTGCGCGAACGCGCACGCACGGGCGGCCGCGTGCTGCTCAAGACGGCAAACGGTCCCGTCATGAGCGAAAATCCATGGCACCCCCGGATTTGCATGGGCACGCCATGAGCACGCTGTTCACCTTCCCCGGCCAGGGCGCCCAGCGTCCCGGCATGCTGCACGCGCTGCCCGCTCATCCGGCGGTGCGCGCCGCGCTCGACGAAGCCAGCGACGCACTCGGGCGCGATGCGCTCGCGCTCGACAGTGCGGCCGAACTCGCCTCCACCGTGGCCGTGCAGCTCAGCCTGCTGATCGCCGGCGTGGCCATGGCGCGCTGCCTGCTTGCCGAGGGCGCCAAACCCGATGCCGTGGCCGGCCTGTCGATCGGCGCCTACCCGGCCGCGGTATGCGCGGGTATGCTGGACTATGCCGATGCGCTCAGGCTGGTGGCGCTGCGCGGCCAGCTGATGGAGCAAGCATATCCGGACGGCTATGGCATGACGGCGATCCTGGGCATGGAACTCGGCCCGCTGGAGCGCACGATCGCGCAAGTGCACGGGCCAGCGTCTCCGGTCTACCTGGCCAACCTCAATGCGCCCGCCCAGTTCGTGATCGCTGGCGCCGCACCGGCCATGGCACGCGTTGCGGAGCTGGCGCTGGACAGTGGCGCGCATGCGGCCAAACCCATCGCCATCAGCGTGCCTTCGCACTGCGCCCTGCTCGACGGCGCGGCGCACGCGCTCGTTCATGCCTTCGCCGACGTACGCCTCGACCGCCCGCGCCTGCGCTACTTCAGCGCCAGCGCGGCGCGCGAGCTGCGCGACCCCGCCCGCATCGGCGCCGACCTGGCGCGCAACCTCGCCGTGCCCGTTCGCTGGCACGAGACCATGCTGCTGGCGCGCGAATGCGGCGTGCGCCTTGCGGTGGAGATGCCGCCCGGCAATGTGCTGACGCGGCTGGCCGCGCCCCTGCTGTCCGACGGCATCGCCGTCGCCTGTGCCGACACGCGCATCGACAGCGTGGTGGCGCTCACGGCACGCGAAGCGCTGCGGGCGTCCTCCTGAGCCAGCGCTTCAGCCCAGCGGCAATGCCGTGCTGTACAGCACCTGCTTGAGCGCAAAACTCGAACGGATGCTGGACACACCGGGGATGCGCGTGATCTGGTCGATGATCAGCCGCTCCAGCGCTTCCACGTCGGCCACCACCACGCGCAGCAGGTAATCGGCATCGCCCGACATCAGGTAGCACTCCATCACCTGCGGCAAGGTGGTGATGCGCCGCTCGAAGGCATCGAGCGTTTCGCGGCGCTGCTTGTCCAGCGAGATCTGGATGAACACCACCACCTTCAGGCCGAGCCGGCGCGCATCCAGCAGCGTCACCCGGCGCGAGATCACGCCCTGTTTTTCCAGCTGCTTGACCCGCGCCAGGCATGGCGAGGGCGACAAGCTGACGCGGCTGGCCAGCTCCACATTGGTCAGGCTGGCGTCTCGCTGCAGCTCGTTGAGAATCCGGATATCCGTGGCGTCCAGGTCAATGTCCAGCACGTTGCGCTCCCGCTTTTTCGAATAGCAGCATTCTATGCTGCAGCGACCGGGATTTGCAGTTGGCTTCGGTTTTTGCTGCGGCGCAATAGACCGTAGACTTTCCAGCCTTCCCCACCCATCCGCGGCGGCGGGGCAATCTGGTCAGAGAATCGAGTCGAAGCATGCAAGCACAACAAGGATGGCGCCGGTTTATTCCCCTCGCCTGCGCCGTGGCGATCTGGGGCGGCAACTGGCCGGTCATGAAGCTGGGCCTGACCCACGTCAGCCCGCTGTGGTTTGCCGCCGCGCGCTTTGTCTCGGCCGCCGCGATCAGCTTCCTGGTGCTGGGCGCCCTGCGCCGGCTGCGGCTGCCGACGCGGCGGGAATGGCCGATGGTGATCGGCGTGGGCCTGCTGCAGATGGCGGCCTTCACCGCGCTGGCGCTGTGGGCGCTGCAGTACGTGCCGCCGGGCCGCGCCTCGGTGATTGCGTATGCCACCTCGGTCTGGGTGATTCCGCTGTCGTCGCTGGTGCTCAAGGAGCGGCTGTCGCGCCCGCAATGGATCGCCACCGGCCTGAGCTATGCCGGTATCGCGCTGATGATCGCGCCGGCGCTGCGCGACTGGCAGCTGCATACTGCCGTGGGCCTGGTGATGCTGCTCGGCGCGTCGCTGGCCTGGTCGCTCAGCATCATCCAGTTGCGCGCCAACCGCGCGGTGCGGCTGGGCGCCGACATGATCCCGTGGGAGACCGCAGTGGCCTCGGTGCCGCTGGTGCTGCTGGCACTGCTGCGCGACGGCGCGCCGCACTTCCTGTCGATGCCCGAGATCTGGCCGCTGCTGTTCTATACCGGGCCGCTGGCCACCGCGCTGACCTTTATCGTGGTGCTCAACATGACGCAGACCCTGCCGCCCGCCGCAACCTCGATCGCCATGCTGTGCGTGCCGGTAATCGGGCTGGTGGTGTCGGCGGTGGCGTTCCAGGAGCGCATCTCGGCGGATCTCTCGGCCGGGCTCGCGCTGATCGCGCTGGGCGTCGCAACCTCCGCACTGGCGCCCTGGCTGGGGCGGCGCCTGCCATGGCGCAGCGCTTGATTTCCACCGGAGTTACAAGAAGACACAGTTGTATTGGCCCGCTAATACCTGACAACGGCGCGCCGCATTACAGTGGCGGCAACTACTAACCGGAGTCACCCGTGCGGAAACTTGCCACCCTTTGCGCCTTTGCCGCTGTCGCGGGCCTTGCTTCAAGCGCGGCCTTCGCGCGCGTGGACGTGGACATCGGCATCGGCCTGCCCGGCCCGGTGTTCGTCGCCCCTGCCCCGGTCTATCAGCCGGCTCCCGTCTACCAGCCGGCCCCGGTCTACCGCGCCGCGCCGGTCTACGAAGCGGCCCCGGTATATGTCGCGCCCCAGCCGGTCGTGGTGGCGGGACCTGGCTACTATGGTCCCAGATACTATGGCCGCGGCGAGCGCGAATGGCGTGAACGCGAATGGCGCGAGCAGCGCTGGCGCGAACGCGAGCGCCATGAGCATGAGCACGAATGGCGCGACCGTGATCGCGACTGGCGCCGCTGATGGCGAGGACATGGCTGCTTCTGCTGGCACTGCTGCTATTGCGGCAAGTGCCTACGACACCGAGGCCAGCGGCAGATTCAGCAGCAGATTCTGCGGCTTCATCCTGAAGACGCCGGCCTCGTTCATCGCCGCGGCCAGATAGACCGGGCGGCCGGCGACGTCCGGCCTGACCACGGACGGATCGGCAAAATCCAGCCGGAACAGCGACAGGATGCGCCGTTGCCGCTCCGGTTCCAGTTCCACCCCCCGGTACAGGTCGTTGAGGATCTGCGTGGCCTGCGCGTCCAGCCCGATGTGCCAGGCCCAGCGGCGATCCTCGATCGCGCTTAAGGGCATCACCGTCACCTCCACCCCGAAGAAATGCCGCACCCACCGTGCGATCACGCGGCCGAACGCGCCCAGCGCCGCGCTGCCGCTGGCGAAGCGGATCACGGTGTCGCGGCGTTCATTGCGGGTCCAGTAAGCCTGGGCGTTGTCTCGATCCAGCACATCCAGTTCGACCTTGCGCGCCGGGATCTGCGCCTGAGCCAGCACGCGCCCCAGTTCGCCGTAGACGCTCCCCGATGCATGTAGTTCGACCGTTTCGGCATCGGCCAGCATGACCGCGCCCTCCTGCAACGACACCTTCTGCGCGCGGGAGAACAGTTCCGCCGCGCGCCATTCCATCGGGTCGGGGTTGTCATGCAGGATGCCGTGCACGATCAGGTGCGCGAGCTGGTCGATAAAGACCGGCGGTACGGTCACGTTGCCCTGGCGAAAGATATCCAGGTAAGCCGCCTCGACGGTGGGCGCCGCCAGCAGGCGCTCGCGCACGGCCAGCACCACGCCGTAGTTCTCGCGGGCATCGGCGTCCTGCAGCGCGGCGATTTCGCCGGCGGCCACCGGCCGCCGGGGATCCGCGATCAGCGCGGCGTGCAGCGCGCGCTCGGCGTCGCACGACGCCTCCACCGGTACCACTTCGGGACGGCACCACCACGTACGCAGCAAGTGATCGCCGGGGAGCAGCTTGCCGTCGCTGTCGCGGGCGGCGGGGTCGAAACCGGAATGGGGCCAGGCGTCGCGGGGCCAGGAAGCGGGCATGGTGAGCAGGGATACTGGGGCTGGAAGATCGCCCCAGTATCCCATAGGCGGAACCGTCTCAGCCCGCCGCGGCCGCCGCCGCCGCGCCGCCCTGGCTGGCGCGCACCGCTTGCGCCAGCCGTTCCACGCCTTGCACGATCTGCTCATCCGAAGCCGTGGCGAACGACAGCCGCAGCGCGCCCGAGCGCTGCCCGTCCACGCTGAAGCTGGCGCCCGGCACATACATCACCCGCGCCGCGATGGCATGCGGCAGCAGGCTCGCCGCATCGGCCACGCCTTCGATCTCGCACCACAGGAACATGCCGCCCTGCGGGGTTTCGCCGCGCAGCGTGGAGCCAAAGGCATCGGCCAGCGCCCGCACCATCAGGTCGCGCTTGTGGCGGTACAGGTCGATGATGCGCGCGGTCTGCCGGGCCAGCAGGCCGTCGGCGAGGCAGGTTGCCATCGCCAGTTGCAGCCACGGCGACGTGCAGAGATCGGACACTTGCTTGGCGATCACGGCACGCCGCAGGATCTCGGCGGGCCCCGCCATCCAGCCCAGCCGGAGCCCGGGCGCCATGGTCTTGGAAAAACTGCCGAGGTAGATCACCCAGGGCGTCAGCGCGGGGTCCTGCGCGGCCAGCGACAACAGCGATGGCAGCGGTTCGCCGTCGAAACGCAGGCTGCCGTAGGGATCGTCCTCCACCACCACGATGCGATGCTGCGCGGCGAGCGCCAGCAGCGCGCGGCGGCGCTCCAGCGCCAGCGTGCGGCCGCTCGGGTTGGCAAAAGTGGGCACCAGGTAAAGCAGCCGTGGCCGCTCCTCTTCACGGCAGTCAGCCAGCATGGCGGCAAGGGTCTGCACGCACACCCCGTCCTGGTCGGACGGGATGCCGCGCACCGCGGCGCCGGCCAGCCGCAGTGCCTGCACGGCGGCGGGATAGGTCGGCGTCTCCACCCACACCGGCGTACCGGGCGCGACGAAGGCCTGCACCAGCAGCTCGAACCCTTGCTGCGAGCCCGATGTCACCACGATCTGTTCGGGCTGCAGGGGGGCGCCGCGCCCGGCCATCAATGCCGACAACTCGCGACGCAGCGCTGGCATGCCTTCGGTCGGCCCGTATTGCAGGCATTGTGCCGGGTCGCTGGCCATGACCCTGGCCGCGGCGTCCTGCAGCGCGCCGGCATCGAAGCTGGCCGGGGAGGGATAGCCGCCGGCGAAGGAGATCATGCCCGGCAGGCTCATGTAGGGAAACAGTTCGCGGATGGGCGAGCCCTGCGGCTCCCG
This sequence comes from Burkholderiaceae bacterium 16, assembly GCA_000955785.1. GTDB lineage: Bacteria > Pseudomonadota > Gammaproteobacteria > Burkholderiales > Burkholderiaceae > Cupriavidus. Next base: position 106,501 of record JYOD01000020.1, read on the forward strand.
CATGGCGGGCGCGAAGGCGTACGGATGGACTGGCGTGCTCATGGAATGCAGGCGGAGAGAGGCAAAGGCGGGGCTGCGCGGCGTACTGCGAGAAATCTGGCCAGCCCCGCGCGGCAGCATGCACGGGGCCCGGCGTCAGCCGCGCTCAGTCGACCGTGGCGCCGGACAGCTTGACGATCTCGCCCCACTTGCGGCGGTCGTTGCGGACCAGTTCGGCGAACGCCTCGGGCGTGTTCGGCGCCAGTTCGGCGCCCTGCTCGCGCAGCTTGGCCTGGATGGCGGGATCGCTGGTGGCGCGTGCCAGGTCGCGGCTGATCTTCTGCGCCAGCGCGGCGGGCAGGCCCTTGGGGGCGAACAGCCCGAACCACGGGCTGGCGTCGAAGCCCTCGACCGGACCGGCCGCCGCCACGGTAGGCACATTGGGCAGCGCCGCCGAACGGCCGGCGGAGGTCACGGCCAGTGCCTTGAGCTTGCCCGAGCGGACGAACTGGATCGACGCCGGCAGGTTGTCGAACATCACGTCAACGCTGCCGCCCATCAGGTCGGCCAGCGCCGGGCTGCTGCCCTTGTAGGCAACGTGGCTCATCTGCGTGCCGGTCATGCGCTGGAACAACTCGCCGGCCAGGTGGGTCGAGGTGCCGTTACCTGCCGAAGCCATGTTCACCTTGCCGGGATTGGCCTTCAGGTAGGTAATGAACTCCGCCAGCGTCTGCACGCGGGCGCGCTCGGCGAACGCCGGCGAAACCACCACCACATTGGGCACCTTGGCGACCAGCGATACCGGCGTGAAGTCCGCCGCGGCGTCATAGGGCAGCTTCTTGTACAGCGTGGGATTGATGCCGAACTCGCCGACCGAACCCATCAGCAGCGTATAGCCGTCGGCCGGCGACTTGGCCGCCACGCCGGTGCCCACGATGCCGCCCGCGCCGGGACGGTTGTCCACCAGCACCGGCTGCTTCCACATCGCGGTGAGCTGGTCGCCGATCATGCGCGCCACCATGTCGGTGGTGCCGCCGGCCGGGTACGGCACGATGATGCGCACCGGCTTGTTGGGGAATTCTTCCGCGCTGGCCGTGGCCGCCGCGAGCAGGCCCATTGAAATGCCGCAATGGCCGATGATGCGAAGCAGTCGATTCATGCCGGTCTCCTCGTTTCCTTATGGTCGTGATGTCCCGTCTCGTGGTCCGTCTCTCGGGGGGCGGGGGACGCGGGAACCCAAGATGCTGGGTTCCCAGAGATCGGCATTTTTAGTCATCAACTTTTTTACATCAAGCGAGATTTGCGCATAGGATGATGACTTATTTGCATCAAGTTGCAGCACCCATTCCCGCCAGTGGATTCCCACCAAAGCATTGAGACCATGAGCGCCTCCCGCATTCCCAGCCTGAGCAGCCTGCGCGCCTTCGAAGCCGCCGCCCGCCACCAGAACCTGCGCCGCGCCGCGGCGGAGCTATGCCTGAGCGAGAGCGCCGTCTCGCGCCAGATCGCCACGCTGGAGAGCCAGCTCGGCGTGGCGCTGTTCCATCGCGCCAACCAGCGCGTCAGCCTGACCCCGGCCGGCTCCCTGTACGGCTACCAGGTGCGGGAAAGCCTGCAGAAGCTGCAGCGCGATACGCTGGACATCATGGCGCACGAGGGTGCGGGCGGCATCGTGGAACTGGCGTGCGTGCCGACGCTGGCGGTGGAATGGCTGATTCCCCGGCTGCCCGCGTTCTATGCGCAGCATCCGCAGGTGGTGGTCAATTTCAGCGCGCAGGCGGATGTGTTCCTGTTCGATGGCACGCCCTATGACGCCGCCATCCACTACGGCGAGGCCAACTACCCTGGCGGGCGCGCCGATCCCCTGTTCGACGAGGAATCCGTGCCGGTCTGCCATCCGGACTTCTTCGCCGGCGAGGCGCCGGTCAGCGCAGAGCGGATCGCGCAGGCGCCGCTGCTGCATCTCTCGACGCGGCGGCTCGACTGGAAAAACTGGATGGAAGCGGCAGGCGTCGGCGACGTCAACGCCATGCGCGGCACGCGCTACGACCACCATAGCATGGTGATCAGCGCCGCCCGCGCCAGGCTGGGCGTCGGCCTGGTGCCGCGTTTCCTGGTGGAGGAATACCTGGCGCTGGGCCTGCTGGTGATGCCGGTGGCGCAAGCCATGCGCTCGCAGCGCGCCTACTACCTCGTCGTGCCCGACTCGCGGCCCGTGAGCGACGCCATGTCGCGCCTGCGTACGTGGCTGCTGGCCGCGGCGCAGGATTTTGCGGCCCGCCAGGCAGAACGCCTGGAACAGCAAGCGACGATTAATCAAAAAATTTGAACATCAAATACGATACAGGGCCGCGCGCCAGATCAGTGCCAGATCTATCCTTTGTCACATGGAGACGCAACATGTTCTCCCGATTTCAACAAGACAAATAGATCATGAAAATCACCACCGCCCGCCTGCTCCTCGCTGCCGCCATCGCCGGCACCGCCCTGCTCTCGCTGAACTCCGCCTTTGCCGCCGGCACGCACGCCGGGGACGACTACGGCTACGTGCACCGCGCCACCGATGCCTACACCGACGGCGCGCGCAAGGTCGACACCTTCAGCGACGGCGCCCGCACGGTATTCCAGGACTATCCATTCGGCTTCGCGGTATGAAGGGCAACGGCGGTGCGGCGCGCACCGTCCCGTCCGGGACGCACTGACAGACAGCAGGAACGCATCATGACCATCAAAGACACTGCCCTGATCCTAGCCGGATGGATTGCCGCCTGCCTGGGCAGCGGCTACCTTGTGAGCTTCGCGGCGCAGGCACTGCAGCGCTGACAAGCCCGGCTGGCAATCGCCGCCAACCGCCCGTCATTCCTTCGCGCCAGCCGCCTCCAGTACATCCGTCAGCTTTCGGCCCGCATCGAGCGCCGCCGGAAAACCGCAGTACACCGCGCTGTGCACCACCAGTTCGCGCAATTCCCGCGGCGTCACGCCATTGGACAGCGCCCCGCGCAAATGCCCGGTCAGCTCCTGCGGACGGTTGAGCGCGATCAGCATCGACACCGTGGCCAGGCTGCGCTGCTTGCGGTCGAGCCCGTCGCGCGTCCACACCGTGCCCCAGGCGAACTCCGTCACCAGTTGCTGGAGGCCGACATCGCCCTGCTGTTGCGCCGCCTCGAAAGCGCGCTGCACGTATTGCGCCCCCATGACCTCCGAACGTACCTCCCGGCCGGCTTCGAAAGCCGGTGTCTGCGTATAAGCGGTGGGATCTTGCTTGACTTGCGTCATTTGCTGTTCTCCTTTGCCGTTTGCGTGCGCACCGGTAGTCTGAACCGCAGCCGGCAACTTGTCCACGCGCCAGCTCTCCCTCAGGGCCCTTGCTCGTCGGGCTCCCGCGCAAAACCCTCCTCGCGGCGCGCGATGGCACTGGCCAGCCCGAATTCCCTGGCAAAGAGCACGATCAGCGCGAGCATGGCCAGCGCGCCGATCGCCAGCCTATAGTAGATCCACATGGCGGCAAGCCGGAAGAACCGGCAGAGTTTTCCTGTCTGCAGGGTAGGCTCCGGCACATCAAAAAGGCGCTTAGATGCCCGTGGCGCGGTGCAAAGAAGCCGTCAAAGCGGCAAGGAACGACATCGCCAAAGCGCGGAAAGATGCACGCAATTTGATCTGGATCCTGGCAAGGCCGGCACGCGGGTGCCATGATGATCGCAGTGGCCGCCCCCAACACACATGCAGGCGCCGCCCCTTTCCAACAACGATTGCAGCCATACCAGGAGATTGCCGCCATGACCAACATCGTGCTCGCCACCGACGGTTCGCCCTTTGCCGACGCAGCCGCCCGCTTTATCGTCGAAGGCAAGCTGCTGCAAAGCGGCTTTACCGTGCACGTGGTCCATGTGACGCCCGAAGTCACCGGCCAGGTGCGCGCCTTCGTCAGCAAGGACACCATTGACGCCTGGCACCAGGAAGAAAGCGAGAAAGCCATGAAATCCGTAGCGGACATCCTCGCCGCCGCGGGCATCGCCTTCGAGCAGCACGCACTGCACGGCTTCGCGCCGGAACGCATCGTCGCCTATGCCGCCAGCGTGGACGCGCGCGCCATCGTCATGGGCACGCACGGACGCGGCTCATTCTTCGATGCGGTGATTGGCTCGGTAGCGGGACGCGTGCTGGCGCACGCGCCGTGCCCGGTAGTGCTGGTGAAAGCACCGGGAAAGAAGTAAGCCCTGAAAGACCGAAGAGTCGAGGATAGAAACGCCACCGCCCGATCAACGATTCGGTGTAGCCGTGTGGAGCGCCCCAGGGGCGGGCCACACCAGCCCGCGATGCGAAGCGAGCCGTGAAGGTGTACCAGGCCGTCTGCCGACAAGGGGGGGTCGCCCCATCCGGCGCGCCTTCTTTGCCTACTTTCTTGGCAAGACAAGAAAGTAGGTCGCCGCCCCGCAGGGGTGGTGAAACTGCCTTTGACTCTAAGCCTTTAAGCAGCTGAAGTTAAGCAGTCAAACCCCAAAACCCCTCATACAGGCCAAAGCGGCGCCTCATCCATCAAAGCCACCTGCTCCCGCAACTCCAGAATCCTGTCCTGCCAATACCGCGCACTCCCAAACCAAGGAAACGCCGCCGGAAAAGCAGGATCCCGCCACCGGCTGGCCAGCCAAGCGCTGTAATGCAGTAACCGCAGCGTCCGCAACGCCTCAACCAGATAAAGCTCCCGCGGCTGAAACTCCGCGAAATCCTCGTACCCGGCCAGGATATCCGCCATCTGCCCCTGCATGGCGGCACGATCGCCCTCCAGCAGCATCCACAAATCCTGCACCGCCGGCCCCATGCGGCTGTCGTCGAAGTCGACGAAATGCGGCCCGGGCGGGCGCGAGCCAGCCTGGGACTCATCGATCCACAACACATTGCCGCGATGGCAATCGCCATGCAGACGCAGCAGCGACACATCGCCGGCGCGCTCATAGCAACGGCGCACCCCCTCGATGGCCAGATCGGCGACGGCCTGCCAGGCCGGGCGCAGTTCCACCGGAATGCAGTCCTGCGCCAGCAGCCAGTCGCGCGGGGCCACGCCAAAGCTCTCCACGTCGATCGTGGGCCGCGCCTGGTAAGGGCGCGTGGCGCCGACCGCATGGATGCGGCCGATAAAGCGCCCGAGCCAGGTCAGCGTATCGGCCCGGTCCAACTCCGGCTCGCGCCCGCCGCAGCGGGGAAACACCGCGAAGCGAAAGCCGCCATGCGCCAGCAGCGTGGTGCCGTCGCGCGCGATGGCCGGCACCGCCGGAATTTCAGCGTCGGCCAGTTGCTGCACAAAGGCATGCTCTTCCAGGATGGCGGCATCGCTCCAGCGGCCAGGCCGGTAGAACTTGACCACCACCGGCGCATCGCCCTCGATCCCGACCTGGCAGACCCGGTTCTCGTAACTATTGAGCGCCAGCAGGCGGCCGTCGGGTTCGAAACCGGCGGCCTCCATGGCGTCGAGCATCAGGTCCGGCGTGAGGGTGGCATACGGGACACCACCGTCATCGGCGAGCGCATCGCCATCGCCGGGAACCGGAAGGTCATGACCAGGGCTCGACATTGCGCGCGGCCGCCTCGATGCTGATCAGCGCGTGGGCTTGGCGCGCTGGCCGCCCAGCAACGCGGCTTGCGGCGCCGGACGGCGGCCGCGCGGGGCGGCATCCTGTCCGGTGCGCGGCTGCGCCGCGTGGCTGTTGCCATTGGCACCGCCGCCGGCGCGATTGCCGTTCACGTCGCTACCACGGCTGCGGTTGCCGTTGCCGCCGGCGCGGTTGCCGTCGACATCACCATTGCGATTGCCGTTGCCGGCGGCGCGGTTGCCGTTCACCTGGCCGTTGCGCGGGCTGCCTTGCCCGGCCGCTGCCGGACGGCCGCTGCCCTGGCCAGCGCGCTGGCCCTGGGCCTGCGGCGCGCGGCGTTCGCCATCGGCAGGCGCCGGGCCGCGGCCTTCGATCCGGAGAA
>JYOD01000199.1 GCA_000955785.1 Burkholderiaceae bacterium 16
CTTATCTTGGGTGGATTGGATGGTGCCCGCCGTGCGCCATCTCCTCGATGCGCTCGCTGCCGGCTACGAAGAGTTGAACTGAGTGTCGCCCGCGCAGGCAGCCATCACAATGTGTTCCTTAGGCAATGCCCCACGAACAACTGGTGTGCCGCCTTTGCGCTTCGCCCGCCCTGGGTAAAGCAACGAACCTATTGGCTGGCATCGTTCTGTGAGGCCTTGGCCATCGCTTCGCCCAGCTTCTCCGAGAGAAATTCGGCGACGGCTGCTACGGCGGGCGGCACCGGTGGGCGGCTCGTGTAGACGAGTTGCAGGCCGAGGTCGGCGCTCGCGCGCCGATAGGTCGGCAGCACGCGTACCAGTTTCCCCTGCGCAATGACTGGCTGAACCATTAACTGCGGCAGAAGCGCAATACCCAGTCCGGCTATGCAAGCCTGCGCCAGCACTCGCATGTCGTTGACCGCGAACCGGCTGTTGATTGACACCTCCTGACTTCCGCGTGGACCCTGCAGACGCCACGTGTTGCGGCCCTGCCGATTGGAAATCGTCAGGCAGTCGTGTTCGGGCAGTTCACGCAGCGTGCGTGGCGCAGGGTGCCGTTCAAGATAGCCGGGACTCGCCGCGAGGATCATCGCACTCGGCCCCAGCCGGCGTACCCTGAATCCACTGCCGGTCTCGAGGCCCATGCGCAAGGCCAGATCGACGCGCTCGGCAATCAGATCGGTCGGCGTATCGTCGAGCAGGAAATCGATGCTGATGTGTGGATGGCGCGCATAGAACTCGACCAGCCATTCAATGCCAACGAGTTCGAACAGGCCGGCCATCGCGGTGACGCGAACCGAGCCGGACAGTGCCTGTTCATCTGCATGGAGCCGCCCGATCTCGAGAATCTGGTCAAGCGCCGGCGCATAACGCTCGAACAGTACCTGACCTTCCGTGCTCGGCGCGAGTTTGCGTGTCGAACGATGCAGCAAACGTGTACCGAGCCGCACTTCGAGTTGATCGATGCGCCGGCTCAGCGAATTTGCGGGCATCCGCAGACGCCGCGCCGCCTCGGAGAAGCTGCCGGCGCGGACCACCTGGACGAACATCGCCAGATCATTCAGGTCGAGCATGGGATTGCTCCAAAAATGGATTAATCAAATCCTATTTTACCGCCTAGTGTGAAGCCCCTTCAATCTCCATACTTGAGTTGTCGGCCGCCTAAGGCTTCCTGGGCATCACGGATATCACGTTCATTCGCGCACGAGGCGTGGCGATGAGTCCGGAGACACGCAGTGGGGCCATAGCCTCGGCGAAGAATGCGCGCGCCGCGCGCGCTGCGTGAAGCAGCTCAGCTTCAACGAGTACTCTCTGGAGAACAACCATGTCGAACACCAAGAAGCTCATTGCCGTCGTCGGCGCAACCGGTCAGCAGGGCGGCGCCGTTGTGCGCGCGCTGCAGGCGAGCGGTCAATTCAAGGTGCGCGCGTTGACGCGCAATCCTGTCGCGCATCCTAAGCTGGGTGACGATGTCGTTCTGGCGGATTTCAATCGGCCGGAAACGCTCAAAGCCGCGTTCGCCGGAGCACATGGGGCGTTCCTGGTGACCAATTCCTGGGAGGCCGGTGCGGACGAACCCAGGCAGGCAATAGCCGCGGTCAACGCGGCGAAAGACGCCGGCGTGCAGCACCTCATCTGGTCGACGCTCCCAAACGTGGAGACGATCAGCCGCGGCAAGATCAATGTCCCCCATTTCGCGGGCAAGGCGAAGCTCGAGCCTATCGTGAGCGACGCCGGATTCGCCCACCACACGTTTGTGATCGCTCCTTTCTACTATCAAAACCTGCTCGGCGTCATGGCCGCGCAGAAGCAGGTGGATGGCACCGTGGGTTGGGCGCTGCCGCTTGATCCCGAGCGGCGCGTCTTCCATATGGGTGACATCACTGAACTCGGCCGCATCGTGGCTGGCGCGTTCGCGGAGCCGGACCTCGTGGGGCACGGTGAACACTTGCCGCTGGTCGGCGATTTCCTGAGCTTCAACGAGATCATCGCCACCCTGAATCGTCAAGGAAACAAGTTCTCATTCCGACAAGTCCCGCGCGAGGTATTTGCCGGATGGTTCCCGGGCGCCGGGGACGTCGCGGCGCTGCTCGCCTACTTCGAAGCGCACACGTATCTTGGCTCGGACTCGCGCGACGCGATCGCGCTGGCGAACAAAGTCTCCGGCCAGCAGCCGACGAGGTTTGCAGTATGGGCCAAGGCCAACTTCGCGCTTCACGCAACCACTTGAGAACGCACCTGACCGATCGGGAAGGAGTGCATTCAGCAAACCACGAATGAGGTGATACCGATGAGTCGAATCCCCACCCATACTGTCGAGGACGCGCCCGATGCGTCGCGTCCGCTTCTGCACGGCATTGCCCAGTCTTCCCCGACCGGACGCCCGCTGAACCTGCACGCCCAGATGGCGCATTCTCCGGCGGTGCTGGCGGCATACGCGTCGCTGCGCGCCATAACGGCCGAGCACGGAACCTTCGGCCCGAAGGTGAGTTGGGCATTGAGCGTTGCCACTGCGGCTGCGGTTGGCAACGGCTACATGATCGGCATCGCCAGTCGATTCGCCCGCATGAGCGGCTGGACCGAGGAGCAGGTCGCCACCCTACGGGCGGGTGCCGCGACGAACGACCCCAGGATCGACGTGCTGACCAGCCTGGTTAGGGAAGCGGCCGCCAATTCGGGAAACGTCAAGGACGCCACGTGGAAGGCTGCTCAACATGCCGGCTGGAGCGATGAGCAACTGACTGAGGCGTTCGCGTTCCTGGGGCTGACCGTGTTCACAGGCTACTTCCTCAACTACGCGCAAACCGATACAGACCCCTGACCAGGCACCTCATCTATCGCAAGTCAAATACTGGAGAGCGCCCCATGAATCCCGTCATCGAAACTCTGCCCACTCCCGTCGTCGGTGTGGGCCGTAACGTAGTCTTCCGCACGCGCGGCCAGGCGCACGGGCCAGTCGTTCGCATGGTCAGTCCCTCGGACGCAGGCAAGTTGATCAAGCCGTTCGTATTCCTCGATCTCATCGATACGCAGGAGGCGATCGGCCAACAGGGTGTCGGCTGGCATCCGCATTCTGGCATCGCCACGTTGACCCTGGCGATGGAGGGCCAAGGTCACTATGTCGAATCGACCGGCCACGAAGGAACGATGGTGGCGGGCGATATCGAATGGATGAGCGCCGGTCGTGGCGTCTGGCATTCCGGCTTCGCCGTGCCCCCGATCAAGGCCTTCCAGTTATGGGTCGCCCTGCCGCCAGAGCGCGAACTCGCTCCCGCCTTCAGCCAGCATCTTCCGGTTAGAAAAATCCCGTCGGACGGCCCAGCGCGCGTGCTGCTCGGCCATAGCGGCGGGGCGGTCAGCCCGATTGATGCACCTCCTGGCGTCAACTATTTCGTTGTGCAGCTCAAGGCCGGCCAGCGCTGGACCTACCAGCCGCCGCAGGGCTACCAGGTCGGTTGGATCGCAGTGATGGACGGTAGCCTGTGCACGCCCGACCCGGTCGGCAAAGGTGAACTGGCCGTATTCGACCATTCCGATGCGGCGATCGAGTTCGAAGCTGTGACCGATGCGCGTTTCGTGCTCGGTACGGCAATCCCGCATCCGCACGATCTCCATCTTGGTCACTACTCGGTGCACACAAGCCCAGCAGCGCTGATCGAAGGCGAGCGCGAAATCGCGCGTATTGGCCGCGAGCTGCGCGCCAAGGGCCTGGTGCGTTGATCCGCGCCTGGACCGAAGCTATTCCACTCATCCGGAGCACATCATGACCGTTCTTTCCGTCATCATTGGAAGCGTCCGTCAGGGACGTTTCTCCGAAAAGCCCGCCCGTTCTCGACCATCTGAAGAGGCGCGAAGGCGTTGACGCGCGCCTGCTCGACCTCGAGGCCTTTCCGATGCCGTTCTTCGACGCGCCGGTCCCGCCGGCGATGCCGGGCCGGCCGGCATACGAGGACGAGGTCGTGAAGCGCTGGACCGAAGCGATCGCAGCGTCCGACGGCTTCATCATCGTTTCACCCGAGTACAACCATGGACCGTCGGCGGTGCTGAAGAACGCGATCGATTGGGTCTATCCGGAATGGAGCCGCAAGGCGGTCACCTTTGTCGGCTACGGCAGCGTTGGCGGCGCGCGTGCAATCGAGCAATTGCGCGAGATCGCGGTCGAAATGCAGCTTGCACCGATTCGGTCGGCGGTCCACGTCCCGGCTGCGGCGATATATGCGCCTGGATGCCGTCGCCGAACAAACGATCGACGACCTGCTGTGGTGGACCAACGCGCTGAAGACCGCGCGGGCAAGATGACGATGGTCGAATGATTCATGCGAGTCGGCCTGTTCAACTGCGGTAGAGACGGCCCTTTATACCGAACGCTGCGCAGTCTTGAACTGCCAGCATCCGACAGGAGCAGTTCCATGACGCATGGCATCGACGAACGCAAGCGCTGGCTTGCCCTCATCGTGCTCTGCCTGGGCGTGTTGATGATCGTGCTGGACACGACCATCGTGAACGTCGCACTGCCGTCCATCCGGGCGGACCTGGGCTTTACCGAAACCTCGCTCGTGTGGGTGGTCAACGCCTACATGCTGACCTTTGGCGGCTTCCTGCTGCTGAGCGGGCGGCTGGGCGACCTGTTTGGCCATCGGCGGTTGTTCCTGCTGGGCATCACGCTATTCACGCTGGCCTCGGCCGCATGCGGGCTGGCGCTTTCACAAGGGCTGCTGATCACGGCGCGCGCCGTTCAGGGACTTGGCGGTGCCGTGGTGTCAGCTGTGTCGCTGTCGCTCATCATGAACCTGTTCACCTCGCCGGCGGACCGCGCGAAGGCAATGGGCATCTACGGGTTCGTGGGAGGGGGCGGCGGCAGCATCGGCGTGCCGCTGGGCGGGCTGCTGACGAGCACGTTGAGCTGGCACTCGATCTTCCTGGTCAACGTGCCGATAGGCATAGCGGTATATGCCGGGTGTGTGGCGCTGCTGCCCGCGGGGAGGCCGCAGGCTGATCGCGCCAAGCTGGACGTGGCGGGCGCTATCACCGTTACTGCATCGCTGCTGTTGGCGGTGTACGCCGTCGTGCACGGCAACGAAGCCGGTTGGACGTCTGCGCAAACGCTTGCCCAAGCGGGTATTGCCATCGCGCTCATGATCGCGTTCCTCGTCATTGAAGCGCGCGTGTCGCATCCGCTTATGCCGCTGCGCATGCTAGCGTTGCGCAACGTGGCCACGGCCAACATGGTGGGCGTGCTGTGGGCGGCTGCGCTGTTCGCGTGGTTCTTCATTTCCGCGCTTTACATGCAGCGCTTGCTGAACTACAGCGCGATGCAGGTAGGGCTGGCGTTCCTGCCGGCCAACATCATCATGGCGGTGTTTTCGCTCGGGTTATCGACCAGGCTGGTGATGCGCTTCGGGATTCGCGCGCCGCTGTCGCTGGGTCTGCTGGTCGCGGCAGTCGGGCTGGTGCTGTTTGCGCGTGCGCCGGCTGGCGGCAGCTTCGTGCTGGACGTGCTACCGGGCATGGTGCTGATGGGCCTGGGGGCGGGCGTGGCCTTCAACTCGGTGTTGCTGGCCGCAATGAGCGACGAAGCGCCGGATGAAGCGGGCCTGGCCTCTGGTGTGGTCAACACGTCGTTCATGATGGGCGGCGCACTGGGCCTGGCCATCCTGGCGAGCCTGGCGGCCGCCCGCACCAGTGGCCTGGCCGCTGCGGGTGCCGATGCCTTTACTGCGCTCAATAGCGGCTACCACTTGGCTTTCCTGCTGGGGGCCGTTGCGGCGGTAATGGCCTCCGCGCTGGCCGGGGCGTTCTTGCGTACCCGCGTAGCAACTTCTGATGCCGCGAGCGTGTGCCAGAGGCATCGTAGCGCTTGACTTGTTGCGCGGGACAGGGCGGGGGCTCGCGGTGCCGCGCGCACGTGATCGATCACGACAGGCGGCACATTAGCCAGCATGGGGAAGTAGCCAAGGCGCTGCAGCAGTTTGAGCTGCACGAGAATCAGGACAGAAGTTGAGGCGTGACGAGACTGGCTGCGCGCGAAGCGGATCTCGGTCGGTGTCGGCATGAACGCAGCCTCCAGTTCGGCGGCGGTAAGCTCGGCCGGCAGCGCGGGATAGGCGGTATCGTGGATCGGCGGAATCCTTAGCGGCGCACCAAGTCCAGATTGATGCGCCGGATGTACCGGACCTCGTCATCGTTGCAGATCGTCCTGTCGCCATTTGGGGAAGCCAAGGTCTACTCCCAGTCTTCAGAAACCGCTCCGCCCTCGAGGCCGATATCGGGCGCCCTCGAACAGCGTGCGTGCCACCGAAAGGAATTTGCCCGCCTTTGATGACAGGTTGACGGGCTAAGCGCTCATGCCTTCCGCCTCTCCCCGCGTAAATATGCTTCTTTAGGCACTATTATGCGCAAATTGAGTTATTCGCTGGGGGCAGGCGCTGCCATCCGGGTGCTGGAAAGTTTGGATTCCCTCAATAAATCAATGGGTTGCCAGGGGGTGTGGGTAACTTCTCAATAACCCGGG
>JYOD01000200.1 GCA_000955785.1 Burkholderiaceae bacterium 16
GCTTATAAGGCCTGTTGATGCCAAATTGTTGATGCTTAACTTGGGTGGATTGGGTAGACATCCCGCTATGACCGCGTCTCTCTCTGACGCATCGCTAAGCTGGACCACCAACAGACAGAATGGAAAATTTCTTCGGATGGCAAGGCATTGCGATCGTGCGGAAGCGGTCTCTATCCCATTGGTCAGACGTTTTGATTACCAGGTCTCAGTCCAGGGACGCAGGTCGAGTTCAAAGGTCCAGGCGTCGCGTGGTTGCGAATGAAGGTACCAGTAGTTCTGCGCGATATGCTCCGGATTCAGGATGCCATCCTGGTCTTTCAATGCATAACGTTCCGGAAAATTGGTACGGATAAAGTCAGTGTCGATCGCGCCGTCCACCACAATATGGGCCACATGGATGTTCTTCGATCCGAGTTCGCGGGCCATGCTTTGCGCAAGCGCGCGAAGCGCATGCTTGGCACCCGCAAACGCGGCATAGTTTGCCTTGCCTCGCAGACCCGCGGTAGCGCCGGTGAAGAGAATCGTCCCGCGTTGACGCTGTACCATGCGCTTGGCAACTTCCCTTGCGTTCAGAAATCCTGCAAAGCAGGCCATCTCCCAGATCTTGAAGTACTTTCGCGCTGTCTCCTCAAGGATGGAAGAAGGCACATTGGCACCAATGTTAAATACGAGAACGTCAATTGGGCCGATCTCGGACTCAATCTTGTCGATGAGGGCGACCACCTCCTCCTCCTTGCGCGCGTCCGTGCCAAACGCGTAGGCCATTCCGCCGGCATCGTGAATGGAGTCAACCAGCGGTTGGAGCTTGTCCGCTGTACGACGCGTCACACAAGCGACCATGCCTTCCGCGGCGAAACGCTTGGCGATTGCACCACCCGTGGAGTCCCCCGCTCCGATCACGAGCGCTACCCTCTGCTCTCTGACATCCATCACCGTCTCCTTTATTAACAAACGATCGTTTAGTAACGAAAGAGTACTTCACCCCCGTGCAGGAGTCAAGGGCAACTTACCCTAGCGCACCTACAACGAAGAAGCTCAGGAGCACCCTGTGCGCGGCACGCGAAGTGGCGAGGATGGTAAGGATGAAAGAAGAAAAGCCGCGACCGCACTTGGCTGCATGGCTTCGCGCGCCGGACCCCGAAGCGGAAGCATCGACAGCACTTGCGGTGCGGCCCGGCTCGGCAGTCGAAGCCGTCGCAATGACAGCGCGGTACCGCGGCATGCACGCACATATCTGCGCGCACCGAGAAGATCTCAAAAGGGCGCAGAACTGCGCCCGGAGGAGGTGGGTGCTACATCGGCACCGCTTAGGTCTTGCTGAGGGGTTCGAGCCGTTCAATAGACCGACCGAGAAAGCGACGGCTGGAAGCGAGAATCTGCTGCCTGGTCCGGTCGGTTTCAACCACCCGGGCCAGCAAAATGGCACCCACGCACTGCGCAATCAACGCCCAAGCCGCATCCGGATCGTCCAAACGCTGCCTCCAACTGCTCTGCAGCTTTTTCGCGCTTTCCTCCACTGAGGCGCGGACTGCTGGCCCGGACCTCGCGATTTCAGGTCCCAAGGTCGGCAGGACGCAACCTGATTCCGGATGCAGCGCATGAGAACTGCTGAGATAGCTTCTGATGCGTTTCACGAAATGATCTTCGGCCGTCTCATCTTCGCCTGCGAGCATTTCGGCGCTGTTGGCCAACTCCCGCTGGATCACTTCCGCGAACAGTTCCGCTTTAGAGTCAAAATGACTATAGAAGGCCCCCCCCGTGAGCCCGATGGCCCCCATCAGGGCATCGACTCCCGTTGAATCGAATCCACCCTTTTTGGCAATCGCTTGACTACTGTTAAGGAGTTTTTCCCGCGTCTCCTGCTTGTGCGTGCTTGAGTAGCGCATTTTCGGCTCACTTCGAACTCAGGACATGGCACGAATTATAGCATGACGATCGTTCAGGAAAGTTCTGCCTCGGGTTGATGCTGCGGCGCAACAGACTGCCAATTCCCAAGATACCGGCCTGCGCTCGCCAGGGCTGGGTGCCCCGGATGCCGTCCTGTACATCGGCCGTCGAAGCCCGTCTAAGCGCTGTCTCTTCTCGGCCCGACTGAGTGCCATCCTCGGGACACGAAGGCGCCCAGCTCGCGTCCCGCTCCTACGCCGTGGGCACCAAACGGCATGCGCAGGTCAAATCACCAACCGCGAATACTTGTTGACATCACTCAGTGTGTAACCTAGCATCTTTTGCAAAACGATCGTTAACTAACGAGCCACGCGCCATCTGTTTGCGCCAGTCCCCGGCACGAGAATTCAGTCGGTAGGCCTACCAGTGAGCTGCGCGTTCGTCACGATGCTTCTCACCACACGGAGTCGATTTCATTCGGAAAGCCGTGGGGCAGATGGCAACAGAGCGAAACAACCCTGGGGTCTAACCAGGGTACAACAACTGAGAGACATCAATATGGAAGCCAGACGCTGGCATAGCTCCTATCCGCCCGGGATACCGCTTGAGATTGATGTGGACGCGACAGCGACACTGGGGTCCATGATTGCAGGCGCGGTCGCCTCGTTCGCCACGCGTCCTGCGGTAACCTGCCTGGAGGAATCACTTAGTTACGCAGAGCTCGGCATTCTGTCTGAAGCGCTCGCGACTTTTCTGCAGCAGTCGGGATTGAAAAAGGGGGACCGTGTAGCGTTGATGCTGCCAAGTTGCCCCGCTTTCCTGATAGGCTTGGCAGCGGTATTTCAAGCAGGGATGGTGGCGGTTCCAGTCAACCCACTGTATACACCGCGTGAATTGAGGCATCAGCTACAGGATTCTGGCGCCACCTGCATTATCGTCGCCGACCAACTGCAGCCGTCGCTGCAGCACATGCTGGAGGAAACCAACATTGTTCAGGTGCTGACGGCACCGGTTGTTGGAATGAAACCCATTGTCGGTCAACTCGTGGCACTCGCAAAAGACGCTGGCGCTGCTCAACAAGCCGGTACGACCGGTGGTCGCACGTGCCAACCTTTAGCCCAAGCGATTCTGCAGGGAAACAGAGGCAGTCTTTCCCCAGTTGCACAGACCGCTCAGGACATCGCCATTCTGCAATACACCGGTGGCACGACGGGTGTTTCCAAGGGGGCAGTCCTCACGCACAAGTCAGTTTGCGCGAGTTTGGCGCAAATTTTGACTTGGGTTGGACCACCGTTAGCAGGCTCGGAGGCATCAATGGTGACACCGCTGCCTCTGTATCATATCTTCCCGCTTGCAACTGCACTTCTGGCGCTATCGCTCGGTTGTGAGAATCGCTTGGTTCCCAATCCGCGTGAGGCTGGTTCTGTGCTTGCTGAATTGAAGCGGCGGCCGTTTCAAATGCTTGTCGGGGTCAACACCTTGTTCAACAGCTTGGTGAACACACCGGAACTCATTTCCGTAGACTTCGGCGCTACCCGTTTGGTGATTGGTGCCGGGGCGTCAATCCAGGACGCTATTGCAAAGCGATGGCTCGCGGCCGGTGCTCCCCCTGTTACCGAAGCCTATGGCCTTACAGAGACCTCACCGAGCGCCACCTTCAATCCTCCTGGGCGAAGCGGATCGATCGGTATTCCTGTGCCTTCGACCGACGTTCGTCTAGTAGATGAAAGTGGGCACGACGTCCCACTCGGTGTTGCAGGCGAACTTCTGATCAAGGGACCACAACTCTTCAGCGGCTATTGGAATCAGGAGGACGAAACACGGAAAGCGTTCCTTGATGGTGACTGGTTCAGGACGGGCGACATTGTGGTCATGGACGAATTGGGATTCATGACAATGGTCGACCGCAAGAAGGACATGATTCTCGTCTCAGGCTTCAACGTTTATCCGAATGAGATCGAGGCCGTCGTCGCAATGATGCCAGATGTCCTCGAGGCCGCCTGTATCGGCGTGCCTGACGACCGTTCTGGCGAGGCCCCGCACCTCTTCATCGTGCCATGCAATATGGCGCTCACCACGGAACAAGTGGAGGCACACTGTCGCTCCCATCTTGCGGCCTATAAAGTGCCACGACACATTACGTTTGTCGATGCCCTGCCCAAATCAACGGTGGGCAAGATCCTGCGTAGAGACTTGCGTTCGCGCTTGGTTGGCGAGCAAAGCAATGCATAGCGCCCCGCTCAGCCCTTCTCGATTTCTCTCTGGCCTGCCATGCGGCTGCCAGCACACCCGGACCTTATGAACTACTATCACGCCCCGCTCCGCGATCTTCAGTTCGTGCTGCATGAGCTGCTCGACGTGTCCACCGGCTCCGCAATTGCCGAAATTGCCGATCCCGACACGATCAACCAGGTAATCGAAGCCGCAGGTCAGTTCGCTACAGAGATTCTGGCGCCCCTGAACGGCATTGGAGACCTCCAAGGCTGCACCATGCCTTCGTCAGGTGTGGTGACGACGCCTGAGGGATTTAAGAACGCGTACAAGCGATTTTCTGAGGCGGGCTGGACCGCACTGGCATGTCAATCGGAGCATGGTGGTCAGGGACTGCCGAACGCGGTCAATGCAGCTGTCATGGAGATATTCGCTGGCGCTAACATGGCCTGGGCGGCTTATCCTGGTATGTCGCAGGCGGCTTACACATGCCTGGCGGCAAATGGCTCAGACGCGCAGAGGGCGCTCTACCTGCCGAAGCTAGCTTCCGGCGAATGGGCGGGAACCATGTGTTTGACCGAGCCGCATTGCGGCACCGACCTCGGACTTTTGCGCACCCGTGCAGTACCGAATGCCGATGGCACCTTCGGCATAACCGGTACGAAGATCTTCATTTCGGGAGGCGAACACGACTTCACGGACAATATCGTCCATTTGGTACTCGCCCGGTTACCGGACTCGCCTCCCGGCGTCAAGGGTATCTCCCTCTTCCTTGTTCCAAAGTTCCTGGTGTCACCTGAAGGAGATCTGGCCGAACGCAACGCAGTCACTTGTGGCTCCCTGGAGCACAAGATGGGCATCCATGCGAACGCCACCTGCACGATGAACTTCGATGGTGCAACGGGCTATCTGGTGGGCGAGCCAGACAAGGGGCTCGCGGCTATGTTCGTTATGATGAACCACGCGCGGCTCCTTGTCGGGGTCAATGCAATCGGACTGATGGAGGCGGCGTACCAGAAGGCACTGGGCTATGCAAAGGACCGCACACAAGGAAGGTCCCCAACAGCATCGGCCCGTAACAGCCCGGCGGATCCGATTATCGAGCATGCTGATGTGCGCCGTATGCTGCTGACTCAGAAAGCCTATATCGAAGGAACACGAGCATTCGCGCAGTGGGCATGCCAGCTGGCCGACACCCAGCACTTCGGCGATGACTCCGGGATTCGGCATCAGGCGGCAGAACTCTCTGCGCTGGTTACACCGATCGTTAAAGCATTCAGCAGCGACCTCGCCGTCGAATGTACCAGCTTGGCAATGCAAGTCCTTGGTGGACATGGCTATATCGTGGATAACCAGGTCGAACAGCATCTTCGTGACGCACGTATCATCCCGCTCTACGAAGGTGCCAACGGCATTCAAGCCATGGACTTCCTAGGACGCAAAGTTCTCCTCGACCAGGGCACACGGCTGGAGATGTTCCTTGCAATCGTCACCGAGTTCATCGACGCGAATGCCGATAATCCAGTCCTGCGGGAATTCACCGCCCCGCTTTTGAGCGCGACCGATGTGTTGCGGAATGCGACGCACGAAGTATCGATGCAAGCCAAGACGGATCCTCACGTCTTGGGAAGCGTTGCTGCATCATACCTTCGGCTTGCCGGTCATGTCGGTCTAGCATGGATGTGGGCACGTATGGCTGCGATAGGGCTCGTCAACGCCGCCTCTGCCGACCCGATCTATGCATCGAAAGTCGCGACGGCGCGCTTCTATTTCAAGAAGCTGCTACCCGAAATACAATCTCTGGCAGCGGCGATCGCCGCCGGCTCCGGTCCGATCATGGAGCTTGATTTCGGCTAACGCCTCCACTTTCGCTATGGTCTGTTTGGTGGCAGCCGCAGCAGAGTGCGCTGCCGCCATACAGAGTTTGCTGCATGCCGGGCACCGAAGAAGTTGGGCTCTACAACCAAGCGCAGCATGGGCAAATATGACAATGCCGAGTTCCAATTCTGGATATACACGGCGCATCGGAACGAAAGTGACTCGGGTTAGCATTGCTGCCAGAGCCGCATTGAGGGTGGAATCTGCCACCGAAAGCTTGAACCATACCGCTAGGTTCTCATAGCGCTAGGTTCTGCCCGGGAAGTACGAATACTCCAACCCGAAAGCGCCGTTCTCCGATCTGTCAATCCGCGACAACGAACTCACGCACTGAATTACTCTTCACCCCAAAGTCCCCACCAAGGATTTTCGCTGCGAAATTTCAAGCCAATTGCCGTCGAAGTCCCGCACAAAGGAGATATAGGCGACATCGCCGAGCCTGACAGGCGCATGCCCCTCACGCCCACCGCGCGCGAGGACACCTGCATGCGTCTGGACCACATCGAAGACCTGCACAGTACCGTAGCGATGCACTGGAGCGCGCAACAGTGGATCGGCAGAGATCGATGGGTCCTGATGCAGCGAGACCCTTTTATCGAGCAGATCCTGATCTCGCGCGAAAACTATCGCTAGACTCGGCCGCCCAAACTGGGCTCGTTCCCGCCAGCGTGATCCGGTGCATGGCGCGACGGAATCCGTGGTAGTCGTCAATCGGGTTGTGCAACATGCACCTGTTGCCCCAGAACGCAAATGCACTGCGGCTCCTATGCGAAGCGGCACGTGGATTCCGAGTAGGCGCACGAACGTGGTGGGCATCTTCCCCAACGACGCATCCATCCTGCGCCTCGTTGGCGCCATGATGATGGAAGTCGCGGTCACATTGAGGCCATCGAGCCCCGTATAGGCTCAAGATCTCGTTTGTGCGACACCGGCCGCCGGCCACGCCAACATCACAACGGCGATCATGCGGTCCAATTCGCCCCTGCTAGCACCCGCCTGCGGCAAATTCAAGATCGTTTGCATCACGCCGAGAAAATACCAAGCCAACGCAGCGACATCTGCATCAGTTGGCAGTTCGCCATCTGCAATTGCTTCCCGAAGCAGACCTTCGAGCAGATCGCGCTGCTGACTCATCCCCGAGAGCGCCGCCTGCTGCCCTGCTGCCGGCAGATCGACTAGTTCGGCACAACTTCGTGCGAGCAGGCAACCAGGGGGGCGACGGGACCCCATCGGCAGCAGCCCCCGCAGCAGCGCCTCGAGCCGCGCACGGGCACTGCCGCCCTCGTATGACTTCATCCTCCGTAGCACCCGATCCGTATAAGTTGCAAGTGCCATCTGGAACAGGCCATCTTTGTCCTTAAAACGTTGGTAAAGGCTTGAACGCGATAGTCCGGTCGCTTCCGTCAACACGTTGATCGATGTAGCCGCGTATCCGTGACGCCAGAAGGCATCCAGGGCTGCATCAATGACGGCACCTTCGTCGTATTGCGGCTTACCGCTCATTCAAATACCCTTTGACAAATTGGACCGATCGTTCCAAGATATGTGGATCGTTCGTTCCATGATACACCCTAGAGGTACTAACCATGATCAACCCCTCCAAGGCTAAGATCAAGAAACCGCGGATCGCCATCGCGGGGGCAACAGGACGCGTTGGGGCTACATTGACGGCGTTGCTTGCCGCTGACCCAATCGACCTGGTCGCGCTAACGCGCCAACCCAGCACAGCGCGACTCCCCGAAGGGGTGATCCCATTCAAGGTCGACTTCAAACGCGCGGACACGCTTGAGGAGACCCTACGCGGCATCGACCGGCTCTTCATCGCGCACGGCACCTCCCTCGAACAGGTCGCCAACGAAATCGCGTTGATCGATGCAGCAGTTGCATCAGGCGTTCGGCACATCGTCAAACTGTCCGCCCTTGGTCCCGCGACCCGACTTCTTCCCATCGCTTGGCACATGCAGATCGAAGCGCATTTGGCGCAGCAGCCGATCGCATCTACCGTCTTGCGCCCTAGCACTTTCAGCCATGTGCTCAAGCGTCTGGGGCCACACATCGCCGCCGGTTCCTGGGCCGGCGCAGCGGGTAACGGGCGTGTGAACTTCATCGATACCCGCGACGTTGCTGAAGTGGCCCGCATTGCATTGCTCGAGGAAATCGAGCCGGCGTCGCAACGTGCGTACCACCTGTCTGGTCCACGTGCGTGGACCATGAACCAGGTGGCAGAGGAGTTGGCCCGCCTACTTGGACATCCGGTTACTTACGTCGAACGTTCGCCTGCCGAGCAGAGAGAGGCTCTGCTCGGCGCCGGACTTGCTCCGCTCGTAGCCGATCTTTTGGTTGGACTCGACCAAATGTTCCGCGAGTCTGTGATCGCCGAAACGACCTCAACGGTCGAGGAACTGACCGGAAAGGCCCCACGTTCGTTAACGGAATGGTTGACCGACAACCTAGACGTATTTCGAGCATGAGCTCTCCATCGGTTGGTGTCCCAGGAAGCGGGTTAGGTCTTGTGCCGCTCGCTGCGCGGCAAAGCGCGTAGGGCGTAGCCCGAAGCGGCTTGCCGCGCGGCGGCCATTTCGTTCTGGGTGACCACCGTGAAGTCTGGATTAGTTTGATGTGCGATCCACCGAACTTTGTCCTTGAAGGAAATCACGATGACCAACGCCACTACGGCACCCCGGGGCCGCTTAACGCATCGCAGCCCTGCGGAAATCGGATGGCGTGACGCCGGTCGCCTTCTTAAATGCGGTGCTGAAGTGCTGAGCGTGGCTGAAGCCGCAATCCAGGGCGACTTCAGTTGCGGTGCGACGAGGATCCAAGAGGAACTCTTTGGCCCGCTCGAGACGCAAACCGTACACAAAGCGTAAAGGCGTCTGCCCGGCACTTTCGCGAAAAGCCCGGATGAAATGTCGGGGACTGACACCGGCAACTTGCGCCAAGCCCTTGATTGTGAACGGCCGCGACAAGTCGGCCTCGATGTAGTCGATAACGCGCCGCAAGCTGCTAGGTGCGAGGCCACCGCACGGCCGAATGGCGGCTCTCTGGCTGCCGTCGACCCGCGCCAGGAGGGCGAGTGCTTGCATTGCCCAGCCTTCGGCGAACAACCCGTAAAGGCTGTCTGCATTGCGCGCCTCACGGCATAGGACCGAAAGGCCACGTTGCAGATCTTCGTTGCCAAAGGCAATCAACGGCCGATTGAAGTGGCAGCCGGCTTCGGAGGCAATGGCCGGGTCAAGGAAGACCACCGTGTAGTCGAAGCACGGGGCTACGTCGAACTCTCCTTCGACTGAAATCGAGGCCGGGAACAGCGCAAGGTTTGTTCCTTGTGTTATTCCCGAGTGGATGCGGCGGCCGTCGAGTTGCAGATGCAACTCTTTAAGGCCGTTACGAAACCAGAACAGCGCGAGCCGCGGTTGACGAAAACGCCAAGAGATGGGCCCGGTCGCCCGACGCGCGAGGACTTCAACATGGGTGGTGCGCGAGTCAACAATGGTGCCGGATATGAGTTCGCCCCCAACCTCGCGGTATTCAGCTTGTGAGTCAAGGTGACCATGCATTGCTTACCTCCACTTCGACCTTGCGTCCAGCCTCATTGTGCGCGCGGCCGATTGACCTCGCAAGCGAATCAGTCGCTGGTGAATACCCCTTATGGGGAGGGTCGCTGACGCATGGACGTCAACCGCGTTCGCTTTGCCCGCGCGCATCGTGCACCTTGGCTCGACTCGTGCTGGTCTGAAGCAATAGCGATGCGATGAGCCAAGACAACGGGCCCGCGAGGGGCCCGGCATCAAGCACAGTAGATCGGCGATTTAGGTCTAGCCGACGGCGTCGCCACATCTCGGTGAAAGGCACTGCTGGCCGATTGCAGCGTCGGCCGCACCGGCGCGCCTGATCTCGGCGCTCAGCCCCATGGACCTCGCAACGCGATTTGCTTGGCAAAAAACGCCGCCCCTGTTCCTTCTCTCAGAACTTGACGTTCCCAATGCCCTTCAATTGCAAGATTTCCCGGGCTTCGTTCGGGCTGGCGATTTCGAGTCCAAGCCCCTCGATAATCTGGCGCGCCTGCCGCACCTGTGCGGCATTGCTCTCGGCCAGCGTGCCCCGTCCAAGCCACAGGCTGTCTTCCAATCCGACGCGCACATTGCCGCCCATACTGGCAGACATTCCTGCAAGGCGAAGCTGATCTTTGCCTGCCCCCAGCACCGACCAGTGATAGTCATTGCCGAACAGCCGGTCGGCCGTCCGCTTCATGTGCAATACGTCGTCAGGATGCGTGCCGATACCTCCCAGGATACCGAACACGGTCTGAACAAAGAACGGCGCCTTGACCAGACCGCGCTCGACGAAGTGCGCCAAGTTGTAGAGGTGGCTCACGTCGTAGCACTCGAATTCGAAGCGCGTGTCATTGGCGGCACATTGCGCTAGGGCGTATTCAATATCCTTAAAGGTGTTTCGGAAAATCAGGTCACGACTGGCTTCGAGCGCTTCGCGCTCCCAGGCATGCTTAAATTCCTTGAAACGCGCCAGCATTGGGAACAGCGCGAAGTTCATGGAGCCCATATTGAGTGAAGCCAACTCGGGCGCAAAGCGCATTGACGGCTGAATGCGCTCCTCGATCGTCATGTAGGGCGAGCCGCCACTTGTGATATTTAACACTGCATCGGTGCGTGCCTTGATTTGCGGCAAGAATCGGCCAAATGCATCGGGGCTCTGGTCCGGCTTGCCCGTGACAGGATCGCGTGCATGAAGGTGAATGATCGCGGCGCCCGCTTCGGCCGCGCCGACCGAGGCTTCAGTGATTTCTTCCGGTGTGACCGGTAGATACCGTGACATTGAGGGCGTATGAATCGCACCGGTGACAGCACATGTGATGATGACTTTGCTCATAATATGAATCAGGAAGTCCGCATCAGGCGGCTTGCATCCGCTGTTGCCAGCTTAGGGCGGGTTGACTTCATTGACTTATCTTCTCCTATCTTCGGTACGAGGTTCGGGATGCGGCGGGGCCGATACCTCGCCCCGGGGTAGTCCGAGCATGGCGCTCGCTGGCTGAATCTAATGGCACGGCGCAAGCGCTCTTCGAGCCTCATGGCTGGCGAACCGCCGGGCGTTAGATTCACGACTCAGTTGGAGTGCGCCCGGACCGCTGCGGGATCGGCTCGAATCGCTCGGTAGTGCGGTCCGGCTGGCAGGTTCTGGGTCGCCGGCATGCAGATGCACGATGGCCGCACCTCACACGCGAGGGGCTTCGG
>JYOD01000201.1 GCA_000955785.1 Burkholderiaceae bacterium 16
GCAAACCAAAGGCCATACCCAGGGACCTTCCGACCATCCCTAAGGAGCTGATCGATCAGTTCGTTAAAGGTCCGATGACTGCTGAGGCGGTGCAAGACGCCGCCATGGCGTTCAAGAAGGCCCTGATCGAGCGGGCGATGGGCGCGGAGCTGGGCCATCACCTGGGCTACCCGGCGGGTGCCGAGCGCCCCGAGGATGCAACCAACCAGCGCAATGGCTCCAGCGCCAAGACCGTGCTTACGGACACGGGACCCTTGCGGCTGGCGATCCCGCGCGACCGCGACGGCAGCTTCGCGCCCATCCTGATTCCCAAGCACGACCGGCGTTTTACTGGCTTTGACGACAAGATCATCGCCATGTATGCGCGCGGCATGACGGTACGCGAGATCCAGGCGTTCCTGGTCGAGCAGTATGGCACTGAGGTGTCGCCCGCGTTCATCAGCTCGGTAACGGATGCGGTCATGGAGGAAGTCACCGCCTGGCAGGCCCGTCCATTGGAGGTCATGTACCCGGTCGTGTTCTTCGACGCGCTGCGGGTCAAGATGCGCGAGGATGGCGTCGTGCGCAGCAAGGCGGTCTATCTGGCGCTGGGCGTGCTGCCCGATGGCACGCGTGACATCCTGGGCCTGTGGATCGAGACCACCGAAGGGGCAAAGTTCTGGATGAAGGTGTTCAACGACCTGAAGACGCGAGGCACCCAAGACATCCTGATCGCGGTGACCGACGGCTTGAAGGGCATGGAGCAGGCCCTGAACGCGGTGTTCCCGAGCACGACACTGCAGACTTGTGTCGTGCATCTGATACGCGGCAGCCTGGACTACGCGAGCTGGAAGGACCGCCGTGTGGTGGCGGCCGCGCTCAAGCCTGTCTACACGGCTGCCACGGTTGAGGCCGCCGAGGCGGCGCTGTTGGCCTTCGAGCAAAGCGACTGGGGCAAGCGCTACCCACCGATTGCAGCCTCCTGGCATCGCGCCTGGGACCGGGTGATTCCATTCTTTGCGTTCCCGCCGGCCATCCGCAAGATCATCTACACCACGAATGCCATCGAGAGCATCAACGCGCAACTGCGTAAGATTATCAAGACCCGCGGGCACTTCCCGAGCGATGAAGCGGCCACCAAACTGCTGTGGCTAGCCTTGCGCAACATCACCGGCAAGTGGGGCAGCGCCACGCACGACTGGAAAGCCGCCATGAACCAGTTCGCGATCCTCTACGAGGATCGCTTCACACAACCCCATCGCTGAGATAGGATCAAA
>JYOD01000202.1 GCA_000955785.1 Burkholderiaceae bacterium 16
ACGAGCAGCTTGCACAAATTGGACGCAACCCGAAGCTCGTGCGCTCATTCTTCAGGCATCCATCTGTCCGCTATATTTCTGACTGATGAGTAATTCGTTAAACAATGAGAATTCCTGGCACGCGCGTGGTGCCGCTTCACTGGCATTACCCAATCGCACTTTCCCAATTGAAGAAGGCGGGCGGCAAGCCGGTCGCGCTAGACTGGCCTCCACACCCGCCCGGTTGCGCCACCGACTCCGGCAGCACAACTGATGCATCACCCATCAGCCCAGCTGATAGTTCTCCCGCACCAGATGACCAACGCCCATTCGGTCGAGCACGTTCAGCGGGCAGAGGAAGGTGACACGCACCGTGCCGGGAAGCCGGCTGATCTCGATCGATCCCGTAATCGTCGCGCGATTGAGGACCTCATCATAGAGAAGACCGGTCACGTCAGCGGCGCGCTGGAGCCCATTCTTGGTGGCCGCATTGAGATCGGGCCCGCTGCCGATAAAGGTAATCGGACCGGACTCCTCGATGTCGCGCTGGCCCCAGCGTGCGCCAAGCTCGCGCACCTTCTGCCCTTCTTGCGCCGACATCGGTCGCGCCAGTGGCGGCAGGTCTTCCAGGTTTTGCAGCAGGATCGGGCCGTCGATAGCCAGGCCCTTGATCACCTCCACTGTGAGCTCCGTTTCACCGGATACGTCCGTCGCGTGGCCGGCGATCTCGCCATTGCCCTGCTGCGCGTGCATATCGCCCATGTACACGCCGGCACCCGGCACCTTCACCGGGCAGATCAGGATGCAGCCTTCGCGCACCGCGTCGGTATCCATATGGCCATCGGTCTTGGCCGCGTGCAGGTCCGCCTCGCTCATGCCGTAGCGGTGCGGTGCGTCGATCAGGTATTGGCCGAAATCCGCACAGTTATGGGAATCCGGCAGGTCCCGCGACGGCGTCGTGCCGATGTTGCCAAGGAACGGCCGCATGTGCGTGGCCACGCCAGGCATGTCCGCGCGCGCCAGCGACAGGATCGAGTGCTGCGCGGCCAGCACCGGTAATGCGGACATCTCGGACGCGTTGCTCTACCGGCCGCTTGAACTCGGCGCGGACATTTCGCTGATGGCGGCCACCAAATACCTCGGTGGTCATTCGGACGTGATGATGGGCACCGTCTGCACCACCGAGGCCGCATGGCCGGCGCTGGGCGCCCTGGCCGACGCCTTCGGCATGACGGTCAGCCCCGACGACGCCTATCTGGTTCAGCGCGGCATCCGCTCGCTTGGCGCGCGGCTGGCTCAGCACTAGGCCAGCGCGCTGGTCGTGGCCAACTGGCTGCTGGCACGCCCCGAAGTGGCACAGGTCTTCTGCCCCGCCTTGCCGGGCGACGCCAATCACGCGCTCTGGAGGCGCGATTGTCACGGCACGAACGGGCTGCTGTCGTTCACGTTGCGCTCATCGGCACAGGTAGCACCGGAGCGTTTTGTCGACAAACTCAAGCTGTTCGGTATCGGTGCCTCATGGGGTGGTTTTGAAAGCCTTGCCGTACTGGGCGACATGCGCCGCGCGCGCAGCGTAAGCGACTGGTCGGCGCAGGGCATCGTCATCCGCCTGCACATCGGGCTGGAAAGCGTGGAGGACCTGCTGGCCGACCTCGATCAGGCGTTCGTGGCAATCGGCCAGCTCGACATGCCGGAAAGCGTGCATTCGCAGTGCGCAGGCTGATGCGTGTCGCATCGCGACCCTACGCCCTATGCCCTACCCAGGAACCTCCGCT
>JYOD01000203.1 GCA_000955785.1 Burkholderiaceae bacterium 16
GCAATCGGGATAGGGGCGGGCCTCGCGGCCCGGCCCCTCCCACACCACCGTGCGTACGGGTCCGTACACGGCGGTTCGGTCTAGTTAATCGGTTTGCGTACTAATGATGGAAGTCCCAGTTCGTCGAAGTACCGATTAGGCAGGGCCATGTTGAGGGCGGGGCTGCAGCTTAGTCGCCATGGCCCGTGTGAACTCCCCACAGTTTGGGCGCTCAGGTCGGGGCCAATGCCGCGGGCCCGCAGTTCTCGAAACCTGGCCGGGCTGACCTTCCACTGCTTCCAGAGGAAACAGCGCAGGCGCCGGCGCAGCCAGCCGTCGAGTTCGCGCAGCGTGCTTGGCAACTCACTGAAGCCAAAGTACCCCCGCCAGCCAGTCAGGAAGCGGCGTAGTTCTGCCACCATCCGCTCAAGGCCAATCCCGCGTGAGCGGCGCGTCAGTTCCCTTACCTTTGCCTTGAATCGCCGCACGGACTGGGACGCAATCACACGCCACACCCGCGAGGTAATTCGAAAGCTGAAGCCAAGGAACTTCCGCTCCTCGGGCGGTGCTACTGCACTTTTCGAATCGTTGACTTTCAACTTGAGCTTGTTGCTGAGGAAGGCTTTCAGCCCGCTCATCACCCGCTGGCCCGCCCGCTCGCTATGCACGTAGACATTGCAGTCGTCGGCATAACGTACGAAGCGGAGCCCGCGTCGCTCCAGTTCCCGGTCAAAATCGTCAAGCAGCAGGTTGGAGAGCAACGGCGAGAGCGGGCCGCCTTGCGGCGTCCCTTCCTCCGTGGGGCCAACCAGCCCCTGCTCCAGTACCCCCGAGGTCAGGAAGCCACGAATCAGCTTCAAGACCCGCTTGTCGCTCACTCGCCT
This sequence comes from Burkholderiaceae bacterium 16, assembly GCA_000955785.1. Taxonomy (GTDB): domain Bacteria; phylum Pseudomonadota; class Gammaproteobacteria; order Burkholderiales; family Burkholderiaceae; genus Cupriavidus. The sequence goes on from JYOD01000203.1 coordinate 864, forward strand.
CGCCACCCGGCTCATCAAAAGATCGTGGTTCACCCGGTCAAAGAACTTTTCCAGGTCGAGGTCTACAACCCATCTGCACCCCGCCTCGATGTGGCCCTGAGCCCGAGCTACCGCCTGGTGCGCCGAGCGCCCCGGGCGGAAGCCATAGCTGGCATCCGAGAACGTCGAATCCCACTGCCGTTGCAGTACCTGCATGACTGCCTGCTGAACGAATCTATCCACTGCCGTCGGCACACCCAATTTTCTGATGCCGCCGTCCGGCTTCGGTATCTCGACCCGCCTCACAGGTTGAGCCTTGTAGGTACCGCTTAGCAGTTGCCCCCGTAACTCAGCCCAGTGCGACTTCAGGTATGCCGGTAACTCTATGACGGTCATTCCGTCTACCCCCGGTGCCCCCTTGTTCGCTCTTACCCTCCTCAAGGCCTGCCTCAGGTTCTCCGGTTCACAGATTTCCTCCATCAGTCGGTCGCTTACCGACGGGCTTTCAGTCTCGGGGTTCGCCGCCATGGATTCAGCCCCTCGAGGGCCGGGCGCCGGGGCTTCACCCCTCCTCCCTTGCTCAAGGCCGCGGTGCGTTTTCTGCTGCCCTTCCATGTCGAGTTCTCCGGCCTACTTGCCTCTCTATTCCGTTCGGGCCTTCCGGCATTGCTTGCCGTACTATGCCGTTTGCTGACTCCTGCCCGGCGATCAGTGCACCTTGCGGGTCACTCAGTCCCGATTTCAGGACACCGGAGCAGGCCTCCCGAGGTAAGTCCAACCGCCTTCACCACACACCTGCCAGATTTACCACCCCGGCTCTTGATGGCTATGGACTTCGCGATCATGTGCTCGCTCGTCCAGCCGGGTAGGCCTCATATCTGGTTTCTGTTCGTCAGGTCGTGGCTTTGCTCCACGCTTCCTTCAGACCCCGCCTCGCGACGACGCCCTTGCGCTTCACTAATCCTTCACCACCATCAGGTTGGATAGGGGACTTGCACCCCCGAGCTGTTGGACATGCTCGGCACACACAAAAAACC
>JYOD01000204.1 GCA_000955785.1 Burkholderiaceae bacterium 16
TACACTTCGATCGCGTTCGGGCGTTCGCCACACGAATTTGAACAGATTCACCGCTGCGCACAATCCGACGCCATCGCCAGCGAGTTGTCCACCGCCGGGCGGCGTCGTGGGCGACACAGGCGCCCCGCCGCCCGCCCGTGGACAACTCGCACGACGCCATCAAAAGGAACCCAACTATCGACATAAAGTTCAAATGTAAGACTGTCCAATGAAGCGGGGTAACCTCACTGAGTCCTCGCCTTGGCGGCGCGCAAGGGCTGAGTTCCGGCGTGCTGCTCGACGCGCTAGGCACCTTCTTGGCGAAGTGGCTTCTCCCGACGGATTTTCCGCCCTGCTTGGGCGTAGCCGAGGAGCCTTCCGTTGCGCAGCCCGCTGGTAAGGCCTTGCCGGCAACTGAGGCGCTCGCATTGAACGAAGCATGGGTGGCCGCCCGAAATGGCTTGGCATCCTGCATCATGCACCAGTAGCGGAACCGGCCCTTCACTGTAGGGAGCCAGATGAGGTCCCAGCACAAACCTGGTTCGGACCACCGGTCCAGTGCGTCGTCAGCAGACGTGGCTGCGGGCTCTGGCTGCGGCAATGCCAGTGGCCCTGGACCGTGACTCTAACCAGGCATGAGCCAGAGTCACGATGGAGCGGGTGAAGGGAATCGAACCCTCGTCATAAGCTTGGAAGGCTTCTGCTCTACCATTGAGCTTCACCCGCACGCAATGCGCGGCATGATAGCAGCTACCCAAACGGTGTGGCCCGGATGCCCCTCTTCGCTGCTGTCGGTCGCAAGGTTGCCAACAGCGTAGATTCATAAACATGAGACTAAAAATCTCCCGGGATTTTCTGCCGCACAAACTTGATGGCCTCATGCGCGGAAGCTAAGTGCACGTTTTCGGGCCGAGCCGGCACACGCCCGTGCTCGCGGAAGGGTTCAGTTTTCCGGAGGAAAGCCGGGCCGCTTGGCCCCAACTGAAATGAAGGACTCACGCGGCGCGGCGACTATTTGCCAATAATTGCAGCAAACCGACGGTCGTTGGGCCGCCCAGCGCTCACGCTTCTGGAATCAAGAACTTGTCGCGATTCTTGCCGAGCCAAGCCGGTGCACGGCCACGGCCAGTCCAAGTTGCACCTGTCTTGGGGTCTTGATACTTTGGCGGCAGAGATGTCTTGGGTTTTGCCGGAGCCTTAGCCGCCGGGCCTGCTGCGGGACGGCCACGGCGACGCTTTGGAGCGATGTCGTCGGCAGTCAACTCGTACTGCGCCATCAGGGCTTGAATCTGCTCGATAACCCCAGCGACTTCCGTTGCTCGTACTTCGACAAGTTGAGCCTCGAGTTTTTCCTTTTCCGCAAGCAGCTGTTTGTATGATGCCATGGTTTTCTCCATTTCTATGGTGACTCCAGCATCGTACATTATTTCGAATATTGCAACACGTTCAGACGGTATATCGACGTCGGCACCAATCAATGGGTAATGGAGCCCTTGGCTTCAATTCGCTCGCCTGCGTGTCGATATTCGTGACGGTAGAGCAAGCGGGGATTTTGGTCACCCGGTCTGCGGCGCAGAGGATAGTAGACGTCAGTCGCAATTTAATTGCGACATTGTCCGCGTGCGCGCCCGGGGACATCGTTTGGCATTCAAGCAGCCGGAGGTTAAAGCGGAGGTACCAGCGCACCGCGCAACTGATGATCCCCGCCTGGAAACTGTGACCATGGTTTGAAGCCTAGCAGGCTGCTGAAGTACTAACCG
>JYOD01000205.1 GCA_000955785.1 Burkholderiaceae bacterium 16
CTGCGCGCATACCCGGTGGATGTGGCTGACTACGACGCGAGCCAGGCCTGCATGGCGCAGATCCTGGCCGACCTGGGTCGGGTCGATATTCTTGTGAACAACGCGGGTATCACCCGCGATATGGCCTTCAAGAAAATGGATAAGGTGAACTGGGATGCAGTCATCCGCACCAATCTTGACTCGGTGTTCAACGTCACCAAGCCGTTGTGCGACGGCATGGTCGAGCGTGGCTGGGGCCGCATCATCAATATCGCCTCCATTAATGGCTCCAAGGGAGCCTTCGGTCAAACCAACTACGCCGCCGCCAAGGCCGGCATGCACGGCTTCACCAAGTCGCTGGCGCTGGAATTAGCACGGAAGGGGGTGACGGTCAATACCATCTCGCCCGGTTACCTGGCTACCAAGATGGTCACCGCGGTGCCGCAGGAGATCATGGAGTCAAAGATCCTGCCGCAGATTCCCGTGGGTCGTCTTGGCAAGCCGGAGGAAGTGGCGGCCCTGGTTGCATATCTGTGCTCGGAGGATGCGGCCTATGTAACAGG
>JYOD01000206.1 GCA_000955785.1 Burkholderiaceae bacterium 16
TAGCAGGCCGCTGAAATACCTCCGACCGAAGTCAGCGCTTCGAGTGGCTGAAGCGTTGATCTGAGAACCCCACACCCTACGACGTTTCATGCGCGGCGCCGACACCTTCACCGAAAGCCTGTTCACCATGCGGCGGCTCGAGGATTTTGTACCGAAGTCTCACCCACTGCGCTCGATCCGCACCATGGCCAATCAGGCGCTGGCGAAGATGGATCGGCTGTTCGCCGGGATGTACGAGGCCGATATCAAGGGCGGTCGACCCAGTATCGCGCCTGAGAAGTTGTTGCGGGCCATGCTGCTGCAGGTCCTCTACAGCGTTCGCTCCGAACGTCAGCTCATGGAGCAGACGCACTACAACTTGCTGTTTCGCTGGTTCATTGGCCTGGCAATGGACGATGCAGTCTGGGTGCCCACCGTATTCACCAAGAACCGCGAACGCCTGATCAAGCACGATGCGGTGATCGAATTCTTCAACGAAGTACTGGCCATCGCGCAAAAGAAGGACTGGCTTTCCGGCGAACACTTCAGCGTGGACGGCACACTCATTCAGGCTTGGGCCGGCCACAAGAGCTTTGTACGCAAAGACGGCGAGGACGAAGCCAATGATGGTGGCAACTTCAAAGGTCGCAAGCGCAGCAACGAAACGCACCAGTCCAAGACCGACCCCGAAGCCCGGCTCTATCGCAAAGGCAAAACCGCCAGTGAGTTGCGCTACATGGGCCATACCCTGAGCGACAACCGCCACGGCCTGGTGGTCAGCGCGCTGGTGACAACTGCTGACGGGCATGCAGAGCGCGAAGCCGCCAAGGTCATGGTCAACGACGCCCGGCAGGTGGTCGACGATGCGAACGTGGAAGTCACCGTGGGTGCGGACAAGGGGTATGACGCGGCCGAGTTCATTGAGGCTTGCCTTGAGATGAGGGTCACGCCCCACGTGGCGCAAAACACCTCCGGGCGACGCTCGGCGGTTCCGGATGAGATCGCCTGCAGCGGGGGTTATGCCATTTCGCAGCAAAAGCGCAAGCTGATCGAACAAGGCTTTGGCTGGGCCAAGACCGTGGGGCGCATGCGTCAAGTGATGGTGCGCGGACTGAAGAAAGTTGACCAGATGTTTGTGTTGAGCATGGCCGCGTACAACTTGGTGCGCATGCGCTCGCTGGGACAAATCCGTCCGCAGTTACAGTAATCGCGGTAATGAGGCCAGAAACGGGCGCCAAATCATCAAAAAATCGATGAAATGACGCGCAGCTTCCGGATTGTGAAAAATAGGGGGCACATCAGCCATACAGCGGGAAGCCTTGCCGCTTGTGCGGTTAGTACTTCAGCAGCCTG
>JYOD01000207.1 GCA_000955785.1 Burkholderiaceae bacterium 16
AGAGTTGTGTATAACCGCATGCCGCTGACCCGGTGGAAGAAATTGTCCCTGCCTGCAGAGTTGAGCCGTCGTGGTGTCGTCGGCCAGGATCGGAACGCGAGCGCTTGGAGCCTAGGACCTCCGCCATCCGTTGACCTTTTACTATCGGGATGGCTTGCTTGCGACTGGTCACGCCAAGGCACTCAACGATCCCGCTCACGTGATCCTTCACGGCTCTTTCGGTCATGGCCAACCGTTGCGCGACAACCTTGTTGGGCAATCCCGCAAGGAGCAGCACAAGGACCGTGCGTTGCTGCTCGGTAAACGTTCTTGGATCCCACACGGCGTCGGAATGTTGTGCGGGCCCTATTCCTGGCGTCTCCTCAATGACCGTTGCGTCGTCGGCCATTTCCACCTTCGCTACCGCAGAGAACCCGTTGGCCTTCTCAGGATCGTTGGCGGCCCCTGACAGTGACCATTCCGCGATTTTCTTTGCGGTGGGGTAACTATTCAGCAGGGATTGGCGAAGGCGGACAGCCGGAGAGGGTGCGGACCAAGGCCGAGAAGAGTTCGCGCTGCTGCTTTCGCAGTGTGGAGAGATAGGAGCGGATGGTGCAGAAGGCTTGGAAGCCCTGCGCAACGCGGAAGCCACCCGATATCTTCTGTTTGAGCTTGGGCATGCGGATATCGCGTTCTTATCCACGTGACGGAATTA
>JYOD01000208.1 GCA_000955785.1 Burkholderiaceae bacterium 16
AGGCCGCGCTCGCGGGCAGGCCGATCTGCGTGACAAGTAGAAAAAAATGGACCAACCGGCCACCATTTGTTGCGGATTCCGGATAAGGTGATCGGTCGCTTCGGTGAACGTGATCAGGGAAGGAAGGTGGCCCTGCGCGGTCAGGAGATTGTAGCGCAGGTGATCATGATCGCCGCGTCGTTGTATATGTCGGCACTATCACGCTACCGATACGGTCGAATAAGATTGTGCGATGAAAAAAAGCCAAATCGCTCTGTCACCGTCACCGCTTCCCGCCGCCGGTTATCAGTTGCACAGCGCGCTGGTATCTCCGTTTCGTCTCGGGTCATGTCCGCTGCGTTCGCGCTGTGAGCGATCGCGATAACTGAAACCATCGCGAAAATGCCGATTGCGAGTTGGGTCTTCGATATCTTCATCACGTGGAATCCTGAATTAAGGGGATTGGCACACGAATCCTAGGCGCTCTGAAGCGCGACTCGCCAATGACCTTTTTTATCCATCCAATAGTTCGGACTTGCGCCACCAGCATGACAGAACGGTAATCAAATCGACGCCGAGTAGTCAGCATTGTTCGAGTAAGAACCCGTCGAAGGCAAACGACTCTGTCGTCAGGTCTGCATGCGAAAATACCCCTGTAGGTAACCGGGGTTTAGCGCTATATTTGCAACCTGCCAGCGCAATGCATGAACCGATGGTATGGTGCCGAGCCCGCCTCGCACTTCTTAGGTAGCCTGACCACGTGTGTCGAGGTCAGGCTGGCGTTTCCTGTTACATCGGCGCGGTTGACGGATGCCGTCGTCCGCTTCGAGATGGAGCTACCGGAAAGCCTGTCTGCACGATGTCGCGGTAGACCTATCGGCGTTCCCAACTGTAGACCCATAGCCTGGAAGCAGATTTATGATGATGGAAAACAGTCACCCGGTAGGTGACCAATTGAACGAAGCCCGCAGCCCCACCCCTATGCGGGCTTGGCTAGCGGTGGGTTCCGTAACCGTGGGCGCATTTGCGTTCGTCACAACGGAATTCTTGCCGGTCGGATTTTTGCCACAAGTCGCCCAGGAGTTCGGCGTAACGCCTGGCACCGCTGGCCTCATGGTCACGATCCCTGGCGTGATGGCGGCCATTGCCGCTCCAGGCATGATGCTGGGGGCAGGACGGGTCGATCGCCGCTATATCCTGCTCATACTTTCGGTGTTGCTGCTGACGTCCAATCTAATATCCGCATTTGCACCCAATTTCGCGGTCATGCTGATCGGGCGCGCCATCCTCGGTGCAAGCCTGGGAGGCTTTTGGACTCTCGCGCTTGCCGCCGCGGGAAGACTGGTGCAGCCCCATGAAGCAGCGCGGGCGACTGCGATGATTCTAGCAGGGGTCACGTTTGCTACAGTGATCGGAGTCCCGTTCGGCACTTTCATCGCCAGCCCTGCGTCATGGCGGGCATCGTTCATGGCGACCGGTATTCTCGTAACCGTGGCCTTGGTAGCCCAGGCTATCCTTGTCCCATCACTGCCCTCGAAAGCTGCGTTGCGCATCGCTGATCTGTTCGCGCTCTTGCGCCGGACGCACTCGCGCAGAAGCTTGATCATGGTCGCCTTCATCTTCGGCGCTCACTTTTCTTCCTATACGTTCATTGCCCCTTTCCTGCTGCAATACGCCAACTTCAGCACCAAGAGCATTACTTGGGTCTTACTGGGCTTCGGAGCCATCGGCTTCGTTTCCAATTTCGCCGTCTCGGCAACGGTAACGCGCACCCTCAAGGCGTCGCTGGGTGCGATGGTCTTGATGCTGATGATCTCGCTGTTGATGATGCCTGCGCTGCGCCATTCTGCCTCGACAGTGGTGGCGATCGTTCTTGCGTGGGGCACCGCATTTGGCGCGATTCCACTGTGCCTCAGCTTGTGGATTCAGAAATCGACAGCCGATCTACCGGAAGCAGGCTCAGCACTGTTCGTTGGCATAATTCAGGTCGCGATCGCGGTTGGCTCGTCTCTCGGCGGCCGCGTCGTGGACCGGGTAGGCATTCCAGCGGACTTCGAACTCGGTGCGGTCCTCGCGCTGGTCGGCCTTGCGATGCTCGGGAGCTTCCTGACCCGTCAAAAGTACACAGGCTCAACTTCTGCCCCAGGAGAAAGGCTTGGGACCAGACCGGACTGCGGCCAAAGCGTATAGGTAGCGTTTCCAGCGGAAAGGCACTGAAGGTGAGGTGAGGCCTAAGCAAGCTTCTCCCTGCAAGCCCTAAGGGGTGGGTCTGAATGCCCCGCTTTTGGTCCTGGTCCGATTGGACTGCCCCGGGGATCGGTGCCGACCAGGCTCCGGTGTCCGATATCCGCTACCCACGCACGTGGCAGGGCTCGCTCTATCTGGCTGCTCTTCCTCAATCAAGTCTTCACAACGTATGCGCCTGCACTGTCAGCCAAAGAAAGCGGCGCGGTGTACGTGACAAACTCGCACCCTGAGGACTCCGCGGCCCGGTAGGGTGTGCGGCAGATTGCAATCTCGTAATTGAATAGCCATCGATCCGTTACCGTTGTCTGAATATACTGCTCTCCCACGTAGACGCTAACTTGTTCATCGATCCGGAGAACGCCATGCAATACCTCAACAAAGCAATTCTGATCACTGCAATCACAATCATGTTCACCGGAATCTCCAGCGCCGCTACTGGAGATTCCGCTAGCGCGGATGCGCCACAAGATGGCGGCGGTCGCGTAACTCGCAAGCGTGACCCCTTCACGGACGGTGCGCATAGCAGTTCAAGCGCGTCGTCTATCGACAGCGTGCGATTGACTTCGCTTGGCTCGTATTCAAATAGACGATAAGTACGGCACGCTCCTGGCCTTCAGGCAGAGCGCCAACCATGGGAAGGCGGCGGCTTCGCTGCCGCTGGGGCGAGTGCTTTATGGACGCTCCCAGATCATCGGGACCGTAAAGAGATCGCGGCCACAATCCGTCAAGTACGCGATGGTGCGTCGGCTTAGCGAACGGCGGCTCGATCATTTCACCCCGGATGGCCTGACGTCAGTGATCGACAGCGTGTTCCCGCCGTCGAAAGCTGCTGATGCGCATCGACGCATGGAGTCCAAACCGGAGCGTCGGCAGGATCGTTCTCACTACCTCGGGGACCTAGCATGAGTTGCGCGCGCGTTGCTACCCCCGGCATTTTCGATGGAGTCGGCACAGAAGGGATGTTGTCCAAGATACCTCCATCAGGCTAGCGAGCGGTTGCCTCCGTAATATTCAAAAGAACTCAACGATTCGTTGACATGTTTCCAGCGAACAAGCTGCGGCCCCTAACTTCCGTCACTGTCCCAGCTCTACGGCGTTTCACGTGATGCAGGAAGATTCAATTTATTGCAAACTACATTGAGGCCTAGCACCATGAACTCCAGCTCTACCCAGATCGCCATCGTCTATCACAGTGGCTACGGACATACCGCCAAACAAGCACAGGCCGTCGCACGCGGCGCAGCCAGTGTTGATGGCGTGGAAAGCCTGCTGATCAGTGTCGACGAAATCGATCAACACTGGGACACACTGGAAAAGGTGGATGGCATTATCTTTGGTGCGCCCACCTACATGGGCAGTGCATCGGCGCAGTTCAAGGGATTCATGGACGCTACTTCGCGCAATGTCTTTGCCAAGGGCGGAAAGTGGGCCAACAAGGTGGCGGCGGGCTTCACCAACGCGGCTTCGCGTTCGGGCGACAAGCTGGCCACGTTGCAGCAGATTGCAATCTTCGCCGCCCAGCACGGCATGCACTGGGTGAACCTCGGCCTTCCGCCGGGACACAACAATTCGAAGTCGACTGAAGATTCCCTGAATCGTCATGGATTTTTCCTGGGCGCAGCGGCCCAGTCGAACGCTGATGAAGGATCCGATGTGGTACCACCCCTCGCGGATCTGCGCACCGCAGAACACCTGGGTGCGCGCGTTGCGGGCGTGGCACAGCAACTGGTCACGGGGCGTCTTGCCCTGACATTGCTGGAAAATCAGGCCTGAGGCCATTCACTTTCCTACGCCTTCGCACGAGGAAAAGGGCTCCAGCCTCGTCGGGGCTACCGGTACGACAATGACTGACATCATGAGTCAAGTTCAGCGACTCGCCGGCACCAATTGCAGAGATCCGTGTGGCTGACCAACGAGCACACCGTGGGTATTGTGCAGGTAAGCAACGCCGTTGCACACCTCGAGCAGGCAACGCAGCAGGATGCCGTCCTCGTCAACCATATGCCAGTGCCGGCGATGAATTCAAGCGCCGGGCGGCACACGATCTCTTTCGTCATTGAAATATCCCCATGCCCTGATTGAGTTTGACTCCGAAACCGATTCGAAAGGACTGGGGGCGCTGATATCACTCCCGTTGCTGGACGCGAGCATCATTGGTGCCTGCGCGGTTTCCCTGTCAACAGCGTACGCGCTGGGTGACGTGTTTGCCGTGCGCCAGTCTCTGCACCGCAAGCCGGCTGAAGCCAAGGGCTTCTATGCGGTCTACTTCGGCCTGACCATGCTGGCGGCCGGGCTGGTGTTGACGCCCGGGGTGCCGTTAGGCCTGCTCACCAACGCCGTCCAGTCATTGGCCGGCATTCTCCTGCCCAGCGCCACGGTCTTTCTGCTGTTGCTGTGCAACGACAAGGCTGTGCTTGGACCATGGGTGAGTGGACGCTGGACGAACTTGTTCACGGGAGTGGTGGTGGCTCCTGCGAATGAACTGTGCCTAGACTTAGCCAAGACATCGAAGCCGCGTTGCGGGATAGAGCGCTTATGTCAGAGTCAGACTGACACACTCCTTCGAGGTGCAGCTACATTGTCGACCAAAGCAGGGACCTCGCGCCGGCACCTCGCATTGCTACCAATGTGACTCGGCATACAGGCGCCCTGCTACCTAGGTTCAGTTACCGAGCAAAAAAAGCCACGGAATTTGGAAATCCTCGCAAAGGAAAGAGATGAAAATACTTAAAAAGCTGACACTTAAGTACGCCACCGCCATCTCCTTGGTGGTTGGCCTGGGAAGTTTGACGGCCATGGCAGCGCATGCGGGCACCGAAAGTCGGGTGTTGGACTTTGAAACACATGCGGCATTCTTTTCCAATGAGACACACCAGAAGTCGCCACTAGACCCACAGGTGTTTGTCGCTGCCCAAGGCGCAGCAGCGGCCGTCGGCCCCCAAGGTATCAAGCGCGACGCAGGCGTGCGCAATGCGCTGATTGCTGACGCACCGACCTTGCCTATCATGAGCGCGTCGGGACAACCTCTCAATATCACCCCTTTCAAGGTGATTAGA